>NZ_JAUSXF010000001.1:1317550-1976325 GCF_030816475.1 Arthrobacter pascens | reverse complement strand
ACATTCTGTCCCCCTTCGCCCTCCGTCCGGCCTGCGTGCCGCGGCGGCAGGCCCTACGGTAACTGTCCTTCCATCCTAGTCCGAACACGGTAGGGGCGGCGGAAAGCGAGGTACCGCTCCCGGATAGTGGCCAAGTCGTTACCCCGCGCGCCTGACGGGACTGAAGACGGTTATCCGGAACCGGGCTTCCACCTCAATGGCCGGGGGCAGTCCATCAAGCTTCCCAACAATTTCGGCACGGTCCATATGATGTCCCGCCGGTCCCATGAAGGCCAGGTCCGCTGCCTCACCGCGGGTCAGGATCATGGGAATATCAAGATCAGCGGCCGTTTGGACCACGAAATGGTGTGACATCGAATCCGCCAGCCTGTCGTCCTTGTCCGATCCAATCCCGAGCATGCCGGTTTGCCCTGCCAGGGAGGCCAGGTGGCCGGGCCGCGGGGTGACAATTACAAGCCGGCCGTCCGGGCGGAGGACCCTGGCGAATTCGGCCGCGTTGCGGGGCGCAAAAATCACCGTGACGGCGTCGACGGCTGCGTCTGCCACCGGAAGCGGCTGCCACACATCGCAGGCCAGGTTGATGGCTTCCGGGTTGAGACGCGCTGCCCGCCTCAGTGCGTACTTTGAGATGTCCAGCCCGACGGCGGTGACGCTGGCAGCGTCCGCGTCCAACCGGTCCAGCAGCACCCTGAGGTAGTGGCCCGTCCCGGTTCCGGAATCCAGGACGGTGGGGGCGCCCCCGTGCAGGACCGGCGCGACGGCGCCTGCAACGGCTTCTGCCAGCGGGAGGTAATGACCCCTTTGGAGAAAGGCGGACCGGGCCGCAACCATGTCAGACGTATCAGCCTCGAAGACCGTTCCCTTGCCGACGAGCAGGTTGAAATACCCTTGTTTGGCGGCATCGAAACTATGCCCGGACCAGCATCTCAGTGCTGGCCTCGCAACTGAAGGTGCGGACTCGGCAAAGCTGAGCGGTGCCCGGCAGACGGGGCACAGCAGCGGGAGGACAGTGGCGGGCATACGCTCCATCCTAGGGCGGTGGTGAAGGAGCATGCCGAAGCTGGTGGGTCCGTGCCGCAGGGTTGTTCCCGGAGGGAAGGGCCGCACGTTAGGCTCGGGCAGGTGAAGCCTGAACACCTCCCGCTGTTGAATTCCGTTTCTGCACCGGCTGTCCATCCGGATGGCAGCATGGCTGTCATTTCGGTAACCAGGCCGGACTTCGGGGCGGACTCTTATGTCGGCCAGTTGTGGACCGTCCCGCTGGACACGCAGAAACCTCCCCGCCGCATCACCAGGGGCTTCCGGGACATATCTCCGGCCTTCTCACCGGACGGGATGGTCCTGGCCTTCCTCCGGTCAACGGGCCCGTCAGCGAAGCTGCAGCTCTACGTGGTGGAGGCCGGAGGCGGCGAACCGCAGCCGCTCACCGACCGGCTCCTTGGCGTCGAATCCTTCGCGTGGTCTCCGGATTCCGGCCGGATCGTCTTCACTTCGCGGGAACCGGCACATGCCCGCTCCGGAAGGAGCGCTGGCTCCGGCCCCGAATCGGAGGACGCGCGCCTGATTACCACCTTCCAATACAGGTTGAATGGCGTGGGCTACACCAAGGACAAACCCGCGCAGCTCTTCGTCGTCGATGTTCCCGCGCCTGGCGGGGAACCGACAGTACTGGCCAGGGATTCGAGCCAGGACGGCCGGGGGACCGGAGCGCCGCGTGATCAGGACGCTTCGGACCGTGCAGCCGACTATTCGGACCTGTTTCCGCCTGCTCAACGCCTGACGTCACTCGCGGCCGACCATAAAAGTGCGGGTTTTAGTTCCGATGGAGCCGCCGTCTTTTTCGTGACGGCCCCGCCCGAGAACGACGGGGACCTGTCGACCGGCATTTACAGGATTCCGGCCGGCGGAGGGGATGCGCTGCGGGTGACGCCCTCGGATGATGCGTTACGCGAGATCCAGCACGTCCGGCAGTCCAAAGACGGCAAGTGGCTGTTCTTCATTGCGAGGGGGCTGGGAGATTCGGGTACGGACTTCGTCGCCCGCAATTCCATCCTCTACTGCATGCCGTCAGAAGGGGGCGAAGCCGTGGCGTTGACGGATCCGGAAATGATGGACGTCGCCTGCCCCGGCGAACGGATTGAGCTTCGGGGCCCGGACGGGGCGCTGGTCCTCAACAATGCCCAGGGCACCGTGGAGCTTCTCATGCTGAGTGCCACCGGGGACCATGCCCTCCTGGTCCACGGCGAGCGGGTGGTGACCGGGGCCGCATGGGCCGGTGGTTCTATGCTGGTGACCCTGAGCGATCCCTCGACGACAGGAGACCTTGCAGTCCTCGACGACGGGCAGCTGCGGCTCCTCACGGACTTCTCGGCCGCACTCCGGACCGAAACGAACATGGTGGTTTCCCAGGACGTCACCTTTCAGTCAGCGGACGGGTATCCCGTCCACGGCTGGATATTGATGCCGGCCGGGAAAGGCCCCCATCCGGTGCTGCTGACCATCCACGGCGGGCCTTTCGCCCAGTACACGACGGCGTTCTTTGAGGAAGCGCAGGTATACGCCGAGGCCGGCTATGCGGTGCTGATGTGCAATCCCAGGGGCTCTGCGGGATACGGCCGGGAGCACGGCTTGTCGATCAAGGGCCGGATGGGAACAGTGGATCTGCAGGACGTGCTGGCGTTCCTTGACGGCGCACTCGGGAGATTCCGGGTTCTTGATGCGGACCGGCTGGGCATCATGGGTGGATCGTATGGCGGATACCTGACGGCGTGGGCCATATCGCAGGACCATCGGTTTAAGGCCGCCATCGTGGAGCGGGGGTTTCTGGACCCTGTCAGTTTTGAAGGTTCCGCCGACATCGGGTGGTACTTCGGCACCGAATACATGGGTGGCTCGCCGTCGGAGATGGCCGCCCAGAGCCCCATGGGACATGTGGACAACGTGCAGACCCCTACGCTTGTCATCCATAGCGAAGATGACCTGCGGTGTCCGATTGAACAGGGCCAGCGCTACTTCACCGCCTTGAAGCGGCGCGGGGTGGAGACTGCGTTGCTGGTCTTTCCGGGTGAGGACCATGAACTGTCGCGGTCCGGGACGCCGCGTCACCGGCGGCAGCGGTTCGAGCACATCCTGCGTTGGTGGTCCACCTTCCTGCCGACGTCCGCCAACCCGGCAGAGGCGGCTGCGGGTTAGTCCGTCAGGCCTGCCGTACTGCGGCCTAGGGAAGTTCGGGCAGGAAGTCCAAGGCCGCGCGCGCCTTGCCAATGCCCGGCTCGGCCCAACGCGCCGCATACTCGGCGTTGCTGCTTAGTGACCTGAGCTCGGCCCGATCAACGTAAAGGATGCCATGCAGGTGATCGGTCTCGTGCTGCACGATCCGCGCCTGCCATCCGCTGAATTCACGCTCCTCCGATGCGCCTGCCGGGGTTTCGAACGTCAGCAGCACCTGCTCGTGCCGGACCACCACTGCCTGCAGCCCGTTCAGGGAAAGGCAGCCTTCAAAGAATGCGGCATTGTCCATTCCCAGGGGACTGTAACGAGGATTCAGGATGGCGAGGAAGTCCAGCGGTGTGCGGCGGCGGAGGGCAGCCGCCTCCGGATCGACGTCGAACTGGTCCTCCAGGACAGCAAGCTGCAGCGGAACGCCCAGCTGCGGTGCGGCCAGCCCGACGCCAGGAGCCTCATGCATGACCCTCCTCATGAGTTGGATGAGCTGTTCCAGTTCGACGGCGGTGATCTGGGCGTCGAAGGCTGCGGCGCGCTGGCGGAGCACAGGATGGCCGGCCTGGACTATGGGTGGCAGCGATTCCGCCGCGAGGAGTTCCTGCACGGCTTCCTGGATCTGCGCCGCGCTGAAGGGCGTTGGCGGGGATGCTGGGGTCATGGGGAAAGCCTAGCCTCGGAAGACCGGCAGTGATCGCAGGCTTCCGCTAGTCTCGGTGCCATGGCTGAACTGAATGCTGCACCGAAATCATCGGAGACCACGCCACTGGACAGGGTTCTGGCCTTCATCCGGATCATTGAAGGAGGAGGGGGCGGGGAGGACATCCGGCCTTTCCTTTCCGAGGAATTTGTTCTCGTCGAGGCCCCGCACCTGCTGGCCCCTGAAGGCTCCACGCGCACGCTCGAACAGGTACTCGCGGGTGCGGACCAGAGCGCACAGGTTGTCAGCGGCCAGAAATTCGATATCCGGCGCACCACCTGTGAGGCCGGCCGTGTCGTGGTCGAAGCGGACTGGTCCGCTACAGCGCTGATGGACCTGAGGTACTGGGATGCTGGTGAGATGATCCGTGCCCGGACCTCCTCCGTGTTTGAAGTCCGGGACGGCCGGATCGTCAGCCAGGACAGCTATGACTGCTACTTTGCCGGCGCCTGACAGGCGCAGCCGGAGTACAGTGCACGTCATTGCATGGTGAACCGGCGGGCAACCAGCCGGTTGAGCGGCGGGACTGCCGCCACTGCTGCGATTGCGCCATTCCGCATCGCCAGGACTGGCCGGGGCAGCGGCCGGCCGAGCATCATGTTCACCTCGGACTGCCGCCTCGCCACGTCCGCGGCAAGCCGGCGCCGGAACTCGAAATCCCGGAGGCGGCGTCCAACGTGTTTCCCGTCCAGGGCCGCGCAAATGATCGGAGCCAGTTCCTGGGCGTCCAGCCAGCCCAGGTTCATGCCCTGGCCGCCGATCGGGCTGATTTCGTGGGCTGCGTCTCCGATCAGCGCAGTCCGGCCAGCCACGAGCCTGAGCGCGATGCTTGACCGCACACTGAAACTGCTGAGCATCGAGTTCGTCTCGGCCTCCGGCAGGATCCCTGTGCGCTGCTGCACCAGGCCGGCGAGACCCGTCGCGCTGGGGGCCGTCACCGGTTCACTGACCCGGACCACCCACCGGCGCACGGCACCGGGCAGCGGAAAGGACTCGACGATCCCGCCTGCCTCAAGGAACAGCACCGCGTCATCGCCGAAACCGCCGGCAGCTGCAAAATCACCCATCACGTAGTGGTCGGGGTAGGTTTTGCTTCTAACGGGGACATCGAGCAGGGTCCGCATCAGGGAGCGTGAGCCGTCCGCCGCCACCGCCAGTGCGGCCGTGTCCTGCCACCGGGCTGTCCCGGCGTCGACATCCAGGGTGACCAGTCCGCCGTCGTGTGTTACACCCGTGACCTGCGCGCCCCGCACGAGGGCCTCCGGGTCAAGCTCACGGACCCGCAACTCCAGAATCTCCTCGGTCCGGAACTGCGGAAGCGCCAGGACAAAAGGAAACCGCTCGGAAACCGTCGCGAACGACAGCGAACCGACCGTCCTGCTGCCGCTCATGGCCCTGCCCCGTCTGATCGCTACCCCTTCGCTGACCAGGATGGAGGCAACGCCTACCCGGTCAAGCGCTGTGAGCGCCGGCGGGTGGATGCCGATGGCACGCGAATGCCGGTCCCGCTCAAGCCGCTGCTCCAGGACCCGGACGCGAACGCCGTCCTGAAGGAGCAGGGCAGCAAGGTAGAGACCTACCGGGCCGCCCCCGACGATGAGCACATCAACCATCCGGTTGATCCTTCCGGAGGACCAGCAACTGGTGGAAGGGGGCTCGCGGCTCTGCATGCCAGCCCGCCGGAGCGAGCCCGGACAGTTCAGCCGGTGTGTAGCTGCGCCGGATGGAGGTCAGGCCGTCGGCCCGGATGAAGGAGCCCCTGAACGGAAGGGCTGCGACGAAGAACAGGGCGTAGGCTGCCGGGCTGCGGCGGAGGTCGTTGTGCAGCGCTTTCCTGCGGGCCAGTCCCTGGGAGTCGGCGAGCAGCTGCTGCAATTCCGCCGGCTGCAGGTGGTGGAGGACGTGATTGGAGATCACGACGTCGTAGCTGCGGCCCTCCTTCAAGAGGTCGGAACTGTGCGCCTGGCGGAATTCGACTCCAGGAAGGTGGTGCCTGGCGGCCGCGAATTGGTGGGCCCGGCTGTCCGGATCGATCCCGGTGACGTGCAGCTTCACGTTGTCTCGGGTGGCCCAGCCAGCCAGCGTCGCCGCCAGGTCGCCGCCTCCGGATCCGATATCCAGGACCGTAGTCGGGGATACCGCGGACAGCAGAGGACGCAGCTCCTTGGCGTAAAGCCTCCGCCATCCCGACAGGGCACGGTTCACGACAGCAAACTGCCTGTAGGTCCTTTCCAGCCGGGCGGGGTCGCAATCCGGCAGGTCCATCATTTCAACGGCGTCGGCGGCGCGCCGCCGCAATAGGATCACAAGCAGCTCAGGCCAGCGACGATTCCGCCGTCGGCCGCCCTTCAGCCAGTCCCTGGACCGGTTCGTGGACCGGTTCCTGGGCCGGGGCGGACATGTGAGGCGTGACAGCGGAAACCTGACGGAGCTTCGTGAATAGGCCGGTTTCGACTGTGAGTCCGGGTCCGAAGGCCATCGAACAGATCCGCTCGTCCCCGTCCTCGGCGGGCTGCTCCAGGATGTGCCTGAGAACAAACAACACGGTGGCGCTGCTCATGTTTCCGTAATTCCGAAGTGTCTCACGGGCAGGCACCAGCTGCCGGTCCGTGAGCTCGAGCCGCGACTGGACCTTGTCCAGGATGCTTCGGCCACCGGGGTGGATGGCCCAGTGCCGGATGTCCTTGTAGGGAAGGCCATACAGTGAAGGATCGCGCCCCAGGAGCGGCTCCAGCGCCCCCACGATGTGATCGTCGATGATGTGGGGGACATAGTTTCCGAGCACCATTTCGAACCCGTGGTCGCCGATGTTCCACGCCATCGATTCCTCGCCGACGGGCGTCAGCACAGTCTCAAAGTGGTCAAGCTGCAGCAGCGGTTCCGGCACCTCCCGAGCGGTGACAATGGCCGCCGCGGCGCCGTCCGCAAACAGGGCCGATCCCATGATGGCGTCCGGATCGTTTGATGTGCGGACGTGCAACGAGCAGAGCTCGGCACAGACCACCAGGACGACGGCCTCCGGATCCGCCTCGCAGAAGGACTTGGCGGCGCGGAGCGCGGGAAACGCGGCATAGCACCCCATAAACCCAAGGTGGTACCGCTGGACTGCCGGGTCCAGCCCCAGGGCACGGACGATCTTGTAATCAGGGCCAGGGTTGAAGAAACCCGTGCAGGAAACGGTAATCAGGTGGGTTATGTCACGTAGATCGAGGTCGGGGCAGGCATCCACGGCCGCCTGCGCGGCGGTGACAAAAAGCTTGGTGGCCTCGCGGCCGAATATGTCGTTGCGGACCTTGGTGCTCGGATTCAGCAGGAGCCCGGTGGCCGGGTCGAAGAACTGGGGGTTCTCCGCCCGGAAATCCATCGTCAATTCCTCGACGGCGGTATAACGCGTGTCGATCGCGGCGGAGTCAAAGCAGGTGTTCACCAGCCTTGAGCCAAGCCTCGTCAGCCCTGGCTGGGCCGCGAAGACGTCTCTGGCTTCCGTCTGGATCAGCAGTGTTGGCGGAATAGCCGTTTCCAGTGAGCGCACGTAGACCGTCATTCGTTCATTCTTGGCGAGCCAGGCTCATAAGACAATGGCCGGACGGGTCGGCAGGCGTTTGAGCAGGAAATACTCTGTTCTTGTCGACGGCGCTGGGACGGTCAGGAATGGAGAAGCGCCGGTCACCGGGCCGCACCTACAATGACAAGGAGAATCAGACGTGACGCTCCAATCCGGTTTTGATTGAGCCGGAAGCAGCCGACGGGGACCGCCAAGCGGGGCCGCCAACAGATGGAGACATGATGAGCATCGACACTGGCACCAACACTTTGTCCACTCCGCTGCACGTTGCCGACAGCCATGCGGTCATCCGCGTGCAGGGTGCGCGTGAGAACAATCTCAAGGACATCAGCATAGAGATACCCAAACGCCGCCTGACGGTGTTCACCGGCGTTTCCGGCTCTGGCAAGAGCTCACTCGTCTTCGCCACCATCGCCGCGGAGTCCCAGCGGATGATCAATGAGACCTACAGTGCGTTCGTGCAGGGCTTCATGCCTTCGCTGGCACGGCCCGACGTCGACTTTCTCGAGGGATTGACGACAGCGATCATCGTTGACCAGGAACGGATGGGTGCCAACCCCCGCTCCACTGTGGGCACGGCCACCGACGCCAACGCCATGCTCCGGATTCTCTTCAGCCGACTGGGCAGGCCGTATGTTGGCCCGCCCACGGCGTTCTCCTTCAATGTGCCGACACGGAAGGCCAGCGGTGTCATGAGCACCGAGAAGGCCGGCGGCCGGGTCGAGAAGGCCGTTGTCCAGAACGCGGTCTACCTGGGCGGCATGTGTGCGCGCTGCGAGGGTATGGGCTCGGTTTCCGACTTCGACCTCACAGCGCTTTACGACGACAGCAAGTCGCTCGCCGAGGGTGCGCTGACCGTCCCCGGCTACAGCATGGACGGCTGGTACGGGCGGTTGTTCGAGGGAATGGGCCTCCCGATGGACAAGCCGATTGCGACGTTCACGAAGAAGCAGCTCGAAACGATGCTGTACGCCGAACCCACCAAGATCAAGGTTGAGGGCATCAACCTCACGTTCGAGGGCATCATCCCCAAGATCCAGAAGTCCATGCTGTCCAAGGACGTCGAGGCGATGCAGCCACACGTGCGGCGCTTCGTGGAGAGCGCCATCACTTTCCAGGCCTGCCCCGAGTGCGAGGGCACGCGGCTAAGCCCCGAGGCCAGGTCGTCAAGGATCCAAGGCAAGAACATCGCCGATCTCTGCGAGATGCAGATCAGCGACCTGGCCGAGTGGATCCGCGAGCTCGAAGAGCCGGCTGTCGCGCCGCTCCTGAAAGGGCTGCGGCACCTGCTGGATTCCTTCGCGGAGATCGGGCTTGGCTACCTCTCGCTGGACCGGCCGGGGGGCACACTGTCCGGGGGAGAAGCCCAGCGTACCAAGATGATCCGTCACCTCGGATCCTCCCTCACCGACGTTACCTACGTGTTCGACGAACCCACGATCGGTCTGCATCCTCACGACATCGAACGGATGAACCAGCTGCTGCTGCAGCTGCGCGACAAGGGCAACACCGTGCTCGTGGTGGAACACAAGCCGGAGACCATCGCCATCGCCGACCACGTCGTCGACCTCGGCCCCGGCGCCGGCACCAAGGGCGGCAGCGTCTGCTACGAGGGAAGCCTGGAGGGGTTGCGGCGGAGCGATACCATCACCGGCCACCATCTCGATGACCGGGCGGCCCTGAAGGAGTCGGTGCGCCCGTCAACCAGGAAGCTGGAGGTCCGCGACGCCTCGATGCACAACTTGCAGAACGTCGACGTCGATGTTCCGCTTGGCGTGCTCTGCGTCGTCACTGGGGTCGCTGGCTCAGGGAAGAGCTCCCTGATCCATGGCTCCGTGGCCGAACGCGAGGGCGTTGTGGTGATCGACCAGGGTGCCATCAAGGGATCGCGGCGCAGCAACCCTGCCACGTACACGGGCCTGCTCGAGCCGATTCGTAAGGCGTTCGGGAAGGCCAATGGGGTGAAACCGGCGCTATTCAGCTCCAACTCGGAGGGGGCATGTCCAACCTGCAACGGAGCCGGTGTCATCTTCACCGAACTGGGCGTCATGGCCACGGTCGAATCCACCTGCGAGGACTGCGAAGGGAAGCGGTTCCAAGCCGCGGTACTGGAATACACCCTGGGCGGGCGGAACATAGCCGAAGTGCTGGCGATGTCGATGACTGAAGCCGAGGAATTCTTCAGCAAGGGGGAGGCACGGACACCGGCCGCCCATAAGATCCTCGACCGGCTCGTCGACGTCGGGCTTGGGTATCTCACGCTTGGGCAGCCGCTCACCACTCTGTCCGGCGGCGAACGGCAGCGCGTCAAACTGGCCACCCAGATGGCAGAGAAGGGGGACGTCTACGTCCTTGACGAACCGACCACCGGACTACACCTCGCCGACGTCGAGAACCTGCTGGGCCTGCTGGACAGGCTGGTCGATTCCGGCAAGTCCGTGATCGTCATCGAACATCACCAGGCGGTGATGGCGCACGCAGACTGGATCATCGACCTCGGCCCCGGTGCAGGGCACGACGGCGGCCGGATCGTCTTTGAGGGAACGCCTGCTGACCTCGTGGCCACCCGCGCCACGCTCACCGGCCAGCACCTCGCTGCCTATGTTGGGGCCTGAAGCAGAGCACTTCGTCCGGCGCCAGTCTCTCGACCTGACGGGCGTTCGTCGTTAGTGTGTCAGGCAACGACGTCGAATCCGGAACAGCCGGATCGATGCATGGGTAGGGTCGGCTTCACGTCGCCGTTCGCGTAAAGGAGCGCAGCATGGGAATCCTCTCCGTTGACCTTTTCATCACCCTTGACGGCGTGTACCAGGCGCCGGGTGGCGCCGACGAGGACCGCGAGGGCGGCTTCGAGTTCGGCGGCTGGCAGGGTGCCTATTTCGACGAGGAGACCGGCGAGGCCATCGGCGCCGGTATCAATCGGATGGATGCACTGCTGCTCGGACGCAAAACCTACGACATCTTCGCGGCATTCTGGCCGACCCGGGGCGACGACGACCCTATCGCGGTCACGTTCAACGCCCTGCCCAAATTCGTCGTGTCGCGCTCCGTGACCGATCCGGCATGGGAGGGTACGACGGCATTGTCGGATGTCGCTGAGGTGGCCGCCCTGAAGGACCGGTTCGAGGACATCCACGTCATCGGCAGCGGTGACCTTGCACGGTCGCTGCTCGAGGCCGACGTCGTCGACCGGCTGAACCTCTTCCTGTACCCGCTAACGCTCGGATCGGGCAAGCGACTGTTCGCCGACGGCCAAGGCGTGCCCGCCGCGTTCCGGTTCGCACAGCCGCCGCAGGCATTTCCGAAGGGCGCGGTCTCACTCACATACGAGCGTGCAGGCGCACCTGTCACGGGCATCGACATCAGCCAGGAGTAGCGGCCCCTGGGGCTTAATTATTCGCGCCGAGAATCATCGTGTCGACCGCGTACGCCATGGAGTGAGCCGCGGCCGCCATCCCGGGACGTTGCTCCGGTATTCGAGGTACTGCTCGCCGTAGGTCCGGGTAAGGGTCGGCTCCTCGTAGCCCTTCACGAAAGCCACGACGGCGGCGAGGACGATCAGAGCGTAGAGCACGAGCCACCAGCTGCCAAACAGCAGCGCCTGGCCGAGGATGGTCGTGAGCACCGCGAGGTACATCGGATTGCGCACGAACCGGTAGACCCCTGTCACGACTAGCGTCTCGGTCGGGGCCACCGGGGCGGGCGTTCCGCGGTGCAGGGCAAATAATGCGAAAGCATGCAGGAGGAAAGCCACCCCGATAGTGATGGCCGTCCAGGCGGCCGGCACGACGATCCAGGCCGCGCCGCGCCAGTCATGCCACCGCCAGCCGGAGATCAGCCACGGGATGAGGCCCGCAACGACGCCAGGCGCAAGGAGCAGGAAGACGATCGTCCCGATCCACGCGCGTGCGGACGAGGATGTCAGGGCCATGCCCGTCAGGCTACCCCCATTCCTATCACCGCACGAGAGTGAGTAGCGCTTAATGAGGTTCACAAGGGGGAGTGACCTATTTGAGAAGTAATCTGATGATTTCCCCGGCGCGCTCTGATGTGAAGGCAGTAAGCGTGGTTGCTGGCTGTCAGGGCAGGGGAGTAGTCCAAAGTTTCAGCGATCATGGCCACGCGTGCGAAGGCAATTCGACGGCATGCTTTCTGCTGCTCTGCTCATGCCTGGGCTGCTGAACAGCCCCAGACAGGAATAGGCAGGGATCCCGGCGGGCGGTGGTAGGGTGACCGGAGGCGCACCCTCTGGTGTTGCCTTTCGGGGGAAGTGTCAGCGACGACGGGGGCTTGCGGGGGCGTATTTCTGCTCCTGGGCTTAGCCAAGTCGGGATCTGTATGGCCGCGCCCGTAAAGACGGCGTGGGCTCGTCCTCCGCTCCACTTGAAAGCGTGGCTCATGGTGAAAAAACTTCTTCTGATAGCCGCGACAATATTCGCCCTGGGGGTTCCTTTACTCCTCGCACCAGCCGCCTGGGGCGCCATCACGGGGACCCCGCCGGATACGGGCACAGTCGGCACCGCCTACTCCTATACCTTTACCGCTTCAGGAGTTCCCGCACCGACATTCACGGTCTCGTCAGGGTCACTGCCGGCCGGGCTCACCCTAGGCAGCGCCGGAGTACTCGCCGGCATCCCGACCAGTCCAGGTACCAGCACGTACACCGTCACGGCAAGTAACGGAACCACACCGGCGGCCACGACCGCACCGCTGACCCTGACCATCGCCGCCGCCCCTGTGGCGCCAGCCTTCACCGCCAGCTCCCCGCCGGATACTGGCACGGTCGGCACCGCCTACTCCTATACCTTTACCGCTTCAGGGATTCCCGCACCGACATTCACGGTCTCGTCAGGGTCACTGCCGGCCGGTCTCACCCTAAGCAGCGCCGGAGTCCTCGCCGGCACCCCGACCAGTCCAGGTGTCAGCACGTACACCGTCACGGCAAGTAATGGAACCACACCAGCGGCCACGACCGCACCGCTGACCCTGACCATCACCGCGGCCCCTGTGGCGCCAGCCTTCACCGCCAGCACCCCGCCGGATACTGGCACGGTCGGCACCGCCTACTCCTATACCTTCACCGCTTCTGGAGTTCCCGGACCCGCCTTCGCGGTCTCGTCAGGGTCACTGCCGGCCGGCCTCAACCTAAACAGCTTCGGAGTCCTATCCGGCACCCCGACCAGTCCAGGTACCAGCACATTCATAGTCACGACAGGACGCGCTTGCGGTTGCCGCCTCTGGAACTATGTGGGACCCACAGCCTCGACGGGACTGCTGACCCTGACCATCAACTCAGCCCAGGCGGCCCCGGCCGGCACCCCGCTTGCTTCGGCACCGGTCACACCCGCCCCGGTTGGAGCGGCCCAGGTTGGGAGTCTGGCACAGACCGGCCAGAATACGGTGACGCCTCTCATTGGCGGGACAGTGATGGTCATGCTGGGATTCGCCTTCACACTGCTTGCTTCACGACGACGCAGTCAGCCGCGCCGATGAACCCCGGTGCCATCAGTTAGCTGTCGGAAACGACCCCGAAGATCAGCAGTTCCGGTGGGAATTTACCTTTTCGCATCTATTGAGACTCCCCGTTGTTTAACCGGAGGGGGAGTGACCCGCCTTAGTTTGTTGAAGGTTGTGGAGAGCCTCTCCGAACCATGCGAAAGAAGTCCGGAGTGGATTGAGCGCGACGCTTCATTCTGCGATAGGCGATGTCGCCAGGAACTTCAGCTCTTCGCTCTCAACGACCGGTCGATTTGTTGATCAATAGGAACATGTAGGTCCCTGATACGACAGGGGGCACTGCGATTCTCGGATATCCGTGGTCCACGCATACGCACCCGATGGGGGCCAGTAAGGTTTCCTGTTCCACTCGACAACCAGGTGTGGTACGAGGACGAGTGCAGGAACCATCTTGCAATTAGGGTTGGTCCGAATATTTGGAAAGGTAAGGACTAAAGTGCTTTCACTCGGAGTTGTTCTACTAATCCTTGGTTATATTTTCAACATTGCAATCCTGATAACTATTGGGTGGATTCTGGCTGTTATCGGCCTCGTGCTTTTCGTGCTCGGTGCAATCGGACGCCCTCTTGCCGGAAGACGGTACTGGTACTAATCGCGCGGTCTGACGTCGTTGTCCCAACGTCTTCGGGAATTCTAAACTGGCCTGCGCGGGTATTCATGGGCTGGGAGTAGTGAACGCGCCAGACTGAGAATTACGCGGCAGCACTTGAGTCATGGTCGTCTCTGGAACTTTCCGACAAGAGGCCGCTGTTCGCTTCATCCTTTGGCGATCTGTTCTTTGAAAGTAAGGACAGCTTCTGGTTCTTGGATCTGCTCTTCGGGTTCCTCCAGCACTCCGTTTCTATCTGCTGTAAGCGGCGCACGGCTGCGATGTTCTCGCAGCTACTTCTACTCCCGTGCTTTGAACGCCGATAATGTACATTATGTAAAGTAGTAGTGAATTTCATCACCTGCGAGCGGCAGTCTGAAGCCTGAATTGAACGTGAACCCCAAGCATCCCTGAACGCTTAGCCCAGCGCGATTCTGTTGGCATGGGCTCGTTCTTCCGGCGCAAGTTCGTCCGGCTCGCTCGTCTGTACTGCCCAGGCGGTCACCCCACCATCGGGCCCCGTCGCCTTACCGACCCTGAGGACGTCAACGATCCTGCGACGGACTTCCGATAGCTTCTCAGGCTCCGTGGCAAAGATGACTCTCAGGCGGACTGACGTGCCGGTGCGCTCAGCGCTTGTGTGATGGGCGGCAAGTGGACAAGGCGGCCCTGTGCTCCCAGCTTCCGCAGAGCGCGAACGTAATGGCGGCGCCTGGTGCGCGAATGTCAGCGTCAGCATCCATTATCAGAGTCGCGTTATGTGCATAGGGTTCGCGCATGGCCCCATTTTCCAGCATCCAGTGGGGCCTGCACGAGCATTCCCTCAAGCCGGGCCGCAGACTACGCACCTGACGAGCCACCCAGGGCCATCATTTGCCCTGTTCGTTGGGGGGTCATGTGCCGATCCACTCCCCTGTCTCTTCGACAGATAGCGAGCTGCCTTCCGGAAGCTGAACCCAAGTCACCCGCCACAAGATCGGCTCCGTCGTACCCTTGCCCACCGCTGAGCCTCGATCAGGTGCCGTGTGGAGTGGTCAATGAAGGGACGTCCTGCCCTCATCTGTTCGTCCAGCTCGGCCAGTTTGTCTAAGTAACGTTCGGCTGAGAAGTCGGGGACCCACCACATGCACTTGCGCAGGAACCACACCACGGCGCGGACGTCGACGAATTCCATACGGCATCGTGCCGTGCGAAGGTCCGTGACAGTAAGCCCTGCCGCTTCAGCCGAAGCGGCCTAGTGCTGGGGGTCCCGCCCCTTGCCAGGTTCGGGCAGCGGATCAAGGAAGTGCTCGGTAAGTTCGATCGCCGACGCGCTCAGGAAACACCGGAAGCTCCGAAAGCACCTCACCGCCGCCGGTATCGAGATCGAGCGCGCTGCTGGCGCTGGCCATCCGGCCGGCCAGCATCCTTGCGAATCCCCAGGGCGGACGCTCCTCCTCGGCCCGCCCCTTTTTACCAGTCGAAGCCCCAGCCCGTCACGTCGGCTGAACATCCTCCTCCACAAAGCTCTCCAAGTCCCGCATCAACATCCGCTCCTTCGAATTCCTTATGTAGGCCGGGGACCCTAGCGAAGGTCAAGGACATTCCATACGAGCTCGCCGTGGTCATCCCACACGCTGTGGTGCCGAGTGAAACCGAGTTTTTCGAGCACCCGGAAGGATGCCGCGTTCCCTACACGTACGGTTGACCACAGTCGGAAACGCCCAGTCTTCCGAGCCGCCTCGACAATTGCAGCCGCTGCCTCTGTGGCGTAGCCGCATCCGTGGGCATGTTTGAAAAGCTCGTAGGCCAACTCCGGTTCGTCGATCGTTGCTCTCCCAATCACCAGTCCGCAGTAGCCAAGGATCTCACCGTCAACCTTCCGGGTGACGACGGAGGGTACGACGCCGTGATCACTCTGGGCTTGGACCACACCAGCGACTACTTTGGCGTCCGCATCGGCAGAAGGGGCCTCTCCCCCGCGTTCTGCGACAAGCTATCGATGCCAGCCGGTGTCGTCCGCGATCCATGGTCGAAGGGCCAGGCGCGCAGTCTCCAAGGAGAGGCGAATACGTGACGAAGGCTCCATGAACCCATCATTGCGCAAGGAACCGGAATCGGTTCCGAGGCATGATCGTCTAGCTTGCTCTATCCAGGGAGGAGTCGCGGTCTGCCTCCGGGCCGGGCGTGCCGCCCACTGCCGCTACCAGGCGCTCCCTCGGGCGGCTAAGGTGCTCATCCAGGAAAGAACTGGCCGCCAATCCGTCACCCGCTTGGATGAGTTCGATCAGGTGCTGGTGTTCCTTGATGATGCGTTTGGGATCGACGAGCTCCAGGCCTTGGATCTGGGCCATGCAGAGCTTTACCTGGGAAACGAGTGAACCGTACATGCGGCTGGTCCGCGGGCTGCCGATGCTTTCCACGAGTGACATATGGAACCGCATGTCCGGGTCAACGGTGTCGAAACCGGAGCCGCCTTCAAGTCTTTCCAGATCACGCTGAGCGGCTATGGCCGCCTCCGGCACACTGCGTGTGGCGGCCAGTTCGAGGAGAACGGATTTTTCGAGCCGGGCCCGCGTGAGATAGATGTCCCGGACGTCTTCCGGGCCCAGCTTGATCACGCGTGCTGTTTTGTTCGTACGGCGTTCCAGCAACGCTTCGGCGACTAGTTTCTCGATCGCCGCTTTTGCTGTGGGCCGGGCGACGTCGTACTGCTCGGCGACACTGGTCTCCGTGAAGGAGGCATCAGGCGGATACTCCCCCCGCATGATTGCCGAACGGATGTCTTCCGATATCGCTTCGACGAGGGAAACAGTCATCAACCGGGTTGCCGCCACTTTGCCACTCTCCTTCGCTTCCGCCACCAGTCTAAGCAAGACAACATGACAGGTCTACTCGCTATGCATGAATACTTGCTAGACAATCGCAGTCGCGACGCTGTTTACTTGTAAGACAAATGACGGGACCTTATGGGCCCGGCTGTTTCTCAATGAGGAGAGCTCATGTTCGAACAAGTCCTGGATCCCGTAGCCAACTCGCTGTTCTGGTTGGCTGCGCTCGCCGCCGCTCCACTGATACTGCTCTTCGTGCCACTCGGAGCCTTCCGTGCAAAGGCCCATATCGCGGCTGTTGCATCGCTGGCGCTTTCCATGGGCACGGCTTCGGCGAGGCAAACACCGGAGAAAAGGGCGCATCATTGAAGCTGCGGATACTCATTGCGCCTGACAAATTCAAGGGCTGCCTGGATGCCGTGGGGGTCGCCAGCGCCATTCGGTCCGGCATTGAATCCCACCCAGGCGACGCATCCGTTCAGGTCACAATCCTTCCGCTCGCAGACGGTGGAGACGGAAGTGTGGATGCAGCCATAGCAGCCGGCTCGCAGGCAAGAACAGTCGAAGTGCACGGCGAAAACGGACAGGTCCGCCAGGCGCAGATAGCGTTTGACGGGCAAACAGCCGTCGTCGAAGTGGCAGGAACATGCGGCCTCTCCACGGTACGGGGTCCACTGCGACCGCTGACGGCGTCGAGCCGGGGCCTGGGCGAAGCTATTCTGGCCGCCGCGCAACTCCAGCCGGAACGCATAGTCGTCGCCCTT
Organism: Arthrobacter pascens; assembly: GCF_030816475.1. Taxonomy (NCBI): domain Bacteria; kingdom Bacillati; phylum Actinomycetota; class Actinomycetes; order Micrococcales; family Micrococcaceae; genus Arthrobacter; species Arthrobacter pascens. The sequence goes on along the minus strand of NZ_JAUSXF010000001.1, from coordinate 1,959,158 downwards.
GGCGGTAGCGCGAGCACCGACGGCGGCGCAGGTATGCTTGCCGCCCTCGGTGCGGAATTCCGGGATGTGCACGGACATCCCGTAGAGCCGGATGGCGGGGCGCTTAGCCGCATCGTCCGAGTCGATCTGGACCGGATTTACGATTTCGGCGGAATCGAACTCATCGGCGCCAGCGACGTGACCAACCCGCTCCGCGGCATCAACGGTGCTGCCCGCATCTTCGGGCCGCAGAAAGGCGCCGATGAGGCAGGTGTCGCCATACTTGAGCAGGGCCTGGACGCTCTGGTCAAAGCATGTGCCCGCGTTGGGGCCATCAACGCTGATGCCCTCGCGGCCACCCCCGGTGCGGGCAGCGCCGGAGGAATAGGATTCGGCCTTCTGGTCCTGGGCGGCTCGCTCGTGTCCGGAGCAGCCTACTTCCTGGACCTCCTGCACTTTGATGAACATGCTCAGGAGTGCGACCTAGTGGTTACGGGAGAAGGCCGCCTAGATGCTCAGACGTCCGACGGTAAACTCATTTCCGCTGTGTGCGCCCGTTCAGGAAACACCCCGGTGTGGGCAGTCGTCGGCTGCTCAATCCTGGATGACCGGGCAGCGGCCGGCATGGGTTTGTCCAGCGTGATTGCCCTCCATGATCTCGCAGATCAGGACACTTCACAGGACTCCGCCCTTGCCACGAATGCCCTGCACCTAGCGGGACGAAACATCGCTCACGCTCTCACCATATGAGGACCAAGAAGTGAGGGAACGACGGCGGGAAGTCCCGCCGTCGTTCCTTCCCGTTTGTGTCCGGTTGGCGTCGCTCGGGCAGGGACATGCTGTTGCTATCGGTCGGGGAAGTTCCATACTTGCAGTTAGTGGCAGAAACGTGCGGAAGGAGCCCCGGTGCCTCGGGTGGAAGCAGACATGGACACCCCGGTTCCTCCGGAGCGCGTCAGGGCAGCACTGCTGGACTTTTCCCCCGGCCGCCCGCAGGTATGGCCAGGCATTCATCCGTCCTTGTACGAGGTGTACAACGTCGGCGAGACGCAGGCAGACATCCGGGAAGGAAGTAAGTTGCCCGGTTCCACTGTCTGGGCGAAGGAGCACTATGACTGGTCCGATCCGGAAACCGTCCGCTGGACGGTGGTCGAGAGCAACTTCTGCGCACCCGGAAGCTACGTCAGCGCCACCATAACGCCCAATGGAACCGGCGGCTCGCGAATCCACGTCATATGGAACCGCACCCCGACCACATTGACCGGCCGGATAGCGGCAAAGGTGATCACAGCCACGAAAGGCGCCCCGATCACCCGTTCAATACGCAAAGGGCTCAGTCGGCTCAATAGCACCGGCAACCATACTTAAAGCCTCAGGATGGGCATGGGCCACCGCGCAGTTCCTGTCAGGAACCGTTGTACGCCGCCTCGAGTTCGCTGATCTCCAGCTTCCGCATGCCAAGCATCGCCTCCATGGCACGCTGGGCGCCGGCCGGATCCGGACCGCCGAGCAGCCGCCCCAGGGCCGACGGGACAACCTGCCAGGAGACCCCGAACTTATCCTTGAGCCAGCCGCACTGGCTCTCGGACCCGCCTGCGGTGAGAGCAGCCCAATAGCGGTCCACCTCGTCTTGGGAGGAACAGTCAATGACGAAAGACACAGCCTCATTGAAAGTGAACGCCGGTCCCCCGTTGAGCGCCATGAATTTCCGCCCCTCAATCTCGAACTCCACGGTCATTGCCTGCCCGGGCGTGCCCGGTCCGGCATCGCCGTAGCGCGACGCGCTGAGAATCCGGGAGTTATCAAACACCGAAACGTAAAAGTCGGCGGCTTCCTCGGCCTGCGTATCGAACCATAGGCACGTGCTGATCTTCTGCATTTTTCGTTCCTTCATCTCGTTGGCTTGCGCCGACAGTTGGTCCTGCCGCGGTTCATTCGGTATTCGGTGTTGGTGGCGAGCCTAGCTTCGGCTGAATCACGGCACAATCACGCCGGACCATCCAGTACGCGCGGTTCCGGCATCAGATACTTGCCGCTCTTTCCTGGAGGGCGGCCCGTGTTCGGTCGTTCTTGGCCAGCGCGGCGGCCGTCGCGAACTCCGACCGTGCCTCCTCCGTCCGGCCGAGCCGGGCCAGCAACTCGCCGCGGACACTGGGTAGCAGGTGGGACCCGCGCAATGCGCCGCCGGAAGCGAGACGGTCCACGATCCCCAAAGCCGTGTCCGGTCCCGTGGCCATGGATACGGCCACAGCACGGTTGAGCTCCACGACGGGGCTGGGAGCAATCCGGACGAGCGCCTCATAAAGCAACACGATGTGGGCCCAGTCCGTCTCCGCGATGCTTGGTGCCATTACATGGCATTGGGCTATCGCTGCCTGCAACGCGTAGCTACCCCTGCCCTTGCCTAACCCGTCGCTCCGGATAAGCGCTTCGCGCCCCCGCCCGATCTGGGCCCTGTCCCAGCGCCCGCGGTCCTGGTCCGCCAGCAGCACAGGCTTGCCGTCTGCAAGGGTGCGGGCGGCAAACCGGGAGGCCTGGAATTCCATGAGGGAGACTAGTCCGTGGACCTCGGGCTCACGCGGGACCAGACCCGCGAGCACCCTTCCGATTCGCAGCGCTTCACCGGCCAGGTCCGGACGGATCCAGCTCTCCCCCGACGTTGCCGCGTACCCCTCTGTGAACATGAGGTAGATGACCCCCAGGACGCCGCCCAGCCGAGGTCCCCAATCGTTTGGCTCGGGGACCTCGAAAGGCACCCTTGCAGCGGTCAGGGTCTTCTTGGCCCGCACTATCCGCTGCTGCACGGTGGCCACCGGAATAAGGAACAGCCGCGCGATCTCCTCCGTCGTCAGGCCTCCCACGACCCGCAGCGTCAACGCAACCTGGGCCTCCCGGGAGAGGACAGGGTGGCACGCAGTGAACACGAGCCGGAGCACGTCGTCGTCGACCGGCTCCCATGTCACTCCGTCCTCCAGCTCCAGCCCGTTTGCGAGAGCGCGGTAGTGCTCGTCCAGCCGCTCGGCGCGGCGCCAGGAGTCGATGGCCTTCCGTTTTGCCACCGCAGTGAGCCAGCCGGCGGGATTGTGCGGGATACCGGACTCCGGCCACTGCGACAACGCGTCGGCCACAGCCTCCTGGGCAAGATCCTCGGCGAGCCCGAAGTCGCGGGTCGCACGGGCCAGCACGGCGATGATGCGGGCGCCGTCGATACGCCAGACCGCCTCGATCCTGCGCTTGACCGATTCAGCACCTTCCGCTCCACTCATGACTGGCTCCTCCGGCTCCTAGCCGATCCCTGGCCGTGGAGCAGCGTCGTCCCTTGCCACGTCGACGTGGGCGAACTCTGCAAAGTCGGGCATATCCGCGAATTCGGTCACGCGGCGGACTTCGAGCTTGGATCCCGGGCCAAGCGGGCACCGCCTCGCCCACTCCAGGGCCTCTTCCTTCGAGGCCACCTGGACAATCCAGAATCCGTTGAACAGCTCGTGCGTTTCGCCGTACGGGCCGTCGCTGACAATCTGGGGCTCCCCGGAGAAGTCGACAACGAAGCCGGCATCCTCGGATGTGTCAACGAGACCCTCCCCGGCCAGCATGACCCCGGCCTTGATGAGCGATTCGTTATACGCCCCCATCTGCCTGATGATCTCCTCGAACGGGATCTCCTTGTAGGCCTCTGCTGCCTCGGCCGTAGCCCGCATAATGAACATGTACTTCATGGGATTCTCCTTGCATACATGAGGACGCCGTATGCGTCCTACTACTATCCTGTCGAACGGGGTCGGCCCGAATCGACAAGGGTTCAGAATTTTTTCCCGGCTGGCTGATCCAGTTTCCTGCGCTTGAGCCCTGCCGGTTGTTCCCCGGAAATCCGCACCGCATCCCAGGACTCTCGGAGACTGCAAATGTGCTGCAGCCTGCCCCCTTAGTAAGCCCTGAACAGCAGCGATACTCAAGCAACCCTTGAATCTCCCCCGCGTGCATGTGAGTATTGCCGATGGGATAACGTTTTCCTCACGCCCTCTCGGTTAACCGCTATCGAACGGAAGTCAATGACGACGAACTATCGCTACCTTCAGTCATCCAGCAATGCGATCTCACGCAGGTCCCTGATAGCGGGTGCCTCATTCGCGGTGCCACTTGCCGCATTCGGCGTTGCCGGCGCCTCCGCCGCAAACGACAACTCGCCCGGACACGCACGCCGACCGCTCACCACTGCAGGAACTGCCACCTACCAGCATCCGGGAATGGTGCACACCCTGACCGACCTTGAGCGCGTCTCGAATCAGGTGTCCGCCGGCAGCCAGCCCTGGCTGGGAGGCTGGAACCGCCTCCTCGCCAACGGCCGCTCGAATTCCGGGTGGCAGCCACGCCCGCTGGAAACAGTCGTCCGCGGGGGCACCGGCGAGAACTACGCCCAGATGTACCCTGACATCCATGCCGCCTACCAGAACGCCCTGCGGTGGCGGATCTCCGGCGACGCCGCCCACGGCGCGGCTGCCGTGCGGATCCTCAACGCCTGGTCCGGGATGCTGACCACAGTCACCGGCAACGCCGACCGTTTCCTGGCAGCGGGCATCTACGGCTACCAGTTCGCGAACGCGGCCGAGCTGGTGCGGGACCACCCCGACTTCGAGTTCGAGCGGTTCCGCGGCATGCTTCTCACGGTCTTCCACCCGATGAACGAGGACTTCCTCACCAACCACAACGGCGCCGTCATCACGAACTACTGGGCCAACTGGGATCTATGCAGCATGGCATCGGTCCTGGCGATCGGCATTTTCGCTGACCGCGCGGACCTCGTGGACCGGGCGGTTGCGTACTTCCAGAGCGGCGCGGGCAACGGCTCGCTGCCGCACGCCGTGCCCTACGTTTACGAGGACCAGGGCCTGGCCCAGTGGCAGGAAAGCGGCCGCGACCAGGGCCACACGATCATGGGCATCGGGCTCATGGGCGCCTTCTGTGAAATGGCATGGAACCAGGGCATCGACTGCTACGGCCAGGACAACAACCGATTCCTCAAGGCCGCCGAGTACGTCGCAAAGTACAACCTCGGATACGACGTCCCGTTTACCCCTTACACCTGGCAGTCCGGCCCAAAGTCGACTACCGCACCCCACGCCGGCTGGAACACCCAGACGGTCCCCGGCGCGGGCGGCCGCGGGCAGGCCCGTCCCGTATGGGACCAGGTTCTGGGACACTATTCCGGCCGCATGGGCCTTAGCGCCCCGTGGGTGAGCCAGATCGCCGCCACCCTGCGGCCCGACGGCGGAGGCGGCGACTACGGCACGGCCTCAGGCGGATATGACCAGTTGGGGTTCAACACGCTGATGCAGTACCGGTAGAAGCCTGGGGAGTCCGGGCGGCAGGCTCAGCGCTGCCGCCCGGTGGGCGTTCCGGATCCTGGCGGTGACTCCCCTTCCGCGGGGAGGCGGCTCACCAGGCCAACCGTGTTTCCCTCGCTGTCCCGGATGAAGGCCATCCACTCATCGGAGCCCGCGGGGCCGAGCCTGTCATCGCTGTGGTGGAAGATCACGTGGGGTGCGGCGACTACCTCCACTCCTCTGTCCTGAAGGGCGGGAACGGCCGCCCTGACATCGGGAACCTCCAGATAGAGCACGGACGACGGCGCCCCCCGCTCAAGCAGGAGCCGAACGCCGTCGAGATCGAAAAACAACAGACCCGGTGGGTCAAAGACCCCTGCAGGCTCCGTTCCGAGCAGCTCTGAGTAGAACTCGGCTGCACGCCGAAGATCCGTGGCCCGTTGGGCAACCTGTATCAGCCGCAACTGCGCCTCCTCTGCGGTGCCCGCACCATCCCGTCCCGCCATCTTCCGCAATCCTGGATGCCGACGCAAGGACTGCGGCGGCCGGGGCCCCGGCCAGCAGCTAGGCTCGAAAGCATGATTCCAGAGACCCAGCAGCCTTCCCCATCCACCGGCCGCCGGGCCATCGCAGGCGCAGCTTTGGCCGACGTCGTCCTGATCCTGCTCTTTGCGGCGATCGGCCGGGATGCGCACCAGCGGGGCGACGCCATCACCGGCGTGCTGCTCACAGCATGGCCATTCCTCGCTGGAGCAGCGCTGGCCTGGGCCGCGGGAAGGGTCTGGCGCACGCCTCTGGCAGTGCGCCGTGCCGGCCTCCCGGTCTGGCTGGGCACCGTTGCCGGCGGCATGATCCTGCGGGCACTGACGGGCCAGACCGTGGTGGTCGCATTCGTGATTGTCGCCCTCCTGAGCCTCGGGTTGTTCCTGGTCGGCTACCGCCTGCTGCTGGCGGGACTTCGCCGCTTGAGGCGGCCGGAGCGCCAAGGATAATAGCTGGGTCCATGTAATAGGCTGGCAGCACTGAACAGTCTTGCCGGGGCACTGCTGCGGCCAACAGATCCGGAAGGATTGATAGTGATCACCGCATTCGTTCTGATCAAAACCGACGCCGCCCGCATTCCCGAAACTGCCGAAGAGATCTCCGCCATCCAAGGCATCAGCGAGGTGTATTCCGTCACCGGTGAGTGGGATCTGATCGCGGTCGCCCGGGTGGCACGGCATGAAGACCTGGCTGACGTCATCGCGGACCGGCTGTCCAAGGTTCCGGCAGTGGTTCACACCACCACCCACATCGCATTCCGTGCCTACTCGCAGCACGACCTGGACGCGGCGTTCGCTTTGGGCTTCGAGGAGTAAGTCAGTCCGGCAGGTCAGCCCGGCTAAGTGAAACCCATCTATCCAGGACGGCGGCTGCGGCGCCCGAATCCACGGAGGCAGCGGCGCGGGACAGCGCCGCCCGCATGCGTTCCAGGAAAGGACCGTCGGCGCTGACATCGAAAGCCACCAGTCCTGCGGCGGCGTTCAGCAGGACAGCATCGCGTGCCGCCCCGCCCTTGCCAGCCAGAACATCACGCACGACGGCGGCATTCGCTTGCGCGTCCCCGCCGCGGAGATCCTCGACGGTTGCCAGCGGGATCCCGAGTTCCGCGGGCGAGAAATTGAGCCGGGTGACGGTACCGTTCCGGAATTCCCAGACAGTGGAAGGCCCGGTAGTGGTCAACTCGTCCAACCCGTCGTCGCCGCGGAAGACAACCCCACGGCTCCCCCTCCGCGCCAGGACACCGGCAACCAGTGGGGCCATCCTGGCGTTTGCCACGCCGACAGCTGAGGCCTGCACCTGGGCCGGGTTGGTCAACGGGCCCAGGAAGTTGAACGCGGTAGGGATGGCCAGTTCCCGCCTGGGCACAGCGGTGTGGCGGAATGACGGATGGAATACCTGAGCGAAGCAGAAGGTGATGCCGGCTTCCTCGGCATTGCGCGCCACCTGCGCGATGGGCTGGTCCAGCCTCACACCGAGCGCCTCCAGGACGTCCGCCGAGCCGGAGGACGACGACGATGCACGGTTGCCGTGCTTCACCACCTTGGCGCCGGCGCCAGCGGCGACCAGTGCCGCCATGGTGGAGATGTTCACCGTATTAAGCTGATCCCCGCCGGTGCCGACGATGTCCAGCTTCTCACCGGAGATGGTGACAGGATTGGCATGGGCGAGCATCGCGTCCGCGAGGCCGGAGAGCTCCTCCACCGTTTCGCCCTTGGAGCTGAGGGCCACCAGGAAGCCTGCTATCTGGGCCGGCGTCGCCTCTCCGGACATGATGGTGTCCATGGCCCAAGCGGTGTTGTCCGCGGTCAGGTCCGCGCCCTTGATGAGTGCCGAAATGAGGCGAGGCCAGGTATTGCCTGCCGACGGTGCAGATGCCTGTGAAGTCACCCCCTGATGCTATCGAGCAAGGATGGTCATGACTAATGTGAACCCTGCCGGGAACTTTTCGGCGCGATTTCGCGTCTTTGTAGAAAAAGTCCTCCCAAAAGGCGGTTCGCGTTGGGAACTCCGGACTTTTATAGACATAATGTCTATGTGACATCTGCGACCCATGCCCCCAGTACCCCGGCGCACCCCACGCTGAACCGCCCCAATATGGTCTCCGTTGGAACCGTAGTGTGGCTGTCCAGCGAGTTGATGTTCTTCGCCGGTCTCTTCGCCATGTACTTCACACTGCGCTCCACGAGCGGACAGTTGTGGGCGGAAGAGACAGCAAAGCTCAACTTCCCCTTTGCGCTCGTCAACACCATCGTCCTCGTGGCCAGTTCCTTCACTTGCCAGATGGGTGTCTTCGCCGCCGAGCGGCTGCAACCCCGCAAGACGGGTGGCCCGTTCCAGTTCTCCCGCTGGGGAATGAACGAATGGTTCACTTTGACGTTCCTCATGGGCGGGTTCTTCGTAGCGGGCCAGACCACCGAATACGCCATGTTGGTTTCCGAGCACGTTACGCTCTCTGCCAACGCGTACGGCTCCTCCTTCTACATCACCACCGGGTTCCATGGCCTGCACGTTATCGGCGGCCTCATTGCATTCCTCTTCATCATCGGCCGCTCCTTCGTCGCGAAGAAGTTCGGCCACTTCGAGGCCACGTCTGCGATTGTCACCTCGTACTACTGGCACTTTGTGGACGTAGTGTGGATCGGCCTCTTCCTGGTCATCTACGTGCTCAAGTAGTCAAGCTTTGATTCTTTTTCTACAAGAGGCAGAATTTCAAGAAGCGGCTCCTGGAGCCGGCGCAGCATCGAATAAAGGAACCACCACGTGAAGGCACTCTCGCAAAAGCGGCGTCACCCCCTTGCAGCCATAGCGCTGCTCCTGCTGGGACTCCTCGTCACAGGTGGGCTCTACGCCGTCGCCACCACCGTCAACCAGGCCAAGGCATCGACGAGCTTTAGCTCAAGCGACGTGGAGGAGGGCGGAAAGCTCTTCGCCGCCAACTGCGCCACATGCCACGGAATGGGTGCGAGCGGATCCAAGGACGCTCCGTCCCTGGTTGGCGTCGGCGCAGCTGCCGTGGACTTCCAGGTAGGCACCGGCCGCATGCCAATGCAGATGAACGGTCCGCAGGCGTACCAGAAGCCCGCCCAGTTCAACGACGAACAGACGCATCAGCTTGCAGCCTACGTCGCTTCCCTGGGAGCCGGCCCTGCGATTCCCGAAGAAGGCCTGTTGGACGAAAAGGGCGACGCCGCTGCGGGCGGCGAGCTGTTCCGCACTAACTGCGCCATGTGCCACAACGCCGCTGCGGCAGGCGGCGCCCTGACCCGCGGCAAGTTTGCACCGGCCCTGGCCGGCGTCTCCGGTAAGCACATCTACGAGGCCATGGTTTCGGGACCGCAGAACATGCCGGTCTTCAGTGACGCCAACGTCTCCCCGGAAGGCAAGCGCGACATCATCACGTTCCTGAAGCAGATTGAGTCCAACGGGTCCCCCGGTGGTGCGGATCTCGGTGCTTTGGGCCCGGTCTCCGAGGGCCTGTTTGTCTGGATCGCCGGGCTGGGCGTCATTATCGCCTTTACCATCTGGCTGACCTCCCGGACGTCCTAGGCGCTCGGCAAACACCATCAGAATTTCTGCTGATCACTCAGCAGTTTGACATTGAAAACTAACTCGGCAGAAGCCGGGACGAGAGAAGGATGAGGCGAATTATGGGCAACCATAGTGACGGCAGTCCGAACCACTCGGGCACCGTAGCTACGGCTGGTCAGAATGAGGTGGAGAAGTTCCAGGATCCTGGAATTCCCCCGCACCGTTTGCGCCTGGCTGACACGGACCCGAAGGCCGCAAAGCGTGCAGAACGGCAGGTCGCCCTACTTTTTGGCGCCTCAGTTGTTGGCACCCTGATCTTCCTGGTGGCGTACTTCGCCATCGATCTGGGCGACGACTCCAGCATCGCCACCATCCGCCTGCAGAACGCATTGCTGGGTATCGGCACGGCGTTTGCGATGCTTGGCATCGGTACCGGCATTGTCCACTGGGCCAAAGCCCTGATGCCCGACCACGAGGTCTCGGAGGAGCGGCACGCAGTCCGCATCGAAGAGGACCGCGTGGCCGCCGTCAGGATCGTTGACGACATCGTGGAGGAGACGGGCATCAAGCGTCGCCCGTTAATCCGCAACACCCTGCTCGGCGCCGTCGCACTCGCCCCCCTTCCCGCTCTGGCAGTATTCGGCGACCTGGGCCCGCGTCCCGACAAAACGCTCTCGCACACCATGTGGGCACCTCAGGAGGGCAAGCTCAAGCGCCTCACCAGGGACCCTGATGGTACGCCGATCAAGGCGTCGGACGTCACGCTCGGCTCCGCCTTCCACGTCATCCCGGAGGGCCTCAACGAACTGCATGAAGGCAAGCTCAACGAAAAGGCCAAGGCCGTTGTGCTCCTCATGCGCCTCGATCCAGCGTCCCTTAACCCTTCCAAGGGCCGCGAGGACTGGAGCTACAACGGAATCGTTGCATACTCCAAGATCTGCACCCACGTCGGTTGCCCGGTTGCTCTCTATGAGCAGCAGACGCACCACCTGCTGTGCCCGTGCCACCAGTCCACCTTTGACCTCACGAACGAGTGCAAGGTGATCTTCGGCCCGGCCAGCCGCCCCCTCCCCCAGCTGCCCATCGCAGTGGACGACGAGGGCTACCTGGTCGCAACCAGCGACTTCAAAGAACCTGTTGGACCTAGTTACTGGGAGCGTGATGAGCATGAGCGCAGCATCAACAGCTGAAGCCCCCGCCTTCGTCGCCAAGACCAAAACCGGACGCATCACTGATTTTGTTGATCAGCGCGTCGGCGGTTCCGGCATTCTGCGTGAGTTCGGCCGCAAAGTCTTCCCCGACCACTGGTCGTTCATGTTCGGTGAAGTGGCGCTCTACTCGTTCGTCATTCTGCTGCTGTCAGGCACCTTCCTGACGTTCTTCTTTGACCCTTCTATGGCGGAAACCCACTACGACGGTTCCTATCTGCCGCTGAAGAATGTTGAAATGTCGGTGGCCTACAGCTCATCGCTCAACATCTCCTTCGACGTCCGGGGCGGCTTGTTCATGCGCCAGGTGCACCACTGGGCAGCCCTGCTGTTCGTTGCATCCATCGGTGTGCACATGCTCCGCGTCTTCTTCACGGGCGCCTTCCGCAAGCCGCGTGAAATGAACTGGGTTGTCGGCGGAGTGCTGCTCATCCTGGCAATGGCCGCCGGTTTCACCGGCTACTCCCTCCCCGATGATCTGCTGTCCGGTAACGGCCTGCGCATCATCGACGGCGTCATCAAAGCCATTCCTGTGGTGGGAACGTACATCTCCTTCTTCCTCTTTGGCGGCGAGTTCCCTGGCACCGCCATCATCGGCCGCCTCTACATGCTCCACATCCTGCTCGTCCCCGCGTTGATCCTCCTGATGATTGTGCTGCACCTCTTCATGGTGGTTGTTCACAAGCACACTCAGTACCCCGGCCCCGGCCGCAACGACGGGAACGTTGTGGGATACCCGCTGGGTCCCGTCTACGCAGCCAAGGCCGGCGGCTTCTTCTTCATCGTGTTCGGCGTGCTGGCCCTGATGGCGGGCTTCTTCACCATCAACCCGATCTGGAACTACGGTCCCTATGACCCGTCGCCGGTTTCCGCCGGCACTCAGCCCGACTGGTACATCGGCTTCGTTGACGGTGCCCTGCGCCTGATGCCCGGCGTCATCGGTGACTTCCACTTCGAATACATCATCTTCGGGCACGTCCTGACCCTGAACGTCCTGCTTCCGGCTCTGGTTCCGGCGGGCATCATCTTCACGGTGCTGTTCATGTACCCCTGGATCGAGCGCTGGATCACCAAGGACGACCGCGAGCACCACGTCCTGGACCGCCCGCGCAACGCGCCCACCCGTACGGCGATCGGTGTGGCCGGGTTTACCTGGTACTGCGTGATGTGGGCAGCGGCTGGTTCCGACCTGATCGCCACGCATTTCCACGTGTCGTTGAACGACGTGACCTACTGGCTGCGGACCTTGTTCTTCATCGGGCCTGTCATCGCGTTCACCGTCACCAAGCGGGTCGCGCTGGCGCTTCAGCGCAAGGACCGCGAGATTGCCCTGCACGGCCGTGAAACGGGACGCATTGTGCGCCTGCCCCACGGTGAGTTCATCGAGGTTCACGCACCGCTCGATGAGTACAAGCACTACAAACTGGTGGGCTTTGAGTCGCCGGTTCCGCTTCCGGCGGTTCCCAACGACCACGGAATCGTCACCCGCAAGGAGAAGCGGCGGGCCTGGCTGTCGCGCTGGTTCTTCGAGGACCGGGTTGCTCCGGCCACCCCGGCGGAGCTGGAGGCCGCGCACGGCCACCACGCCCAGCCGGCAGTGGAAGCCCGCGAGGAAAGCAAGAGCTTGAGCCACTAAGGCATAGATATCGCTCAATGGGAAAGGCCCGGTCCAAATGTGGACCGGGCCTTTCCCGTTGGCAGGAGTTTTGGAAGGCTAATGATTCCGGTAGCCGGCCGACTGGCTGCGTGCAGTCCGCGCCCCGGGCCGCTGCAGCGGAACCCAAAGTTTATAGCGGTCCGCGCGGTAGTAGGAGACGGAGTAGTCCACCATGGCCCGGGCAACGAACGCATGCCGCTGGATCTTGAGCAGAGGTGAGCCGACGTCGACGTTCAGGAGCCGGGCTGTCGAAGGGGATGCTGCGGTCGCCTCGATCATGTCCTCCCCCCATTCCATGACAAGCCCGAACTGCTCGCTGAGGACGTTATACAGCGAGGTTGGAGGTTCGCCCTCCAGCAACCCCGGAACCCGGTGCGCCGGGATGAAGTTCTCATCCACGCTCATCGGTTCGCCGTCTGCCAGCAGCAGCCGGCGGAAGCGCACCAGCGGCGTTCCCTCATCCAACTGGAGTTCACGGGCCAGGAAGGCGCTGGCGGCGATTTGCTCGAAGCTGAGAACCTTGGCTGCGGGGACCATCCCGCGGCGCTGCATTTCCTCGCTGTAGGAGGTCAGCTTTACCTGCAGATCGAGTTTCGGCTTTCGGACAAATGTGCCCAGACCGACCACGCGCTCAATGACCTCTTCGCCTACGAGCGCGTCAATGGCTTGGCGTACTGTCATCCTGGCCAGACCGAAACGCTCCGCCAGGTCACGTTCAGACGGCAAAGCCGATCCCGGTGGACAGGAATCCGCGATGTACGCGCGGAGGATTTCCCGCAGCTGGATGTATATGGCGGTCCCGTTGCTGCGATCTATTTCGCCCGTGACTCCGGCAGCGTTAGCAGCCATGGCCGGTTGCCCCTGCTTCTATGTTCACCTTCCAATCTTAAGGTAAACAGACGGAGGTCTAGACCACCCAGTCGTCAGAACGGAGGGGTCCCCACCGGGTCAGGGCTGCCGTCTTCCCTGGACCAACGACCGGCGATACTTGCCTGGCGTGAAGCCGAGGATCCTTTGGAAGTCGTTCGTTAGATGGGCATGATCGGCGTACCCTAGCCCGGCAGCGATCACCGCGAGGTCCGTGCCCGGGTTTGTCCGGGTCTGTTCGACGGCCTCCTGCAGCCGGCGCCTTCGCATTAGTGTGGACGGACTGAGCCCGATGTACTTCTTCGCCACCCGTTGGAGGGTCCTTGGGGAAACAAACAGGCGGGCCGCGACGTCCTCGATCCGCGTCGCGCCGGCGCTGTCCCCGATGACGTCCATCATCCGGTTTGCAAGCAGGCCTTCCTCGGACAACTCCGTCCCCTGCGCTACCAACCAGGCAGTGAACGCCTCCACCGCGAGCTGGCGACGCTGCTCCGGATCTGTCCCGCTCATGGCCTCAGACACGACGGCATGCAGATCAGCGAACGGCAATTCCATCCGGGCATCCCGCAGGGTACCCGGGTCCGCGATGAAACGCGGAACCACAGCCGGACGCAGGAGTGCTCCAACGGCCCAGCCCCGCCCGGTGAGATCGCGATGCGAGCAGCGGGTGGTTGGCCCCGCAAATTCGACGAGGTCGTTCTGCACCACCAGGTTGGAGGTCGGAAAGGCGATCACCTGCTGGCGTGACGTGTGCCCTGGCTCGATGTCCCATTCAGGGATCCAGAACCATTGCACCAGGTCTGTGACACAGTCCGGGGCGGGAACACGGTGAAACGTAGGAAGCCGCGCCGGGTACAGGATGCCCTTGAACGAAGCCGCGATGGTGTTGCTCCCCTCAAAGGCTGTCGCGATTCTCCAAGCCTGTGGTCGTGAGGTCGCGTACGGTCAGATTCATGAGTGATTCTACAAGCCCAGAACTGACCAATGGCGCCCACGGCGAACACACGAGCCACGGTACACCGCACGGCTTCACGAGCCTGACACCGTTCCTTGCGATCCCCAGTGCCAGGGACGCCATCACTTTCTACGAGTACGTCTTCGGAGCACGCACCGTGTCCGTCACCGACATCGCAGGAGTCCTCGTGCACGCCGAGCTTGACTTCGGTCACGGGCGCCTGCAGCTGGGTGAGCCCAATCCGGCCTACCACCTTGTGCCCCCGCCCGGACGTGATGATGACTGCTACTCCCTTGGCTTCTACTGCCCCGATGCCGATGCCACCGTTGCCCGCGCCGAGGAGTCAGGAGCGAGCATCAGGGAGCCGCTGTCCACTTTTGTCTCGGGCGATCGGTACGCCAGTATCCGCGACCCGTTTGGTGTGCGCTGGTCCATCATGACGCGTGTCGAGGATATCCCGGAGGAGGTGAGCGCTCAACGCGTTGCCGACTGGGCATCAACGCAAGGGTGAGCCAGTGCCTGTTTAGCTGTCCCAGGCGAACGCCGGATATATTTGGACAGGAAAATCAGGATTGACGGAGGGGGCCGTTGTGACAAAAGGAGTCCCGTTGCCAGTTCGCAAGGCCATGGTGTCAGCCTCAATAGGCCTGCATGCGCGCCCCGCCGCGCTGTTCGTCAGGGCCGTGACGGACACCGGGCTGCCTGTCACGATCAGGAAAGCGGGAATCCAAGGCGTCGACGCCCGGTCGCTTCTGGAAGTGATGACCGCCGATTTCCACCACGGCTGCGAGGTGGAGCTGTCCATCGCCGACTCCGCCGCTGACGGCCCCTCAGGCCACCAGGCAGTGCAGGACGCCCTGATCATGCTGGCACAGCTTTTGGAGTCGCAGGCGGCCCGTTAGGACTCTCCAGAGCGCTTCCGCCCCGGTCCCTGCCGGCTTCCCACAGGCACCATGACAGAACGACGTCGGGCCCCACCAAACGGTGGGGCCCGACGTCGTTTTGTCTCACTGCTGCGGTTGAAGAAACCGCGCTTTTGGAACCTAGTGGGCGTGATCCCCGCGGCTGTACTCATAGACCCAGCCAACGAGGGCCACGACGGCGAGTCCGGCACTGATGAATAGAATCCAGAAACCCACGGCCATGCCCAGGAATCCACCTGCGCAGGCGAGTCCCAGGACCAGCGGCCACCAGCTCCAAGGACTGAAATGTCCCTGCTCGCCGGCGCCCTCATGGATCTCTGCGTCGTTCCGGTCCTCGGGGCGCATACCGACGCGTTTGCCCGTGAAGCCCAGGTAGCCGCCGATCATTCCAGCCAGACCGCCGACGAGGAGGATCCCCAGCGTGCCGACCCATTCATGCCAGCCGGTCAGGAATCCGTAAACCAGGGAGACCGGTACGAAGAAGAAGACTCCGGCTCCAAATATCCATGATTCGATCTTCACTTGGTGGTGTCCTTCTGGTCGGCGTTACCGAGGGTTGCAGCTACCGGAGCAGGTTCCTCGACTGTGTGGACCTGGGACAGCTCCGGGTGGTGCAGGTCCAGGGCCGGCCGCTCGGAGCGGATGCGTGGCAGTGAGGTGAAATTGTGGCGCGGCGGCGGGCAGGACGTGGCCCATTCCAGTGAGGCACCGAAGCCCCACGGATCATCCACGGTGACGCGTTCCGCAGTGCGCCACGTGATGTAGACGTTCCAGAAGAACGGAATCAGTGATGCGCCGAGCACGAACGAGGAGATCGTGGAGAACTGGTTCATCCAGGTGAAGCCGTCCTCAGGCATGTAGTCCGCGTAGCGCCGGGGCATGCCTTCCACGCCCAGCCAGTGCTGGATCAGGAAGGTGCCGTGGAAGCCAAGGAACAGCATCCAGAAGTGGATCTTTCCGAGCCGCTCATTGAGCATCTTGCCCGTCCACTTCGGCCACCAGAAGTAGAATCCGGCGAACATCGCGAACACCACGGTGCCGAAGACGACGTAGTGGAAGTGCGCCACGACGAAGTACGAATCGGAGACGTGGAAGTCAAGCGGGGGCGAGGCCAGGATGATGCCGGTCAGGCCGCCGAAGAGGAACGTGACCAGGAAGCCGAGGCTCCACAGCATGGGGGTTTCGAAGGTCAGGGACCCCCGCCACATGGTGCCGATCCAGTTGAAGAACTTCACACCGGTGGGCACCGCGATGAGCATGGTCATGAAGGCGAAGAACGGCAGCAGCACGGAGCCGGTCACGTACATGTGGTGTGCCCACACCGTGACGGACAGGGCGGCGATAGCGATGGTCGCGTAGACCAGGCCCTTGTAGCCGAAGATCGGCTTGCGGCTGAAGACCGGGAAGATCTCAGAGACGATGCCGAAGAACGGCAGCGCGATGATGTACACCTCAGGGTGGCCGAAGAACCAGAACAGGTGCTGCCAGAGGACCGCTCCACCGTTTTCCGGATCGAAAATGTGGGCACCAAACCGGCGGTCAGCGCCGAGGGCGAACAGTGCCGCGGCAAAAGGCGGGAAGGCCATCAGGACCAGGATTGCCGTGACCAGGGTGTTCCAGGTGAAGATCGGCATGCGCCACATCGTCATGCCGGGAGCGCGCATGCAGATGATCGTGGTGATGAAGTTGACGGCGCCAAGAATCGTGCCGAAGCCTGACAGGGCCAGGCCGAAAGTCCAGAGGTCGCCGCCGATGCCGGGGCTGAAGGTGGTGTTGTTCAGCGGGGCATAGGCGAACCAGCCGAAGGACGCCGCGCCCTGCGGGGTAATGAATCCAGAGACTGCAATGGTTGAACCGAACAGGAAGAACCAGAAGGCCAAAGCGTTCAGCCGCGGAAACGCGACGTCGGGCGCGCCGATCTGCAGGGGCATGATGACGTTCGCGAAGCCGGCAAACAGCGGCGTGGCGAACATCAGCAGCATCACTGTGCCGTGCATCGTGAACAGCTGGTTGTACTGTTCCTTGGTCTGCAGGATCTGCATGCCTGGCTCGAACAGTTCGGCCCGGATGAGAAGGGCCATCACGCCGCCGAAGCAGAAGAACACAAATGACGCGATCAGGTACATGTACCCGATGACTTTGTGGTCGGTGGAGGTGATCCAGTTGACGACGATGCGTCCCTTGGACCTGGGAACCACGGGAGCCTCGAGGACGCCGGTGGGTGCGGATTGAGTGTACGTAGCCACGTCGCTCCCCTTACTTTATTTCGTTCAGGTTCGGGTTGCGGTCATACTCTTCGCCGAGGAGCCCCGTATTGCCTGAGTCGCGCAGGTCCTTGATGTGGGCCTGGAATTCAGACTCCGACACCACCTTGACGCGGAACAGCATTTCGGAGTGGTATTCGCCGCAGAGTTCAGCGCACTTGCCGTCATAGGTCCCCTCTTTGGTGGGGGTGAACCTGATGTAGTTGGTCTTGCCCGGAATCATGTCGCGCTTCTGCAGGAAGGCCGGAACCCAGAAGGAGTGAATCACGTCGCGTGAGTTCAGCTCCAGGTCAACGGACTTTCCGACGGGCAGGTACAGCGTGGGCAGCTTGTCCTTGTCCACGGCATTGCCTGTCAGGTGCGCCTGGACGCCTGCTTCGTGGACGTCTTCGGAGATGACGTTGCCGGACTTGTAGTTGAAGTCCCATGCCCACTGCTTGCCGCGGACGTCAACGACGACGTCGGCCGGCTTGGAGCGGTCATCGATGGCCTGCTGGTCGCGGTCGGTGAAGTAGAAGAACACCAGCACCATGAACAGCGGGATGGTCAGGTAAAAGACCTCAAGCGGGAGATTGAAGCTCGTTTGCTTGGGAAAACCAACGGTTCCCTTGCGGCGACGGTAGGCAACAATGCACCAGACGATCAAACCCCAGGTAATGATGCCCACAACAAGTGCGGCAATCCATGAGTTGACCCAGAGGTCCATGATGCGGTCAGTGTTACTGGTGGTGCCCCGCTCGGTGGGCAGCCACCCCTTCTCTACCTCTGGCGAACATCCAGTCAAAACCAACGCGCCGGCAACTGCCAAGCCTGAGATCGAGGTGATCGTTTTGCGTCGGCTGCCGGTTCGGTTCTGCGAACTCACAGACGGCCCTTCCTACTTGTTGCTGTTGTCCGGGCAGCCGTTGGCTTTCCGGGCACACTAAAAGTTTTACTACTCGGTGTAGAGCTTACCGGTCCCCCGGACATTTCGCCCACATGTCGGCGCCGCGGTTCCGTGCCGTTTTGAATGACAGGAACCGCGGCGCCGACACCGGGCGAAAAGTCCGGATCAGTGGAAGGAATCTCCACAGGCGCAGGAGCCGCCAGCGTTCGGGTTGTCGATAGTGAAGCCCTGCTTCGAGATGGTGTCCTCGAAGTCGATGCTCGCGCCGCTGAGATAGGGCACGCTCATTTTGTCCACGACAACTTCGACGCCGTCATAATCCCTGACAGCATCCCCGTCAAGGAGCCGCTCGTCGAAGTAGAGCTGGTAGATCAGGCCCGAGCAGCCGCCCGGCTGCACGGCGACGCGGAGGCGGAGGTCAGTCCGGCCTTCCTGCTCGAGAAGGCTGCGCACCTTGCCGGCGGCAACGTCGGTCAGCTTGACCTCGTGGGCAGCCAGTTCGTCGCTGCCGGCGCTGGTGGTTTGAGTGCTGTTCTCATTGGTTGCGGTGCTCATTTGGCCTACCTTCTTAGGATGGTCCTGGCGGCCCCGCGCGAGCGGTGCCTACCCCTACGGAAACGGTGCGGGCTATAGCTACATGCTACGTCGGTCAGACGCATAGCTCTAACTCCAAACGTAACCATGCGGACCCTGTACTTGTTCCCTGCCGGTGTGTGCCGTACATCGGCCTGCCAGCGACACAGTTCAGCCCAGGCCCTCAGCGTTCAACCTGGCGAGCAGCAGGGCTTCGGCCACGACGGCGTTGCGGAAGTCCTCGATGTGGAGGGACTCGTTAGCACTATGCGCGCGGGAATCGGGATCCTCGACTCCCGTCACAAGGATCTGCACGTCGGGATAGATCTCGGTGAGGTCGGCGATGAACGGAATCGAGCCGCCAATTCCCATCTCAACTGCCGGCACGCCCCACGCCTCCCCCAGCGCCCATAGCGCGAGCGAAGCAGCTTTCGAGGACGTGTCGGTGAGGAAGGAGCTACCACTTTCTCCGGGCGTGAACACCACCGTCGCGCCGAACGGCGCATTGGCTTCAACATGCTGGCGCACGGCTTCCATTGCCTCCGAAGGCACTTGCCCGGGGGCCAGGCGCAGGCTGAACTTGGCCCGGGCCCGTGGCAGCAGCGTATTTGATGCAACGTCCACGGACGGAGCATCAATGCCGATGATTGAGAGGGCAGGCTTGGTCCAGAGGCGGGAAGCGATAGTCCCTGATCCGGCGAGCCGGACGCCGTCGAGCACAGAGGCATCCGCACGGTACTCCGCTTCGGTCAGATCCACACTGACGTCGTCGCTGGACAGCAGGCCTGGGATGGCCACGTTTCCCTCGGCATCATGCAGGGTGGCAATCAGCCGTGACAGCAGAGTAGGCGCGTCCAGCACGGGGCCGCCGTACATGCCCGAATGGACGGCATGGTCCAGCACCCGTACCTCGAAGGTCCCGTCCACCAGGCCGCGGAGGCTCGTGGTCAGCGCCGGAACACCTACTTTCCAGTTACTGGAGTCTGCCACAACGATTACGTCGGCGCGGAGCAGCTCGCGGTGTGCTTCCAGGAAGGAGCGGAATGTCGGCGACCCCGCTTCCTCCTCCCCTTCAAAGAAGAAGGTCACGCCAAGGCCGAGTTCCTGGCCGAGGACTTCCGCCACCGCGGAGTAGGCGGCAACATGGGCCATGATTCCGGCCTTGTCGTCCGCCGCGCCGCGCCCATAGAGCCTTCCGTCTTTTTCCACGGCGGCGAACGGCTCCGTCTTCCAGAGCGCAGGATCGCCAGGCGGCTGGACGTCATGGTGGGCGTACAGCAGTATGGTCGGCTTCCCGTCGGCTGCCTTCCGGCGCGCGACGACGGCTGGGCCGCCCGGGGTGCCGTCCGCCTTGTCAGACCGCAGAATCTGCACATCGTCCACACCGGCATTGCGAAGGAGGTCGGCCACGGCCTGGGCGCTGCGCTCCAGCGGAGCGGGATCGAAACTCGGCCAGGCTATGCCTGGAACGGCGACGAGTTCCCCGAGCTGAACAAGCGTGGCGCCGAAAGACCTGTCGATTGCGCTCCGAAGCCCCTGCGCGTCGACGGCGCCCGCGGAGCCGCTGGCCTGTTGGTTGCCGGAGTTGTGAGGGGTTGCCGCTGGCGTTGACGTCATGGCGAAAACAATACCTGCGCATCATTGCTGTGGCATCCGCGGGTGCCGGACGCGGCCGCGTTCGCGGCGTCGAAATTCCTGAGCGCCCTGCCGGGCCGCAGGCACCGGCGTCGCGGTCAGCAGCCAGGCAGGGGCGGGCCGCGCCGCAAGGTATTCTGTTCAGGTGTTCGGACGTAAAAAGGAAGCGCCATCGGCGCAGGAATCAATAGACCAGCTGGCCGCTGAAGCCGCCGCCCGGCAGGATGCGGCAGCAGGTAAGGGCGCGCCCACACCCAAGCGCAAAGCGCAGGAGGCCGCCCGCAAGCGCCCGCTGGTGCCGGAGGACCGCAAGGCTTCCAAAGTGGCGGAACGTCAGGCCATCCAGGACCAGCGGCTGAAAATGCGCCAGGCCCTGGATACCGGCGACGAAAAGTTCCTGCCGCTCCGGGACAAGGGACCCCAGAAACGGTTCGCCCGCGACTACGTGGACGCCCGCTTCAGCCTTGGCGAGTACCTAATGTTCGGAGCACTCGTCTTTGTCATCATCTCGCTCCTGGTGCCTGCTTCCAGCGAACAGATGATCTACGTCCTGGGCGGCTTCTGGGTGATGTTCCTCGCCGTATTCGTGGATGTGTTCATCCTGTCCCGCCAACTCCGCAAGAGGCTGACGGAGAAGTTCGGCGAAGTTGAGCGCGGCACCGTCTGGTACGGCTCCATGCGGTCCCTGCAGTTCCGCAAGCTGAGGCTGCCCAAGCCTCTCGTCAAGCGCGGAGACTACCCCGCCTGACTGTTCCGTTGCTGAACCTCCACTGCGGTTCATGATTTCTGACAACAAAACCCCGGCGGTAGAACCGCCGGGGTTTTGTCTTCTGCCGGCTGTCAGCGCTGCCGGTCCTTCGCCAACTGCCGGTTGATCCCGGCTGCCCAGAACGGGCCTTCGTACAGGAACGCCGTGTAGCCCTGGACCAGCGTGGCTCCCGCATCCAGCCGTTCCTGCACATCCCGGGCGTTCTCCACGCCGCCAACGGACACCAGGGCGAGGGCATCCCCTGTGGCAGCCTTTAGCCGGCGGAGGACCTCGAGGGAGCGCTGCTTCAGCGGGGCACCTGACAAGCCGCCGGGGCCGCACTTTTCGATCGCTTCCGCCGGGGAGCTGAGCCCGGTCCGTCCAATGGTGGTATTGGTGGCGATGATGCCGTCCAGGTGAAGGTCCAGCGCCAGCCGTGCGACGTCGTCGATGTCCTCGTCACTGAGATCAGGGGCGATTTTGACGAGCAGGGGAACATGCCTCCCGGCGGACCTGTCTGCCTCCGCCCCCACCGCGGTCAGCAGCGGGCGGAGGGTCTGAACATCCTGGAGCAGGCGCAGTCCGGGGGTATTGGGCGAGCTCACGTTGACCACCAGGTAGTCGGCGGCAGGCGCAAGGCTCCGGGCACTGATGAGGTAATCAGCCACGGCGTCTTCGAGTTCAACCACCTTGCTCTTGCCGATATTCACGCCGATGACCGGACGCACACCGGGGTGCCGCCGCTGGAGGGCGGCACGGGCGGCCTTGAGCCTGGGCTCGACCGCTGCCGCACCGTCGTTGTTGAAGCCCATCCGGTTGATCACTGCGCGGTCCTGGACCAGCCTGAAGAGGCGCGGCTTCTCGTTCCCCGGCTGGCGCTGACCGGTGATGGTTCCCACTTCGACGTGCCCGAAGCCAAGTTCAGTGAGGGCCTCGATTCCGTGGCCTTCCTTATCAAAGCCCGCCGCCAGGCCGAAAGGGGACGGGAACGTCACGCCGAAGGCGGTGGTCTGCAGGGACGGGGCAGGCGCTGTGAATTTCTGCAGGATCCGGGTGGCTCGGGTGGCATGGGCAAGCCTGATTCCCGAGAATCCGATCTTGTGGGCGCGCTCGGCGTCCATCCATGAAAAGGCCAGCCTGAAGAATGTGGGATATACGCGCATGCCCCTAGTTTTCCGTCTTGAGCGGTACAGACCAAACCAGGGCGCAACAAGCCAGCCTGCGGGATCATACGCAGGTACAGATCGGCCGGACTAGCATGAACCCATGAAGTGGGAGCCGGACATCCTCGGCGAGGGGTTCGAGGCGTGCACGTTCCAGGCGTCGGGTGCGGACGGAGTGCAGCGCACTGCCACGCTGGTTCGCTTCCGGATGCCCGCGGAGGATCCCCTGCCAAGTGCCGGACGACGTCGTCGGACTGTCCTGTTCCTCCACGGCTGGAGCGATTACTTCTTCAACGTGGACCTGGCGAAGTTCTGGACGCGCAACGGCTACGAGTTCTACGCACTGGACATGCACAACCACGGCCGGAGCCTGCGCACGGACTCTCCTGGTGGCTACGTGGCGGACCTGGCTGACTACGACGCCGAGATCAGCAAGGCAATCGGCATCCTCGGAGCGGACCGCCGCCTCCCGAAGAGCGCGGACCTGGATGCTGCGGACAGCGCGTCACCGCCGGGCCAAGCACCTCTGCTCATTCTGATGGGCCATTCGACCGGCGGTCTCGTGGCGGCCCTGTGGGCGGGCAGGCATGCCGGCGTCGCCTCGCAGCTGGTACTGAACAGTCCCTGGCTGGAAATGCATGGCAGTGCGCTGGTGCGGCGGGCAGCATCCAAGATGGTGGGTCCCGTGGCACGCTTCCGCCCTGAGGCAGTTATCCGCCTTCCCGAGCGGGGTTTCTACTGGCGGACTATCAGCAGCTCGGCAGAAGGCGAGTGGGCCCTTGACGACCGCTTCAGGCCGCCCATGGCTTTCCCGCTGCGTGCAGGATGGCTGAGCGCGGTGCTGTCCGGCCAGGCGAAAGTGGCACGCGGGCTGGGCATCGAGATCCCCATCCTGGTCCTGCTGTCGCGGGGCAGCGCGAACGGCCCGTTCTGGTCAGAAGAAATGCGCCGGACAGACGCTGTCCTTGACGTCAACACCATCGCGCTCCGGGCCCTGACCCTGGGCCGTACGGTGACAGTGGAAAGGATCGACGGCGCGTTGCACGACGTCTTCCTCTCACCGTCGAAAGTGCGCGCCGACGCCTATGCCAGGCTGACCCGGTGGCTGCGCGGCTACGCAGACCCGGGGGCCTGGGACGACGGCGCGGCATCCACCGCACCGCCGTAGCGCCGGTCCCGCCGGGCATAGATTTCCACTGCATTCCACAGCGTCCGGCGGTCCACATCGGGCCAGAGCGTGTCCATGAAGACAAACTCGGCGTAGGCAGACTGCCAGAGCAGGAAGTTGGACAGCCGCTGTTCCCCCGAGCTGCGCAGGAAGAGGTCCACATCCGGCAGGTCCGGCTCGTCCAGGTACTTCTGGATGGTCTTTTCGGTGATGGCCCCGGGCCTGAGCCTGCCCGCAGCAACCTCCGCGGCGATGGCAGAGACGGCGTCGGTGATTTCCGCGCGGCCTCCGTAATTAACACACATGGTCAACGTGCAGGTGCTGTTGCCGGCCGTGAACTCCTCAGCATCCTCCAGCTCCCGGATCACGGAGCCCCACAGCCTGGGCCGCCGGCCGGACCACCGTACGCGCACGCCCCATTCATCAAGCTGGTTCCGCTGCCGGCGCAGCACGTCCTTGTTAAATCCCATCAGGAAGCGGACCTCTTCAGGTGACCGCCGCCAGTTCTCTGTGGAAAAGGCGTAAACGCTGACGTACTCGATCCCGAGCTCAATGGCCCCTGCCATGACATCCAGCAGCGCGGGCTCGCCGGCCTTGTGACCCTCAATCCTTGGCAGCCCGCGCTGGTTGGCCCAGCGTCCGTTGCCGTCCATCACGATGGCGACGTGCCGGGGAATGAATTCGGCGGGGATGACAGGTGCCACCGCGCCGGACGGATGCGGATAAGGGGCCACCACAGGAGTGGTCCGCCTCGACGTGCTGTTCTTTTTTCCCAGGGCCACTGTCAGTTACGCTCCACATGTTTGAGTGATTTCAGGACACGCTCCAGGTGCCATTGCAAGTAAGCCGCGACCAGCCCGGCAGCTTCCCGCTGATGCACCGCCAAGGATGCGTCCGCCGTCGGCCAGTCCCCCGTCAGCAGCGCACCGAGCAGAATCACAGTCCCGGCAGCAGGGGCGGGCGAACCCGGCGGACGGCAGTCACCGCAGACGATACCTCCGAGCGGCGCCGAGAAAGCTGTATGCGGGCCGGGCCTGCTGCACCGCGCACAGTCAGTGAAGCTTGGCGCCCAGCCGCCGGTGGCCAGGGCACGCAGGAGATAAGAATCGAGGATCAGGCCAGGCGTGTGTTCGTCCCGGCTCAGGGATGCCAGTGCACCCACTAGGAGGTTGTATTGGGCGGTACCGGCTTCGCCGTCAACGTCGGTGAGTTTTTCGGCGGTCTCCGTCATCGCCGCCGCCACGGTGTACCGGCCGTAGTCGGCGGCAATGTTGCCGCCGTAGGCGCCCTTGGCGACAGCCTGCGTGACGATGTCCAGGGTCCTTCCGGACACCAGCTGAAGGTCAGCGACCATAAACGGCTCCAGCCGCGCGCCAAACCGGCTGGTGGTCCGCCGGACGCCCTTGGCGACAGCCCGGACCTGCCCGTGGTGCTTGGTCAACAGCGTGATGATGCGGTCTGCCTCGCCCAGTTTGTGGGTGCGGAGCACGACGGCGTCATCCCGGTATGCGCGGGCGGAAAATGATGGTTGGACCACGGTTAATCTTCGCACTGCCTTCGGGAAAGGTGATCATCCGTCCGGACGGGCGTTGCGCGCCGGGAAGCCCGGCGCGCAACATCCCGCATCAGCCGCGGGAATCCCGGATGGCCCGGTTGACCGCAGAGATCACGGCCTTGAGGGATGACATGCTGGTGTTCGCGTCGATGCCGATGCCCCACAGGACCCGCTCCCCTACCGCGCACTCCACGTAGGCTGCGGCCAGGGCGTTACCACCCTCGGAGAGGGCGTGTTCGCTATAGTCCAGGACCCTGACATCCACGCCGTCCTCCCTCAGGATGCTCAGCAATGCGGCAATGGGTCCGTTTCCAGTGCCCGTGCGGAGGACCTGCACCCCGTCAACGGCGAGTGAGGCATGCAGCGTCATGCCGCCGTCTTCATCCGTTTCGGTCTTGACAGCGCCCAGCGAATAGCGCCCCCACTGCCCGTCAGTTTTGCCGGACGGCAGGTACTCGTCCTGGAAGATCTGCCAGAGCTGCGCGCCGCTGACCTCGCCGCCTACGGTGTCCGTACGGCGCTGGATGACGCCGGAGAATTCAATCTGGGCCCGGCGCGGCAGGTCCAGGCCGTGTTCGTTCTTGAGCAGGTAGGCCACACCGCCCTTGCCGGACTGGGAGTTGACCCGGATAACGGCCTCGTAGCTGCGGCCCAGGTCCTTGGGATCCACGGGCAGGTACGGGACCTCCCACGTGAAGTCGGCAACGTCCTTGCCGGCTGCCGCCGCATCCCGCTCCAGCGCCTCGAAGCCCTTCTTGATGGCGTCCTGGTGGGAGCCGGAGAAGGCGGTGAAAACGAGGTCGCCGCCGTACGGGGACCGCTCGGCAACGGGCAGTTGGTTGCAGTACTCAACGGTGCGGCGGATTTCATCGATGTCGGAGAAATCGATCATGGGGTCGATTCCTTGGACGAACAGGTTCAGGCCCAGGGTGACCAGGTCCACATTGCCAGTGCGCTCGCCATTGCCGAAGAGGCAGCCTTCGATACGGTCGGCGCCTGCCATGTAGCCCAGCTCTGCGGCCGCGACGCCGGTGCCGCGGTCATTGTGCGGGTGCAGCGACAGGATGATCCCCTCGCGCGGGTGCAGGTGGCGGCTCATCCATTCAATGGAGTCGGCGTAGACGTTCGGTGTGGCCATTTCCACCGTGGCCGGCAGGTTGATGATGACCTGACTGTCGGCAGAGGCCTCGAAGACATCAGCGACGGCGTTGCACACGCGTGCGGCGTATTCGAGTTCCGTGCCCGTGAAGGACTCCGGCGAGTATTCATACGTGACATGCGTGTCCACGAGGGTTTCCTCGTACTTCTTGCACAGCCGCGCGCCCTGGAGGGCGATGTCCAGGATCCCGTCCTCGTCCTGGTTGAACACCACCCGGCGCTGCAGGACCGAGGTGGAGTTGTACAGGTGGACGATGGCCTGCTTGGCGCCGACCAGGGACTCATAGGTCCGCTCAATGAGGTGTTCCCGGGCCTGCGTCAGGACCTGGATGGTGACATCGTCCGGAATGTGGTTGCCCTCGATGAGCTGGCGGACGAAGTCGAAGTCGGTCTGTGAGGCCGAGGGGAAGCCGACCTCGATTTCCTTGTAGCCCATGCGCACCAACAGGTCGAACATCTTCATCTTGCGTGCGGGGCTCATGGGATCGATCAGTGCCTGGTTGCCGTCCCGCAGGTCCACAGCGCACCAGCGAGGGGCCCGGGTGATGATCTTGTCCGGCCAGGTCCGGTCCGGCAGTTCAACAGTGATGAGGTCCTGGAACGGGCGGTAACGGTGGGCGGGCATTCCTGAGGGCTTCTGTGCGTTTCGCATTACTTTCGGGGCCTTTTCTGTGGTTCTTCTCTGAAAGGGTGGCCGGGCAACACAAACTCCGCAGCGAGGGTGGCCTTGCGCTAGATCGCGTCTGAGGCCTCGCCGCGGCAGCTAAGGAGAAGGAACTCTGCGCGCACCATTTGAGAGTAACACGGGTGCGTAAGATGAAAGAGCACTACCGTCCCTAACGTCCATCATGCAGACGCCGCAGCGGTGCAAGCGCCGGCCGCGGCCTTCATCTCAAAGGAGCTTCCGTGCCCATCTCGGGGATCGACCTGTCCAACATTGATCACACCGTCCGGCCGCAGGATGACCTGTACCAGCACGTCAACGGGGCATGGCTCAAGGCCACCGAGATACCGGACGACCGGCCGCTTGAAGGAACGTTTACCGCCCTCCGCGACGGCGCCGAGATAGCGGTCCGGGACATCATCGAGGAAGCCGCGGGCAAGGGCGCCGCGGCCAGCGGGATAGAACGAAAGGTCGGGGACCTCTACAACAGCTTCATGGATGAAGCCGCCGTCGAAGATAAGGGTATGGAGCCGATCAGGGAACGGCTGGCAGAGGTCTTTGCCACGAAATCCGTTGGCGACCTGGTGTCCCTGGCCGGCCGCCTGTTCCGTGCGGACGTGGGCGGCCTCTTCTACATCTACCCGGCGCCGGACGCCGGGAACCCGGACCGGATCCTCCTCTACACCGGCCAGGGCGGGCTGGGATTGCCTGACGAGTCGTACTACCGGGAAGAGAAATTTGCCCCGATGGTCACGGCTTACGGCAACCACGTGCGGACCATGTTCACCCTCGCCGGCCTGGAGGACGCGGAGGCCGCGGCCGGCCGGGTGGTCGCCCTTGAGACCGGCCTGGCATCCCACCACTGGGACAACGTGACCCTGCGGGATCCGCAGAAGACCTACAACCTCAGGACGGCGGACGAAGCCCTTTCGCTGTTCCCGTTGCTGGGGACCTGGTTCGAGGCCGCCGGCATCGACGAGGACAAGCGCCGGGAAATCGTAGTCAGCACTCCTGATTTCTTCAGCGGGGCCGCCGGACTGCTTGAATCGGAACCGCTGGGGATCTGGCAGGAATGGCTGGCCATGAGGGTTATCAGCGCCGCGGCCCCTTACCTTTCCTCCGCGTTCGTGGACGCCAATTTTGCGTTCTACGGCACCACCATCAGCGGCACGCCCCGAAACAAGGACCGCTGGAAGCGTGGCGTGGGCGTCGTCGAAGCCGCCCTGGGAGAAGCCGTGGGACAGATCTACGTTTCCCGGCACTTCCCGGAATCCCATAAGGCGCGTATGAAGACCCTGGTGGACAACCTCATTGAGGCGTACCGCCGGAGCATCACCGGCCTCGAATGGATGGGTGAGGAGACGAAGGCCGAGGCGCTCCGTAAGCTGGAGTCGTTCCGCGGCAAGATCGGCTACCCGGACAAGTGGATCGACTACTCAGCGGTGGAAATCGACCCCGCCGACCTGTTGGGGAACGTTGAGCGGGCCCACAATGCCGACGTCGACCGCCACCTCGACGAGGTGGGCAAGCCTGTGGACCTGGACAAGTGGCTGATGACGCCGCAGACAGTGAACGCCTACTACCACCCGATGCTGAACGAGATCGTTTTCCCGGCCGCAATCCTGCAGCCGCCCTTCTTCACCGCGGACGCGGACGACGCCGTCAACTACGGCGGAATCGGAGCCGTCATCGGCCACGAGATCGGCCACGGGTTTGACGACCAGGGCTCACAGTTCGACGGCGGCGGGGCCCTCCGGAACTGGTGGACCGAGGAGGACCGGAAGGCGTTTGAGGAGCTGACCGCGAAGCTTGTCGCCCAGTTCGACGTGCTTTCCCCATACGCGGCACCGGGACATTACGTCAACGGCAAGCTGACGCTGGGCGAGAACATCGGTGACCTTGGCGGACTGACCATCGCATACAAGGCCTACCTGATCAGCCTGGACGGCAAGGAGCCTGAGGTCCTGGACGGGCTCACCGGGCAGCAGCGCTTCTTCGCGTCCTGGGCGGCAGGCTGGCGCCAGGTGATCCGGACGGAGGAGGCAATCCGCCGGCTGGCCACCGATCCGCACTCCCCCAATGAATTCAGGACAAATGCCATCGCCAAGAACTTGGACGCGTTCCATGAGGCCTTTGGCGTGACCGAACAGGACGGGATGTGGATGCCCCGGGAGGAGCGCGTCAGCATCTGGTAACGGAACCGGCCGGGTCAACGAGATGTTCCATATATTGATCAACAATTACCTCTTCTCAAATGTTTGAAATATTGAACAAACGTGAATTGCACCGGTATGATCAATATATGGAACATTCTTCGGAGACGCCGTTCTATCGTGCCGTCGATGCCGCATCGCTGGGCCGGTCGATTTCGGACGCCCGCAAAGAGGCCAGCATGACCCAGCAGCAACTGGCTGAAAGGCTGGGCGTGACACGGGGCACGATCGTCAGGCTGGAACACGGCGAGCCGGTGTCCACGGTAGTTGCCATGAAAGCCATCCGGGCAGTAGGCCGCGACGTCGCGCTGGTACCCCGGTTCGCCAAACTTCAGGTCAAGCAGTGAAACGCCAAAGCCTTGACGTGTTCCTGCATGGGCGCCACATCGGGGTGCTGTCGGGGACTTCCCTGCGCCTGTCCTTCCAGTACGACGCCGAAATCGTCGCCGAATACGGCGTCTCCTCCATCCTGCTGTCTTTGGCCCTGCCGGTGGCGCGGAGAAAGATTGCCGACACCGCGGTGCTCAACTACTTCGATGGCTTGCTTCCGGAAGGACAGGTCCGTTCCCATCTTGCGTCCCAGAACGGGCTTGCCACTCCTGACGCCATCGGTCTGCTCCGGGTGCTCGGCGGCGATTGCGCCGGCGCAGTCCAGGTGTTGCCGGAAGGAATGTCACCCGACGGTCGGGGGAAAGCAATCCCCATGACCGATGAGGAAGTCGCGAAGGTTGTCGAAGCGCTGCCCACCTGGGACCTGCCTGACGATTTCGCGATCACCGCCTCCCTGGGCGGGATCCAGTCCAAGGTCCTGCTGAACCGGTCCGGCGACCGTTGGATGTGGCCGGGCCGTGGAGCCGTGTCCACCCACATCATCAAGCCCGAACCCCTGGATTCCCCCATCCCCCATCTCCTTCCTGCGGAAGACTGGGCCCTGAAGGTCGCCGCAGCGGCCGGGCTGCGGGCTGCGGAAGCCCGGCTTGAAACCTTCGGCGCGCGTCAGGCGATCGTCGTGACCCGCTATGATCGGACGGCCGAAGGCGGCCGGCTGCACCAGGAGGACTTCACCCAGGCGCTGGGACTGGGCAGTGAGGCCAAATACGAGGGCACGACGGCCCCGCCGTCCAGGCTGACCAGGCTGGTATCCACCGCGGCGCCGCATACCCGCGACGACGACGGATTCCGCCGTGACCTGCTCCGGGCCGTCACGTTCAACCTCGTCATCGGAAACGGCGACGCGCACTCGAAGAACTACTCGCTGCTCATCCGTGACGGAGGCGAGGTGCTGCTCGCGCCGCTGTACGACGCGGCTCCGACGCTACTGCTATACGCGCCAAGCAAAAACGCCGGTCATGCAATCGGCGGGCAGGCGGGGTTGAACCACCTGACGCTGGAGCATGTGATCAAGGAAGCCGCAGCCTGGGGCCTGGACCCGGACGATGCGAGGGCCACCGCTGCTGCCGTCCTGGAGGCCGTGGCCGGTGCAGCCACAGCAACACCGGCGCAGGACGTCATCTCGTTCCTGAACCAGCTGGTTCCCGCACGCGCCGAAGACCTCCTGAACGGCCGGACGGCCCGCCGCGCGCTTGACAATCAGGCCTCCGCACGGACCTGACGGTACTGGCCTGACGGTACCGACACCGGATTCCGGGAGATCTGCCCTTTAGCCGTGCACGATCAGCGCGGGATTGGCCTGCTGGCAGACAGTGTCCCCGGCCGTCTGGTTGACGATGTCGCTCGGCAGTGCGGCGGCTCCATAGGTGGTGCCCTTGGAAAAGTCCTCTCCAATGTAGACCTGGACCCCATGGAAGGCAGGCGCCGGAAGCACCTGGGCGGCCGGGATTCCCAGCATTGCCGCCACATCCGCGCCAACATCGGCGAATTGAGTTCCGTAGTACACCACGGACTGCGCAATAGGTTTGGCCTCCAGCTGGCTCAGCTGGGTAAAGCCACCCGCCTTCAACACTTCGGCGATCTCCTGGGAACGTCCCGCCACACCCGATCCGTTGGCAACGGAGATGGGCTGCGCTGCCTTGTCATAGGGTGCCACCGCGGGCGTTGTCTCAGTCGGGGCGGGAGCTGGAGACGACGTCGTACCGTCAGTCGGCGACGGCGTCGGCGTCGGCGTCGGCGCAGTGGGATCGGTCAGGTCCACGTCCTTGCGCAGCGCCGAGAACAACTGCGAGCCGGCCGGTTCAGCGATCTGCAGGCGGTTGAGGTCTGCCGCCGGAGTGGTGGGGACGGCGACGAACGCCACCTTGCTGATGTCGATATTCTTCAGCCGGTTCCCGATGGTGAGGAGCGAGGGAACGGACGCCAGGCCATCATCGACCGTGAGGTTCTGGGTGACCACATCGGCGATCTTCAGCATCTTTGCGGGATCCGACAGCGTCCCGTCGTCCTTGATCTTGCGGGTGAGCGAGGAGAGGAATCCCTGCTGGCCCTTGATGCGGCCCAGGTCCCCGCCGTCGGCGAATGCGTGCCGTGTCCGCAGGAAGGCCAGCGCCATTTCGCCTTGAACCGAGGATGTGCCCTTGGGCAACCGGAGGCGGGAATCGGGGTCGTATACGGCGTCGCTGATGCACACATCCACGCCGCCCACGGCATTGGAGAGCTCCTTGACGGCGTTGAAGTCCGCCATCATGAAGTGGTCCACCTGGAGTCCGGTGAGCTTGTTGACGGTGTCCACGGCGCAGCCGATGCCGGCCTGTGCCATAGCCTCATTGATCATGACCCCGCTGCGGGCAGGAAACACCTGCTTGGTTTTCGGGTCCTTGCACTCGGGGATGTCAACCAGCAGGTCGCGCGGGAAGCTGATGACGTTGACGCGCTTGTTGTCCGCCGAAATGTCCATCAGCATCATCACATCGGATTGCCCGTAGCCGCTCGAGTCCGCTGCGGTGCCATATTCGGAGTTCTTGCCGTCGCGCGTGTCCGAGCCAAGGATGAGGATCTGCATCCTGTCGGTGGAGTCGTTCACAGCGTCCTCGGTGCTGCCGCTGCCGGCGCTGAGCGGCGAGGTGGAGATGTTCGACTGCAGCCGGAAGTACCAGAAGCCGGCAAAGGCGAGGGCTCCGACCACCAGGATGGAGACCACGGCGGTGGTCACCTTCACCCATTGCGGCATCCCGCGCTGTAATCCAAGATGGCGGGCGGAGCCCACGGCGGCATCTTCCGCGTGACGGGAAACTGGTCCTGGTCCCGCTGACAGGTCAGCTCCGTACTCGCGTTTATCGCGGCCTCGCACCACTGGGTGTACCTTCCTTTAAAATCTGAATCCGACTATTTTAGTCGTCCACGCTGGGAAAATGCCGGGCGGCGGACCCGGGGCCGCGGTGCGGCGGCGTCAGAAGCCGAGTTTGACCAGTTGCTTGGGGTCCCGCTGCCAGTCCTTGGCCACCTTCACATGGAGGTCAAGATAGATGCGCGTGCCCAGGAGCGCTTCGATGCCCTTCCGGGCATTTGTTCCCACTTCCCGCAGTCGGCTGCCTCCCTTGCCAATGATGATGGCCTTCTGGGAAGGGCGCTCCACATAGAGGTTAACCCGCACATCCAGAAGCTGGTTGTCTTCGGCGCGGCCTTCGCGGGCTACGATTTCATCCACCACCACTGCCAGGGAGTGCGGGAGTTCGTCCCGGACCCCTTCCAGCGCGGCCTCCCGGATCAGCTCGGCAACCATAACGGCCTCGGGCTCGTCGGTCAGTTCACCGTCCGGGTACAGCGGCGGCGACGGCGGCATGTGGCTGATCAGGACATCGGCCAGAGTGCCCACCTGGAAGCCGTCCGTTGCCGATACCGGGACGATATCCTTCCAGCCGTCCTCCCCCAGCACTTCACGGCCAAGGGCCGCGACCGCAAGGAGCTGCTCTGTCAGTACCTGACGGTCCACGAGGTCAGCCTTCGTGACAATCGCGATGAGCGGCGTTCGTCCAATGGCAGCCAGTTGAGCGGCGATGTACTTGTCCCCGGGACCGATCTTTTCGTTGGCTGGCAGGCAGAAACCGATAGCGTCAACTTCGGCCAATGTGTCAGCCACAAGGTCGTTAAGGCGTTTGCCCAGCAGGGTACGCGGGCGGTGCAGGCCTGGAGTATCGACCAGGATCAGCTGAGCGTCCTCGCGGTGGACGATTCCGCGGATGGTATGACGGGTGGTCTGCGGCTTGGCGGACGTGATGGCCACCTTCTTACCCACCAGGGCATTGGTGAGGGTGGATTTGCCGGCGTTGGGGCGACCCACAAGGACCGAGAAGCCCGCACGGAAGCCGCCAAAATCCTCTTTGGCCGAATCCTGATTGACGTGGGGCTTATTTTTCTTGCTCACGAGGAACTCCCTGCTGGGTTGTGTTGGCCTCATCGAGGAGGTCTTCAAGGTCAGTGTCTACTTTTGGCGGGTGCGCCGCAATGATGTGGCTGACGCGGTTACGGCGGCCCTCAAGCCGCTCAGCCCGCAGCGAGACACCGTCCACCACCACGGTGCTGCCCACAATGGGGACGCGGCCAAGTGCCTTGGCCATCAGCCCGCCGACCGTGTCCACCTCGTCGTCGTCGAGCTCAATATCGAACAGCTGCCCGAGGTCGTCGATGCTCATCCGCGCACTCACACGGAATGATCCGTCCCCGAGTTCCACCGCCTCGGCACTCTCGGTGTCGTATTCATCGACGATCTCGCCAACGATCTCTTCAATGAGGTCCTCCAGCGTGACCAGTCCCGCGGTGCCGCCATATTCGTCGATGACGATGGCCACGTGCGTCGATTCCTTCTGCAGCTCCTTCAACAAGTCACTGACCGGCTTGGATTCCGGAACGTAGCGGACTTCACGGGCAATGGACTCGACCAGCGGCGGGGCTTCATCGGGGCCCAGTTCGTGCAGGGCCGCGGCGACGTCCTTGAGATACACGATCCCGAGGATCTGGTCCGTGCTGTCCCCGATCACGGGGATCCGTGAATATCCGGACCGCAGGAAAAGGGACATGGCCCGCCTGAGGCTCGAACCGGCGTCGATACTGACGATGTCCGTCCTGGGGACCATGACGGCGCGCACCAGGGTGTCACCGAAATCAAAAACGGACTGGATCATTTCGGCCTCAGTGTCCTCGATGACGTCCGATTCACTGGCCCTGTCAACGAGCTCACGGAATTCCTGCTCGCTGACGAAGGCCTCGTCCCCGCCGGGAGCCCCAGGCGCAGCAGCACTCCCCAGCGCCACCAGCCAGCCCGGGATCGGCCCGAGAACGCGGGTCAGGAACCCGATCAGCGGCGCGGTGAACCGCACGACCTCCGCGGAATGGAGCCTGCCGAGCTGGCGCGGGGAAACTCCCACGATCACGAACCCGAGCAGGGCCATGATGCCGGTGGCAGCCAGGCCGGCGAGCCATACGTTGGCCAGCAGGCTGTGGAGGAGGACGGCCACTGCCACCGCTGATGCCATCTCGAACCAGATGCGCCAGAATCTTAGCGCCCGGATGTGTGCCACCGGCTCCGCAAGGATGCTTTTCAAGGAATTTCCACGGCTGGTCAGAAGCGCCTCTTCGGCGTCGTGCCGGGGAAGGAACGTAAACGCTGCCTCCGCAGCTGTCAGGAGCGCTGCAATGCTGAGGAACGCCAGCGCCATCACGACCAGGAGCAGGGGCGTCACTGGGTGGTCTCGGCGGGTGCTTCTTTGCCGGTGAAGCCGGACAGCAGTTCACGCTGCAGGCCGAACATTTCGGCCTTTTCCTCGGGCTCGGCATGGTCATAGCCCAGGAGATGGAGTATGCCATGGGTG
Organism: Arthrobacter pascens; assembly: GCF_030816475.1. Classification (NCBI taxonomy): domain Bacteria; kingdom Bacillati; phylum Actinomycetota; class Actinomycetes; order Micrococcales; family Micrococcaceae; genus Arthrobacter; species Arthrobacter pascens. The sequence continues at coordinate 1,924,388 of NZ_JAUSXF010000001.1, read as the reverse complement.
GTCAGGAGCAGCATCTCATCCTGCAGGGAATGGCCGGCATTCCTGGCCTGGACCTGGGCGACCTGCGGGCACACGGCGATGTCGCCCAACATCCCCTGTGGAGTTGGACGGTCCGGGGTACCGGGAGTCAGTTCATCCATCGGTACGGACAGGACGTCGGTGGAGCCGGGCTCGTCCATGAGCTCGATGTGGAGCTTCTCCATGGCGGGCTCGTCCACGAGGAGAATGGACAGCTCCGCCTGGGGGTGGATGTAAAGCTGTTCAAAAACATACCTGGACAGCGCCACAAGCTCCGATTCGTCAACCTGGATTCCGGACTCGTTGTTGACCTCGATGCTCACGCGTGCTCCGCCCGTTTTTCGCGGGCAACGGAATGCTTGACCCTGTTCCGCTGAACGTCGTCCCAGAGGCTGTATGCGCGGACGATGTCGCCGACCAGGCGGTGCCGGACCACATCAGTGGAATCCAGGAAGGTGAAGTTTACGTCTTCGATTCCCTGCAGGATCTCCTCCACAATACGCAGGCCGGATCTCGTGCCGAACGGAAGGTCAACCTGGGTGACGTCTCCGGTGACCACCATTTTGGAACCGAAGCCCAGCCGGGTCAGGAACATCTTCATCTGCTCGGGCGTCGTGTTCTGCGCCTCGTCCAGGATGATGAAGGCGTCGTTGAGGGTCCGTCCGCGCATGTAGGCGAGAGGCGCTACCTCAATGGTTCCGGCGGCCATCAGGCGCGGGATCGATTCGGGGTCCATCATGTCATGCAGGGCATCGTAGAGCGGACGCAGGTACGGATCGATCTTGTCGCTCAACGTGCCCGGCAGGAAACCGAGCCGCTCCCCGGCTTCGACGGCGGGCCGGGTCAGGATGATGCGGCTGACTTCCTTCTGCTGCAGGGCCTGGACTGCCTTGGCCATGGCCAAGTAGGTCTTGCCGGTTCCGGCAGGTCCGATCCCGAAGATCACCGTGTTGTCGTCGATCGCGTCAACATAGTTTTTCTGGTTGAGGGTCTTGGGCCGGATGGTTTTGCCGCGGCTGGAGAGGATGTCATGGGTTAGCACATCCACGGGGTTCTGCAACGACTGGCTGCGGAGCAAAGCCACAAGCTGCTGCAGGACCGCCGGGCTGATCACGGTGCCGCGGGCCACGAGACCGCGCACTTCATGGAGCAACCGCATGATCCTGGGGACATCGGTGGCGGGTCCGCTAATGGAAAGTTCGTTGCCGCGGACATGGAAGTTGACGGCGGGGAACTGCTCCTCGATGAAACGCAATGCCTCATCATGGCTGCCGAGCGATTGGACCATCTGATCGGAGTTGTCAAAGAGAACCACCTCCGTCCGGATACCGGGAAGGGTATGGGGGAATTCTCCTGCGGCGCGCTCTCCGGTATTCAGCCGGCGCTTTCCGTTCGCTGATTCAGTCATGGTGCTGGCCCGCAGGCCTGGGGTCCCCTTCAGTTCAAATAAGCAGCGCGGCTGGCGCTGCTGGTGGCACTGCTGGTGACACCGGAGCGGCGCGGCAGTTGCCGAGCCCGCCGATGGTCACCGGATTCATACCATCTTACGCCAGCACGCTGCCCTCCGGCGGCCCAGCGGAAGCCCCTTATGGACGTCGGAACGCAAGATCCACGGGCGCCAGGCATCGACGGAAAAGGCTTCCGCCGGAGTGGTTCCCGTCTTTAGGTATCAACTTCATATCGGCCTCATATCGTTCCCGTTGCAGTTGGGCGGGAACGCCGGATCGGGACCGGTAGGCCCGCAGCCTTATGCCATGCTGGAAAGCCAGCACCACGCTGGAGAACCAGGCCGTCCGGGGACCGGCCCATCACACTGCAGGAAGGACAGGGCCATCACAGTGCCGGGAAGAGCAACGCCCCTCGCCAGGGGACGTGCCTGGGGACGCATCCGTTCCAAAGGCCTCCTTGGCCTCCTGCCTGTGGTCCTGGTCCTCTCCGGCTGCATCGCGGACCCGGGACCCGGGCCGACAGTGGCCTTGAGCACGGCCGAGGCCAGCGGCTCCCCCGCGGCGCCGTCGACGAGCACCCCGCTGGAGACGACCCAGGCAACCAACAAGGCCCCCGTCTACTGGATCGGCCGCAGCAACGGCAACGTATTCCTGTACCGGGAATTCAGGGACGTTCCGGACCAGGAAAATCCGGTCACCCGTGCGCTGCACGCCATGATGTCAGACAAGCCCCTTGATCCGGACTTCTTCACCCCCTGGCAGAACCCGAAGAAACTGGCCACCTCAATCTCGGGTAAAAACGTCATCACAGTGGATGTCTCGGCGGATGCCTTCAACAGCAATCTCGATGGCGACATGGCCACCCGCGCGATCCAGCAGCTGGTGTATACGGCCACCGCAGCGGCTGCCAGTTCAGGGCTCATCGATTCCGGTCAGCAGATACAGGTGACGGTACTGGTTGACGGCCATACGGATTACCTCGCCTTCGGCCGGATAAGGCTCGGGACTCCGATGTCCCGTGTTGCGGGCATGGTCGCGCCGGTATGGATCATCGACCCGCAGGAAGGTGTGGAAGTTCCCGGCGGCAGCGTCAAGATCACCGGCCGCAGCACCGTTGCAGGCGGCAAGCTGCACTGGCAGATCCTGCAGGCGGAAGCCAACGGAGATAAGAAGCCGTTCCTGACCGGCGAAACCACCGCCGCGGCCGACGCCGCGCAGTCAGGCCTGTTCACCCTGAACCTGACCCTCACGTCCGGCAACTACGAGCTGCGCGTGTCCCAGGAGGACACGTCCGGAAACCAGCAGGAGCTTAACGTGGACACACGGGGCTTCAGAGTCCGCTAGCGGCGTTAGCCGGAAGGATTCGTCCAGCGGCCCAGCACGTCGCTCGCCAGCACTACTGCCGCCGGGCCGGCCGTGGAAGACCGCAGGACGTGGTGGCCCAGGAGCGCGGTCACGGCCCCCGCGCCGCAGAGCCTGGTGACTTCCCGCGGGCTGATGCCGCCTTCGGGCCCCACGATGAGCAGGACTTCACGGGGACCTTTGCCATGATCGGAAAGCTGCCAGGATTCCAGGACCGAACGCAGCGGCCGCACAGCGTCCTCGTGGAGGATGACGGCAAGGCCGGCGGCCGCCACGGCAACGGCCAGCCCGGGGGTATCGACGGCGGCGCGTACTTCCGGGATCCAGGCCCGGCGCGCCTGTTTGGCTGCAGCCGTGACCACCGACTGCCACTTCGCGTGCGCCTTTGCGGCGCGCTCACCCTTCCAGCGCACGATGGACCGCTCGGACTGCCACGGTATGACCGCGTCGATGCCCAGTTCCGTGGCTGTTTCCGCTGCCAATTCATCGCGGTCGCCCTTGGCCAGTGCCTGGACGAGCACCAGCCGGATGTCCGGCCGTGCCTCCTCGTCCAGTGCGGCGCATTCAACTGTGAGTTCGGCAGGCGACGACGCCACAACGGTCCCGGTCAGCCTCTTTCCGGCGCCGTCCGCGATATCAACGGATTCACCGGGGCCGAGGCGCTTCACGGTCACAGCGTGCCGGGCTTCCGGCCCGTCAAGCACAAACCGGCCGCCAGGGACCATGTGGTCCAGCGACCCTGCGGTGCTAAAGAAGACCGGATTGCTCACCGCTACAGGTTACCGAACCGGTCCCGAATTTTGGCGAACATGCCGCCGCTGGCAGCAAGCTTTCCCTCGGTGAACTGTTCGCCGCGCAGCTTCGCCAGTTGCCGCAGGAGGTCCTCCTGGGCTGAATCCAGCTTGGACGGCGTCTCAACCTGGAGATGGACTTTCAGGTCGCCACGGCCGTAGCCGCGCAGGTGCGTCACGCCCAGGCCCCGCAGTGTGATGATCTCGCCGGACTGGGTCCCCGACTTGACGTCGATTTCCTGCATCCCGTCGAAGGTGTCCAGCGTCAGCTCTGTTCCCAGGGCGGCAGCCGTCATGGGAATGTTGAGGGTGGCGTGCAGATCGTCACCGTCACGGACGTAAGTGGCATCGTTGTTGACCCGGATCTCGACATAGAGGTCACCGGAGGGGCCTCCGGCCGGACCTGCTTCGCCCTGGCCGGAAAGCTGGATGCGGGTGCCCGTGGCTACCCCGGCGGGCACCTTGATGGTCAGGGAACGCCTGCTGCGGATCCGGCCCTGCCCGCTGCACTCGTTGCACGGGTCCTTGATGACTGTTCCGAAGCCTTCACAGGTACCGCACGGGGCCGCCGTCATGACCTGGCCCAGAATGGAACGGACCGCGCGCTGGACCTGGCCGCTTCCGCCGCAGATATCGCAACGCTCGGGGTGGGTCCCCTCGCGGCAGCATGATCCATTGCACGTGGGACAGGTAACGGCGGTGTCCACTTCGAGCTTTTTGTTGACGCCGAACACGGCATCCCGCAGCTCGATGCGGACGCTGATGAGCGCGTCCTGTCCACGCCGGACACGCGAAGCCGGACCGGCAGAGCCGCCCGCACCGAAGAAGGTGTCGAAAATGTCCTGGAAGGCGAAGCCCTGGCCGGAGTACCCTCCTCCGCCAAAGCCGTTATCCGTTCCGTTCTCATTGCCGGTGGTGTCATAGACCCGGCGCTTCTGCGGGTCGGAGAGCACCTCGTAGGCGTGGGTCACGGCCTTGAAGCGGTCCGACGCATCATCTCCGGGGTTAACGTCCGGGTGAAGGGTGCGGGCCAGCTTGCGGTAGGCCTTCTTGATCTCTTCTCCGGTGGCTTCCGGCGAGACGCCAAGGACGTCGTAGTGGCTGCTCAAAGTTCGTTTCTCTTCCTAGTCGTAGTGCTCACAGTTGTACGGCTCGCACTGCTCTTCGTGTCTGGATGCTGTATACGTGCCGTCACGGCATGCGCTCTCATGGACCCAGGATCCTGGAAAGGTAGCGTGCTACCGCCCGGACGGCAGCCATGGTGGTGGGATAATCCATCCGGGTGGGACCCAGCACACCGACCTTGGCGGTGCTGTCAGGTCCGTAGGCCGTGGCCACCACCGATGCTTCGGCCAGGCCGTCGTAGGGATTTTCGCGGCCAATACTCACTGTCACGCCTCTGGGGTCCTGCGCCATCTCGCTCAGCAGCCGCAGCATCACCACTTGTTCTTCGAGGGCTTCCAGCACCGGTCCGATACTGAGCGGGAAATCCAAATTGGACCTGGCGAGGTTGGCCGTCCCGGCCATGACCATCCGGTCTTCCCGGCTGCTATGAGCAAGGCTTTCAAGTCCGTGCGCCAGAGCCTGCGCGGCTTGCCGCTGACCGGAGCCAACAGCGGAAACCACGCCCGGCAGGGACCGCGTGAGCTGGCTCAGCGGTGTTCCGGAAAGCGAACCCAGGAACCTGGCGCGCAGGCCTGCGAGGGCTTCGTCGCTGAGATCCTGGCCGATGTCGATCACCCGTTGTTCCACCTTACCGGTGGTGGCGATAAGAACCACGAGGACCTGCCTCGGCGCGAGGAGCACGAATTCAATGTGCCGGATGGTGGCGCGGCTCAGATGGGGGTACTGCACTACGGCCACCTGGTTGGTCAGTTGGGACAGCAGCCGGACCGTGCGGTCAAGGACGTCGTCGAGATCAGTGGATCCCTCCAGCAATGACTGGATGGCTCTCCGTTCAGCCGGGGAGAGTGGCTTCACAGCTGAGATCTGATCCACGAACAGCCGGTAGCCCTTATCCGTGGGGATCCGTCCCGCACTGGTATGGGGCGCGGTGATCAGCCCTTCGTCCTCCAGTGCCGCCATGTCGTTCCGGATGGTCGCGCTGGACACGCCCAGGTGGTGGCGTTCAACCAGAGCCTTTGAGCCGACTGGCTCACGGGAGTGCACGTAGTCCTCCACAATGGCTCGCAGTACTTCCAGTTTGCGCGGCTCGCTCACACTCCACCTCCATCTACGGTCACAGGCCGTCCGCCCGCCCGGGCCGGATTCCCTCTCGGTGCACCGACCCTGTTGATGAATACTTTTATATCCATACGGGTTAGCACTCGACATGCCTAAGTGCTAACAGTCTAATATGCCCGGCCGCGTTGTTAGCATTGGTACCGCTCCGGGCGAAAATTCCGGGCCAGGATCCAGCACAAGACGGAGCGAATCCATGCATTACCAGAACTGGGGCCCGCAGGAGATCTCGGGCCCCGCAAGGAACGAACTGGCTGAAGTCCCGGTCGAACGCGGGATGGTGCTGGAAGACGTCCAGTCGGGCTGGGTCGGCGCCGTGACGCGGGTGGAAAAGTCCGGCGGCATGCACGTTGTTGCCCTCGAGGACCGGCGCGGCAAATCACGGTCCTTTCGGCTGGGATTCGGTTTCCTCCTTGATGGCCGGCCCATCCGGCTCATGCCTCCCGCTCCCCGGCAGGCCGCCGCGTCCGGGGCGGCCGGCCGGACAGCCTCCGGCTCTGTCCGCGTGGCCGGGCAACGCGCCCAGGTCGCCAGGGCAAGCAGGATCTGGGTGGAGGGCAAGCACGACGCCGAACTGGTGGAAAAGGTCTGGGGCGATGACCTGCGGGTGGAAGGCATCGTCGTCGAACCTTTGCATGGCATCGACGACCTGGCGTCCGCGGTGGCTGATTTCAGGCCAGGACCTGGCCGTCGGCTCGGCGTCCTGGTGGACCATCTGGTGCCTGACTCCAAGGAATCGCGGATAGCCGATGCCGTCATGGCCTCCCCCGGCGCTGCCGGCAATGTCCTCATCGTCGGCCACCCGTACGTGGACGTGTGGCAGGCGATCCGCCCCGCCGTGCTCGGCATCTCCGAGTGGCCGGTGGTTCCCCGCGGGCAGGACTGGAAGACCGGTATCCTGGCAGCGTTCGGCTGGCCTCACTCCACCAAGGAGGATATCGGTCTTGGCTGGCAGAAATTGCTGGGCGCGGTCCGCAGCTACGCGGACCTGGAAGCGTCACTGCTCGGCAGGGTGGAGGAAGTCATCGACTTCCTCACGGTGCCCTAAGCAGGCAGGCAGCGTCTGTTCCGGCCCTGGCTCAGGGCTGCGCGGGGCAGCATTCCGGCGCATAACCAGTATTCTTGGTACTGCGGAAGCTGATTCGCTTCAGGCCGCCCATCCATGACCAGCACCATCGCACTTTCGAAGGAAGACACCGTGGCAGATAACGCACGTGAACACACGGACAACCAGGGCGGCCAGGGCCGTTCCGAGTACCATGGCGTTCCCGCAAATGCGCTGCCACTGACCGCGAGCGAGGACCGCCAGTGGGCCACGCTTGCCCACTTCGGCGGGATCCTGGGCTGCGTCCCGTCCCTGCTGATCTACCTCATCTTCCGGGACCGCGGGCCGTTCACGGCCCAGGAGTCCAAGGAAGCGCTGAACTTCAGCCTTCCGCCGACCATCGCTGCGGTACTGGCAAACATCCTGGTTTTCATCCCCGTGGTGGGAAACATCTTCGCTGTGATCGCCACCCTGATCTGGATAGCGCTGACCTGCTACTCCGTCGCAGCCGGCATCCATGTGAACCGGGGCCAGCCGCACCGGTACCAGTACAACCTCCGCTGGATTAAGTAATCCGCACCAACGCGGGGTCACTTCCCGCCCAATAAGCGCATAGTATTGGGCGGGAAGTGACCCCGCGTTGGGTAGGGACTAATCCTGCAGGAGCCTGCGGGCCACCGCGTCAGCCAGCAGGCGGCCTTTCAGGGTCAGCACCAGGCGGCCACTGAATGCAGCCGGCGGGTCGACAAGGCCATCGGCTATCAGCCCGGCAACAGCGTGCCGTCCCTTCTCCCCCAGTGATTCAATGCCAAGACCCGAAACGAGCCTTGCTTCCAGCATCACACGCTCCACATCGCGGGTCGCGGCGTCCAGGGTCTCCCTGCCCGCCGCCGGGGAAACACCCTGGGCCAGCCGTCCGGCGTAGGCAGTGGGGTGCTTGACATTCCACCAGCGCACTCCGCCGACATGGGAATGTGCGCCGGGCCCGATGCCCCACCAGTCGTCACCGCGCCAGTACGCGAGATTGTGCCTGCAGGCCTGCTCCGGGGTCCGCGCCCAGTTGCTCACTTCGTACCAGCTGAGCCCCGCTTCACCGATCAGCTGGTCGGCGAGTTCGTATTTGTCAGCGTGATCGTCGTCGTCAATCCCCGGAACTTCACCCCGGCGGATCTGGGCAGCCAGCTTAGTTCCTTCTTCAACAATCAGCGCGTAAGCGCTGATGTGGTCCGGCTCGTATGACAGTGCGGTCTGCAGGGAATGCCGCCAGTCCTCCAGGGACTCCCCCGGGGTCCCGTAAATCAGGTCCAGGCTGACAGCCAGCCCGGCTTCCCGCGCCCATTGAACCACCTGCGGCACGCGGCTGGGGGTGTGGGTGCGGTCCAGGACCTTCAGCACATGCGGAACCGCGGACTGCATGCCAAAGGAAACCCTGGTGAATCCGGCGTCCTTCAACACGGCGAGGGACTCCGGGGTGACGGAATCCGGGTTCGCCTCAGTGGTCACTTCGGCTCCAGGCTCAATCCCCCACGCGCTGATGGCCGCGCCCAGGATGCGGGCAAGGTCCTCCGCCGGAAGCAGCGTGGGCGTGCCGCCGCCGAAGAAGACAGTGCTCAGTCTGCGGCCTGGAAGGCCCGACTCCGGGAGCACGCGCGCTGCCAGCTGCACTTCCGATATGGCAGTGTCAGCATAGGCATCCTGGGAGGCCCCGCCACCCAGTTCAGTGGCCGTGTACGTGTTGAAGTCGCAGTATCCGCAGCGGACGGCACAAAACGGTATGTGCACGTACAGCCCGAAAGCCCGGTCCGCCGCACCTTCCACTGCCTGTGCAGGCAGCAGACCGTCCGACGGCGCCGGGTCGCCAAGGGGAAGAACGCTAGGCATTGGTGCGGCCTCCGGTGATTCCGGCCACGGGCATCACTACTTCTTGGCCTTGTCCTTGGACTCGTCTGTGGTCAGGGCTGCGATGAAGGCTTCCTGGGGTACCTCGACGCGGCCCACCATCTTCATGCGCTTCTTGCCTTCCTTCTGCTTTTCCAGCAGTTTGCGCTTACGGGAAATGTCACCGCCGTAGCACTTGGCCAGGACATCCTTGCGGATGGCACGTATGCTTTCGCGGGCAATGATCCTGGACCCGATGGCCGCCTGGATAGGAACCTCAAATTGCTGCCGCGGGATGAGTTCGCGCAGCTTGGTGGTCATCATGACGCCGTAGGCGTAGGCCTTGTCGCGGTGGGTGATGGCGGAAAAGGCATCCACCTGCTCGCCCTGGAGCATGATGTCCACCTTGACCAGGTCGGCCACCTGGTCGCCGTCGGCCTTCCAGTCCAGCGAGCCGTAGCCGCGGGTCTTGGATTTAAGGATGTCGAAGAAGTCGAAGACGATTTCGGCCAGCGGCAGGCGGTACCGGATTTCCACCCTGTCCTCGGACAGGTAATCCATGCCGCCCATCACACCGCGCCGGCTCTGGCACAGCTCCATGATGGCGCCAACGAACTCGTTGGGCGCAAGGATGGTGGCCGAAACCATGGGTTCGCGGACCTCCGCCACTTTGCCCGTGGGATATTCGCTGGGGTTGGTGACGTGTACCACCTTCTTGTCCTCCAGCGTCACCTCGTATTCCACGTTGGGGGCCGTGGAAATCAGGTCCAGGTTATATTCACGTTCCAGGCGCTCACGCGTGATTTCCAGGTGCAGTAGGCCCAGGAAGCCGACCCGGAACCCGAAGCCCAGCGCGGCGGACGTCTCGGGCTCGTAGACCAGCGCGGCGTCGTTGAGCATCAGCTTCTCCAGTGCGTCGCGCAGCACCGGGTAGTCCGTGCCGTCCAGCGGATACAGGCCGGAGAAGACCATGGGTTTTGCATCCGCGTAGCCGGGAAGCGAATCAGCGGCAGGCTTGGCGAGGTTGGTCACGGTGTCGCCAACCTTGGACAGGCGGACGTCCTTTACCCCGGTGATGAGGTACCCCACTTCCCCGACGCCCAGGCCTTTAGAGGGGGTGGGCTCCGGGGAGCTCACCCCGATTTCGAGGAGTTCGTGCGTGGCCCGGGTGGACATCATCTGGATCTTCTCGCGCGGGTGCAGCATGCCGTCCACCACCCGCACGTAGGTGACCACACCGCGGTAGGTGTCATAGACGGAGTCGAAAATCATAGCGCGGGCAGGGGCGTTGGCATCGCCCTGCGGGGCCGGCAGGTCGCGGACGATCTTGTCCAGCAGGGCCTCAACGCCCATGCCGGTCTTCCCGGAAACGCGCAGAACGTCCTCCGGGTCGCCGCCTATCAGGCTGGCCAGTTCGGCCGCGTACTTCTCCGGCTGCGCTGCCGGAAGGTCGATCTTGTTCAGGACCGGGATGATCGTGAGGTTGTTTTCCATTGCCAGGTACAGGTTGGCGAGCGTCTGGGCCTCGATGCCCTGAGCCGCATCCACCAGGAGGATGGCTCCTTCGCACGCTGCGAGTGAGCGGGAGACCTCGTAGGTAAAGTCGACGTGCCCGGGGGTGTCGATCATGTTCAGTGCGTAGCTGTTGCCATCCAGTTCCCAGGGCATGCGGACAGCCTGGGACTTGATGGTGATGCCGCGTTCGCGCTCAATGTCCATCCGGTCCAGGTACTGGGCCTTCATGTCGCGGGACTGAACGACCCCGGTGAACTGCAGCATCCGGTCGGCCAGCGTGGACTTGCCGTGGTCAATGTGCGCGATGATGCAGAAATTCCGAATGATGGCCGGATCTGTCGCGGCGGGCACCGGGGCGGTGCGGGCCATGGGAGACACGCAGGGTCCTTACTGTTGGCATTCACTGATGGCTTCGGCGGCCGCCGCCAGGACGCAACGAAGGCACCCCGCGGAAAGACCGCACATATGGAACCTCCAGTGTCCCACGTCCTGGTGGATCGCACCGCATTCGGCGCCCAACTGCCTGCGCTATTCCCGGCGGTGCCAGGCCTGGCCAGGGATAGGGTGGCCCCATGCCAATTAACCTCCGCGCCCTGGCCGACACCGTCAGGACCTCCCTCCGGGCCCTGCAAAAGTTCACGTCCGGAGCCACACCGGCCCCTGGGGCTTCTCCCCGCCCTTCAGCCCGGACCGGGGAGTTTTCCGCGCACCCTGCGGACTTCACCGGAGTGGCCTCCATCAGCTACTCCCCGCAGCCGGACGGCGACCCGGACCCCGGCGAGATCGTCTGGACATGGGTGCCCTACGAGGAAGACCCGACGCGGGGGAAGGACCGTCCGGTCCTGGTGATCGGACATAACGGGCCGTACGTGCTGGGGCTGATGCTCACGAGCAAGGACCACGACCAGGACCGCCACGGCCGGGGCGACTATGTGGACATCGGGATCGGCGGCTGGGACCGCCAGTCACGGCCGAGTGAAGCAAAGCTGGGACGGATCCTCCAGATAAGCCCGGATAGCATCCGGCGGGAGGGTGCGGTGCTGGACCGTGCCCGCTTCGAACTGGTCGCCGAGGGACTCCGCCGCCGACACGGCTGGAAGTAGGCTGCAAAATGGCGAGTCTCCGGGCCCGTCTGCTATTATTTATAGCTGTGTGTCCGTGCAGGTCGACGGCCACTGATGGTTGGCCGCCATAGGTATCCCCACGCCGCTCAGTCAATGGCCAATCTGAAAGCCCTCTAGACCATTTCCGCATTAAAAAGAGAGTTCACACGTGGCTAATATCAAGTCCCAGAAGAAGCGCATCCTCACCAACGAGAAGGCACGCCTGCGCAACAACGCAGTCAAGTCTGAGCTGAAGACGGCCATCCGCGCCGTCAACACCGCCGTTGAGTCCACCGACAAGGATGCAGCTGCTGCTGCCCTGGTTGCTGCCAGCCGCAAGCTGGACAAGGCTGTCAGCAAGGGTGTTCTGCACAAGAACAACGCAGCGAACCGCAAGTCGGCGATCTCCAAGAAGGTCAACGCACTGTAAGGTTTCCAGTTCACTTGAACTGATGGTTGTGGCCGGCACCCCAGGGTGCCGGCCACACATCTTTAAGCCGGCCACACATCAGGGAAGGCCAGGGCCCGGATATCCGGCGGGAGTCAGTGCCGGCCGGCGGACATCGCAATGACCGTTACGGCATGCTCCACGGCGTAGACGGGGTCCCGTGAGAGGCCTTTGACCTGGGCATCAGCTTCGGCGGTGGCCTGGATGGAGCGGACCAGTCCCTCCGGCGTCCAGCGGCGAACATCGCGCTGGGCCTGCTCCACGAGCCAGGGCTGCATTCCCAGTTCCCTGGCAATCTGGGCAGGGGATCCCTTGGCACCGGCCACCTTGGCCACCGTCCGGAGTTTTGCTGCCAGCGCTGCGACGAGCGGAACTGGATCGGCGCCTGTGGCCAGGGCGTGGCGAAGCATGGAGAGCGCGGCCGGTCCGTTTCCCGCCATCGCTGCATCCGCAACCTTGAACGCCGTCGCTTCAATCCGGCCACCGTAGTAGCTGTCCACGATCTCCGGCGTCACGGCTCCGCTTGCATCCGCAATCAGCTGGCTGCAGGCTGCCGCAAGTTCTGACAGGTTGGCGCCGACGGCGTTGACCAGCGACTGCACTGCCTCGGAACTGATCCTCCGACCGGCAGCCCGGAACTCGGCAGCGACGAAGGCGGTCTTGTCTGCGTCCTTTTTCAGTGGCTGGCAATCCACCACGGGCCAGCCGCCGGCCTTGACCACGTCGAGGAGCTTTTTGCCGCGGACGCCACCGGCGTGGCGGAGGACCAGGACCGCGTCGGGCTCCGGGCGTTGCAGGTAGGCGAGGGCATCGGCGAGGAAGGCGTCATTCATGCCTTCAAGCCCTTCGACCTCGATCAGCTTGCTCTCGCCGAACAGGGAGGGGCTGATATTCATGGCGAGTGCTCCGGCCTCGTAGCTGCCGGCATTGAGGCGGGTGAGTTCCACATCCGGGGAAGCGGCACGCACTTGTGACCGGATACGGTCCATGGCCCTGATACCGAGGTATTCCTCGGGTCCGCTGACCAGGACAACTCCCGCGGGGGCTACGTCCCGCCAGGTGGCCGTGTTGGCAGTGTCGGACGCAGCCGTCCGGTTTCGCGTAGGTGGCGCAGCGGCCATTCTGCATTCCTCCTGGAAATGTTGGTGCGGTATCCAAGCCTGCCACGGCCAACCCGTGACACAAAGCCATGCCAGCCGCGTGGCGGGTGTGCATCCCGGTATCCCGGTATGTGCTGTTCAACAAGCATAAGGAATTCCTCAAGCCGGTGGTGCAGCCCCCTGGCCAGCCCGAGGACATGGCGTGGCCGCAGTGCCAGCCGGACGAGAATCACAGTTACCGCTGACAACAGCGCCATTGTCAGAAATCCGAAGGTCCCCTCAGTCCATGGCAGCGAAGCCCCCGGGAGGGCTGCGCTGAACCTGGCGGTGCAGGCTACACCTGCACTGAAGGTGCCGGCCACAGCGATCAGCGCCGCGGCGGCCCACGGCGCAGGGACCACCAGCGGCACGGCCGCAGTGCCCAGCAGCGTCACAGGCGCAACCAGGGGTGAGGCCACCACATTCGCCAACAGGGAGTATGTGGAAAATTGCGGCTGCAGGAGCACAATGACCGGGCCGCACAGCAGCTGGGCAGACAACGGGACGGCGATAGCGGCCGCAAGCCAGCGTGGAATAATGGGCGGCGCCCGATCGACCAACCTTCGGCCCAGGACAATGATTCCCAGGGTTGCCAGCACCGACAGCAGGAACCCGAAGCTGGTCCCCAGGCCGGGGTCAAACAGGAGCAGGCCGATCACCGCCAGGCAAAGGAAGCTGAGGCCTCGGCCGGAGCGGCCGCCGGCCAGCGACGCAACGGCAATCGACCCCATCAGGGCAGCACGCAGCACGCTGGCATCCGGCCCCACCATCAGCACAAACAGCGCCAGGCCGCCCAGTGCCAGCCCCGCTGCCGGCAGCCTGGGCAGCCGCAGGCTGCGGGCACCCAACAGCAGGGCGCCGAGCACAAGGCTGCAGTTGGCCCCGCTCACCGCTGTCAGGTGTGTCATCCCGACAGTTTTCATGGCAGCATTCAATCCTTCATCCAGGGCGCTGGTGTCTCCGGTGACCATGCCCGGCAGCAGGCCCCGGGCGTCAGGGGACAGAAAGGATGAAGCGGCGACATAGCTGCCGCGAACCTCCTTGGCACCAGCCTGCCAGGTGTCGCCGGCGGCAACGGTGACAGGGGCCGACGCCGACAGAACCCCGGCTTCGGTCTGCCCCGCATCCGGGGGCTTCAGCTTGCCCGTGGTCCGCACCACCTGCCCGGGCACCAGCTTTCCCCAGTCATCCCCGCCCATTACCACCAGGGCCGCGCTGGCATGGATGACGTTTCCTCCGGCAATGACCTCCACAGCGGTGGCCGTCACGGACCAACGCTCCGGCATGCCTGCCTGGCCGGCTGGCGAGAGGGACCGGGGGGATCCGGCAATTTCCAGGATGGCGACAACTGACATTTTTGAGGAGACGGCCTCCGCGAGCGGGCCATCGTGACGCTGGGATGATGAGACGGCAGAATGTGCAGCGGCAGCAACGGCCATCATCAAAGAAACGGCGATGGTCATCAGCAGGCTTCGCCGGCCACGGGAGCACTTTGCCAGCAGCAGGGCGGCAACGAGGGTCAGAATACAGCTCGACACGACCAGCGCCGCCGGCGCCAGCCATACTCCGGCAATGGCTGCGCCCCAGACAAGCAACGCCGGAAATGCCAGCCTCAAATCCGTCCGGCGCCGCGGTCCAGGAGCCTGGGCTGCCTTGGGCTCCCGGGCGCGCAGGGTCTTCCCGAAACGTTCGCGGACCAGCGCACCAGCCTGAATCACCGGGCCGCGGCGGCCCGGATCGCCCGGCGGGGCAGCGTGAAATCCCTCATCCCCGGTACCGAAGGCGTCCTGCTGCCGGACCGCTGACTCCACGAAGCGGCTCCAAGGGCTGCGTCCGGTCATACTTGCGTCCGCACTGGCTTCTGCCCCGCCGCGGTCGGCATCTCAGACACCCACCAGGGGCAGCAGCGTTTCGAGCATCTTCGGCCCGACGCCATCCACTGCATCAAGCTCTTCCACCGTTTTGAACGGGCCGTGCTCCTTCCGCCAGTCCACAATGCGCTGAGCCAGGACCGGACCCACCTTGGGCAGGGCATCAAGTTCTTCCACACCGGCGGTGTTGAGATTCGTCTTGGCACCTGAAGCTGCGGCGGAGCCACCGGGGCCGTTGCCTCCGGAAGCGCCCGTTGCGGAGCCAGCCGAATCGGCCGGTAGCGGTTCACCGGGCTCTGGAACATAGATTTTCTGGCCGTCCGCCAGCACAGCTGCAAGGTTGAGGCGATCCAGATCCGCCCCCGGTATGCTCCCTCCCGCCGCGGCCACGGCCTCGTGCACCCGGCTCCCCGAAGGCAACTGCACAACCCCCGGCCTGGCCACTGCACCTGCAACATGGACGACAATGGCGCCCGCCGCACCCGACGGCCCCTCGGACGGCCCAGGATCTATCTGCCCCACTCCACCGGACTGCTTTCCTGCCTCGACGCTGGAGTCGGCCGCACGGCCTTCCCCGGACGGGACGCCGGACGTCGTGACATCGCTGAGCGGAACCACTTCCGCGAGGCCTGTGGAGACCTCCCACCAGAACCACGCTCCTGCCGCGATAGCAACGATGCCTATGAGCACTGCTACCCGTCGGCCAAGACGCCATCTCAGTGCCGGCCCGACCCGCCCTTCGCCGTGAAGCGGCAGTCCGGGGTCGCCGTCCGCGGGATCCTTCCCGTCGCGCCCTTCGCCGCCCCGGACGCGGTCACCCATGTCGCCCCGGAACGCTTCCCATCCAGGGTCAGAAAGAAGTGGTCTTTGAACGCCTTCCCCCAGCGTGGCCTGGAGGCGGTCCCTGGCATGACGCGGCCCGTGGCGTGCTGCTGGTCCAGCGTCCGGGCGTGGCATATCTCCACGCTAGGCAGGCAGCGCCCCGGGCGGCAGGGTAGGCAACCGCTATGTGGAAAGCCCCGGCACGTCCGCCGCCCCGGCCGGAGCGCCGCTCTCCCCCACGATGCCGCTCTCGCCCACGATCACGGCCAGCACACCAAGTCCGGCATGTGCGGCGAGAACGGCCGGCAACGAACTGATCTGGGCCCGAGGGCAGCGGGGCAATGCAGCGGCCAACCTCCCTGCGAGCCCTTCCGCTTCTGCAGGATTGCCGAAGTGATGTACCGCAAGGCGGGCCTGGCCGTCCGGCCGGGAGGCGGCGTCGGAGGCCGCTATCTCCTCCAGCCGGGCTACCGCCCTGGCTGCCGAACGGACCTTTTCAAGCGGCACGATCTTTCCGCCGTCGACTGCCAGGATCGGCTTGATCGCGAACATGGTTCCGAGCAGGGATGCAGCGGCCCCGATTCTTCCGCCGCGGCGCAGTTGTTCAAGACTGGGGACATAGAAGTACACCTTCGTCCGTGCCAGTTGTTCCTCCGCGACGGTCCGGACGGCGGCAGCGTCCAGGCCGGTAGCGGCCGCCACGACGGCGGCCTGCACCCCCATACCCTGGGCCATTCCCACCGTCCCGGAATCGATGACCTCGACGGGGATGCCCACCCTGCCGGCAGCGAGCCTCGCCGCGTCAGCGGTCCCGGACAGCCCGCCGGAGATGTGAATGGACACCACGGCTTGGTAGCCGCGGCGCTCAGCGGCCAGGAACGCCTGCTCAAACTGGCCCGGCGATGGCCGGGAGGTCCTGACGGATGTGCCGGCCGCCAAGGCCAGGGCAATGGTCTGGGTGATGTCATCCTCACCCTCGCCATAGATTTCCTCCCCCACCATCACGGGCATGGGGATCACGGCCAGCCGGCCATCCGCCGAGAATGCCGCCACCCACTCGGCCGGCAACGCGGCTGCGGAGTCTGTTACGACGGCGGCGCGGACAACCGGCGAAGGCGCGCCGGGCCTCGTCGACGGACGAAAGGCAGCGAGGCGGTCGCGAAGCCAGAGCCATGCAGGGGCATCGCGGTCGGCCAAGTGTGCCTCCTGGAGTCATGGCCGGCCGCCGGAAAGGCCCGGCGGCCGGAACCGGCTAAGCCGGGACGATGTTCACCAGTTTAGGCACGCGTACGATCACCGTGCGGATGCCGCGGCCGTCGAGTGCCCGTTCGACGTTCTCGGAGCCCAGAGCAAGCTCACGAAGCTCCTCCTCGCTGATGCCAGGTGAGACCTCCAGGCGGTCCCTGACTTTGCCCTGCACCTGAACGACGGCGGTGACCGTGTCCTGGACCAGCAGGGATTCGTCGTGGGCAGGCCAGCCCGCATTAGCGACAGAGGCGGGATGGCCCAGGACGTTCCACATGTCCTCCGCAGTGTACGGCGCGAAGAGGCTCAGGATGACCGCAACGGCCTCCGCAGCTTCGCGCACCGCCGGGTCCGAGCCACTGGCGCCGCCCGCTGCATCGATGGTCTTGCGGGTCGCATTGACCAGCTCCATCAGCTTGGCCACGACCACGTTGAACTTGTTGCTGTCCAGCAGGGCAGCGGCGTCGGCAATGGTGCGGTGCGTGACGGACCGCAACGCACGGTCCCCGGTGGCTGGGTCGACGCCGGGGTCGCTGGTCACATCCTGCGCCAGCCGCCAGGCCCGGGCCAGGAACTTCGCTGAGCCCGACGGTGAAACGTCGGCCCAGTCGACGTCGTCCTCCGGCGGGGAGGCGAAGATCATCGTCAGACGCACGGCATCCACACCGTACTTGTCCAGCTGTTCGCCAAGGTCCACGCCGTTGCCAAGGGACTTGCTCATGGCCTTGCCCCCATTGAGGACCTGGCCCTGGTTCAGCAGGGCGCTGAACGGCTCGTCGGCCTCGATCATGCCGAGGTCGTGAATGACCTTGGTGAAGAACCGCGCGTATAGCAGATGCAGGATGGCGTGCTCGACACCGCCGACATACTGGCCCACCGGCATCCAGTCGTTGATCTTCTCCGGGTCGAAGGGACCCTCTGTGTACTGGGGAGAGACAAACCGCAGGAAGTACCAGGACGAATCCACGAACGTGTCCATGGTGTCAGTGTCGCGTTTGGCCGGTCCGTGGCAGTTGGGGCATTCAACATTGACCCACGCCTCGGCCGCGGCCAGCGGCGAGGTCCCCTTCGGGGAGAGGTCTTCGCCGCGGAGGTCCGCCGGGAGCGTGACGGGCAGCTGCTCGTCCGGGACGGGAACTTCACCGCAGACGGGGCAATGGATGAT
This sequence comes from Arthrobacter pascens, assembly GCF_030816475.1. Taxonomy (NCBI): domain Bacteria; kingdom Bacillati; phylum Actinomycetota; class Actinomycetes; order Micrococcales; family Micrococcaceae; genus Arthrobacter; species Arthrobacter pascens. The sequence goes on along the minus strand of NZ_JAUSXF010000001.1, from coordinate 1,906,297 downwards.
GGGGATGGGCGTTCCCCAGAACCGCTGGCGGCTCAGCAGCCAGTCCCGCAACCGGAAGTTGACGAACTTCTCGCCTGTACCGTGCTTTTCCAGGATGCCAATGGCAGCCGGGATGGCTTCAGCCTTGGGCAGGCCGTCGAGGACGCCCGAGTTGATCAGGGTGCCCTCCCCCGCTGTCGCCTTGCCGGACACCGACGGGTCCTCCTCGCCGGTGTCCAGGACGGCGCGGACGGGCAGGCCGAATGCTTTCGCGAAGTCAAGGTCACGCTGGTCGTGCGCAGGCACGGCCATGATCGCGCCGGTGCCATAGTCCGCCAGGACGTAGTCAGCTGCCCAGACCGGCAGCTTCTCGCCGTTCAGGGGATTGATGGCGTAACGGCCGGTGAAGACACCGGTCTTCTCGCGCTCAGTGGACTGACGTTCGATCTCCGTCAACGCCTTGACCTGCTCGCGGTAGGCCTCCAGGGCCTGCGCGTACTCGCCAGTGACCAGTTCGACGGCGAGCGGAGCGTCAGCGGCGACGACGAAGAAGGTCGCGCCGTACAGGGTGTCGGGGCGGGTAGTGAAGACGGTGACATCCTTGGCGGGCTTGCCGCCGTCGGCCTCAATCACAAAGTTCACGTGGGCACCCTCGGAGCGCCCGATCCAGTTCCTCTGCATCGCCAGGACACGCTCGGGCCAGTGACCCCGCAGCTCGTCCATGTCATCGAGCAGCCTGTCGGCATATTCCGTGATCTTGAAATACCACTGGTTCAGCGACTTCTTGGTGACGGCGGTACCGCACCGCTCACAGGCACCGTTGACCACCTGTTCGTTGGCCAGCACGGTCTGGTCCTTGGGGCACCAGTTGACTGGCGAATCCTTGCGGTAGGCCAGCCCACGCTCATAGAAGCGCTTGAACAGCCACTGGGTCCAGCGGTAGTACTCCGGATCCGAGGTGTGCAGCCGCCGCGACCAGTCAGCGGAGATCGCGTACCGCTTGAACGACGCGGCCTGCGTGTCGATATTGGCGTAGGTCCACTCACTCGGGTGGGCGTTGCGCTTGATGGCAGCGTTCTCCGCCGGCAGGCCGAAGGAGTCCCAACCGATCGGATGCAGGACATCGAAGCCCTGCTGCCGCAGGTACCGCGCCACTACATCGCCCATCGCAAAAGCCTCGGCATGGCCCATGTGGAGATCGCCCGAGGGATACGGGAACATGTCCAGCACGTACCGCCGCTCGCGGGACCCGTCATCAACGGGGGTGAAGACCTTGAGGTCTTCCCATACCTGTGGCCACTTGGCCTCCATCGCGGCGAAACTGTAAGTACCCTCCTCAGGGCCTTCCGCTGCCGGTGCTGATGTTCCGGTCTCTGTCTCCGGCTGAACGCTCACTGCTGCCCTCTTCTGTTCTCTGATGGCATCTGTGCTGCCACGATGGTCTGATCCCCCTACTGCCGGCCGCATTAAAAGGCCCGGACACACAAAAGCCCCTCTCCATGGAGGGGCAGCCGCGCGGAATCCGATGGTGTCCGGACGCCGGGCGGCTAGCTAAGCAGAAGGATCGCACGCATAGGACTACTTTAGCGCACGCGCGCCTCCTGCACCCCGGCGTGCCGAGCTGCGGGAAGCGAGCCATGAGGACCACCCGGACTGGCAGAACTATTCCATTGCCACAGGCCCCTTTTCCTTCAAACAAAATCGTTGCTATAAGCCACTAATCCAAAGTTTTTAGATAACCTCTTCGGGCTATTGCAAAAGACGTGAAATCGGTCCATTGTATTAGCAAAAGTCTGTGGGGATCAGCGAACGGTCTCAGGTTCGAAGGGGCCTGAAATGTACGTTTGGCATGGACTTTCCGGGAATCAGCGCGCGAAAATGGAATGGCGCTTTTCCACGCCTTCCAATAACGCGGCAGGGTTCTAGTCATGTTTGGCTGGGTTGCCCGTTTCAGTCTGCAATTCCGCATCTTAGTTCCTGCCTTGGCGGCCCGACGCATCGCCTTCGGCATGGTCAATATTCCACACATGGCTGTGGGCATCACGCCTCAGTCGGTGCCCGGCCAAGGCGAGATCCAGAACGAGGTGCTTGGGTTCTGCACCATGGAACCCGCGGGGTACCGGCCGTGATGAGCGCAATGCTCCGCTGGGTTGTCCAGTTCCGGGTGCTGGTCCTGGCGCTGGCGCTGGGAATCCTGGGCTTTGGGTTCACAAGTTTGCCGAGCATGGCAGTCGATGCATTCCCGGAATTCGCCCCTCCACAAGTCGAGATTCAAACTGAAGCGCTCGGGTTATCCGCTGCGGAGGTCGAACAGCTGATCACATCCCCGATGGAGGCTGATTTGCTGAATGGTGTGGCCTGGGTTGAGGCGATCCGTTCCAAGTCTGTACCGGGACTTTCCTCGATCCAGATGGTCTTCAAGCCCGGGACAGACCTCTTTCGAGCCCGCCAGCTAGTTTCCGAACGGCTAACCCAGGCGCGCGCACTGCCCAATGTGTCTGCGGCCCCTGTCCTAATGCAGCCACTGTCCTCGACCAGCCGGGTCATGATGATCCGGCTGACATCGAAGGATATGTCGGCCATCGACATGTCAGTACTGGCCAGGTGGACCATGAAGCCGGGGCTCCTGGCCGTACCCGGCGTCGCGAACGTGGCGATCTGGGGCCAGCGCGACCAGCAACTCCAGGTACTCGTGGATCCGGCGCAGCTTCAGGCCAAGGGCGTGACGCTTGACGAGATCATCAAGACGACCGGCAATTCCGTGTGGGTTTCGCCGTTGAGCTACCTGGAGGCATCCACGCCGGGTACCGGCGGCTTCTTCGAGACCGGCCATCAGCGGATCGGTGTCCAGCACGTCCTGCCGATCACCACGCCGGAGGACCTGGGCCAGGTCCCAATTGAGGGGGCCGCCGGCAATCTGCTGCTCAAGGACGTGGCCACGGTGGCGACCGACCACCAACCACTGATCGGCGACGCTCTGCTGAGCAAGGAAGCCGAGCTGTTGCTGGTGATTGAGAAATTCCCTGAAACGAACACTATGGATGTGACCCGGGGTGTTGACGAAGCACTCCGCAGCCTCGAGCCAGGCCTGCCCGGGGTCACCATTGATACCAGCGTTTACCGGCAGGCGTCCTTCATCGAGGAAGAGGTCGGCACTCTCGGCATCGCACTGCTCATCACTCTGCTACTTATCGTTGCCATGTTTGGCGGGTTCTTCCGATCGTGGCGCACGGCCCTCATCAGCCTCATCACCATTCCTTTGTCTCTGACGGCGGCCGCCCTTCTGCTGTACATGCGCGGCAGCGGGATGAACACAATGGTCCTGGCCGGCATGGTCCTGGCCTTGGGAGTCATCGTGGGAGACCTCGCCGAGGACCTCAACGGCATTGTCGCGGCAGGCAATGCCGCCGCCAGGAAGCGCGATCGTGAGCCGCAGGACCGGCAACTGCGCGCCGTCCCGATTACGGAAGCCCTCCAGGCAGTCCGCACACCAATTCTGTACTCGCTGTTGATCATGGCGCTGGCTGCCATGCCTGCGCTCTTCATCGCGGGCGAGAACGGAGCCCTCTTCGGACCGTTGGTCCTGAGCTACCTTCTTGCCCTTGTTGTCTCGATGATCGTCGCTCTGACAGCTACGACTGCACTGGCGTTCGTCCTCCCCGGCCCGTCGTCCGCGCCGCCGGAACGCCGGCCGCTGAGGCGGCTGGAGGTCGGTTACGGCCGGTTCCTGGCCCGCCTCATGGGAAAGATCCGGTGGGTGTTCGCCGCTTCCGCCATTGTGGCGCTGGCAGGACTCGCCCTCGTGCCCCAACTGGCCGCCGCTCACCCCGTAGTGCCGGTGCTTGCGGACAATACCCTGGTGGTGCACTGGAAGACGATTGCCGGCACTTCGGAACAGGAAATGGGCCGGATCACCGAGTCGGCCGCCATAGAACTGCGGAGCCTGCCCGGCGTGAGCAACGTGGCAGGCCACGTTGGGCGCGCGATCACCTCGGACCAGGTCGGCGACGTGAGTTCGGGCGAACTCTGGATCAGGGTGGCACCCGACGCGTCGTACGGCGAGACTGCCGGCGCCGTCGAACGGGTCATTGGCGGCTACCCGGGCCTGACCAGCAAGGTTTCCACCTATCCTCAGGAGCGCATTGACGAAATACGCGACGCCGCCGACAACGGATTCGCCGTCCGGGTCTACGGGCTGGACACCGCGGTCCTGCGGCGGAAGGCGGCTGATGTGCAGGAGATGCTCCAACACATGGCAGGCGTCGTCAACCCCCGCATTGACGCCCCCGTCGAACAGCCGATCGCCGAGGTCAAGGTGGACCTTGCCTCGGCCCAGAAGGCGGGCATCGTTCCCGGCGATGTTCGACGCGCGGCTGCCGCACTGCTGCAGGGAATCGAAGTCGGCAACCTCTACGAACAGCAGAAAGTCTTCTCGGTCATCGTGAAGGGTGCCGCATCCACGCGGAACAGCCTCGACAGCGTCCGTGACCTGATTATCGACACCCCCAGCGGCGGGCACGTCCGCCTCGGTGATGTCGCACAGGTCAACATGGTCGGGAACGAGTCCGTGATCCTGCACGATGACACTTCGCGCCGCATCGATGTGAAGGCTGAGATCCAGGGCCGCCCGCTGAGCGACATCCAGCGTGACATCGACGCAAACCTGCAACAGATGCAGTTCCCAATCTCGTACCATGCCGAGGTCCTAACCCAGTACGGGCAGCAGCAAAGCCATGTCCAGTGGCTCTGGCTGCTCGCGGCAATCGCCGCGGCCGGGATCCTGGTGCTGCTGCAGACCGCGTCCGGAAGCTGGCGGCTCGCGGCTCCCCTCTTCGTGGGCCTGATCCTGGCTCTGTCAGGCGGCGTGCTTGTTGCCGAGGCTACGGGCGCGGTCAACTCCCTGGTCCCCTTGGTCGCGTTCGCCGTCGTACTGGGGGTCGCCGCCCGCGGCACCCTGCTGATGGCAGGACTCGTCCGGACCCTGCGGACCGAAGGCGGTAGCGCCTTGCCGTTGCCTGCGTTGGTAGTCCACGCCGCGAGGGAAAGGCTCGGGCCGACTTTGATGACCACCGCAATGACGGGCCTGGCCCTGCTGCCCCTCGTGCTGTTCGGCGGCGTTGTCGGAACGGAGATCATCCTGCCGCTCGCCGTGATCATCTGGGGCGGGCTGCTGACCTCGGCCCTTTGCACCTTGTTCGTGGTACCCGTCGTGCTGCTCCGGTTCGCGCCGAAGGTTGTACTGAGCGCCGGGACGGGCCACAGCACCCCCATACGGACTGAAAGTCAGGTTGCATTATGAACTCCATCGAATCACGGCGCGGCAAGAAGCTGGCGGCCCTCATTGTCGTGGCGCTCCTGTCTCTCTTCGTTGCAGGATGCGCCCAGCTGCCGGAAGCTGCACCTCCCGACGCCCCGGCGGTCCTCGCTGAGGTGCCGGGAACGGGCCTTCACCAGATCACCCTGACCGAGCACGCCGTCGAACGACTCGGGCTCAAGACCGAAGCGACTGCCACTGATCCGCAAACCCAGAAGCTGACCGTCGCCTACGGGGCCGTCTTGTATGACAGCGCGGGCAAGACCTGGGTGTACACCAACCCCGAACACCTGGTCTTCGTCCGCCAGTCCATCACGGTCGAGCGCATCAACGGCGACGTCGCAACGCTAAAGGAAGGCCCGTCCGCCGGCACCACCGTGGTCACAACGGGCGCCGCGGAACTCTTCGGCGCCGAATTCGATACGGCCGAGTGAAATGCGCTGGATCATCTGGATCAGCCTCAAGTTCAGAACCGTCGTCGTCGCCCTCGCATGTGTGGTGATGCTGCTCGGTTCCTTGCAGCTAGGTTCCGCATCAGTGGACGTCTTTCCCGAATTTGCCCCGCCCCGGGTGGAAATCCAAACCGCGTGCCTCGGTTTGACTGCCCAGGAAGTCGAAGAGCTTGTCAGCGTGCCCATCGAGGCCGCCGTGGGCGGCATGCCGGGCCTTGACGAGCTGCGGTCGAAATCCGTGCCGCAGTTGTCCTCGATTGTGCTTCTCTTCCATCCGGGCACGGACCTTCTCAACGCCCGCCAGCTGGTCTCGGAGCGAATGGCGTCTGTGACCGCGGCGCTACCCACCTGGGCGGCCCCGCCGGTCATGCTGCAGCCGCTATCTGCAACGAGCCGGGTGATGAAAATCGGGATGACATCGTCCGAGCACTCGCTGATTGAGATGTCGATGCTGTCCTACTGGACCATCCGTGCCCGCTTGCTCCGGGTCCCCGGCGTGGCCAACGTGGCCATTTGGGGCGAGCGGCTCCAGATGCTGCAGGTCCAGGTGGAACCTGACAAGCTCAAGGCCCAAAATGTCTCCCTCAACGAAGTCATGGAAGTTACCGCTGGTGCCCTCGACGCAGGCCTGCTGAAGTATTCGCCCGGACGGTTCATCGGCACCGGCGGCTTCATCGACAGCCCTAACCAACGAATGGGGGTCAGGCACGTCCAGCCGATCCAGACTCCCGCTGACCTGGCCCAGGTGACCATTCGGGAAAAGGACGGTGTGGCACTCCACCTCGGCGATGTAGCACAAGTCGTGGAGGACCATCAGCCGCTCATTGGTGATGCCGTCATCAACAATGGGCATGGGCTCATGCTGATCGTCGAAAAACTGCCCTGGGGCAACACCCTGGACGTGACCAAGGGCGTTGAGGAGGCCCTCCATGAGCTGCAACCTGGCCTGAGCGGAATCGACTTCGACACCACCATCTTCCGCCCGGCGAGCTTTGTCGAAGAGTCGATCTCCAACCTTAGCCTCGCTCTGCTGCTTGGCTGTCTGCTCGTCGTTCTGATCCTCAGCGCTTTCCTCTTCCAATGGCGGACTGCCCTGATCAGCCTCATCGCGATCCCGCTGTCCCTGCTCACGGCCGCTCTGGTCCTCTATTTCACGGCCAGTTCGATCAACACGATGGTCCTTGCGGGGCTGGTCATCGCAGTGGGAGTCGTCGTCGACGACGCAATCATCGACGTCGAAAACATCATGCGCCGCCTGCGGCAACACCGTGCCCGCGGCAGCGACGAATCCACGGCTTCGGTGGTACTCAAAGCCTCGCTTGAGATGCGGAGCCCCATCGTGTACGCGACCCTGATCATTGTGGTCGCTGCCGTGCCCATCTTCTTCCTGGACGGCCTGACCGGCGTCTTCTTCCGACCCCTGGCCGTCACGTACACACTGGCAGTCCTCGCCTCGATGGTGGTGGCACTGACAGTCACGCCGGCCCTGGCACTGATCCTTTTGGGCAGGGCGAAATTGGAAGAACGCGACCCTCCTTTGGTCCGGGTGCTCAAACGCGGCTACCATGCCGTCCTGACCCGAATCATGAACCGGCCTCGGTACGGCTATGCCGCGTTCGGAGTCGTCACGATCTTGGGCCTGGCGATCGCTCCCCTGCTGGGCCAGTCCCTGTTCCCCACCTTCAAGGAAAGGGACTTCCTCATGCACTGGATCTCCCAGCCGGGAACCTCGGCGGCGGAGGAATACCGGATCTCTCAGCGCGGCTGCGAGGAGTTCCTCCAGGTGCCCGGCGTCCTGAACTGCGGCACGCATATCGGGCAGGCGTTCGCTGCTGACGAGATCGTCGGTGTCAACGCCGGCGAACACTGGATCAGCATCGACCGCCACGCGAACTATGACGAGACACTTTCCGCTGTCCAGGAAGTTGTAGACGGCTACCCGGGCCTACACCGCGACGTCCAGACGTATCTGAAGGAGCGGATCGAAGAGGTCCTGACCGGCGCTTCCGAACCCATCCTGGTCCGCGTTTACGGGGACGATCTCAACGTTCTCCGGGAACAGGCCCAAAGGGTGAAGGGCATTCTGTCCGACATCCACGGAACCGACGCCCCCCATGTCTCACTTGAGGTCGAGGTCCCGCAGATTTCCGTCACTGTCAACCTCGCCGAGGCGCAGAAATACGGGCTGAAACCGGGCGATGTAAGACGCGCCGCCGCCACCCTTGTGGCCGGGGAGGAGGTCGGCGACGTCTTCCGGGACGGCCGCGCCTACGACGTCCAGGTGTGGAGCACTCCGGCAACCCGTGCCAGCGTCACCAACATCGAGGACTTACCGATCGATACACCCAGCGGCCAGCGAGTCCGCCTCGCCGATGTCGCAGCCGTGACCCTACAGGCGGTACCGAACCAGATCGACCGGACCAATGGATCCCGCCGCGTTGAAGTCGGATCTTTCCTGGCCAAGGGTGCAGATCTCGGAGAGGTCGTCGGCGAGCTGCAGACGCGGCTGCACAGCCTGGAGCTGCCAGCCGGCTACAGCGTGCAGCTGCTCGGCGAATACACCGAACGTGAGGCCGCAACCAATCGGCTGATGATTTTCGCCGCCGCTGCCCTCATCCTGATTCTCCTGCTGCTCCAGGCATCCTTCCGGAGCTGGCGGCTCGCCATACTGTCGCTGCTGACGTTGCCGATAGCACTGGTTGGCGGGGTCTTCGCTGCCTTCATTTCCGGCGGGATCCTGTCCTTGGGCTCGGTTGTGGGCTTTCTCACGGTGATGGGGATCGCCGCGCGCAACGGCATCCTGCTCATCAACCACTGCCAGCACCTGGAAAGGAACGAGAATGAGACCTTCGGCCGCGCCCTGGTACTGCGCGGCGCGGCGGAGCGGCTTTCGCCGATCCTCATGACCACGCTGGCGACCGGGCTGGCCTTGGTGCCCCTGGTGGTCATGGGCAATGTCCCTGGCCATGAAATTGAACACCCTATGGCAGTCGTCATTCTGGGCGGCCTTGTCACCTCCACCCTGCTTAACCTGTTCGTTGTCCCGTCGCTCTACCTGCGCTTCGCCAAGCGGGGCCCGGCCCGTGAACGTGGACGCCGTCGGCCGCAACCTGCCGGTGCCCTGTAGACGTATCAACCCCAGCGATGATGAGAGGCAAGAAAATGACTAAACGAGCACATCGGCTCACGGCATGCGGCTCGGCCTTCATACTGGTGCTGGCGACGCTCACTGCGGCGTCGGCAGCAACGGCTACTGCAGCGCCGGCGCCGCCGGAACTGTGCGGGCCCGGGTCGGCGATCAATTTTATCCGCTCTGACTTCCAGGCCGCACCGCGGATCGACAACCAGTGGTTCCCGCTCACGCCCGGCATGCAGTTCACCACGACCGGCACCGTCACCTCCGCTGACGGCGTGCATGCGCACTCAGTCATCCACACGGTCACCGGCCTTACCAAACTGATCGATGGCGTTCAGACCCGGGTGATGTGGGACCGCGACTACGATGACGGCGAGTTGGTTGAATCCGAGCTGGCCTTCTTCGCGCAGACCCGTCAGGGCGCGGTATGGCTGTTCGGCGAGTACCCCGAGGAGTACGAGGGCGGTGAGTTCGTCGGAGCGCCGAGCACCTTCATCAGCGGCCTCGCCAAAGCCCAGGCCGGCATCGCCATGAAGGCCAACCCGCGGACCGGCACAGCCGCCTACGTCCAGGCCTACGCCCCCAAGGTCGACTTCCTGGACTGTGGCGACGTGTTCCAGCAGCACCAGCACCTCTGCGTTCCCACAGGCTGCTACAACGATGTCCTGGTCATCGACGAGTTCAACCCCCTTGAGCCCCCGGAGGCGGGGCACCAGCGCAAGTTCTACTCGGCAGGCACGGGCCTGGTAAAGGTCACGGCCGTCGGCGGTGAGGAGCAGGAGTTCATGGACCTCGTTAAGATCAGGAAGCTTAGCGCTTCTCAACTGAGCGAGGTCAACCGCCAGGCCCTGGAGCAGGACGAGCGTGGCTACACGGTCAGCAGAAATGTCTATGCAAAGACGCCGAAAGCCGAAGTTGAAGGAGCCGCCCCGGCCTCATGACGGCCCACCCAAGCGGGAGAGCAGGGGAACGGGAGGACGGCATCATGTGCCGCCCTCCCGATCTGCTGCCGTCCGGTTACGCGGGGAGCGCCTAGCGCACGTCCTCGTCCAGCCAGTCCATGGATTTGGTCACAGCCTTCTTCCAAAGGCGCATCTGCCGGTCCTGTTCGGCCTGGTCCATCTTGGGCTCCCAGCGCTTGTCCTCGGACCAGTTCGCCGAGAGCTCGCCGAGGTCCTTCCAGAAGCCGACGGCGAGCCCCGCAGCATACGCGGCACCCAGGGACGTCGTTTCCACGACCTTGGGCCGAATAACCGGGACTCCGAGGATGTCCGCCTGGAACTGCATCAGGGCATCGTTGGCGACCATGCCGCCGTCGACCTTCAGTTCCGTGAGCGGGACGCCCGAGTCCGCGTTGACCGCATCCAGCACTTCGCGGGTCTGGAAGGCCGTTGCCTCGAGGGCAGCACGGGCAATGTGGTTTTTGTTGACATACCTCGTCAGGCCAACGATGGCGCCCCGGGCGTCTGAACGCCAGTATGGTGCGAACAGGCCCGAGAACGCCGGAACGATGTACACCCCGCCGTTGTCCTCAACAGAGGCCGCGAGGGTCTCTACCTCAGGGGCGCTGCTGATCAGGCCCAGGTTGTCCCGGAGCCATTGAATGAGCGAACCGGTGACGGCGATGGAGCCTTCAAGGGCGTAGTGCGGTGCGGCATCCCCAAGCTTGTAGCCAACTGTTGTCAGCAGGCCGTTCTTGGAGTGCACGATCTCCTCACCCGTGTTGAAGATCAGGAAGCAGCCTGTGCCGTAAGTGTTCTTCGCTTCGCCGGTCTGGAAGGCGGCCTGGCCGAACGTGGCAGCCTGCTGGTCGCCCAGGATGCCGGCAACAGGGACTTCACGGAGCAGCTGCGAGGTGTGCACTGTCCCGTACACCTCCGAGGAGGATTTGATGGCGGGCATCATGCTGGCCGGAACTCCGAACGCGTCCAGGATCTCCTGATCCCATTGCAGCGTCTGGAGATCCATGAACATGGTCCGGGAGGCGTTGGTGACGTCGGTGACGTGAACGCCGCCGTCCACTCCCCCGGTGAGGTTCCACAGCACCCACGCATCAGTGTTTCCAAAGACCAGGTCACCCGCTTCTGCCTTGGCCCGCGCGCCCTCGACGTTGTCGAGGATCCACTTGATTTTGGTGCCCGAGAAGTACGTCGCCAGCGGGAGGCCGACCTTCTGCTTGAACCTTTCGGGACCGCCGTCCCTGGCCAGTTCGTCCACGATGCCCTGGGTTCGGGTGTCCTGCCAGACGATGGCGTTGTAAACGGCAACACCCGTGGTCCTGTCCCAAACGACGGCAGTTTCGCGCTGGTTGGTGATGCCGACGGCGGCGATGTCATGCCGGGTCAGATTCGCCTTGGAAAGTGCAGAGCCGATGACTTCGCGGGTGTTGTTCCAGATCTCGGCGGGGTCATGTTCCACCCAGCCTGCCTGCGGAAAGATCTGCTCGTGTTCCATCTGGCCCGAGGACACGATGTTGCCGCTGTGGTCAAAGACCAGGGCCCGGGTGCTGGTGGTGCCCTGGTCGATGGCGACTACGTACTGGTTCATGATTTCGACGTCCTTGTCTTTCTGCAGGGGTAGTTGTGGCAAATAGCTCGGGCTCGGTCAGGAACTGGCAGCTGCTGCGATGAACTGTACGATCCGGACTATCATCCTGCCCAGCGCGCCACCCACGAACGGACTGACCAACGGGATCCAGGAATAGCCCCAGTCGGCTACCCTGGTCCAGTTATGCGACCAGGCTGTGGATCTGCACGCGGTGGTAGCGCTCCAGAACCTCCTGCGCGCGGTGAATTTCGGCTGCCTTGGCGGCGGTATCCCAGCCCAGCGGGCCGGCCAGCACATCGGCAATCTCGTTCAGCAGTTCACCGGTCACCAGGCCCTTGAATGCCAGTGAGGTCCGACGGATCAGGACATCGACGAGGTGCCCGACCTGCTCGTGCCCGGCCATGAATTCCAGCTCACGGACGCTGAGTTCGCGGGTGGAGCGCAGCAGCCGGTCCTGGCCCGCGTCGAGATAACTGATCACGGCTTCAGCCCGGGTACCGTAGCGGGTCAGGAGGGCGGCCGTGCGGTCAGCATCCCGCCCGGCGGACATGTTCGCCTTGATCCACTTCTGGACGCCGGCTTCGTCCGCCGGGAAGCCGGCACCCCCGCCGATGGCGAGCTTCGCCGTCGAAATCTTCCGGTCCATGCCCAATTCGGCGAGGACGTCGTCCGTCATGTGTTCGGCGAGCGCCCGGAAGGTGGTCCATTTCCCGCCCACCAGGCTCAGTACGACGGCGGCGCCCTCGCCGGGGGTGCGTGCGCCTGTATGGCGCTCGATCCGGTAGTCCCGGGATACGAATCCGGGCTGCGTCGCCTCGTGCCTGGGCAGCGGACGCACCCCCGAGAAGGTGTAGACGATCTGCTCCCGCTGCACGCTGAGGGTCGGGAACACATGGCCGATCAGGTCAAGGAAGTAGTCGATTTCCTCATCCGTGCAGACGGCGTCCCCGGACATGTCCGCGTCCACGTCCGTGGTGCCCACCAGGACACGGTCCCCCATCGGGTAGATGAGGACGATCCGGCCGTCAGTGTGTTCGAAGAAAATCTCCCGCCCCTTGCAGGCGTCGAGGAGTCCGGGGTGATCCAGGACAATGTGGGAGCCCTTAGTGCCACCCATGAACGTTGAAGAAGCGCCCAGGGCCTGGTTGGTGAGGTCCACCCAGGCACCCGTAGCATTGACGATGACATCGGCTGTGAAATCGAAAACTTCGCCGGTCAGCTCGTCCCGGAGCCGGACAATGCTGCCTGTTCCCGTGTTGGAAACGCCTGCCCCCGAGTCGGCCGACAAGTAATTGCTGGCGCGGGCAGTGGCGCTGCCCGGTGCGGTTCCGTTCACCGTGCCGGCCCTTTCGCCGTCCTGGAGGACATCCAGGGTGAGGCGTTCGGGATTGTGTACCGAGGCGTCAAAGTAGGTGGCAGCGTATTTGATGCCGGGGTGGAGTAGCGGAAGCTCCGCGAGGGCCCGCTTGCGGCCGACGAAGCGGTGCCGCGGCACGCTGCCGCCGTCGCGGGAGAACGAGTCGTACATAGTGAGGCCTAGCTTGATCAGGAAGGCTCCGCGTTCCTTGGGCTTGCCTTGCTGCTTGTGCGTCAGGAACCGCAGGGGCGCGGACATCAGGCCGGAAAAGGTACTGAAAATGGGGATGGTGGTCTGGAGCGGCTTCACGTAGTGCGGGGCGATGCGCAGGAGGCGGTTCCGCTCCACGACCGATTCCCGGACCAGGCGGAACTCGCCGTTCTCCAAATAGCGGATGCCGCCGTGGATCATGTGCGACGACGCTCCACTGGCGCCCTGGCAGTAGTCACCACGTTCCACAAGGGCCACATCCACGCCCTGCAGGGCGAGGTCGCGGAAAGTGCCCACCCCGTTAATTCCGCCGCCGATGATCAGCACCTTGGCGTGCGGGCGCTGGCGCAGGCCTTGCACGGAAGTCCGGTCTGAAGCGGCATGTGTAGCGGCATGTGTACCGGCTGTGCCATGACCGGATGAATCCTTAAGTCCCAAAACAACTCCCTTGGGTTTGGTCCTATGCGGCCACCATTGCAGGTGGACCGCGGTTCTTCAACTATTCTTTGGAGTTATGGAAAATGTAGTCAAGCGCTATGCACGAAGGTGCACGGAGGATCCCCGATGACGCGCTCGCGCCATTCAGAAGCCCTTCGCGCTGCACAGATGTATTACCTCCAGGACCTAACCATGGACGCCATCGCGCGGGAGCTCAGGACGTCCCGCTCCACGGTCTCCAGGCTTCTTTCCGCGGCGCGTGATTCCGGGCTCGTGCAGATCCAGATCCGCAATCCACTCGATACCGGACCCGAGCTGGAAGGAATGATCCGGAGCCGGTACAACGTGGATGTGCATGTTGTCCCGGTGCTGGAAACCCTGAACGAGGCGGAGACACTGGACCGGGTTGCCATTCAGGCTGCCCGCACCATCGGCCCGCTGGTGGACTCCAATGCGATCATCGGGGTGGCCTGGGGATCGACACTCAGCGCAGTCAGCCGGCACCTGACTCGGAAAATCACCCACGACAGCGTGATCGTGCAGCTCAACGGCGCCGGAAACATGCACACAACCGGTATCACGTATGCCAGTGACATCATGCGCCGCTTCGGGAGTGCCTACGGAGCCCGTGTTGAGCAGTTCCCCGTTCCCGCCTTCTTTGACCACGCAGCCACCAAGACTGCCATGTGGAATGAGCGCAGCGTGCAGCGGATCCTTGAACTCCAGTCAAGGATGAGCATCGCCATCTTCGGTGTGGGATCAGTCGACGCTGACTACCCCAGCCATGTGTACGCCGGCGGCTACCTCGACGAAACCGACCTGAATATCCTGGCCAGTTCCGATGTGGTGGGTGACGTAGCCACCGTTTTCTTCCGGGGTGACGGATCCTCAGACGGAATTGTCCTGAACGAAAGGTCAACGGGGCCAGCTTTCACGCAGCTGCGGGAAGTGCGCCGGCGGATCTGTGTGGTCTCCGGCGCCTCCAAGATCAACGGCCTGCGCGGCGCCCTCACCGCGGGACTGGCAACGGACCTGATTCTCGACGAAGCCACCGCGCGCCGCCTGGTAACGTTCAGCGGCGTCTCCTGACTCAGTGGGTAGAGTCGTTGCTATGAAACCTTCACCCCGGCTCAGCCTGAACAACGGCGTGCTGATCGACCAGTTGGGCCTGGGTCTGTACAAAGTTCCGGCAACAGAGGCCGCCGGGCTGGTCGTCATGGCGCTCTCCGCAGGGTACCGGCACTTCGACACAGCGGCGATGTACGGCAATGAAACGGGAGTGGCACGCGGTATCAGCTCCCTGACCGGTCCCGACGGCGGCAGCGGCGGCTCGGGGGAATCATCACCTGCGATGTCCCGTGAGGACCTCTTTATCACCACAAAGGTCTGGAACGAGGACCAGGGATATGACAGAACCCTCCGCGCCTTCGACACTTCCATGGTCAACCTTGGCCTGGACTACGTGGACATGTACCTGATCCATTGGCCCTGTGCCAGGCGCGGGCTGTTCATGGAAACCTACAAGGCCCTGGAGACGCTCTACCGCGAAGGGAAAGTGCGCGCCATCGGAGTCTGCAACTTCCAGCCCCAGCACCTGGACCGGCTGCTGCAGACTGCCGAGGTGGTCCCGGCCGTGAACCAGATCGAACTGCATCCCTGGCTCCAGCAGGCGGAACTGAGGGAGAAACACGAAGGCCTCGGCATCCGGACCGAGGCCTGGAGTCCGCTGGGGCGGGGTCATGTCCTGGCCGATCCGGTTGTCCGGGCCTGTGCCGCCGAACACGGCCGGACGCCGGCGCAGGTCATCCTGCGATGGCACATCCAGCTCGGTAACATCGCCATCCCGAAGGCAAGCTCCGACGCCCGGATCAGGGAAAACCTGGACGTCTTCGGCTTTGAGCTCTCGGCCCGGGACATGGCCGCCCTCGCAGACCTTGACCGTGGCCACCGCTCCGGCTCCCACCCTGACAACGTCAACTAGGACCGAGGCACATGAAAACAGCAGACCCCCGACCTTCCGCCACGCCGTCCTACTTCAGCCAGGAGCTTGCCGGCCGGACCACGGCATCAAACATCACGCTCGACGGCGGATCAGTCGCCTACTGGACGTACGAACCCGTCCGGGTGACCGCCGAAACCCGCACCATCCTGGTCATCCACGGCTTCCGCGGGGATCACCACGGCCTGCTCAGGGTGGCGGACCAGCTTCCCGAAATGCGGATCATCATGCCCGACCTCCCCGGTTTCGGAAGCTCAGGGGCGTTTGCCGCAGGTCCGCACACCGTGGAGCACTACGGCAGGTTCATTGCCGGCTTCATGGCCGACCTGGGCCTCGGCCCGGACACGGTGCTGCTCGGCCACTCATTCGGTTCAATCATCGCCGCGCATTTCGTAGCGGCCCACCCCGGCGCCGTCACCCCCCTGATCCTCATCAACCCCATTGCCGCGCCGGCGCTGGAAGGCCCCAAGGGCATCATGACCAAGCTGGCTGTCCTCTACTACCGGCTCGCCGCCCGGCTCCCCCGCCGCGTGGGGCTGGCCTTGCTCCGGAGCCCCCTCATTGTCCGGGTGATGAGCGAGGCCATGGCCAAGACCGATGACAAGGATCTGCGCCGCTTTATTCACGGCCAGCACCATGCCTACTTCAGTGCGTTCGCGAACAGGGAAAGCCTGCTCGAATCCTTCACGGCATCCGTCAGCGGGCACGTCGCGGAAGTGGCCGGAAAGCTGACTCTTCCGGTCCTGCTGGTTGCCGGCGAAAAGGACGAGATCGCCACCCTCCCGGACCAGCACCGCCTGGCGGAGCTGTTGCCGGCCGGCACGCTCGCGGTGATTCCCGGCGTCGGACACCTGATCCATTACGAGACGCCGGGGCAGGCAGCCGGCTTCATCCGCAGCTTCCTGAAGGACCACGCCGCGTGAAAATAGTCATAGACGCACGGTTCACCCGCACCGACCACCACGACGGCATCAGCCGGTACGGTGCCAGCCTGATCGCAGCAACCTCGAAGATCGCCGACGTCTCCATGCTCATCAGCGACCACCGCCAGCTTGCCCTCCTCCCGGACGTCCCCTACACGCTGATCAACAGCCCGCTGTCCCCGCTGGAGCTGTTCGTGGCCCGCAAGGTGAACCCGCTCGGCGCCGACGTCGTGGTCTGCCCCATGCAGACCATGGGCAGCTGGGGGCGCAAGTACGGGCTGGTCCTGACCCTCCACGACCTCATCTACTACGAGCACCCGGCACCCCCCGGATTCCTTCCGGCGCCCGTGCGGGTGCTGTGGCGCCTTTACCACAAAGCCTTCTGGCCGCAGAGGCTCCTACTCGACCGGGCGGACATCGTCGCCACCATCAGCCGAACCACCGAAGCCCTGATGGCAAAGTACCGGCTGACGAGGCGCCCGGTCAGGATCATCAGCAACGCACCGCAGCCTGCCCAGGAGCCGCGTGATCCCGGCGCCGGAGCCGACCATTCGCTCGTCTATATGGGTTCGTTCATGCCGTACAAGAACGTTGAAACCATGATCTCCGGGATGGCTGAGCTGCCGGATTTCACCCTCCATCTGCTGAGCAGGATCACCCCCCAGCGTAGGGCCGAACTGGAAATCATGGTCCCGCCAGGCGCCAAGGTGGTTTTCCATAACGGAATCACTGACGGGGATTACGCGACCCTGCTCAAGCGGGCAACCGCGCTGGTGAGCCTGTCCCGTGCTGAGGGCTACGGCCTTCCGCTCGTCGAGGCAATGGCACTCGGCACGCCGGTGATTGCCAGCGACATTCCGATCTTCCGGGAAGTGGGGGGAAAGGTGGCCTCTTACGTGGATCCTGCCTCCGCCACGGAATTCGCCGCCGCTGTGAAGAAACTGCGCGACGACGAACACTGGCAGGAGGTTTCCCGGCTTTCCGTGGCCCGGGCGCGGGAGTTCAGCTGGGATGAATCGGCCCGGCAACTGGTGGACGTGGCTCACGACATCGTGACGATGCGCTCACCATCCGGACGCTGACGCGGCAGGACCGGCCGGCGCTGAAGGACCGCGCCAGAGGTCAAGGAAAGCGTTAGAGGACGTCCACGCCATCCAGCCGGACCTGCACCGGTTCCTCGCTCCGCCTGGCGGCTGCCGCGGCCCTGGCAGCCCTCAGGATCCCGGTGACAGCGGCTGCCTGCCCGTACGGGAAGAACAGCAGGGTGCGGACGTCCTCCCCGGAGCGCCGGGGCGCGGCAGCGCCGCTCAGGAGCAGCGGTGCGGGACCGGCGGTCCGCAACGTGACGCCGGACGGTTCCAGCTGCCTTTCCACACCTTCCGTGAATTGCACGACGGCGCTACGAGGGCCGGTGACCGACGCGAGCCGGACGGCCGGCGGCAGCTGAAGCTCCTTCCGCAGGGATAGTTCCCGTTCGGCATAGCCGGCCGGATCCCAGCGAAGCAGAGCCCCGACGGCGCTGCTGTCAGTCGCCGTAATGACGACCAGGCCGTCCTCGGACGCCGGCCGCACGAGCGCCGCCGCGTTGAACCAGCGGCGCACCGTGTCCTCCCCGGCGCGCAGGTTTTCGCGCCGAAGCAGGGAGTCGCCGTCGAGGAGCAGGGCAGCGGCGTATCCGCCGTCCGCGACGGGCTCCGCGCCGATAGTGGCCACCACCAGGACCTTGGCGTTGGCCACCTCAGCCTTGACCTGGTCGCCGGAGGACGTGATCACGGGCTTGCCGGGGAAGGCCCGGCCGAGTTCCTCAGCCGTCCGCAGAACGCCGGTAGCGCCCTTGCGGAGCCTTCGCCCGCTGCAGTGGGCGCATTGCCAGTCCGGTGCCGGTGTGGAGCACCAGCGGCACTGCGGGATCGCTGAACTGCCACTGGCGCCGGCTACTGCCAACGGGCCCTGGCATGCTTCGCAGCGGGCGGGTTCCCGGCACGTTTCGCACACGAGGGAGGGCGCGTAGCCTGCCCGGGCGACCTGAACCAGGACGGGCCCGCGTTCCAGCCCCTCCTTGGCGGCGCGCCAGGCTGCTCCGGGAAGCCGCGCGATCCGGGCCAGCGGGTCACGTTCCTGTTCGAAGCTGTCGGCGGTGTTGAGTACCCGGGGAACTGTCCGGCGTACCACGGCGCGGTCTGCGTCGACAGGGAGGGCCCAACCTGTTTCCACCAGGCGCTGAAGTTCTGTGCTGCGCGTATGGCCGGCCATCAGGCAGGCAGCAGCTTCCTGCTCCGCCCGCAGCAGGAGCACGTCCCGGGCATGGGCGTAGGGTGCACGCTGCTCGATGTGCAGGTCATTGCCGTCATCCCAGCAGGCCACCAGGCCCAGGTCCCGCACGGGGGCGAACGCGGCTGATCGGGTGCCGATAGCGACTCGCGCAGACCCGTCAAGCACGCGCAGGAAGTTCCGGTAGCGCGGGGTGGGCCCGTCCTCGGCGGTCAGCCGGGCGATGTCTTCTGCGGGAAGCACTTCCCGCAGTGCGGTTTCCAGCCGCTGAAGGTCGCGGTAGTCGGGGACGACCACCAAGGCACCCCGGCCGGAACCGCGCACGGCTGCTACTGCCTCGGCAATGAGATGGGGCCAGGCGGCATTTCCGTAGCCCTGGAGCGGACTGAAGACAGCACGCGGTGCCCCGCCATCCCGGAGGTGCCGGAGGAAAGCCGGGCCGTTGCGGTAATCTGCCCAGTGCGTTTCGGGAGCCCTGGCAGCCGCCGCAGCAGGGCCTGCCACAGACGGTTGGAGGTTCTGCTGATGACCCTCTGCGTCCGCAACTTGCCCGGCTTCGGCCAGGAATTCCTTCTCCAGGCGGGCCACCCGGGGTGGAACCGCGACGCGGAGGACATCGCTCAACGTTCCGGCATACCGGGCCGCCACGGCAGCGGCGAGGATACGGACTTCCGGCGTGAGGACGGAAAGCGGGGAGACCACCTTCTGCAGCGGAACCAGGGCGTGGCCGGCGTCGGACTCGGCAATGCGCTCGAGGAGGAATCCGGACAGTTCCTGGCCGTTGAAACTGACCTTGACCCGCACCCCCGCCTGTGCTGCGCCGTCCAGGCCGGCTGGCACGCTGTAGTCGAAGGGACGGTCAAGATGGGGCAATGATGACTCCACCAATACCCGGGCGACCGGAAGGTGGGGGGCCAGCGCAGGGCCGGCCTGCGGAGTCTTGGCCGGGAATCCCTGCAGCAGGGACATCTGCCCTGAAGCCATGGCGGCACCCCCTTCACGATCCTGCTCCAATAACCGCCCGATAAGCTCCCGACAAAATCGCGTGACCGGACGGTTTCATCCTCACTGGATATGACCAGCCAACCACTCGCCCCCGACATTTTCCATGACGGGCAGGTTGGGGGATGCGCTAGGCGTTGAAAAAGGCCTTGAGGTCATCGACGCGGTCCAGGCGTTCCCAGGTGAAGTCGGGATCATCCCTGCCGAAGTGGCCGTGCGCGGCAGTCTTCGCGTAGATAGGCCGTTTGAGGTCCAGGGCGTCTATGATGGCACGCGGGCGCAGGTCGAAGATCTCCGCGATCGCGGCACTGATCCGGGCGGGATCCACGGTTTCCGTACCGAAGGTCTCCACGTACGTGCCGACAGGGCGGGCCTGGCCTATCGCGTAGGCAATCTGGATTTCGGCACGCTTTGCGAGGCCGGCGGCGACGACGTTCTTGGCAACCCACCGCATGGCGTAGGCTGCTGAGCGGTCCACCTTGGACGGATCCTTGCCCGAGAATGCTCCGCCGCCGTGGCGGGCCATACCGCCGTAAGTGTCGACAATGATCTTGCGTCCGGTCAGTCCGGCGTCACCCACAGGGCCGCCGATGACAAACTCCCCTGCGGGGTTGAGGATGTTGGCCGCGCGGGAAATGTCGAGGTTGGCACCTGCCAGCACCGGCTCGATCACGTAGGAGGCCAGGTCTGCGCGGAGCCGGTCCAGGCTTGCGCCTTCGGCGTGCTGGCTTGAGATCACCACGGTCTCGACTGAGACAGGAACGTCGCGGTCGTAGCCGACAGTCACCTGCGTCTTGCCGTCCGGCCGGAGGTAGGACAGTTCGCCGGACTTGCGGACTTCGGTGAGGCGTTCAGACAAGCGGTGGGCAATCCAGATCGGCGTCGGCATATAGGACGGGGTCTCGTCACTGGCATATCCGAACATGAGGCCCTGATCGCCCGCACCCTGGAGGTCGTAGTCGTCCTCCTGGCGGCCCTCGCGGGCTTCGAGCGAGTTGAAGACTCCCCCGGCGATGTCGTTGGACTGCTGGCCGATGGACACCGACACGCCGCAACGGGCGCCGTCGAAGCCGTTGGCCGAGGAATCGTAGCCAATGCCCAGGATGGTTTCCCGGACGATTTGCGGAATCTCGACATAAGCGTCTGTGGTGACCTCACCGGCCACGTGGACCAGCCCTGTGGTTGCCATGGTTTCCACTGCCACGCGGGATTCCGGGTCCGCGGCGAGCAGCGCATCAAGGATGGCGTCGCTGATCTGGTCGCAGATCTTGTCCGGATGGCCTTCGGTGACCGACTCCGAGGTGAAGAGCCGGAGCGCGGAGGGCGTGGCCCCCTGGGTGTGGGGAATATGCAGCGGTAAAGTCACTCAACTACCTTACTGGTTGGGAACCGGACGTCGGGCACCATATGTCCCCGCGCTAAGGAACACTGCGGGTCCTGGTATCAGGCGCGGGGCGAAACGTGGTTCAGCTCGAAGCCGATCCTGGTGATCACAGCGCCTGAAACCTCGCTTTTGGTCCCCGAAGCCAGTTGCGGCTCCGAGCCGGAACGGGCCAGGATCACCACGGAGTTGGAGTCCTGGCCGAAGACTTTGTCCGTGCCCACATGGTTGACGACGAGCAGGTCACAGCCTTTGCGGCGGAGCTTGGCTTCCGCATATGCCAGCACGTCCCCCTGCCCGTCGCCCGTCTCCGCCGCGAAGCCGACAATCAGCTGGGTCCGCTGAGCGCCATCCCGGAGCTCCACGAGCTCCTGCAGGATGTCCGGGTTCCGTACGAGGGTTATGACTGGATCCGCGGTGTCGTCGCGTTTCTTGATCTTGGTGTCCGAGATTTCGGCGGGACGGAAGTCCGCCACCGCGGCGGCCATGATGATGACGTCGGAGTCGGCTGCCGCTGCCAGCGCTGCTTCGCGCAGCTGCAAGGCAGTCTCCACCGTCACGACCTCGACGCCGGCGGGCGGCGGCACCTCCATGTGGGCGGCCAGGAGCCGCACGGAGGCCCCCGCGTTGCGGGCGGCGACTGCCAGGGCGACCCCCTGTTTACCTGACGAGCGGTTCCCGAGGAAGCGCACAGGATCCAGTGGCTCCCGGGTCCCGCCCGCACTGATGGTGACGGTACGCCCCGCCAGCGGAAGCTGGTAGTCGGACCGGCCCTGGGCGAGGGCCATGGCGGCATCAAAGATCGCTTCCGGCTCGGGGAGCCGGCCTGGTCCTGAATCGGCACCGGTCAGCCGGCCGCTGGCTGGCTCCAGCACGGCGATGCCACGCCCGCGGAGGGTCTCCACGTTTGCGCGGGTGGCGGCGTGCTGCCACATCTCGGTGTGCATGGCCGGGGCGAAAAGAACCGGCCCCCTGGCCATCAGCAGGGTGTTGGTCAGCAGATCATTGGCCTGCCCGGTAGCCGCGCGGGCCATGAGGTCCGCTGTTGCGGGCGCCACGACGATCAGATCCGCTTCGTGACCAAGCCGCACATGGTTGACCTGATGAACGTCGTCAAAGACGCTGTTGCTGACAGGATTCCCGGAGAGCGCCTCCCAGGTGGCGACTCCGACAAAACGCGTGGCGGCCTCGGTGGGGATCACCGTGACGTCATGGCCTGCTTCAGTAAAAAGCCGGAGGAGCGATGCCACCTTGTAGGCGGCTATCCCTCCCCCGACTCCGAGGACTATGCGCACGTGACCTCCGTCAACAGGCAGTCTGCTTGGATTGCTGCTGGACTGCTGTTTACTCTGCAGCTTCGATCGGCGTGGAAACGAGCTTGCCTTCGTTGATCTCGCGCAGGGCGATTGACAGCGACTTCTCGTTCAGCTTGGTGTCAACCAGCGGGCCGACGTACTCGAAAAGGCCCTCGTGCAGCTGGGCGTAGTAAGCGTTGATCTGACGTGCACGCTTGGCACCGAAGATCACCAGGCCGTACTTGGAATCAGCTGCCTCAAGAAGCGAGTCGATCGGCGGGTTGATGATGCCTTCAAGGTTCGTGGACACGAATTCTCCAAATTCTAACGGGCTGATGCGTTCCGTGCTTTAGCGCGGGTTCGGGGTCAGCCCCATGAGTGAAACAAGCTCGTCCGCTGCCCGGCGTACGTCATCATTGATGACGGTATGGTCAAACTCCGGTTCAGCGGCCAGTTCCAGTTTAGCGGTTTCCAGCCTTTGCTGCTGTTCCTCGACCGTTTCGGTGCCACGGCCCACCAGACGGCGGACCATTTCTTCCCAGCTCGGGGGCGCCAGGAAGACGAATTGGGCGTCCGGGACAGCCTCCTTGACCTGGCGCGCCCCCTGCAGGTCGATCTCGAGCAGGACGGAGCGGCCATCGGCAATGGCCTGCTCTACTGTGCTCCGCAGGGTCCCATAGCGGTTCTGGCCGTGGACCACGGCCCACTCGAGCAGTTCGCCATCTTTGATCAAGCGGTCGAATTCGTCAGCGGTCTTAAAGAAGTAGTGCACTCCGTCCCGCTCCCCGGGCCGCGGGGCGCGGGTGGTGGCTGAGACGGACAGCCAGACGCCGGGGTAGTTGTCCCGGATGTAAGTGGACACGGTGCCTTTGCCAACAGCCGTCGGACCAGCGAGGACTGTCAGTCCAGGTTTCTTGCTCACGTATTCCTTTGCGGCGCAATTCGGGGACGGGCGGAAGGGTCCGCCCTACTTCTCGTCTATAAAATCTACCAGCGCCTGGCGCTGGTGAATGCCCAGTCCGCGGACCCTGCGGGATGTTGCGATCCCCAATTGCTTCATGATGGCTGCTGCCCTCACCTTTCCGACACCGGGCAGCGCCTCCAGCAGCTCCGCCACACGCATCCTGGCAAGGGCGTCATCCGCTGTGGCAGAGCTGAGGAGGTCCGCGGCCGTTGTCTCCCCGTTTTTCAGCCGCTCTTTTGCTGCTGCCCGGGCGGCCCGGGCAGCAGCAGCCTTGTTCAGCGCATCAGCGCGTTCCGACGCGGATAAGGGTCGCAGGGCCATGGAGGACACCCCCTGATTCGTCGGCCAGGTCCACGGCAACTGCCGTTGGACTTTTCCTGAAACCTACTCTTTGGAGACCACTGAATCAATGCATCCGGGAAACGCGTGGCTATTCCCCGCGGAGCCCGTCAAGGGTGCGCTGTGCGGCCTCGCGCAGTCCCCGGATTGCGGGTCCTTCCGCAAGGATTTCCCGGCTGGACGTTCCCAGCACCTGCGGGTAGGCCGGCCCGAAGGTTTTGCGCAGGTCAGCCGGAGTGGCCCCCTGGGCACCCAGCCCGGGAGCAAGGACGGGACCGTGCATTGCCTTCAGATCCATGCCCAGGTCGGACAGTGCCGATCCCACTGTGGCGCCCACGACGAGTCCCACCGAGCCGAGGGAATCCCCATACCTGCGGTTCTCCGCTGCCGCCGCTTCCGTGATCCGCTTTGCCACTGAGTCGGTTCCGCCGAGGTGCTGGACGGAGGCGCCTTCAGGATTTGAGGTCAGCGCCAGGACAAACACGCCACGGCCGTTCAGGGCGGCCAGGTCAAGGGCCGGCCGGAGTGACTCAAAGCCCAGGTACGGACTCAACGTGACGGAATCGGCTGCCAGGGATGAACCGTCGCGCAGCCACGCGTCCGCGTAGGCAGCCATGGTGGATCCGATGTCTCCGCGTTTCGCATCCGCGATGGTGAGGACCTGCTCCTGGGCGGCGGCGGCCAGAACCTCTTCGAGGACTGCCATACCGGCGGAACCGTGGCGCTCGTAGAGCGCTACCTGCGGCTTCACCGCGGCAGCGAGCGAACCCACGGCCTCCAGGACCGTCAGCGAAAAGCGCCGCAGCCCGGCGGCGTCGTCGCCCAGTCCCCAGCTCTGGAGCAGCGCGGGGTGCGGGTCAATGCCGACGCATAACGGGCCGACGGCGGCCATGGCAGCCGCCAGCCGGGAACCGAAGGACTCCCGGCCGGCAGTGTCAAGTACCTGCTCAGGCATGCTGCAGGGCCGCCTTCTGCCTTGCCGCGTCCTGCGAGGCGGCCAGTGCCGCAGCATGCTCCTGCAGGCTGGTCACCGACCATTCGTACGTGCGCATGGCCTCGATCGCCTGCACGGCGGCGTTGAACTCGGCCACCGTAGTGATGCACGGAATGCCGATCGAGGTTGCCGCGGCGCGCAGTTCGTAACCGTCGCTGCGGGCTTCGCCGCCGGAGGGCGTGTTGAACACCATGTCGATTTCCCCGGCGATGACGAGGTCCGCGATGGTGCCCTCCCCCTCGGCACTGCTGCCTTCGGCGACCTTGCGGACCGGGGTCGCCTGGATGCCGTTGCGGCGCAGCACGTCAGCGGTGCCGCCGGTGGAGACAATCTCGAAGCCTAGGTCCGAGAGCCTTTTGACGCCCATGATGACCGAACGCTTGTCCCGGTTGGCGACGGAGACAAAGATCTTGCCTTCGGTGGGCAGCGCGTTGTTGGCTGCGGCCTGGCTCTTGGCGAAGGCGGTGTCGAAGTGCTTGTCGATGCCCATGACCTCGCCCGTGGAGCGCATTTCCGGGCCCAGCAGAGAGTCGACAACCTTGCCCTCCGGAGTGCGGAACCGGCTGAACGGCAGGACGGCTTCCTTGACCGATACCGGCGCGTCGAGCGGCAGGGTGGAGCCGTCACCGGTTTCCGGCAGCATCTTGTAGGCGCTCCTGAGCTGTCCGATGGTCACGCCGGTGCCGATCAGGGCTGCAGCCTTGGCCATCTGCACGCCGGTGGCCTTGGACACGAACGGGACGGTGCGCGAAGCACGCGGGTTTGCTTCGAGCACGTACAGGACGTCGGAGGCGAGGGCGAACTGGATGTTGATCAGGCCGCGCACGCCCACGCCTTCGGCGATGGCACGGGTTGCGGTGCGCACCCGTTCCAGGACGTTGGTCCCCAGCGTGATGGGAGGCAGGACGCAGGCGGAGTCACCGGAGTGGATACCGGCTTCTTCGATGTGCTCCATGATCCCGCCCAAGTACATGTCGGTACCGTCGAAAAGGGCGTCAACGTCGATTTCGACGGCGTCCTCCAGGAACCGGTCGATCAGGACGGGGTGGTCCGGGGTGATCTCGGTGGCGTTGGCGATGTAGCGGGAGAGGTTCGGCTCGTCGTAGACGATCTCCATGCCGCGGCCGCCCAGCACGTAGGAAGGACGGACCAGGACCGGGTAGCCGATCTCGTCGGCGATCTTCTTGGCGTCCTCGAAGGACACTGCGGTGCCGTTCTTCGGGGAGATCAGGCCGGCCTTGTCCAGGACGCGGGAGAATGCGCCGCGGTGTTCGGCGAGGTCGATCGCTTCCGGGGAAGTGCCCAGGATGGGCACGCCGGCGTCGGCCAGCTGCTGTGCCAGCTTGAGGGGTGTCTGGCCGCCGAGCTGGACGAACACACCCATCACACCGCCGGTGCGTTCCTCCGCCGCGATGACCTCCAGGACGTCCTCGAGGGTCAGCGGCTCAAAGTACAGGCGGGTGGAGACGTCGTAGTCCGTGGAGACCGTCTCCGGGTTGCAGTTGACCATGACAGTTTCGTAACCGGCCTTGCGCAGCGCCATGGAGGCGTGGACGCAGGAGTAGTCGAACTCGATGCCCTGGCCGATGCGGTTAGGGCCGGATCCGAGGATCAGGATGGAGGGCTTGGAGTGCAGCGCAACCTCGTCCTCTTCGTCATAGGACGAGTAGTGGTACGGGGTGTAGGCGGCGAACTCAGCGGCGCAGGTGTCCACCGTCTTGTAGACCGGACGGATTCCCAGTGCCTGGCGCACACCGCGGACCACGGCCTCGGAGTTGTGCGTCAGGGCACCGATCTGCTCGTCGGAGAAGCCGTGGCGCTTGGCCCGCTGCAGCATGTCAACGGTGAGTGCGCCGGACTGGCGGATCTCGCGGGAAATCTCATTCAGCAGCTGGAGCTGATCCAGGAACCACGGGTCGATCTTGGTGGCCTCGTACAGGTCCTCCACGCTGGCGCCGCCGAGGAGGGCACGCTGGACCTGGTGCAGGCGCTCGGTGGTGGGGCGCTTTGCCTTCTCGATCAGTTCTGGCACTTCCCATTCAGGGACATGGCTGAAGTCCAGCTGTGAACCCTTCTGCTCAAGGGAACGCAGTGCCTTCTGCAGGGCCTCGGTGAAGTTGCGGCCCATGGCCATGGCTTCGCCCACGGACTTCATGGTGGTGGTCAGGGTGTTGTCCGCCGCCGGGAACTTCTCGAAGGCGAACCGCGGTACCTTGACGACGACGTAGTCCAGGGTGGGCTCAAATGACGCGGGCGTCTTCTGGGTGATGTCGTTCGGGATTTCGTCCAGGGTGTAGCCCAGGGAGAGCTTGGTGGCGATCTTGGCGATCGCGAAGCCCGTGGCCTTGGAAGCCAGTGCCGAGGAGCGGGACACGCGCGGGTTCATCTCGATGACCACAACACGTCCCGTGTCCGGTTCGATGGCGAACTGGATGTTGCAGCCGCCGGTGTCAACGCCCACTTCACGGATTACGGCGATGGAGATATCGCGGAGCCGCTGGTATTCACGGTCCGTCAGGGTCAGCGCGGGTGCCACGGTGATGGAGTCGCCGGTGTGCACGCCCACGGGGTCGAAGTTCTCGATGGAACAGACAACCACCACGTTGTCGTTCTTGTCCCGCATCATTTCCAGCTCGTATTCCTTCCAGCCGAGGATGCTCTCTTCGAGCAATACCTCGCTGGTGGGGCTGTACTGCAGGCCCTGGCCGACGATGCGGCGCAGGTCATCCTCGGTGTATGCCAGGCCGGAGCCGAGCCCGCCCATGGTGAAGGACGGCCGGACCACCATGGGGTAGCCGAGGTCCTCGGCGGCCTTGAGTGCCTCGTCCATGCTGTGGATGATGTGGCTGCGTGCAGACTCCGCACCGCAGCGCTCCACGACGCCCTTGAACTTTTCGCGGTCCTCGCCGAGTTCGATCGCGGCGATGTTGGCGCCGATGAGTTCCACGTTGTACTTCTCGAGCACGCCGTTCTTGTCCAGCGCGATGGCTGTGTTCAGTGCGGTCTGTCCGCCCAGGGTGGGCAGGACAGCGTCCGGCCGTTCCTTGGCGATGATCTTCTCCACCACCTCAGGAGTGATGGGCTCGATGTAAGTGGCATCCGCGAACTCAGGATCGGTCATGATGGTGGCCGGGTTGGAGTTCACAAGGATGACCCGGAGGCCTTCCTCCTTGAGGACCCGCAGTGCCTGGGTGCCGGAGTAGTCGAATTCGGCGGCCTGGCCGATCACGATGGGGCCGGAACCGATGACCAGGACGCTCTTAAGGTCAGTTCTCTTAGGCATTACTTCTTGTCCTCAGTGTTGTTGTCAGTCGTGCTTGGAGCGGCGGGGTGGACGGAATCCACTGGTTCTCCGGAGAGGTTTGCGGTGCGGCCGGTGGTGTTTGGCTTAATGTCCTCCATCAGGTCGATGAAGCGGTCGAACAGGTAGGCTGCGTCGTGCGGGCCGGCCGCCGCCTCGGGGTGGTACTGGACGGAGAAGGCCGGGATGTCCAGGCACGCGAGGCCCTCGACGACGTCGTCGTTCAGGCTGATGTGGCTGACTTCAACGCGGCCGTACCGTTCCTCCGGGGCCTGGGTGGCGCCGTCGAGCGGTGCGTCCACGGCGAAGCCATGGTTCTGCGACGTGATCTCCACCTTGCCGGTGCGCCGGTCCATCACGGGCTGGTTGATGCCGCGGTGGCCGTAGCGCAGCTTGTAGGTGCCGAAGCCCAGCGCGCGGCCCAGGATCTGGTTGCCGAAGCAGATGCCGAAGTAGGGCAGCTTCTCGTCCAGGACGGAGCGGAGGAGCTTCACCTGGGCGTCTGCGGTGGCGGGGTCGCCGGGCCCGTTGGACATGAAGAAACCGTCAGGGTTGACTGCCTTGACGTCCTCGAGGGTAGCGGTGGCGGGGAGCACGTGAACGCGGACGCCGCGCTCGGCGAAGCGGACGGGGGTCATCGCTTTGATGCCGAGGTCGATGGCGGCGATGCTGAACCGTGCGTCGCCTTCCCAGCCGTGGTCCTTGGGCTCCACGACGTAAGCCTCGTCGACGCTCACTTCCTCAGCCAGCCGCGCGCCTTCCATCGGTTCGCTGGCGAGAACCAGGTCCACGAGCTCCTTCTCAGTGGCCGCGGCAGCATCGCCGGAGAAGATGCCTGCACGCATGGTCTTGTGTTCGCGCAGGTGGCGTGTGATGGCACGGGTGTCGACGCCCTGGATGCCGATGATGCCCTGCTCCACGAGTTCGTCGTCCAGGCTGCGCTCGGAGCGCCAGTTGGAGGGGCGCCGGGCGGCGTCGCGGACGATGTAGCCGGCAACCCAGATGCGTCGGGACTCGGCGTCTTCGCTGTTGACGCCGGTGTTGCCGATGTGCGGCGCTGTCTGGACCACCAGCTGCCGGGCGTAGGACGGGTCGGTGATGGTCTCCTGGTAACCGGTCATGCCGGTGGCAAACACGGCCTCGCCCAGGGCGGTTCCGGTGGCGCCGTAGCTGGTGCCGCGGAAGATCCGGCCGTCCTCAAGCACGAGGGCTGCCGGGACGGGCGTGGAAACTGCTGGAGTGGCCTTCTCTGCTGCTGCTGTTACTTGTGTTTCTGTCACTGTTTTACTTTCCACTCTGGGGATCAGCCTGGGGGGCCGCGGAGATCAAATGCTGAAGGGATTCGAAGAGGGCGGATTTGTCCGCGGCGCGGCGGGTACGGAAACCCGTGTCCAGCTCGTGGGAGCCGAGCTTCCAGCTCAGTACCAGGAGGCCGTCCTTTTCGACGAACTTGCCGGCCATCCCGCTTTCCTGCCGGACAGCGGTCAGGTCCGCCACGGGAACATAGAGAGCCGGCGCTCCCGATCTGTCGAAGAGGACGCCGTGGGGATACACGTTGAGGACTGCGTTGGTCCGGATGCCGAGCCCGTGGACCGCTATCCGGTCCAGCCAGTCACCTGCGGTGGTGGAGGCAACGTACTGGCCTTCTGCGCTGCCGAGCGGCACGCCCGGCGCCGCAGGCACGGCAGGCAGAGGTTCGACGTCGGACTGCCGCCTGAGGCGGTTGCGCCAGCCAGCCCAGATCAGTCCCAGGACGACGGCGATGAGCGGCAGGGTGATGAGTAAGGTGAGCGTTTTGTTGTCCATCAGGAAGCGCCTGCGGGCGAAGGCTGCCGGTAAGGCGTGTTGAGCTCGCCGTCCAGGACAGTGGGGTGGCCCTTGAAGAAGGTGGCAACAACCTTGCCGGGGAGTTCCATTCCGGCGAACGGTGAGTTCCGGCCCATGGTGGCCATCGTGGACGGGTCGACAGTCCAGCGCGCGGCCGGGTCCACCAGGATGATGTTGGCCGGCTCACCTGCGTCGAGGGGACGGCCCTGGTCCGCCAGCCTGCCGATCTGCGCGGCGGCCGTGGACGTGACCCGGGCAAAGTCCGCCCAGGTCATCAGCCCGGTTTCGATCATGGTGTGCTGGACCACGGACAGTGCGGTTTCCAGCCCGGTCATGCCCATGGCCGCCTGCGCCCACTCACATTCCTTGTGCTCGCTGGGGTGCGGGGCGTGGTCGGTGCCGACGACGTCAATCGTGCCATCCGCCAGTCCGGCGCGCAGGGCCTGCACATCCGCATTGGTGCGCAGCGGCGGGTTGACCTTGTACACGGGGTCGTAGGTGCGGACCAGTTCATCGGTGAGCAGGAGGTGGTGGGGCGTGACCTCGGCGGTGACGTTGATGCCGCGTTCCTTGGCCCACCGGATGATCTCCACTGAACCGGCGGTGGAGACGTGGCAGACGTGCAGGCGGGAATCCACGTGCTGCGCCAGCAGTACGTCACGGGCGATGATGCTCTCCTCGGCCACGGCAGGCCAGCCGGCGAGTCCCAGGACGGCGGACACTTCGCCCTCGTTCATCTCCGCACCGGCGGTGAGGCGAGGTTCCTGCGCGTGCTGGGCCACCACGCCGTCGAACGCCTTGACGTATTCCAGGGCCCGCCTCATCAGGACCGGGTCGTGCACGCATTTGCCGTCGTCGGAGAACATCCGGACGCGGGCACGGGAATCGGCCATGGCGCCCAGTTCTGCGAGCTGCTCCCCCGCCAGGCCCACCGTCACGGCGCCCACAGGACGGACATCGACCCAGCCGGCGTCCCGGCCCAGGCTGTAGACCTGCTCCACCACGCCAGCGGTGTCGGCAACAGGGGTGCTGTTGGCCATGGCGTGCACGGCAGTGTAGCCGCCCAGTGCGGCAGCGCGGGTTCCGGTCTCGACAGTCTCAGCGTCCTCGCGGCCGGGTTCGCGCAGGTGGGTGTGCACGTCCACCATTCCGGGCAGGGCTATCAGGCCGGAGGCATCGATGACGGTTGCGCCGTCGGCAGCGTCGGTTCCCGCCAGGCCGGTGCCCCGTTCAGCGATCCGGCCGTCGCGGATGAGCAGGTCCTCGGTGCCTGCGCCCAGGATCGCTGCGCCGCGGATCAGATAGGTTCCGTTATTGTCTGGCATCAGTTGCTCTCCTTGGAGTTGGCGGCTGGTTCCCGGGTGTCCCCGGAGAGCAGCAGGTACAGGGCGGCCATCCGGACTGACACGCCGTTCCGGACCTGTGCAAGCACGGTGGAGCGGGGCGAGTCGGCGGCGGCCGCGGAAATTTCCAGGCCCCTGTTCATGGGGCCGGGGTGCATGATGATGGTGTCCTTCATGCCCAGGCTGTCCAGGGTCCGGAGCCGATTGTCGTCGAAACCCCAGCGGCGGGAATATTCACGTGTGCTGGGAAAGAACGAGGCATTCATCCGCTCGCCCTGCACGCGGAGCATCATGACGGCGTCAACGCCGCCTTCGAGGGTCTCGTCCAAGTTGTAGCTCACCTTGGACGGCCACTTTTCGACGCCGATGGGCAGCAGCGTGGGCGGTGCCACGAGGGTTACTTCCGCACCAAGCGTGCGCAGCAGCCACACGTTGGAACGGGCGACCCGTGAGTGCAGGACGTCGCCGGCGATGGCCACCCGCATTCCCTGGAGGTCTTCCCCGATGGATCCCGTTCCGGAGAGTTTCGCCCAGTGCCGGCGCATGGTGAACGCGTCCAGCAGTGCCTGAGTGGGGTGCTCGTGGGTTCCGTCGCCGGCGTTGATAACGGCGGCGTCGATCCAGTCTGTGGAGGCCAGCCGGTGCGGCGCGCCCGACGCCCAGTGGCGAATGACGACGGCATCGGCGCCCATCGCTGACAGAGTCTGGGCAGTGTCCTTGAGGGACTCGCCCTTGGACACGGAGGAGCCCTTCGCGGCGAAGTTGATGACGTCGGCGGACAGGCGTTTTGCCGCCGCCTCGAAGGAGATCCGGGTGCGGGTTGAATCCTCGAAGAACAGGTTCACCACCGTGCGTCCCCGCAGGGCAGGAAGTTTCTTGACCTCCCGCTCCCCTACTGCCGCCATTTCCTCGGCGGTATCAAGGATGCGGATTGCGTTGGCAAGGCTGAGGTCTTCGGTGGAGAGCAGGTGCTTCATGCGCCGCCCTCGATGACGACTTCGTTCAGACCTGAGCCATCTGCAGCTGTGTCTGTCTCTTCAAGGCGGACCCGGACCTTTTCCGCGGACGACGTCGGCAGGTTCTTGCCCACGTGGTCCGCCCTGATTGGAAGCTCACGGTGTCCGCGGTCGATCAGGACAGCGAGCCGGACGATGCGCGGACGGCCAAGGTCGATAATGGCGTCCAGGGCGGCGCGGATAGTTCGGCCCGAGTAGAGTACGTCGTCGATCAGCACCACAACCTTGTTATCGATCCCCGTAAGCGGCAGCTGGGTGGGATAGGGCGGGCGGGTTGGTTGGTGGGAGAGGTCATCGCGGAACATCGTGACATCCAGCTGGCCAACGATGGCTGCAGGGTCAACGGCAGGGTCCGCGGCGGCGATTTTGCGGGCCAGCCGGGCCGCCAGCGGGTAGCCGCGGCGCGGAATGCCCAGCAGCACCAGGTCCTTGGAGCCCTTGTTGGCCTCGAGGATCTCATGGGCGATACGAGTAAGTGCACGGTCAATGTCAGCCTGGTTGAGGACAACCCTGGCTGGAACCGGTGCGTTGGTGACAGAAGTCAACGCTCGTCTCCCCTTTCCCCGCCTCACAGGACGGAATTAAAAAAGGATTATTTGCCCCTCAAAATTACCACACGGTCTGCTGGCGCCTTGCGCCCGGCAGGGCGTCGATGGTCACACTCCTGCACTTCGCGTAGCGTCGGCCTTGGACGCCGGGTGGGGGCGCCATAGGCTTTCTGCTATGTCCATGCATCCCCGTCAGCCGCCTCCTGAGCCGTCCCGCGCGACATCCGGACCAAGGACTTCCCTGCCCGGGCAGGCCAACCCCAGCTGGATGGGGCAGGTGGAACCGGAGAATTACCGCGAGGCACCGGCGAAGAGTGGCGGGCCCGTTCGCGCCCTGCCGGTACACGCCATGCCGGTCGATGGCGCAGCGCCGCGGGCAGGCACCGCTGCCAGGAGTGCTGTGGGGCGGCCATCGGCCGGGCTCCTGGCGCTCGGGATCGGCGGGGGCGGCCTCGCGTTCCTGAGCCTTTTCCTGGTGGTGCCTTTCCTTTTGGCAAACACGGGACCCGCGGGTTTCCTGGGGGGATTCGTTGCGTCGCTGATCCCGTTGTCCGCCGTGCTGCTGGCTGTCCACGTGATCGACCGCTGGGAACCGGAACCCGGGCACCTGCTGTTCTTTGCCTTTACCTGGGGCGCGGCAGTGGCCGTCGCTGTGACGCTCCTGGTCCAGCCGTTCTTCGCCCTGACCTTCGAGTTCTCGGGCGAGTCGGACTTCCAGACCTATATGGCCACCGTCCAGGCCCCGGTGGTGGAGGAGTCCGCAAAGTCGCTGGGCCTGCTGCTGCTGCTGATTCTGGCCCGCAAGCATTTCGACGGGCCTGTGGACGGTGTGGTGTTCGCGTTCACCATCGCCGGCGGCTTCGCCTTTACGGAAAACATCCTGTACTTCGGCCGTGCGATCGCCGAATCGGCGAGCCCGGCGAGCGATCTGGCCCAGATCTTCCTGCTCCGCGGCGTAATGTCCCCTTTCGCGCATGCGATCTTTACCGGCACGACGGGACTCATCATGGGCTTCGCGGCACGCCGCTGGCACATGGGCGTCTCCGTGGCAGCGTTCTTCATCGGGCTACTGCCTGCCATGCTCCTGCACAACCGCTGGAACAGCATGGGGCAGGGTTTCCTGGCCGATTACATCCTCGTCCAGGTCCCTATTTTCTTCCTGGCCATCCTCGGAATCATCCTGCTCCGGGTCGCCGAGAACCGGCTTAC
This sequence comes from Arthrobacter pascens, assembly GCF_030816475.1. Lineage (NCBI taxonomy): Bacteria > Bacillati > Actinomycetota > Actinomycetes > Micrococcales > Micrococcaceae > Arthrobacter > Arthrobacter pascens. The sequence continues at coordinate 1,872,452 of NZ_JAUSXF010000001.1, read as the reverse complement.
CCGGCAGCGGCTGCTTGAGTACGCCGCGGCGGGATGGTTTACCCCCGCGGAGGTGGCCATGCTCGCGACCGCAAGCGGGAGGCGGGCCGCCGTGGCATGGGCGGGCCGCTACAACCGCAGGCATCAGATGAAGTCATTCGTTAAGGCTGCGACGCAACTCGCCTTTACCAGGCAGCGGATCCTCAGCGGCCGGGACGTGCAATTGCACCAGGTCGAGGAACGGGACCAGCTGCAGCGCATTCTGGCGCTGCGGGCCGCCGTCGCCGGCTGATGCCGCTTGGCCGGGTGCATCCCCATCCTTCGTTTCCGCCACCAATTCCATGCTGGAACGGTCAGAATCCGCGATGCAGTGTCAGGGGTTCCGGCGATAATTCACGCCGCAACTCTTTCACCGGCGGCACGGCGAGGCCATTTCCTGCCCGTGGACTTCGTCACCAGCCCGCCGGATGTGGACGTGGAGGGTACGCAACGGCTCCTGGAGGAAGCACAACGCGCCGGGGTGGAGCACTTTCTGCATGTCTCAATAGTGGGCGTCCAGCAGTCCCGGGTTCCCTACCTCCGGAGGAAGGCACAGGCCGAGAACATCGTCAGGAGCTCCGCGATTCCGTGGACGATCCTTCCAGCCACCCCCTTCTTCTAGCTCCTGGCCCGGTTCCATGACCACATGGCGAAGCAGCGCGTCTGGGTTGCCCCGTCCAACCTGCCCATGCAGCCAGGTGCCAAGAGCCCCGACCAGGCGGACCCGGTCGGGGCTTTCGGGTGGTTCTGCAGTGAAGGGGTTAGGCGAGCAGTGAAGGCTTCAACTGCTGAAGGCGCCCCAGGAGCCCGTTGATGAACGACGGCGATTCATCAGTTGAGAGCGTCTTGGCCAGCGCCACCGCCTCGCTGACAGCAACGCCGTCGGGGACGTCGTCGTTGTACAGCAGCTCCCAGGTGCCGATCCGAAGGATGATGCGGTCCACCGAAGGCATGCGTTCCAAGGTCCAGCCCTGCGAATACGTCTCCAGGAATTCGTCGATGGCGGACTGCTGGGAAACCACGCCCTCCACGATTTCCACCGTATACGGGTTCACGATCTGGTCGATCTTTTCCCGCCGCGCCCGGAGCACGTCGAAGGCGGAGACGGAGCGCTGCTCGGCTTCAAAGAGTACGTCCAGTGCCCTGTTTCGGGCCTTGCCGCGTGCGCTCACTACTCGCTGACCCGGCCGAGGTAGCTGCCGTCGCGGGTGTCGACCTTTACTTTGGTGTTGTTTTCAACGAACAGCGGAACCTGGATCTCGTAGCCGGTTTCCAGTGTCGCGGGTTTGGTGCCGGCCGAGGACCGGTCGCCCTGCAGGCCCGGCTCCGTGTACGTGATTTCAAGGACAACGCTGGGCGGCAGCTCGATGTACAGCGGGGTGCCTTCGTGGATGGCGATATTGACCAGCTGGTTTTCAAGCATGAAATTGGTGGCATTGCCTACAGTGGCACCGGAGACGGTGATCTGGTCGTAGTCGGACGTGTCCATGAACACGAAGTCCGCGCCGTCCTGGTACAGGTACTGGTAGTCGCGGCGGTCCACGGTGGCGGTCTCGATCTTGAGGCCGGCATTGAACGTCTTGTCCACAACCTTGCCGGACATCACGTTGCGCATCTTGGTCCGCACAAACGCACCGCCCTTGCCCGGTTTGACGTGCTGGAATTCAATGATGTTCCAGAGCTGGCCCTCAAGCTTAAGGACTGTTCCGTTCTTGATGTCGTTAGTGGTTGCCACTGTTTCCTCTGGTTTCTATCTGTCTGGTCAATTTGTCAGACGTTCTATGCCGCCCGGGCACGCCACATGGGCCGCCAGCGCGTGTTTATCAAAAATCCAAGAACCATTCTACCGGTAAGACGGCGGGGCTCCTGCCCGGCCGCCGGACTGCGGCGCCTTCCAGTCGGTCAGCAGGCCAGATCCAGGACGTCGCGCGCCCGCTGCAGGGCCACCGTCGAGGAGTAGATCAGGGCGGCGTCGGCTGATTCGGCGACGCGCAGATCGAGTGCGCGGGCAAAGGATTCAACGGCGGCCGAAGTCTGTCCAGCTGTGTACTGGGTTTTGCCCAGGAAATGCAGAACGAGCGCCTCGCGCGGGGTTCCCTCGACTTCGGCAAGCAGCTGACGGAACAGTTCGACGGCCCGGTCCAGGCGGTTGGTGACCCGCAGTACCTCCGCCTCGAAGGCCCGGAGCCGGAACGATTCCGGGTCCTTGAAGCGTTCCTCGGCAAGCAGCTCCGCGGCTTCCGAGGCGTGGCCCTCCACCAGTAGGACATAAATGTGATCCGCGGGGTCGGTTGAGGCCGCGAGTGCTTCCCGGCAGGCGTCCGCGTTAACTATCTCGGGAAGAAGGGACTCCGGGTTGATCCGGATACCGGGGAAGCCGGCCTCCGGCCAGTCGCTGGTTCCCTCCAGTGCGCCCTGCATCACGAGGCGATTTCCTGGTAGGCCGCGAACAGCAGCGATGTATCCGGAACATCCAGGATGCCGGGCTTGGCAATGCCGTCCAGAACCACGAACCGGAGGAGGTCCCCGCGGGACTTTTTGTCCCGGCGCATCCCGTCCAGGAGCCCCTGCCACCGGTCGCGCCGGTAGGTGACGGGAAGCCCGAGGGTTTCCAGGATGCTGCGGTGCCGGTCGGCGTCGGTGTCGCTGAGCCGCCCCACGCTGCGGGCGAGTTCGGCGGCAAACATCATGCCAACGGAAACGGCAGCACCATGGCGCCAGGAATACCGTTCGACGAGTTCGATGGCGTGGCCCAGGGTGTGCCCGTAGTTCAGGATTTCACGGAGCCCGGATTCCTTCAGGTCCTCGGAAACGACCCTGGCCTTGACCGCGATGGCCCGCTCGATGAGCTCCCGCAGCACTGCTGACTGCGGATCAACAACGGCCTCAGGGTCCTTTTCGACGAGGTCCAGGATGGTTGGATCGGCGATGAAGCCGCACTTAACCACTTCGGCCATTCCGGAAATCAGTTCGTTGCGGGGCAGCGTGTTCAGGGTATCAAGGTCCACCAGCACTCCGGCGGGCGGGTGAAAGGCCCCCACCAGGTTCTTGCCCTCGGCGGTGTTGATGCCGGTTTTGCCTCCCACGGAGGCGTCCACCATGCCCAGCAGGCTGGTGGGCATGTGGATGACCTTGACGCCGCGGAGCCACGTAGCCGCGACGAAGCCGGCAAGGTCGGTCACGGCGCCGCCGCCTACGGCTACGATCGCGTCGGAGCGCGTGAAGTCATTCTGGCCCAGGACCTGCCAGCAGAAGGCAGCCACCTGGATGTGCTTGCCCTCTTCGGCGTCGGGGATTTCCGCTGTCAGCGAGGTGAAGCCGGCGGCGGCCAGCTCGTCCCGGACAGTGTCTCCGGTGAGCCGCAGGGCCCGGGGGTGGATGACCAGCACGCGCCGGACCCTCTCCCCCAGCAGGGCAGGAAGGCTTCCCAGCAGGCCGCGTCCGACGACGACGTCGTAGTTCTGCGCCGCGGACTCGCCGGTGACCTTGATGACTGTTGATTCGACGCTCAATTTTCAACTTCCTGTTTGGCAGCTGCGAATGCCCGCAGCGCTTCTTCCAGCCGGCGTCCCAGTTCGGCAACGGTGCCGTGGCGGACGTCCAGAACGACGTCGGCCAGCCGTTCATAGACCGGCTTCCGGGTCGCAAACAATGATGACCAACGGGCCATGGCGTCACCGGCGAGGAGGGGACGGCCGGAGTTCCGGGCGATACGGCCGGCTACCGTTTCCGCATCGCATTCCAGGTAGACCACGGTGCAGCGTTCCAGTAGCTGCTGTGTCCCCGAGTCGAGGACCGCGCCGCCGCCCAGGGAAATCACCGTGGCGGAACTTTCCGCCTCCTCGACGACACTGGCCACGGTCCTGGCCTCAATCTCGCGGAAGGCGTGTTCGCCACGGCCGGCGAAGATGTCCGCGATGGAGCCATGGTTTCCCACAATGACAACGTCGGTATCCACGAAAGGCGCATGGAGTTGCTGGGCCAGCTGGTAACCGATGGCCGACTTGCCCACCGCCATAGGGCCGATGAGTACGATGGGCCGCCGGTCAGGCGCACCAGGCTTACTGCTGCGGGGCACTACTGGCCGATCGAGTCCAGGGACGCCGGAATGTTGTCCAGGTAACCCTTGATATTGCGTGCGGTTTCCGCGACGGAATCCCCACCGAACTTTTCGGCCACCGCTTCCGCCAGCACCAGTGCAACCATCGCTTCCGCGACCACACCTGCCGCCGGCACGGCACAGACGTCCGAACGCTGGTGATGGGCCTTGGCCGCCTCGCCGGTGCTGATGTCGATGGTCTTCAGGGCCCGGGGAACGGTGGCGATCGGCTTCATGGCAGCTCGGACCCTCAGCACGTCCCCGATGCTCATGCCGCCTTCGATTCCGCCTGCCCTGTTGCTGGTCCGGATGATCCTGCCATCCGCGTCCTTGACGATCTCGTCGTGGGCAGCGGAGCCGCGGCGCGCGGCAGTCAGGAATCCGTCGCCCACTTCCACACCCTTGATGGCCTGGATGCCCATGAGCGCGGCTGCGAGCCGTGAATCGAGCCTCCGGTCCCAGTGGACGTAGCTTCCCAGCCCTGGCGGGAGGCCATAGGCGAGCACCTCCACGACGCCGCCAAGGGTCTCGCCCTCCTTGTGGGCGGCATCCACTTCGGCAACCATGGCGTCGGAGGTCTCCCGGTCGAAACAGCGCAGCGGGTCCGCGTCCAGGGCGATGACGTTTGCCGGAACCGGCAGCGGGCGTCCCTCCGGCACGGTCACGCTGGCGATGGAGACGGTGTGGCTGACCAGCTCGATGCCCAGCTGCTTCAGGAACTGGGACGCTACGGTTCCGACGGCCACCCGGGTGGCCGTCTCCCGGGCGCTGGCGCGTTCAAGCACGGGCCTGGCCTCGGAAAAGCCATACTTCTGCATGCCCGTGAAATCAGCGTGCCCGGGACGGGGACGGGTCAAGGGGGCGTTGCGCGCCTGGTCGGCGAGTATTTCGGGATCCACGGGGTCCGCGGACATGATCTGCTCCCACTTGGGCCATTCGGTGTTTCCCACCTGGATGCCCACCGGGCCGCCCTGGGTCAGGCCATGCCGCACGCCGCCAAGGATGGTCACGACGTCCTGCTCGAATTTCATGCGTGCCCCGCGGCCATAACCGAGGCGGCGGCGTGCCAATGAATCGGCGATCTGCCCGCTGGTGAGTTCCACACCGGCGGGGACGCCTTCAATTATTCCCATCAGGGCCGGGCCATGGGATTCACCGGCAGTCAACCAACGCAACATAATTTCCATCCTGCCATGTATGGCGGTCAGAACGCCCGTCGGGGAAGGCCGACTGCGTCACACATCACATCTATGACAGCTGCGTTAACTTCCTCGTCCAGCCGGGAGAAAAGCCGCACCTGTTCCACTGCCTGATAGAGCAGCATCTCCAGTCCGGGGACCACTGAGCCGCCGCCTGCCTGCCAGACAGAAGCGATCCGGCTGGGCCAGGGGTCATAGGCCACATCCAGCAGGACACCACAGCCAAGGGTCGGGATTCCCGCCAGTTCGTCGGCAAGGCTGTCGGCTGCGCGGGGCGGCAACGTTGAAATGACGACGTCGGCACTTGCCGTGGGAGAGGCCGCCTCGGCCAGCGGTCGCACATCGACTTCCAGGCCGACGCCGGCCGCTGCGGCGCGCGCTTCCGTGGCCCGCCCGGTGTCCCGGACGAAGACCTGGACGGATTTCGCCCCCAGGTCCTTAAGCGCCGCCACCGCAGCCGCGGAGGTTCCTCCCCCGCCAAGGATCACCGCGGCCGGCGCTGGCGCCACTCCGGCGTAACGGACGGCGTTGACGATTCCGGCGACGTCGGTGTTGTAGCCGATCCTCCGCACGGTGGTGCCGGCGTCGTTTTCGAATGCGACAGTTTCGAATGCGACGGTGTTGACGACACCCAGCACGCGGGCGATGCCGCGCACCTCATCCACTTCCGACATCATGGCGGTCTTCAGCGGCATGGTGACTGATAGGCCCCGCCATCCATCCTGGGCCCGAACCTCCCGCATGAAGTCCGGTAGTGCTTGTGCCGTGAGATCCACGGCGGTGTAGCGGATGTCGATTCCCAGCTTGCCGTAAGCGGCCAGATGCAGCGCCGGCGACTTCGAGTGACTGATCGGATGGCCCAGGACTGCAGCCCGGAGCGTCATGAGCAGCGGCCCGCGTTTGCCTGACACCAGCTGTTGTACTGGGCCACGTAGGTGTTGTGCTCCGCCAACGTCTTGGAGAATTTTGTCTCCTTGGTATCCAGGTTGATGGTCACCCAGAAGAGGTAGTCGTTGGCCTTCGGCTTGGCTGCGGCATCGATGGCCGTCTTGCCGGGCGAGCCGATGGGCCCGGGCGGCAAACCGGGGTTGGCATAGGTGTTATAGGGATTTGACTTGTCTTCGCGCTCGGCATCAGTGAAGTTGAAGCTTCTGGTGCCAAGGCCGTAGGTGACAGCTGAGTCCACCTGAAGGAAGCCGCCGGTCTGGTCGTTGGGCTTGAGGCGGTTGTAGATGGCACCGGCGACGTCACCGTAGTCAGCCTGTCCGCCCTCCGCCTGCACGATGCTCGCGACGATCAGGGTCTGGTACTGCTTCTCAGGGTCCGTGATGCCCTGCGAAACCAGTTCATCCGTTGTTGATTTGACGAGGCCCTGAAGAATGTCCTTCGCCGGAGTGCCCAGCGGGAAGCGGTATTCGCCCGGCGCCAGGAACCCTTCCAGGTTCTTGGCGGCAGCGGGAACGCCGAACTGTGCCGGGGAATCGCTGAGGGCCTTCAGCTGCGCCAGTGGGACGCCCGATCCTTCAGAGATCGCCTGCAGGGATTCACCAATCCTCAATCCGGCACTCAGGGCGAAATAGATGACCTTGCCGTTGTCCTTGCCGAGCAGGATATTGACGGCGTCGGAGTTCTTCATCTCCATCTTGAAGGTGTAGTCCCCCGGTGCCAGTGTGCCGCCAGAGGCGGTGAACGCCTGCAGGAAGGTGTCCGCGTTGGCAACAACCTTTCCGCTTTCCAGGGCTGTAGCCACGGCACGGGGGCCTTCGCCGGCCTGGACCGTGACCTTGACCTCACCGGTCCCGGGGCCGGGATAGTCACTTGCCTTGTCGTTTCCGAGCAGCGGCTTGAGGAACTGCGCGCCAACGGCGACCGCGGTAACAAAAACTGCAAGGGTCAGCACCAATGCCAGGAAGCGACGCCGGCGGCGCACCTTTTTGGAGGGAGCCTTCACTACTGAAACCGCAGAGGAGCCGGCGAGCAGCCCGTCGTGCGGGTGATCGTCGAGGTGGTGGGCATCGGCGTGGTGGACGTCCTCATAGTAGGCGTCGGCGTGCCCGTCCTCGTAGTGTTGCCCGTCCACGTGGAGAGCGTGATGGGGAAATTCGTCAGCGTGCAATCCGTTACCGTGCAGTGCGTCATCGTGCAGTGCGTCATCGTGCAGCGCGTCAGGATGCGGCGCGTCATGATGGAGTGCCTCGTGATGGTTCAGATCGGGGTGCGCTTCCTCGTGGTGGACCGGTTCCTGGTGGAGGGGCTCCTCGTCGTGGACCGCTTCCTGGTGGCCGGGCTCCTCATAGTGGACCGGCTCGTGATGGAAGGGTAACCCGAAGTGCACCGGTTCCTGGTGGGCCGGTTCGGGGCGGATCGGAGCGTGGGCCCATTCATTCGCGACATGTTCCTGGCTGCCGGCTCCTACAAAGGCAGGTTCAGCCTCCTGGATCGACGGCGGGGTATCGGGCGCTGCCGGAATGGAAGACGCGGCCGACTCGGCCGGCGAAGGCTCCGGCGTGGTCGGGGGAAAATCTTCGCCCGTTTCGTAAGCCTGTTCAGGAACGAGACTGTTGCTTTCGGTATGCAGGGACTTTTCCCGCGCGCGGAGCTCCTTGCGGGTCAGCGGCCTGGCCGCACCGCTGTCGGGGCCGCCGGAGGAGTGCTCAATGTTGGCCGGGCTCACTGTAGCCTTCCGTTATCTGAAGATCGGGTCTTGTCCTCCGGGGCCTGCCCAGGCGTTTCCGCCGCAGTATCCCCGGAGCGCCACGGACGGGCCGGCGCCATCACGCGCCTGCCAACGTCCGTTCCCCTGGCTTTTTGCATGTCAATGGCGTGCTGAAGGATTCCAGCCGCCGCGACCTGATCCACTACTTTACGGTGATTCCGGCCGCTCATGCCAGCTTCATGAAGGTCGCGGTGGGCTGAGACGCTGCTCAGGCGCTCGTCAACGAGGTTCACAGGCACCTCCAGGCCACGCGATTCCAGCTCGCTCGCGAGCAACTCTGCGTACTCGGTCGCCATCCGCGCGGAAGCGTGTTCCTCGCCCTTCATGGTGCGCGGGAGGCCGACGATAACCTGGACGGCGCCGAGTTCCTCTGCCAACGACGCAATCACACGGATATCGGAGTTTTTCCTGGGATTGCGGTCCAGGGTCTTCAGCGGCGTCGCCAGGATGGAGTCACGATCGCAGACCGCGACTCCCACCCGGACGGTGCCGACGTCCACCCCCAGTTTGATGCCCTGGGGGTAGGCGCCGGCAGCAGCAGGACTGGTCATCGGATGCTTTATCGCCCGGAGATGGCGTCAACAACGGCGGCCAGGGCCGGTGTGATCTTCCCGGCGTCGGTGCCGCCGCCCTGGGCGACGTCGTCCTTGCCTCCGCCGCCGCCGCCAAGGATTCCTGCCGCGAGGCGGACGAGTGCACCGGCCTTGACGCCTGCCTCCCGTGCAGCCTCGTTGGTGGCCACAAGGATCATGGGACGGTCGTTCGTGACGCCTGCCACCGCGACGGTGGAGGGTGCGGATCCCAGCCGGTTCCGCAGGTCCAGGGCAAGGCCGCGAAGGTCATCGGCACCGCTGACCTGGCCGGCGTCGTGGGCAATGACGCTGATCCCTGCGGCATCCTTCGCCGTTCCGGCCAGCTGGCCGGCAGCGGCAGCCAACTGTTCCTTCCGGAGCCGTTCCAGTTCCTTCTCCGTTGATTTGAGCTTTGCCAGCGTGGCGGCGATCCTGTCGGCCAGCTGGCCGGAGGGCACTTTAAGCATTTCCGTCAGCTCGGTCACCAGCGCCCGTTCAGCAGCAAGGTGGCGGAACGCATCCATTCCCACAAAAGCCTCAACGCGGCGGTTGCCTGAACCCACCGACTGTTCGCCGAGGAGTGAGAGGCTTCCAATCAGGGAAGTATTGGCAACGTGCGTGCCGCCGCACAGCTCACGGGACCACGCGCCGTCGATCTCCACAACCCGTACTTCGCTGCCGTAGTTCTCACCGAACAGCGCCATGGCACCCAGCGCCTTGGCTTCAGCCAGCCCCATCACCCTGGTTTCGACGCGGTGGTTGTTGCGGATGGCCAGGTTGGAGACTTCCTCGATCTCGGAACGGGTGGCGGGGCTGAGACCTTCGCCCCAGGCGAAGTCGAAGCGCAGGTAGCCGGCCTTGTTGTAGGAACCGCGCTGGGTGGCTTCCGGGCCGAGGATCTGGTGCAGTGCAGCGTGGACAATGTGCGTGCCGGTGTGGGCCTGTTCGGCGGCGTGGCGCCGTTCGCGGTCGACGGCGGCGCGCACCAGGGCGTCCGAAGGGATCTCGCCTTCACGGACGATGGCCTTGTGGACGCTGAGCCCCTTGAGCGGGCGCTGGACGTCCAGGACCTCGACTACAAACCCGTCGCCGGTGATCAGGCCGGTGTCAGCGGCCTGGCCGCCGGCTTCGGCGTAGAACGGGGTCTCAGCGAGGACAAGCTCGATCTCGTCCCCGGTGGAGGCCTGGCCAACTTTCTGCCCTCCGCTGAGGATGCCGCGGACGCGGGACTCGCCATCGAGGTCGGTGTAGCCCGTGAAGACCGTTTCGCCTTGTGCCAGCAGTTCCTGGAAGGCGCTGAGGTCGGCGTGGCCGCCCTTCTTTCCCTTGGCGTCGGCCTGGGCACGCTGGCGCTGTTCCAGCATGAGCCTGCGGAATTCCGGCTCATCCACGTTCAGCCCGGCTTCCTCGGCCATTTCCAGGGTGAGGTCGATCGGGAAGCCGTAGGTGTCATGCAGCGCGAAAGCATCGGCACCTGAGAGAGGACGGCCGGCAGCCTTGGATTCGGTGACTGCGTCTTCAAGCCGGGCGGTGCCCGAGGCGATGGTGCGAAGGAAGGCTCGTTCCTCTGCATAGGCAATCCGGCCGATGCGGTCGAAGTCCGTCTCCACGACGGGGTAGACGCCCTTCATCGCGTCACGGGAGGCGGGCAGCAGGTCCGGCAGGCAGGCCTTTTCGACGCCGAGCAGGCGCATGGAGCGCACGGCGCGGCGGATGAGGCGGCGCAGGACATACCCGCGGCCTTCGTTGGAGGGAGTCACGCCGTCGGCGATCAGCATCAGTGCTGAACGGATGTGGTCCGCGACAACACGCATCCGAACGTCGTCGGTGTGGTGCGGATCCTCGGGGGTTTCCGCCGACGTGTATTCCCGGCCGGACAGCTCGGCAGCCTTGTCGATGACGGGACGGACCTGGTCGGTCTCGTACATGTTCTCGACGCCCTGCAGGATCATGGCGAGGCGCTCCATGCCGAGGCCGGTGTCGATGTTCTTCTTGGGCAGCTCACCCACGATGTCGAAGTCGTCCTTCGAGCGGACGTTGTCGATTTGGTACTGCATGAACACGAGGTTCCAGATTTCGACGTAGCGGTTCTCGTCGGCAATCGGGCCGCCTTCAGCACCGTAGGCGGGGCCGCGGTCATAGTAGATCTCAGAGCAGGGGCCGGCCGGGCCGGGCTGGCCTGTGTGCCAGTAATTGTCGGCCTTGCCCATGCGCTGGATGCGCTCGGCAGGGACGCCGGTGTTCTTCAGCCACAGCTCCTTGGCTTCGTCATCCTCTTCGTAGACAGTCACCCAGAGCAGTTCGGGCGGAAGGCCGTAGCCGCCGTCGTCCACGCTCGAGGTCAGGAGCTCCCAGGCGAACCGGATGGCGTCTTCCTTGAAGTAGTCGCCGAAGGAGAAGTTTCCGCACATCTGGAAAAAGGTCCCATGGCGGGCGGTCTTGCCAACTTCCTCGATGTCACCGGTGCGGATGCACTTCTGCACGCTGGTGGCACGGGAATACGGGGCCTCTTCGCGCGCCGTCAGGTAGGGGATGAACGGGACCATGCCGGCGACGGTGAACAGCAGGGACGGGTCGCTGGAGACCAGCGACGCGGAGGGGACCGCGGTGTGGCCTTTGCTGACAAAAAAGTCCACCCAGCGCTTTGTGATCTCCTGCGACTTCATGAGCTGATTACTTACCCTTCTTGGTTCACGCGTTTCTTCCGGCGTGACATTTTGATTCAGACGGCAGCTCCGGCAAACCGGAACTACTGATTAATTCTCCCGCGGCCGCCGGCTAGCGGCGTGCCAGGTCCTGCGATTCGACGCCGAGCGCGGTGCGCAGATCGGTCTCTCGTTCGTGCATTCCGGACCGGACGGCATCCGCGAAATCATAGAGGCCGTCCGTCAGCCGGCCCACGGCGCGGTTCAGGCCGGCCGGGCCCAGGTTGGCCTGGGCCTCCGTGACCTTGCGGAAGGCGATGACTCCGATGGCCACGCCGATTCCCATCCAGACAAGTCGTTTCATGTTCAGTTCTCCGGGTGGCTTAGCGGCTGCGACGGCCGGCGGTGGGCTTCTTGCGGTTGGCCAGCGCGGTGCGGACACCGTAGCTGAAGGCTGCGACCTTGATCAGTGGCGAGCCGACGGTCGCGGCGACCAGCGAGGACAGCGCGGAGATGTTGGCCGAGGCATCCGAAACGTTGGAGGCGATGCCGTCCACTTTTTTCAGCTGCTGGTTGGTGGTGGACACGGTGGCGGTCACTTCGTCCATGAGCGGTGTGGCGCCGTCGCTGATGGACCGGATGGAAGTCCTGATCTCATCAAACACCTTGCCGAGCTTCAGGATCGGTACGGCGAGCAGCAGCACCAGGAGCGCAAACACCCCGGCAGCGATCAGGCCGGCAATATCGCTACCAGACATAGACGTTCATCTCCTCGAAATTCTGTGGATCAGTTCCATCAGCGCACGCACGTGTCCATGCGTTCCGCAGATGCCCCCCAAGTACCTTACATACAAAGAAGCCCGCGGCGCTTGCCACGGGCTTCCTTGGATACGCTGCTGGGATTTAGCGTGCGTAGAATTCGACGACGAGCTGCTCTTCGCAGGTTACGGGAACCTCGGAGCGCTTCGGGCGACGGACCAGGCGGGCCTGGAGGGCGTCAAGCTTGACGTCCAGGTAGGCCGGAACCTGGGGCAGGACGTCGCGGTGTGCGCCGGCTGCTGCAACCTGGAGCGGGACCATGGTTTCGCTGCGGCTGTGGACGTGGACCAGCTGGCCTTCGCCGACGCGGAACGACGGACGGTCAACGCGGATGCCGTCAACCAGGATGTGGCGGTGCACAACAAGCTGGCGGGCCTGGGCAATGGTGCGGGCGAAGCCGGCGCGCAGCACGAGGGCGTCAAGACGCATCTCGAGGAGCTCGATCAGGTTTTCACCGGTCAGGCCCTTGGTGCGGCGTGCCTCTTCGAAAGCGCGGGTCATCTGGGCTTCGCGGATGCCGTACTGGGCGCGCAGACGCTGCTTTTCGCGCAGACGTACGGCGTAGTCGGAGTCCTGCTTCTTGCGGGCACGGCCATGCTCACCGGGGCCGTACGGACGGCGCTCCATGTACTTGGCGGCCTTGGGGGTCAGAGCGATGCCGAGTGCACGCGAGAGGCGTGCTGTACGGCGAGCACGAGTGTTGTTAGCCACTTGTGTCCTTCCAATATCTGCGGTGTGTCAGTGTTACTGGCCTCCACGATGGAGAGCATCGGCCAACCGCTGCCTTTTGCTACTGGGCGCAGGGCATAACCTCACCACAGCATGAAATGCTGAACATCAGTGGATTGTGCGTCCGTGCCTTGCCAGACAACGAACAAGCTTATCAGCATTACCTGGCTTTCCCCACATTTCCCCGGCCATCCCTGGCCTCTGGACGGGATTCAGCTGCCTCGGATGATCTTGCGTAGCCGCTCCAGCCTCACGGCGATCTCCCGCTCCGCGCCGTTGGCTGTGGGCTCGTAATAGTCCTTGCCTACCAGGTCGTCGGGCGCGTATTGCTGCGTGGCCACGGAGTGCGGGGCGTCGTGCGCGTACTTGTAGCCCAGCCCGTGGCCCAGCTGCTTCGATCCGGGATAGTGGGCATCGCGCAGGTGGGCTGGAATTCCGTTGCCGAGCCCCGCGCGGACGTCCGCCACGGCTTTGTTCAGTCCCATGTAGGCGGCGTTGGACTTCGGTGCAGTGGCCAGATGGACCACTGCCTCCGCAAGGACGATCCTGCCTTCGGGCATGCCGATCAGCTGCACGGCCTGGGCGGCGGCTACGGCTGTCTGTAAGGCGGTGGGGTCTGCCATGCCGACATCCTCGGCCGCCGAAATCACGATGCGCCGGGCGATGAAGCGCGGGTCCTCGCCCGCCTCGAGCATCCGTGCCAGGTAGTGCAGGGAGGCGTCCACATCGGAGCCGCGGACGGACTTGATGAAGGCACTTGCCACGTCGTAGTGCTGGTCCCCGGCGCGGTCATACCGGACGGCAGCCACGTCCAGCGCTCGCTCGGTGTGTATGAGTTCCACCGTCACCGGGCCGTCGCTGGCGTCGTCGGCGTCACCGAAAGCGACCCCTGCGGCGGCTTCGAGGGCGGTCAGCGCACGCCGGGCGTCCCCGCCGGAAAGCCGGACCAGGTGGGCCAGCGCCTCCGCGCTGAGTTCGACCTTGCCGTTCAGTCCCCGCGGATCCGTCACAGCCCGCCGGACGAGTCCTTCGATGTCATCGTCGGTCAGCGGCTTCAGGGTGAGCAGCAACGACCGGGACAAGAGCGGTGAGACGACGGAAAACGACGGATTCTCGGTGGTTGCTGCCACCAGGACCACCCAGCGGTTTTCCACCCCCGGCAACAGCGCGTCCTGCTGCGCCTTGTTGAACCGGTGGATCTCGTCCAGGAACAGGACCGTGGTGGTTTTGTACAGATCCCTCGCAGTCAGCGCCTCATCCATCACCCGCCGCACGTCCCGGACGCCTGCGGTAATCGCGGAAAGCTCCACGAATTTCCGGCCGGGGCCCTTGGCGATAACGTGTGCCAGGGTGGTCTTTCCGGTCCCGGGAGGACCCCAGAGAATGACCGACGCCGGCCCGGCCGGCCCGGTTGCATCGGTCCCGGCAGCGAGCTGGCGCAGCGGCGAGCCCTGCCCCAGCAGGTGCTGCTGCCCCACCACGTCGTCCAGGGTACGCGGCCGCATCCGAACGGCCAGCGGGCTGCGGGGAGAGGCGTTACGGCCGTCGGCGGGCGCGGCACTGCCGCCGTCGTCGTCGTCGTTGCCGGCCCCTTGGCCGAAGAGATCATCCACATAGATAGGCTACTCATAGTTCAGCGCTTCGTTTCGCCAGTCCTTAGCCACCAAAGGGGCCCCCATGACAGCACGCGCCGGGGACGGCGCCGGCCGTCCGGGTTCCGTCAGGACCGCTTTTGTGCCGGGCCCCCGACTCGCGGGGTGGGTGGAACGGTTCAGCACGGCACACCACGGTTTCAGGCTCAGCGATGAGGACGACGGCATCCGGCTCCTGGCGGCGGATGGCACGACGGCGTTGCTGCAGCCGCCCTGGCCTGTTGACGGCAGGCCGGGACGCGGTGCCGATTCCGTGGAGCGGCTTGCGTCCATTGCTTCGCAGCCGCGCCGGCTCGGACTTCTTCTTGTCCGGCGCGGAGGTTATGGGATCGCCGTGGCGAGCGAAGGAGCCGTTTTCGCGTCGAAAGCGGGAACGAGGTACGTGCAGTCCAGGACAGCAGCGGGAGGCCAGTCCCAGCAACGCTTCGCCAGGCGCCGCTCCAATCAGGCGGATGAGCTGGTGCAGGCTGTCGCCTTGCAGGCCAGGCAGGTGTTCAGCGGCCATCCGTTCGAATACGTCGTTCCGGGCGGGGACCGCACATTGGTAGACCTGGTGCTCGAAGAGCCCGCTCTGAAGGAATACGGCCGGTTGCCCAGGCTGGCACACCTCGACGTTCCGGATCCCCGTGCCGCCGTGCTGAAGAAGGCAGCAGTGGAAGCCTGCGCGGTCCGGATCCAGGTTACCGATCCGCCGGAATAGTTATCCCGCATTTTCAGATAACAGTGACTGACGTGAGGCAGCTAGCAGCCGGTCAGATGCCGCTTGGGCCGCTCCTGCCGGTAGAGGTAGCGGCCTGATTCCCGGAATCCCGCGTTCGTGTAGAGCTCCCTGGCTCCGCGGTTCGCGGCCGTGACCAGCAGCCAGTAGCTGTCCACTCCCTGTGCCGCACCGGCCTTGAGCAGGGCCTGCAAAACCCGAGTGGCATAACCGCGGCGCCGGGCATCCGGTCGGGTGGCCATGCAATACAGCCCTCCCCACTGCCGCGCCGCTTGGCCTTCCGGGCCGGGAGGAACGGCAAGGCGTCCGACGGCGGCCGGGACGCCGTCGTCGTCCCTCACCAGGGCGTACAGGGAGGGGCAGCCCTCCAGGATTCCGCGGGCCGTGTCGAGTGAAGTCCCGGCGCCTCGGCCGTCCACGCTCCACCAGAGCTGCAGCCATTCCGCGGACGGTCCAGGAAAGAACTCGACGTCTGAGAGTCCGACGCCGGATTCGGGAACCGCGGCACTCCAGCCGGAGCTGCGTACCATGGCCAGGGTTTCGGACTGCCGGGTGAAGCCTTCCGTATCGAGGAAGGCATTGAGCTCCGTATTGCGGGCAGTGTCAAAAACCTGGAAGATCACCGGGAGCCGGCGGCCGCGGTACCAGGCACGGGCCTCCCGGAGCAGGCCCGGCATCTCCTGAAGGCTGCCATCCGGCTCCCGGCGAGGCCATATCGAGTTGGCCCGCTGGGTCACGCCGTCCGCGGCACGAAAAACCCACCCGCCTGTTTCATGCCGGTCCGGGGCAGGCCAGGCGGCGTCCATGACAGTTTCAAGGTCCGGCAGATCGGTCTCGGCCACGGTGCTCCATCCTCCATCAACGGCATCCTTCATCAACGGCAGGAGCTCCCCGGATGTTCGGGGAGCTCCTCCTGTTTCACCGCTGAGCCTTGCGGCTCCGGTTTCGTCTTACTTGGCGTCCGGCTTCGGCTGGGGCTTGAAGTCCACACCGGCTTCCTTGCGCTGCTGGGCCGTGATGGGTGCCGGAGCCTGGGTCAGCGGGTCGAAGCCGTTGCCGGTCTTCGGGAAGGCAATGACGTCGCGGATGGATTCGACGCCTGCCAGCAGGGCCACCACCCTGTCCCAGCCAAAGGCGATGCCGCCGTGCGGAGGCGCGCCGTACTTGAAGCCTTCCAGCAGGAAGCCGAACTTGGTCTGCGCATCTTCCCGGTTCAGGCCCATGAGCTCGAACACCCGTTCCTGGATGTCACGCTCGTGGATACGGATCGAGCCGCCGCCGATTTCGTTGCCGTTGCAGACGATGTCGTAGGCGTAGGAGAGCGCGGATTCGGGGTCCTTGTCGAAGGAGTCCAGGAACTCGGGCTTGGGCGAGGTGAAGGCGTGGTGCACGGCCGTCCACTGTCCTGCACCCACAGCCACATCCCCTGAAGCCACTGCGGCCGCTGCCGGTTCGAACATCGGGGCATCCACCACCCAGCAGAACGCCCAGGCGTTGGGATCGATGAGCCCGGTGCGGTGGCCGATCTCCACGCGGGCAGCGCCCAGGAGGCCGCGCGCCGCAGACTTTTCGCCCGCGGCGAAGAAGATGCAGTCGCCGGGCTTGGCGCCCACGGCGTCCGCCAGTCCGGCCCGCTCGGCGTCGGTCAGGTTCTTGGCCACCGGCCCGGCGAGTTCGCCGTCTTCCTTGAACAGCACATACGCCAGTCCCTTGTGGCCGCGCTGCTTGGCGAATTCCTGCCAGCCGTCGAGGGTCCGGCGTGGCTGGGAGGCGCCGCCGGGCATTACGACGGCGCCGACGTACGGGGCCTTGAACACGCCGAAGTCAGTGTCCTTGAAGAACTCCGTGAGCTCGGTCAGCTCCACTCCGAAACGGAGGTCGGGCTTGTCAGAGCCGTACCGGGCCATGGCGTCGGCGTAGGTGATGCGCTGGATCGGCGTGGGGATCTCGACGTCGATCAGCTTCCACACAGCCTTGACGATGTTTTCGCCCAGGGCAATGATGTCGTCCTGGTCCACGAAGCTGGCCTCGATGTCCAGCTGGGTGAATTCCGGCTGGCGGTCCGCGCGGAAGTCCTCATCGCGGTAGCAGCGCGCGATCTGGTAGTACTTCTCGAAGCCACCCACCTGCAGGAGCTGCTTGAAAAGCT
Organism: Arthrobacter pascens; assembly: GCF_030816475.1. Taxonomy (NCBI): domain Bacteria; kingdom Bacillati; phylum Actinomycetota; class Actinomycetes; order Micrococcales; family Micrococcaceae; genus Arthrobacter; species Arthrobacter pascens. Next base: position 1,855,136 of record NZ_JAUSXF010000001.1, on the reverse strand, counting down.
GCGGTGACTGCGGGAGGGCGTACCAGGAACCTGGCGCCAGGCGGGCCGGAACCACGAAGTCACGGGCGCCTTCCGGCGTCGAACGCGTCAGCGTGGGCGTTTCGATCTCGACGTAGCCGTCCTGGTGCAGCAGCTCGCGCGCAACCCGGTTGGCCTCGGAGCGCAGCCGGAGGTTGCGGCTGGGGCCGGGACGGCGGAGGTCCAGGTAGCGGTGCTTCAGGCGTGCTTCCTCGCCCACTTCGACGTGCTCATCGATCTGGAACGGCAACGGCTCGGAGGTGTTCAGGATGACCACCTTGTCCGCCATGACCTCGATCTCGCCTGTGGCAAGCGCGGGGTTCTCGTTGCCCTCGGGACGCTTGGAGACGGTGCCGGTGACCTGCAGGACGTACTCGTTGCGCAGACCGTGGAAGACCTCTTCCTCACGCACCACAACCTGGGCAACGCCGGAGGCATCGCGCAGGTCCACGAATGCGACACCACCGTGATCACGACGGCGGCCCACCCAGCCAGCCAGGGTTACGGTTTGTCCAATGTGCTCGGAACGAAGGGATCCGAGGTCATGTGTGCGCAGCACAGCACGCCTTTCTGAAGGAGACAGCAGGAAAACAGAGTGAAATTGAATAGGATCGTTCCGGGAACGATCCTGTCTGAGTTTACCCGTTGGAAAGGGACTCTCTCCGCCATGAGCACTCACCGGCCGCTTCAGCGCAGGCTGGGCGTATTTGATGCCACTTCCATCGGTCTCGGCTCCATGTTGGGCGCGGGCGTCTTTGTCGTCTTCGCTCCGGCCTCAGCCCTCGCGGGGGACTTCCTGGTTCTGTCAGTCCTGATCGCCGGGGCCGTGGCTTATTGCAACGCAGTTGCCTCAGCGGAGCTGGCTGCCAGGTATCCGGCCAGCGGCGGTACCTATGTGTACGGCCGGAAACGGCTCGGCGAATGGCCTGGCTTCCTGGCGGGCTGGGGTTTTGTCACCGGCAAGACAGCGTCCTGCGCAGCGATGGCTCTGACCTTCGGACATTACGTTGCCCCGGACTACCCGGTCCCGGTCGCGATAGCCGCGGTGGTCGCGCTGACCGCCGTCAACCTGATGGGCATCACCCGCACGGCGTTGCTGACCAGGATCCTGCTGTGCGCCGTGCTTGCCACCCTGATATTTGTTGCGGCCGCTGCCCTTGTTGGCCCGCATCCCGAAGGTACGGCCGGCACGGTGGCCGGCGCCGGCGGGGTGCTGCCCGCGGCAGGCCTGATGTTCTTCGCCTTCGCCGGCTACGCCCGCATTGCGACGCTGGGCGAAGAGGTCAAGGACCCTGCCAGGACCATTCCGCGTGCCATCCTTGCTGCCCTTGGCGGGGCCTTTGTCATCTACCTGGCCCTGGCGCTGCTGCTGCTCAACCACTTGCCTGGCGGCCGGCTCGCCGCGACCGCCACTCCCCTGCTCGAAGCTGTTGTCCACTCACGGCTCAGTGCCGGCGCTCCCCTGGTGCAAGCCGGCGCGGCCGCCGCGTGCCTCGGCGCCCTCCTGGCGCTGATCACGGGCGTCGGCAGGACTGCCCTTGCGATGGCGCGGGAACGGGACCTGCCCGGCCCCCTTGCTGCGGTCGGCGGCAGGCACACGGTTCCGTACGTGGCGGAACTCACCGTTGCCGCCGTCGTCGTCGTTCTGCTGCTGACCACTGACGTCATGACTGTCGTCGGGTTCTCCAGCTTCGGCGTCCTGATCTATTACGCAGTGGCCAACGCCGCAGCGTTCACGCTGCCTGAACATCCCGGTTATGCGCCCAAGTGGCTAAACGCAGGGGGTTTCTGCAGCTGCCTGCTGTTGGCGTTCACGTTGCCATCGGCTTCTGTTCTTGGCATGGCCTTAGTACTGGCCGCCGGTGCCGTAGGCCGGATCCTGGTGTTCAGGCTCCGGCGCTAGCTCGCAGCTGCCGCAAGCTCCGCCGTCGTGGGGCACTTCGCTCCGCCGGGCCACGGAAACCGGGTCGGCGCGCGGCGAGTCCGTGTCAAAGTGCCCCGCCTTGGCGGGGCACTCAGACCGGTTGTGCCGCCACAGTCTTTATTTGCACAGAAAGATCTTCCGACGGCGGCGTCCACCTGGCTGGGTCGGCCGGGGTCTGGTCTCCAGACCGGATGTCCTTGACCTGGTGATTGCCGTCGTCGTCCGTGAACCAGACGAAAGGAATTCCACGGCGGTCCGCGAATTTGATCTGCTTTCCGAACTTCTCGGCCTTGGCCGCCACCTCGGTGGCAATTCCGCGGTCGCGGAGCTGGGCGGCGACGTCCTGCGCCGCACTCCAGCTGTCGTCGTTGGTGAGGGCAACCAGGACAACCGTGGGCACCGACCGCGACGCCTTCGCCAGGTCCTGGCTGAGGATCCTGGACACCAGCCGCGTTACCCCGATGGACAATCCGACGCCGGGGAACTTACGGTTGCCCTTGCTGGCGAGGGCGTCATAGCGGCCGCCCGAGCAGATGGAACCCAGCTGTTCGTGACCCACCAGGACGGTCTCAACTACGGTTCCGGTGTAGTAGTCAAGGCCGCGGGCGATGCTGAGGTCGGCCACGACCTTGCCGGGCGCGCGCTGCACTGCTGCCGCGATGACCTGTTCCAGTTCGCTAAGGCCCTCTTCAAGGAGTTCATTGCTGACGCCCAGGGCGCGGACCTGAGCCACGAACGAGGTGTCCTCGGTGCGGATCCCGGCGAGCTTCAGTGCGGCCTCGGCTTGCTGGTCGGTGGCGCCCAGCTCCGTCTTGAGCAGCTCAGCGACCTTGCCCGGGCCGATCTTTTCCAGCTTGTCGATGCTGCGCAGCACACCTGCAGTGTCTTCCAGGCCAATGCCGCGGTAGAAGCCTTCTGCAAGCTTCCGGTTATTGATCCGCAGCCGGAAATCCGGAATCGGCAGGGCACTGAGTGCCTCGGCAATGACCAGAGCGATCTCCACGTCGTAGCGGAACGGCAGTTCACCGTCGCCCACAACATCGATGTCCGCCTGCGTGAATTCGCGGGCACGGCCCTCCTGTGGACGCTCACCGCGCCACACCTTCTGGATCTGGTAGCGCCGGAACGGGAAGGCGAGGTAGCCGGAGTTCTCCACCACATAGCGGGCGAACGGCACGGTCAGGTCGAAGTGCAGGGCAAGGGCATGCGGATCTTGTTTCGCCGATTTATCGTCTTCATCATCCTGGAGCCGGCTGAGGCCGTACACCTCTTTGTCGATTTCGCCCTTGCGCAGCAACTGGCCAACGGTCTCCACGGCACGGGTCTCGATGGACGCGAAGCCATGGAGCTCGAAAACGCGGCGCAGTGTGTCCAGCACGTGCAGCTCCACCAGCCGCTCCTCGGGAAGCCACTCGGGGAATCCGGACAGGGAGGCGGTGCGTGCCATGGTGGAAATTCTCCTCTTAATGAAGGGTGCCTGGGACTTTGCCCGGCATTCCACCCGAAACGGGCCCGGAACGGCGGCAGTCCAGCCAGTCATGCATAAACTATGTGCGGCAGTCAGTTTATGCTTCATCCGTCTCCATCTCTAATGCGGCGGACAATCGCACGGCTGCCGCAGACAACTGCGCACGGTAGCCTCCAGGCGGGCCGCCCGCAGCACGACAAAGAGGAGGACCCTTGGCGGCCAGTTCACGCAGTGCCCGCGAAACAAAACGGCGCATCCAGCAGATGGAAGCGAAGCGTGAGCTCCGGCGGGACCAGGAGAAGCGGCGCAAGCGGGACAACATCATCGCCGTCAGTGCCGGGACCGCCGCCGTGGTGCTCGCCGTCGTGCTTCAGCTCACCGCCTTCTCAGGGAACCCTACCGAGGAGGAGTTCGCTGCGGCAGAGGCCGGGCTGAGTCCTTCGGCCTCCCCCACTCCCTCCGCCCCCGCTACCAACAGCCCCAATATCCCTGCCGCGGACACTGCCGCCGGCAAGGTATTCACGGGCGAACTCAAGCTGAACAGCGGGACGATCGGGATGGAATTGGACGGCACCAAAGCTCCCCAGGCTGCCGCCGTCTTCAAATCACTGAGCGACCAGGGGTACTACGCTGGTTCCACCTGCCACAGGCTGACCACCGGCGAGTCATTCGGCCTCCTGCAGTGTGGCTCAAAGACCGGCGACAGCAGCGGTGACCCCAACTACAACTGGGGTCCCCTCGAAAATACGCCCGCAGACAACACTTATCCCGCCGGCACTATTGCTGTTGCCAGGACCGGGGACAACGCCTACGGAAACGGCACACAGTTCTTCATCGCCTACAAGGACACTGTCATACCAGCCGATTCCGCCGGTGGTTATACGGTGGTGGGCAAGGTGACATCAGGACTGGATGTGGTCACCAAAATAGCCGCCGCGGGAATTGCGCCGGGGGCTAACGCCACAGACGGCACACCCGTGGAACCAGTCACGATAGACTCGTTTTCTCTGAAGTAGGAAGCCCGGTCCTTGAGGCCGCGGTGCGGTACGTGAGTATTTCCCTCCAAGCGAAAGACTTTTAGCGGTGACAGACAGTCAGAAATCCGACGAAACAGCGGCAGCCGAACTGACCGATGCAACAGCCCCCGTGGCTGATGATGCAGTGGTTGAAGACGCAGTAGTAGCTGAACAGGCTCCCGCCAGCGAAGAAGTGGCGGCTGCTGAACCGGCTGCCGCGGACGAAGAAGCCGCAGAAGCTGCTTCCACGGCTGAACAGGCACCGGCCGAGCAGGCACCCGCCAGCGAAGAAGTGGCGGCTGCTGAACCGGCTGCCGCCGAACCGGCACCGTCCGACGCAGAAGTAGCCGCCGAAGCTGCTTCAACGGCTGAACAGGCACCCTCCGAGCCGGCACCCACCACCGATGAAGCCGCGGCAGCTTCCGCCCCGGTTGAACCAGCACCCGCCGAAGCTGCACCGGCGCCCGCCGCCGCAGAAGCCGCAGAAGCTTCCGCCCCGGCAGCACCGGTTCCGTCGCCTGCGCCGCGCCCGGCTCCGTCCCCGGCAGCTTTCGCCGCCCGGCCCAAGCCAGCAGTGGCAGCGCCTGCATCAGCGCCGGCTCCCGTCGCATCCTCGACAACCTTGGAAGAAGCCGCGCGCTGGGGCAGGGTGGAAGGTGACGGCCACGTCTTCCTGAAGATCGACAACGATGAGCACCCCGTGGGCCAATACCCCGGGGTCAGCGATGACGAGGCCCTCGGGTACTTCGCCCGGAAGTACGACGACGTCGTGGCCCAGATCGTGCTGCTGGAGCAGCGGGTCGGTTCCAAGGCCCCCAGCACGGACATGCAGAAAACCGTGACGCACCTCCGGGAGCAGCTGGCCGAGCGGAACATGGTGGGCGACCTGCGCGCGGCAGAAGCTCGCCTGGATGCCCTTTCCGGCCAGATCACGGAACTCGAAAAAGCTGAGAAGGCCGAGCACGACGCCGTCAGGACGGCGGAACTCGCGGCCCGCGAGTCAATCGTCGCCGAGGCCGAGGAAATCTCCGGCCAGGATCCCGCGCAGATCCAATGGAAGACTTCCAGCGCACGGATGAACGAGCTTTTCGAAAGCTGGAAGACAGCCCAGAAGAGCGGTGTACGGCTTGGCCGAAGCAACGAGGACGCCCTCTGGAAACGCTTCCGGGCAGCCCGCACGGTCTTCGACCGGCACCGCAGGGCCTACTTCTCCCAGCTGGACAGCAACAACTCGGCGGCGAAGTCGGCCAAGGAGAAGCTCATCGCCGAGGCAGAGTCACTGTCCACTTCCACGGACTGGGGTTTCGCCGCTGGCGAATACCGCCGCCTGATGGACGAGTGGAAAGCTTCCCCGCGCGCCAGCCGGAAGGATGACGACGCGCTGTGGGCACGCTTCCGCGCCGCGCAGGACGTCTTCTTCACATCCAGGCAGGCCGCCAACGAGGAGATTGACCAGGAGTACGCGGCGAACCTCACGGTGAAGGAAGCCCTCCTGGCCGAGGCAAATGCCATCCTGCCGGTCAGGGACCTGGCCGCGGCAAAGAAAGCGCTCCAGTCCGTCCGTGACCGCTGGGAAGAGGCCGGCAAGGTTCCCCGGGCTGACATGGGCCGCATTGAAGCCGGCCTCCGCAAGGTCGAGGACGCGGTGCGGCACGCCGAAGAAGAGAACTGGCAGCGCTCCAACCCTGAGACGAAAGCGCGGACCAACAGCGCGCTGTCCCAGCTGGAATCAGCTATCGCCGGTCTGCAGGATGATCTGGCCCGGGCGGAGAAGGCCGGCGACCAGCGCAAGATCAAGGCAGCCAAGGAAGCTCTTGAGGCCAGGCAGGCCTGGCTGGACCAGATCCAGCGGTCGGCCAGCGAACTCTCCTGACCGACTGTCCGCAAGTAAACGCCGCATAGTTCCGGCCCCGGTTATCCACATAACCGGGGCCGGACCTGTACTCGTCCAATGCAGCCGCGGCAGGATGGCTAAATGGCCACCACGTCCGCTCCCCCATTCGCCGAGCTCTACTCGCCGGGGCGGCCGTTTACCTGGCCCGAACTCCAGTCACTCGCGGCCGATGGCCTGCTCACGCGGTTGCACCAGCGCGGCTACACACTCCCGGAGGTTACAGCTTCTCCGCAGTTGAGGGCGAGGGCCGCCGCCACGGCCGTTCCGGAGGGCATTCGCCAGAGGGTGGTCGCCGGACGCATGACCGCAGCCTGGATCTACGGCTGCGCGGAGGAACCGGATCGGCTCGCTCTCCTGGTGGACGCGAAACGCAGGGTTTCGAGTCTGCGCAACACCCGCGGCTGCACTCTCCACGAGGTCAGGCTTGGGCCTTTCGACGTCGTCAGCATGGGCGGGCTGATGGTCTCAAGTCCCCTACGGACTGCCTTGGATATTGCGCTCCATGTAGACGCCGTCCGTGCCATCCCTGCTCTCGAGGGGCTGCTGGCCCGCCCGGAAAGGGACGTACGGCTGCGGCTGCTGGTCCTGGCCATTGAGTCCACTCCCCGTGTGCCGCACAAGAAGGCGGCACTCGAGAAATTGTCCCTGTTAGCTCCGGCGCTTGTTTCCGGTGGTCCTGTAGACGTCAAAAACGCCGTCGATCCTCCGGACAGCACTGAGGACGTGGCTCAGGTACTTGGGGTCGCCCATCTCGAACGCGAACCGTGAGATCGCTACGCGATCGGTGGAGGTGTGCACGCTGGCGGCCAGGATGTTCACGTGGTTTTCGGACAGGACCCGGGTGACATCGGACAGCAACGACTTCCGGTCCAGCGCTTCCACCTGGATCTCCACCAGGAACACGCTGGATTGCGTGGGCGCCCAGTCAACATCGACGATCCTGTCCGGCTGGTCCTTGAGGTCGGAGACGTTGGTGCAATCCGTACGGTGAACCGAAACGCCTGAACCCCGCGTGACGAAACCAAGGATGGGATCAGGGGGAACCGGAGTGCAGCACCGGGCCAGCTTCACCCAGACGTCGCCCACGCCCCGCACCACAACCCCCGAGTCTGAGAAACGGGTCTTGGCCACGTGCGTGGGGATACTGACTTCAGTGATGTCTTCGTCAGTGCTCTCGTTGCCGCCCAGGCTTTCGACGAGCTTCTCCATTACGGACTGCGCGGAGGTGTGTCCGTCGCCCACCCCGGCGTAGAGGCCGGAGATGTCCACGTACTTGAAGTCCTCAGCCACCGCCGCGAGAGCCTCGTGCGTCATGAGTCGCTGCAGCGGAAGGTTCTGCTTTCGCATCGCCCGAGTCAACAGTTCCTTGCCGCGGTCAATCGCTTCTTCCCGGCGCTCCTTGCTGAACCACTGGCGGATCTTGTTCCGGGCACGGGCGCTCTTGACGAAATGCTGCCAGTCCTGGCTTGGGCCGGCGCCTTCGGCTTTGGAGGTGAAGATCTCCACCCAGTCGCCGTGGTTCAGTTCGCTGTTCAGGGGGACCAGTTTGCCGTTGACCCTGGCCCCGATGGTGCGGTGCCCCACTTCGGTGTGAACGGCGTACGCGAAGTCCACAGGGGTGGAACCGGCCGGCAATGCCATGACCTCGCCCTTGGGCGTAAAAACGAATACCTCGCGGGCGTTGATTTCAAAACGCAGCGAATCCAGGAACTCCCCGGGATCGGATGTTTCCTGCTGCCAGTCCACCAACGACCTCAGCCAGCCCAGGTCTCCGTCACGCGGGCTGCCGGGGCCGGTTGCCGTGCGGTTGGGCTGGTCCTTGTACTTCCAGTGCGCGGCCACACCATATTCAGCGCGGCGGTGCATTTCATGGGTCCGGATCTGGATCTCCACCGGTTTGCCGCCAGGCCCGATCACCGTGGTGTGGAGGGACTGGTACATGTTGAACTTGGGCATCGCGATGTAGTCCTTGAAACGCCCTGGCAACGGATTCCACCGCGAATGCATCGTCCCCAGCGCCGCGTAACAGTCCCGTACCGAATCCACCAGCACCCGGACGCCCATCAGGTCATTGATGTCGTCAAAGTCCTTGTCCCGGACGATCATCTTCTGATAAATCGAGTAGTAGTGCTTGGGCCTGCCAGTGATCGTCGCTTTGATCTTGGCGGTCCGGAGGTCCTCGGTGATCTGGTCCCTGATGACTCCCAGGCTCTTCTCGCGCTCCGGAGTACGGTCGCCCACCATGCGGACGATCTCCTCATAGACCTTCGGATACAGCGCGGCGAAGGACAGATCCTCAAGCTCCCACTTGATGGTGTTCATACCAAGGCGGTGCGCAAGCGGGGCGAAGATCTCCAGGGTTTCGCGCGCTTTCCGGGCGGAGGATTCAGCGGACACAAACCGCCAGGTGCGCGCATTGTGGAGCCTGTCGGCAAGTTTGATCATGAGGACCCGGATGTCCTTGGCCATGGCCACAACCATTTTGCGGACAGTTTCGGATTGGGCGGCCTCGCCGAAGCTGACCTTGTCCAGCTTGGTGACACCATCCACCAGCATGGCGACTTCCGGGCCGAAGTCCCGCTTCAGGTCAGCCAGCGTGTACGGCGTGTCCTCCACCGTGTCGTGGAGCAGCGCGGCAGCAAGGGTCGTACCGCTCAGGCCAAGTTCGGCGAGAATAGTCGCAACCGCTACCGGGTGGGTGATGTAGGGATCGCCGCTCTTGCGCTTCTGCCCCCGGTGGCTGCGTTCTGCCACTTCGAAGGCACGCTGGATGAGATCGAAGTCCTCTTTCGGATTGTTCGCCCGGACCGTCCGCAGTAGCGGTTCAAGGATGGGCGAATAGCTGGCAGAGCTACGACCGGTAAGGCGCGCAAGCCGGGACCGGGTACGTTCACGCCGGCCTGGAAACGTGGGCCGTGTGCCGGAGCTGTCCACGGGAACAATCGCGCCGGGACGTGCGGAATCGGCGAGCCCGGTCTTCACTCCGTGGCCCGGACTGTTGTCCCCGTCTGCCGTTGGCACCGACGCCGAACGTTCTTCCAATGAAGCACCCCTCACGACCGTTTAATTACCTCAGTCTATTCCTCCATCAAGACTCTGATGTAACCGGTGCTTAAATGCGAACCGGCCGGACGGCGTCGGTATTCCGAGGCTGTCCGGCCGGTTCCTGCAGTACGATCAGGGCTGGGCGGCGGCTGCCGCAGCGGCCGTCCGGGAGGACGCTTCGGCCCTCCTCTGTTCTACCCGCCGGGCCTGTTTGACCAGCTCGGGTTCGTTCTGCCGAAGCCAGGCATACATGGGCGCCGCCACGAAGATGGTGGCAGCCGTGCCGATCAGGATGCCGACGAACAGGGCAAGTGACAGGTCCCGCAGTGTGCCCGCCCCCAGCAGCCCGGCGCCGATGAACAGGATGGCGCCGACGGGGAGGATCGCCACCATCATAGTGTTGATGGAACGGACCAGGGTCTGGTTCACCGCGAGGTTGACTTCCTCTGCGAAAGTGCGCCTCGTGGACGAACTGATGTCCGCAGTGTTCTCACGGATCTTGTCGAAGACCACCACGGTGTCGTAGAGCGAGTAGCTGAGGACGGTCAGGAATCCGATGATCGCTGAGGGCGTCACTTCGAAATCACTGAGCGCATAGACTCCGGCCGTGATGAACATCGTGACGAGCATGCCCGCGATCGCCGACAATGACATCTTCCACGTCCTGAAATACAGCGCCATCAGGGCAGTCGCCAGGACCACGAAGATCACGAGCCCCAACAGCGCCTGCTTGGTGACGTCCGCACCCCACGTGGGCCCCACGAAAGTGGATGTCACCTCGTTGTCTGTGACGCCGTACGCGGCTGTCAGGCCGGCCTTGATCTTGAGGGTCTCGTCGTCGGTGAGCTTGTCCGTCTGGATCCGCATGGTGTTGCCCGCTACGTTGGCCACACGGGGAATGCTCCCGGAAACGACGTCCTGGACGGCCTTCTCACCCTCGCTGGTATCCGTGGTCTTGACGTTCGAAACGGTGAATTCAGAACCGCCGCGGAACTCGATGCCGAGGTTGAAGCCGCCCTTTGCGAGCGGAATCAGGATGGAGAGGGCCACGGCTACGGCCGCGATGAGGAACCAGATCTTCTTGGCGCCCACAAAGTTGTAGGAACGCTTGCCGGTGTAGAGCTCGTTACCGAAAGTGGCAAAGCTGGGCATTATTTGGTCTCCTTGGCTGCGCTCTTGGAGGAGCCGGCGAGCTGCTCCTGCTTTTCGGCGAGGCGGCGTTCCGCGATGGTCATCCGGCGTTCTGCTTCCGCTGCGGCTCCCGCGTTCTTAGCCCGGACAACCTGAGGTTTGGCGTCGGGCGTACGCAGCCGCCCGGCACCGCGGTAAAGCGGGATCGCGCCGAGTCGCTTCGGGTCGAGGCCGGAGAAACGGTGGCCTTCGCCAAAGAACCGTGTCCGCGCCAGCACCTGCAGCATGGGGTGGGTGAACATGAAGACCACGAGGAGGTCGGCGATGGCGGTCAGGCCGAGCGTAAAGGCAAAACCACGCACGTTGCCGACTGCCACGAAGTACAGCACGAGGGCGGCGAGCAGGTTGACCGCCTTTGAGGCCAGGACGGTGCGTTTGGCCCGCTTCCAGCCGTTTTCCACCGCCGAGACCAGCCCGCGGCCCTCACGCAACTCATCACGGATGCGCTCGAAGTAGACAATGAAGGAGTCAGCGGTTTGGCCGATGGCCACGATGAGCCCGGCCACACCGGCCAGGGACAGCCGGTAGTTTTCCGTCCAGCCAAGGATCGCGATCGCCAGGTATGTCAGGGCGCCGGCCACCACCAGGGACGCGATGGTGACAAAGCCCAATGCCCGGTACTGGAACAGCGAGTACACAACCACCAGCAGAAGGCCGATCAGGCCGGCCAGGAGGCCCATGCGGAGCTGTTCGCCACCCAAGGTAGCGGAAATCTGCTGCTCGCTCTGGATTTCGAAACTGATGGGGAGTGCACCGAAGCGCAGCTGGTCGGAAAGCGCCTTTGCCGACTGCTCGGTGAATCCGCCCGTGATCTGCGGGCGGCCGTCAGTAATGGCAGCAAGGGCGCGCGGTGCAGAGATGACCTGGTCATCCAGCACGATGGCGAACTGGGCCTTGGGATCGGTGCCGGAATCACCGCCGGCAGCGACGTAGAACTGGTTCAGCCGTTCCGTGACCTCTTTGAACTTGGCTGTACCTTCCTGGTCGAACTGGATGTTGACGGCCCATTCGTTGGTGACAGCACCCTGGGCACCCTGCTGAAGCTGGAAGGAGGAAGTGACGATGTTGGTGCCTTTGACCTCCACCGGGCCAAGGATGTACTTGACGGCAGGGGAGGTTGCCGTGGCCGGCTCACATGTTACCAGCGGCTTGGTGGGATCCGAACGTTCCTGCTTGTCCTGCGACGGGTGGTCGCAGTCCAATGTTTCAAATTTCCGGTAAACGTCAGCCGTGATCCAGTTGATGTCGCTGCTGTTGGCAGGTGCTGCCGTCGGCTTGGGCAGCTGGTCCTCCGGGGTAAGGGACTCCGTCGGTACGGCGGCGCCGGCCCCATTGAGCAGTACCGGACGGAAGTTCATATCTGCGGACGCCTGGATAAGGGCCCTGGTTTGCGTCGAGGGGGTTCCGGGAAGGCTGACCACCACATTGCGGCCGGACTGGGTGCTGATCTCGGCTTCCGCAACACCTGAACCGTCAACGCGCTGGCGGATGATGGCCACCGCCTGGTTGAGCTGGTCTTCGTTAATGTCCGAACCGCCCTCAACCTTGGGCGCCAGGATCATCTGGGTGCCGCCTTCGAGGTCCAGTGCGAGCTTGGGAGCCCAGCTCGCCTGTCCGGCCATGGTGCCGCCAGCCAGGACTGCGGTCAGCACGGCGAGGACTACGCCGAGCCAGACAAGTACCCTGAGTCCTGATTTTTTGGGGCCAGTTCGTGCCATTGTCGATCTTTCTCTTATTTACGGGTACCGCCGGTGCGAGCTTCGTGCTCCCACCGGCGGAGGTCCGCAGCCGTAGAGGTGTCTAACGCGGGTTGCCGGTGCGGCAGCGCGGACTAGCTGTCCTTCTTGCCCTCATCGTTGAGGCGCTTGAGGGTTTCGTCAGGCGTCTCGGAAGACGGCGTTCCGGTTTCCTCCGCGGCAAGGGAAGACGCATCATCGGGGACAACAGTAGGCTCATCCTCGGCAGCCACGGCAGGCTCGACGATCTTTGTGACTGCCTGCCGGTGAACCGTGGCAAGGTTTCCGGGAGAGAGCTCCAGCACTACTTTGTTCTCGTCGTCGTCCATGGAGACAATCCGCCCGAAGAGTCCGAAGCTCGTCATTACCTCAACGCCGGGCGCGAACTGCGACTGCAGCGTCACCTGCTGGTCCTTGGTTTTCTTGTTGCGGCGGAACATCATGAAGATGAAGATTCCGAGCATCACGAAAAGCAGGATCGTCATGAAGTCGATGCCGCCGCCGGGCTGGGTGGTGGTCTGGGCAGTGATATGTCCGAACACGGAAAAGTTCCATTCTGTACTTGCGTAGCTGGTTGACAGCGCCGTCCGCTTTGAACCGGGTGGCCGGACTGGGTGCCGCATGCCAGCCACCGGCAGCCGGTGGGGCCGCCTGCGGGAACAAAGACCCGAACGTGCCGAGCGTCATACCAGTCTAAAGGGAAAAGCTGAAAGGACGGTGCTATTCGCTGTTCGGGGCCCACTCCGGTGCAGTCCCGCCGTTCTCCGGGTCAGTTTCGAACAGATCCAGCGGCTCCTGTCCGAAGATTCCGGCGGGCACGGCATAGCCAAGGTGGGTCCAGGCGGGTGCCATGGCGATCCGGCCTCGCGGGGTCCGGCCCAGCAGCCCTTCCCGCACCAGGAACGGCTCCGCCACCGTTTCCACTGTTTCGGTTTCCTCCCCCACGGCAATGGCCAGGGTGGAGAGCCCCACCGGTCCCCCGCCGAACTTGGTGATCAGGGCTTCAAGCACAGCACGGTCCAGCCGGTCCAGGCCCCGTTTATCCACCTCGTACATATCCAGCGCAGCCGACGCCGAGCGCGCATCAATCTGCTCGATCCCATGCACCAGCGCCCAGTCACGGACACGCCGAAGGAGTCTGTTGGCGATGCGCGGGGTGCCTCTGGACCGGCCTGCGATCTCGCTGAACCCGGCGGAATTCACCTTCAGGTCCAGCAGGCCTGCTGATCGCCGGAGCACCAGTTCGAGCTCTGCCACCGAGTAAAACTCCAGGTGCCCGGTAAAACCGAACCTGTCGCGCAGCGGCCCTGGCAGAAGCCCGGCGCGCGTGGTGGCCCCGACAAGGGTGAAGGGCGGAAGATCCAGGGGAATTGCGGTGGCACCTGCGCCTTTGCCCACCACGATGTCCACCCGGAAGTCCTCCATGGCCATGTAAAGCATTTCCTCGGCCGGCCTGGACATCCGGTGGATTTCGTCCAGGAAGAGGACCTCACCCTCTGACAGCGAGGAAAGGATGGCTGCGAGGTCGCCGGCATGCTGGATGGCCGGACCGCTGCTGATCCTCAAGGGCGCGTTCATTTCGGACGCCACGATCATGGCCAGGGTGGTCTTACCCAGCCCGGGCGGGCCCGAGAACAGGACATGGTCTGCACTTCGGCCTCGCATCCTGGAGGCCTGCAGGACCAGCGACAACTGCTTGCGGACCCTGTGCTGGCCCACGAAATCATCGAGGTTCTTGGGCCGGAGTGCGGCTTCAATGGCCCGGTCCTCAGGCTCTTCCACCGCAGCGACCACCGAAGGCTCAGCCACGGCTGCCTACCCGGTTTCCCGCCCGCGCACCATCCTGGCCAAGCCAGCGGAGCGTGGTTCGCAGGATTTCCGGCACATTGCCGCGGAAGGAAACCTCGGGCTCGTCCGCCAGAGCTTTCTCGATACTCGTCGTGGCGTCCTTTTCGGACCAGCCAAGGCTGGTCATAGCTGCCACCACCTGCGGCTTCCACGCAGCTTCGGCGGGGGTGGCTGTGGCCTGGGCGCCCGCAGTGCCGTGCGGTACCAGCTTCCCCGCGAGCTCCAGGACAATCCGTCCGGCTACCTTTGGGCCGATCCCTGGCACCTTTGTAAACGTTTTGCTGTCCCCCGTGTGCGCTGCCACCCGGATGGCTTCGGGTTCGTGGACCGCTAGCACCGCCAGGGCGAGCCGCGGGCCAACCCCGCTGACACTGAGCAGGACGTCGAATACTTCACGTTCGTCGTCGGACGCGAAGCCGAAGAGGGTCAGCGAATCCTCACGCACGATCAGGGACGTGAACAGCTTGCCTTCCTCCCCGGTACGGAGGCGGCTGAGGGTCTGCGGAGTGGCATTGACGCTCATGCCCGCCCCGTTGAGGTCGATCACGGCCGTGGACAGACCAACGTGGGCAACAATTCCGCGGAGGAAACTGATCAAGGCCGGGCTCCTGGTGTACTGCCGGGCCGCCACCTGGAGAGAGGGCAGGACCGGTTATCCGAACATATCTACGAATACCCTAGCAAGCCGTGGGGACATTCACCGTCCGCGGCGCGCCTTCGCTTCGGCGTCAGCCCAGGCCCTTTGGGCGGGCGTCAGCGAGGAACTGCCGGGCCCGGTGGTCGCTACGGAGGCACCGCTTCCGGCGCGCCACGCGTGGGTGATGGCAAGTGCCAGGGCATCGGCGGCGTCCGCCGGTCGCGGCGGTGCGTCCAGCCGGAGGATCTTGGTGACCAATTTTGTCACTGCCTCCTTGTTGGAGGTTCCGCTGCCCGTGACGGCGGCTTTTACTTCCGACGGCGTGTGAAGCGCCACCGGGATTCCGCGGCGGGCTGCGGCGGCGATCACCACGCCGGACGCCTGCGCCACGCCCATCACGGTGCTGACATTGAGCTGCGAGAACACCCGCTCGACCGCCAGGACATGGGGTTCGTAGAGGTCGAGCCACTCATCGATGGCCAGGGCGATCACCAGCAGCCTCCGGTCCAGGGTTTCCTCCGGGGAGGTGCCCACCACCCCGACGGCAACCATGGTTGCCCGCCGGTTCCGTTCGACGTCGACTACGCCAATGCCGCAGCGGGTAAGCCCGGGGTCAACTCCCAGGACGCGCAGCGTCACGGCCCGGAAACAGTGTTAGCCCGCAAAGCGGAAGATCACTCGGCGTCCAGGGCGGCCTGGACTTCGTCGCTGAGGTCGGCGTTGCTGTAGACGTTCTGGACGTCGTCGAGGTCTTCCAGGGCGTCCACCAGCTTCATGAATTTCTTGGCCGCATCCAGGTCAAGGGGAACTTCCATCGAGGGCACGAACTCGGCCTCATCGGTGTCGTATTCGATCCCGGCGTCCTTGAGGGCGTCACGGACAGCCTGGAGATCCTTCGGATCCGAGTGGATTTCAAACGTCTCGCCGTTGTCTTTGACTTCCTCGGCGCCGGCGTCAAGGACGGCCATCAGGACGTCGTCCTCGGTCAGTTCCTTCTTGGGCAGGGACACGACGCCCTTGCGGCTGAAGAGATAGCTGACGGAGCCGGGATCGGCGATGGTGCCGCCGTTGCGTGAGATGGCCAGCCGGACTTCGGAGGCAGCCCGGTTCTTGTTGTCCGTGAGGCACTCGATGAGGAGCGCTGACCCCTGCGGACCGCGGGCCTCGTACATGATCTCGGTGTAGTCCACCACTTCACCGGTCAGGCCGGCACCGCGCTTGATGGCGCGGTCGATGTTGTCAGCGGGAACCGATGTCTTCTTGGCCTTGGTCACGGCAAGTTCCAGGCTCGGGTTGCCGGACAGGTCCGGGCCGCCCATGCGTGCCGCGACTTCGATGTTCTTGATCAGCTTGGCAAACGACTTGGCGCGGCGGCTATCGAGGATGGCCTTCTTGTGCTTGGTCGTTGCCCATTTGGAGTGGCCTGACATGCTTTACGCTTCTCCTCTGATCATTCGGATAAAAAGTTCGTGTACGCGTTTTTCCCCAGTCACTTCCGGGTGGAAGGAGGTGGCCAGCAGGTGGCCCGAACGCACTGCAACAATTCTAGCCGTCCCCGGCAGCGGGGCGGCGTGGGACGCATGGGCAGGGTCTGCCGGCTCCACCTGGGCGAGGACCTCCACCTCCGAGCCGACCCGCTCCACCCACGGTCCGCGGATGAAGACAGCGTGGACGGGCGCGACGCCGTCGTCGGTTGCGCTGAAGTCAAGGCTTTTGAAATCAAGGTCAGTTTCAAAGGACTCGCGCTGCCGGCCGAAGGCGTTGCGGCGCACAGTGATGTCCAGGCCGCCGAAGGTTTGCTGCGGTTCGCCCGCAAGGTCTGTGGCGGGGTCGGCAATCTCGTCGGCGAGCAGGATCATGCCCGCGCACGAGCCGTAGACCGGCAGGCCGTCCTTGATTCGTGCCCTGAGCGGTTCCGCCAGGTCAAAGGCGCGTGCCAGTTTGTCGATCGTGGTCGATTCACCGCCGGGGATGATCAGGCCGTCAAGGCCCTCCAGCTCCGCAGGGCGGCGGATTCCGACGCCGGAAGCACCGGTCTCCTCCACAGACCGAAGGTGCTCCCGGAAGTCGCCCTGGAGTGCCAGGACGCCGATTCGCAGGCCTGAGCCCACACGTGCGGAAGCTGCCGAAAGGGGGTTTGTCATGCACTCAGCATAATGCGCCGGGCGCGTCGGGGCCTTCCGGTGAGCCGTCCGGGGCCCGGTTTCATGCCGCTGCTGGGATATATTACAGAGCATGCTTTACTTCAGTATTCCGCTCGGCAAGCTGGTCCGCCGGGTCTCCCGGCTCAGGGGCGGCGGTTCTGCCCTGCCCGGGCTGGTGGTCGAAAAAATTGATCCCGGCTTCATGCGGCGGACCCTGTCCACCCTCCCGCACGGGGTGGCGGTGGTGAGCGGAACCAACGGGAAAACCACCACCACCAAAATGGTGGTGGAGCTCCTGGAGAGCCAGGGCCTGAAGGTCTTCACCAACCGCACGGGCAGCAACTTCACCCGCGGCGTGGCAGCGGCCTTGCTCGGCGAAGTCGACTGGCGCGGCAGGCTCGATGCCGACGTCGCGGTCCTTGAGCTGGACGAGGCCCACGCCGTGCACTTCGTCAACAGCGTTCCGCCGCGCTACAGCCTCCTCCTGAACGTTCTGCGCGACCAGCTTGACCGTTTCGGTGAGATCGACAAGACGGCCCAGCTCCTGCAGCACGTTGCCGCCAAAACGACGGGAACCGTGGTGCTGAACCGGGAAGACCCCCGGGTGGCCCGCATCGCGGACACGCTGACCGGGCAGGAGGTCAGGTACTTCGGCCTGGACGATTCCCTCCTGAGCACCTTCCCCAACGACGACGACATGCGGGCAGCGCCCGGAAGCCCTGTTCCGTCAGCACTGCCTGCAAAACCGCCTGCCGACGTCGTCCTCCGGCGGGTGGGGCCGGACACAGCCGATTTCGAGTACGACGGCGTCACCGTCACCACCGGGATGAGGCTGCGCGGCGTCTACAACATCTTCAACGCGGCTGCAGCGCTGAGCCTCGCCCGCAGTATTTGCGGCGGAGGCGCTGCAACTGCCGACCACGCGACATTGCTCACGGCGCTGTCCCAGGTGGAGCCGGCGTTCGGACGCGGCGAAAGCCTCACGGTGGACGGCCAGCCCCTTGACCTGGTCCTGGTGAAGAACCCCAGCGGCTTCCGGCTTGGCCTCAAGTCGTTCCCGGCAGGCGGCTACGCCACCATGATCGCCATCAACGACAACTACGCTGACGGCCGCGACATGTCCTGGCTCTGGGATGTGGATTTCGATTCGCTCCGCAATGGCGGCGTGGACCAGCTGAGCGGCTCCCGCGCCTATGACATGGCCCTGCGGCTGCAGTACGACGAAGTCCCGGTCGGCGCCGTCCAGCCGGACATCGCCCCGGCCCTTGCCGACTTCATCCACGAAGCCAAGGGCAGGCCGAAGCGGATCTTCTGCACCTACACAGCAATGCTGGCCATCCGGCGCGAGCTGTCCAAAATCACCACAGTGGAGGTGGTCTCATGACCGCTGAATCAACCGGAAGCGGATCCGGCAGCAAGGGCACCATTCGCGTCGTGCAGCTGTACCCGCGGGACATGAACATCTACGGCGACTGGGGTAACGCCCTGGTGGTCCGCCAGCGCCTCAAATGGCACGGCTACACGCCTGAGCTCCTGGAATACAACGTGGGCGACGAATTTCCGGAAGACGTCGACATCCTTCTGGGTGGCGGGGGCCAGGACAGCGGACAGCTGGTCATCCAGGATGACCTGCAGTCACGCGCGGATCTCCTCACCGGCCTCGCAGAGGACGGAGCCCCCATGCTGCTCATCTGCGGGCTCTACCAACTGTTCGGCAAGTTCTTCAAAACCCGTTCCGGCCCCGTGATTCCGGGTGTCGGCATCCTCGACGTCGAGACACATGGCACCGATGAGCGGCTTATCGGCAACGTCAAAGTGTTAACTGAAGAGTTTGGCGAAGTGCTGGGCTACGAGAACCACAGCGGCCAGACCACGTTGGGCAGCGGTGTGCGTCCGTTGGGCACCGTGGCCAAGGGAACTGGTAACAACAGCAGCGACGGCCACGAAGGTGCCCGCTACCGCAACATCGTGGCAAGCTACCTGCACGGGTCCCTCCTGCCCAAGAACCCCGCCATTTCCGACTTCCTGATTCGCACTGCCGCCGAAAGAAAATACGGGGCCTTCATCCCTGGAACCCCGGACGACCACTACGCCGTGCTGGCCCGGGAACACGCGGCCCGCCGTCCGCGCTAAACCCTTGGGCTGTATTTCAGCGTTCCTTGGTGATCAGGAGTTCGTGGGCTCCGGCAGCGGCCGCCCCCATGGATTCAACCACGGTGGCAGTCCGGAGCCTCGTTGCTGCGTCGGCGTCCGGCGTGGAGCAGGTTCCTTGCGGTGCGTCCGATGCCACCGAGCACCAGCGGTAGGGGCCGCGGACAATCACGGAGGGAGTCCAGGCCAGATCGGACGCCGCCCATTTGCCTGAGGCATCCTGGCTGAACTGCGCCCGTACCAGCAGCCCTTCGTTGTTGACGACGTACCAGGGCGAAAGTTCCGTGATCCCGTTACCCAGGCCGTACACGATCCAGGTGCCCTTGTAGTTCTCGATGGGCAGCACGGAATGGGTGTGATGTCCGTAGATCATCGTGAACTGGCCGCTGTCCACCAGTGCGTGGGCCACTTCCTTTTGCTGGGCGTTGGCTTCGCTGGCATACTCATCCCCCGCGTGCATGACTCCCAGCACAATATCCGCGCCCAGTGCCCGCGCTTTTTGCGCCTTGGCGATCATGGTGGGCGCATCCAGCATGTCCACCTGCCAGGCGTACTCGGGGTACTGTCCGTTGAGGCCGTAGGCCCCCTCGATGACGGCGATCCTGGCTGCCTTGGTCTGCAGCATGAGGATTCCCTGCGACTCGGCCTCGGTGCGGTAGGAACCAGTATGCTTCAGCCCTGCGGCGTCCAGGGCATCGAGGGTGCGCAGCAGCCCGTCCGTGCCCCGATCGATGGTGTGGTTGCTGGCGGTAGTGCAGGCCTGGTAACCCACCGCCTTGGCGGCGGTGACAATCTGCGGCGGAACGTTGAAAGACGGATATGCCGAAAACGGTCCGTCCGGCCCGGCTACAGGCGTCTCCTGATGGCAGATGGCGAGGTCGCTGGCCTGGATGTACCTGCGTTGGCCTTCCAGGAGCGGAACGAAGTCAAGTCCCGGCTTGCCGGCGGCAGCCGCGTCTTCACGCGCCTGCTGCCACAACTGGGTGTGAACCAGCATGTCCCCTGTCACCAGGACGCTGGTGCAGCGCAGCGTTGAACAGGCTGGGCCGGCCCCCGGCGTGGGGGTTGGGGTTGGGGTGGGCGTCGGAGCCGGAGAAGCGCCAGGCCGGACAGTTCCCGCCCCGCTGGCGGATACGGCCGGCGTTGCCTTGGCGTTTTCCTCCGCGATGAGGCCGCAGCCAGCAAGGACCGCCGCAAGTGTGATTGCAGAAACCGCCCCGCCGGCGCGGACGGCAGCCCTGACAAACCCGTTCCCCATAGCGCCATTGTAGGTTCGCGCGCTACTCATCACCGGCATTTTGGTGCATTGAGAAGAGTGCGGTCATGTGCAAGGTTTACTTCATGACAAATCCCCTGCTGAGCCGCAGTCCCTTGCCCTACGGGCTCCCGCCGTTTGCCGGCATCCACGCCTCACACTATGCCGAGGCAGTGGATGCGGGGCTCGCCAAACACCTGGAAGAGATCCAGGCAATCGTGGACAATTCGGAACCGGCGTCTTTCACCAACACGGCCGTGGCCATGGAGCGCTCCGGCCGCCTGCTGGAGCGGGCCACGGCATCATTCTTCACGCTCGTATCAGCCGATGCCTCCGACGCCATCCGTGACCTGGAGACGGAATTGTCCCCGCGCCTGTCAGCCCATGAGGATGACATCTTCCTCAACCGGGCCCTATTTGACCGCTTTGCCGCGATAGACACAACGAACTGCGACGCCGAATCCGCTCGACTGGTGGAGGAGTATCTCAAGGAATTCCGGCAGTCAGGGATCCATCTGGAAGTCGCCGGCCAGGAACAGCTGAAAGCGGTCAACGCAGAGCTGTCCCGACTGGGCACGGAATTCGGCCAGCGGGTGAAGGAGGCCATGAAATCCGCAGCCCTCCTCCTTGATAGCGAAGATGAGCTGACAGGCCTGCCGGCCGACGACGTTGCCAGCGCAGCGGAAGCCGCACGCGTAGCTGGCCATGACGGCAAATTCCTGCTGACCCTCATCCAGCCCACCAACCAGCCGGCCATGGCCGCGCTCGAAAACAGGGAGGTCCGGCGTCGGCTGTTTGAAGCGTCCGTCAGCCGAGGGAGCGACAGCGGCGACCTCGATGTCCTGGCGCTGGCCAGGTCCATGGCCCGACTCCGGGCCGAAAAGGCCGCCCTCCTGGGATTCGCAAACTACGCGGAACTCGAAGCGGACCGGCAGACGGCGCCCGACTTTGAAGCTGTCCAGACCATGCTCGGGCGGCTGGCACCGGCCGCGGTCCGTAACGCCGACGCAGAGGCGGCCGCCCTGGCGGAGATCGCCGGGCACCCGTTGGAAACATGGGACTGGGCGTTCTACTCCGCCAAGGTCCGCCGGGAGAAATACGCCGTCGATGAGCAGGCCCTCAGGCCCTACTTCGAGCTGGACAGGGTGCTGCGGGATGGCATCTTCCATGCGGCCACCTCGCTGTACGGCATCACTTTCCACGAACGGGGAGACCTTGCCGGCTACCACCCGGACGTCCGCGTCTGGGAGGTCCGGAACGAGGACGGCAGCGGGCTGGGCCTGTTCCTGGGGGACTATTACACCAGGGAAACGAAGCGCGGCGGGGCATGGATGAACTGCCTCGTTGAACAATCCGGCCTGCTGGGCACCAAGGCAGTGGTCATCAACAACCTGAACATCTCCAAGCCGCCGGCGGGCGAGCCGACGCTCCTGACGCTGGATGAACTGCGGGCGGCATTCCACGAATTCGGCCACGCGTTGCACGGACTCCTGTCCAGCGTGACGTACCCCCGTTTTTCCGGGACCTCGGTACCCCGAGACTTCGTGGAATATCCGTCACAGGTCAACGAGATGTGGATCCTCTGGCCCGAGGTCCTGGCGAACTATGCCCGCCACTACGCGACCGGAGAGCAGCTCCCGCAGGACGTCGTGGACAAGCTGAACAAGTCCCGACTCTGGGGTGAGGGCTTCGCGACCACTGAATACCTCGGCGCGGCGCTGCTGGACCTGGCCTGGCATGTGCTGGAGCCCGGCAACGTCCCCGAGGACGCCCTCGAGTTCGAGGCGAAGGCCCTGGCCGCCGCGGGTATTGCCCATCCGCTGATCCCGCCGCGGTACCGCACCGGCTACTTCCAGCACATCTTCGCGGGCGCAGGCTACGCCGCCGGCTACTACTCCTACATCTGGAGTGAAGTGCTCGACGCCGAAACGGTGGACTGGTTCACGGAAAACGGCGGCATGACCCGCGCCAACGGGGAACGGTTCCGCCAGGAACTCCTGTCCCGGGGCAACAGCCGCGATCCCCTGGAGTCCTTCCGCATCCTGCGCGGCCGCGACGCCAGACTGGAGCCCCTCCTAAAGCGCCGCGGCCTCGAATAGTCCCCGCTCCCCCCACACCACAAAAAGAACGACGGCGGCGAGGTCACCGCAACTTGAGTTCTAGCGGTCGTTGCAACACCCATACATTTTGGGAGTTGCAACGACCGTGCCGCATTTAAGCGATATCTCAGCGGAGTCCCGGAAGTATGCGAGATCGACTGTTCAGCAGAGGGAAGCGTTCTTCCGAGTTTTTGACCGACTCGGAAGTGCGACATTGGCCGCGGCAGAACTGGGTTTGAACCGGAACAGCTGCTATCAGTGGCTCCGCAAGGCTGGCCTCACTTCCGGGAACACCGCATCAACCCGGCAGGCAGCCAGAGCCAAGTACACACCCGAACAGAAACGGGAGTTCTTGTCCGTTCTCGAGCGGGAAGGGAGCGTCACTGTTGCCGCTGCTGAGCTCAGCCTGAATGTAAACACCGCATTCCGCTGGGCACGCGAGGCGGGCATTTCCAGCCGACCGGTGAGTCATCGCAGGCGGGCGGAGTACCTGCGCTTACGAGACCAAGGACTGAGCCGGCGCGATGCGGTCCAGGCCCTGGGCGTCCCCCGCAGCAGTGCACGGGAGTGGGAGCTCGGGGTGAGGAAATCCGGCGGTCGACGCATTTATCCAGCTGGACGGAGAATGCACTACAACCATGATGTGGATTCTTCGACACTTCCTGCCGTCCCCGACAAAAGGCGGCAGACCCGGCCTGTATCGATCTCGGTGCTCGAACGGCCCATTGACCCGAGGTTTCTGTCGCTGCAAGAACGCGAAACCATCCGGGACCTGAACGCCGCTGGGGCTTCGCTGCGTTCAATCGCGGCAGTGTTGCAGCGATCGCCGTCGACCGTTAGCCGGGAAATCGCCCGTAACGGCCACCCGGGCGTTGGCTACCAGCCGTATGCGGCGCAACGTCAAGCTGCCTCACGCCGCGCCCGGCCCAAGACCGCGAAACTCGCTGGTGAATCGGACCTGAGCAACTACGTGAAAGAGAAACTGCTCATACGCTGGTCTCCAGAGCAGATCAGCCACACGCTGGTCGAAGATTTCCCCGAACTGCCGGAGATGCGTGTGTGCCCAGAGACGATCTATCAAGCCCTCTACGTCCAGGCCCGAGGCGGACTCAAACGCGAAATTCAGGCGGCCCTGCGCACCGGCCGGACCCGCCGCAAACCCCATATCACCGGCGAACAGCGCACCTCCCGCTTCACGGACCGCATGGTCATGATCTCCGAACGACCGCCCGAGGTCGAGGACCGTGCCGTCCCCGGCCACTGGGAATCTCAATGTTTCTGTCAAGCTGCTTGAGCGCTGATTCTGGCCATCGGTTCCTGGTAGATGGTGTGGTCGCGGAGCATGGCCCAGAGGACGTTCATGCGGCGTCTGGCGAGGGCAATGAGGGCCTGTTTGTGAGACTTTCCCTCGCTGCGTTTCCGGTCGTAGTAGGTTCTGGATGCGGGACTGTTTTTCAGGCTGGAGAGCGCGGCAAGGTAGCAGGTCCGGAGAAGTCTGCGGTTGAAGCGGCGTGGCCGATGCAGATTTCCGCTGATGCGTCCGGAATCGCGTGGGACCGGGGCCAGGCCTGCGACGCTGGCGAGGCGGTCGACGTTGTCGAACCCCTTGAGGTTACCGCCGATATTCGCGAGGAAAGTCGCCGCGAGAACCGGCCCGAACCCGGGCATGCTTAGTAGAACGTCGGCGCTGTCGTGTTGGTGGAACAGGTTGGTGATCTGGGTATCGACGTCGTCGATCTCTGCGTCAATGGCGCTGATCTGCTCGGCCAGCCGGACAGCCAGGGCAGAGCCGGTCGATTGTGTTGGCAGGACCGTGTGCTGGGAGTTCGCGGCTATCAGTGCCTTCTCGGCCATCTTGGCACTGTTCCGGCAGCCACGTTTTTTGAGCCAGCCGGCCAGCCGGCTCAGACCTATCCGCCGGATGGCCTCCGGGGTCTGATAGCCGCCTAGGAGGATCAGAGGCGCCTTCTTCGAGTAGTCGAACGCCCCCTCGAGCGCCGGAAAGTATTCCAGCAAGGTGGCGCGGAGCCGGTTGATTGCTCGGACTCGGTCACAGATCAGATCCGTGCGCCGCGCCGTAAGGAGCCGCAGGTCCACACTGATCTGGTCCGCACGACGGACGGGCTGCAGATCGGTGCGCATCCGCGCCTGATCGGCGATGATCCTGGCGTCTTTCGCATCCGTCTTGCCATCACCGCGGTAAGTTGCTGCGGCGTGGTGCACGATCCGTCCGGGGATATAAAGCAACTGCTGTGCATGCGCGGCCAGTAGCTCGATCAGCAGCGCGGCGCCTCCAGCGTTCAAATCCGTCGCCCAACAGACCTCTCCACCGGCCGCGACCTCCGCAACCTTGGCTATGAGGCCGAGGAGCACGCCCTCGTCGTTTTCAACCCGTGTCGAGAGCAGGACCTTCCCGGCCTGATCGATCACTACGCAATGATGAGCCCGCTTGCCCGAGTCGATTCCCACCCAAACCGCCGGCATGCTTTATCCCCCTTCAATCAGCTTCAATTTTTCATAACCCTGTCGATAACTACGCCGGCACGTCCTTACCCAACGATCAATGTCGTAATTCTCAATCAGCGGTCGAGTCATCGGCGGGCAGCGGGCGGCCATTCCCAGTGAGCCGTCCAAGCGGCAGGGAGACCTGTGCCATACCCGCCACCCGAGGGTGATCGAAACACTACGACAGCTCCGAAATCATCCACAACAACACCGTAAGGAAGGCGACCTGATCACCGGGACACTAAACCAGTCCGCCATCGCAACCCTGGTCGAACGCACCACCCGGTACGTGATGCTCGTGCACCTGCCCGCAGACCACACCGCTGAAACCGTCCGCGACGGCCTCGTCCGAACCATCAGTACCCTTCCAGCGCACCTGCGCGGCTCACTGACCTGGGACCAAGGCGCCGAAATGGCCGGACACCGATCCTTCACCATGGCCACCGACATGCCCGTCTACTTCTGCGACCCCGCAAGCCCCTGGCAGCGCGGCTCCAATGAGAACACCAACGGCTTATTGCGCCAGTACTTCCCCAAAGGCACGGACCTGTCCGTCTACGGCCCGGAAGATCTCGAACACGTCGCCCAGGAACTCAACGGCCGCCCACGCAAAACGCTCGGCTGGAAAACCCCAGCCGAGCGCCTGCGTGTTCTACTCTTGACTACTTAGCCACCGGCGGTGTTGCAACGACCCATGGAATCCGCCCAAAGGTGACTCGCCGCCGTCGCGGTTTGCTTGCTCGGAGGCAGGTACTGGTCCGGCAGCTTGCGTAAAAGGGGCCCTGCGTCCCCGCTCGCGGCGAAGCGGCCCCAGCGGGACGTGGGGAATAGCAAGCAGAGGATCAGGATCTGCCGTAAGGCAGAGAACTACCAGCCGCGCTCGGCGAGGCGGTGCGGCTGCGGGATCTCGTCGACGTTGATGCCCACCATGGCTTCGCCGAGGCCGCGGGAGGCCTTGGCGATGACGTCAGGGTCATCGAAGAACGTGGTGGCCTTGACGACGGCGGCGGCGCGCTGGGCCGGGTTGCCGGACTTGAAGATGCCGGAGCCGACGAACACACCGTCAGCGCCGAGCTGCATCATCATGGCCGCGTCAGCGGGGGTGGCGATGCCGCCGGCGGTGAACAGCACGACCGGAAGCTTGCCTGTCAGGGCGACTTCCTTGACCAGCTCGTACGGCGCCTGCAGTTCCTTGGCGGCGACGTAGAGCTCGTCCTCCGGCAGGGAGGAGAGCCTGCGCAGTTCGGCACGGATCTGGCGCATGTGGGTAGTGGCGTTGGAGACGTCGCCGGTGCCGGCCTCGCCCTTGGACCGGATCATCGCCGCGCCCTCATTGATGCGGCGCAGAGCCTCACCCAGGTTGGTGGCACCGCAGACGAAGGGAACGGTGAATTCCCATTTGTCGATGTGGTTGGCGTAGTCAGCCGGGGTCAGGACCTCGGACTCGTCAATGTAGTCCACGCCCAGGGACTGCAGGATCTGCGCCTCGACGAAGTGGCCGATCCGGGCCTTGGCCATGACCGGCACGGACACGGCATCGATGATCTTGTCGATCATGTCAGGATCCGACATCCGGGACACGCCGCCCTGGGCACGTATATCGGCGGGAACGCGTTCCAGCGCCATCACTGCAACGGCACCGGCATCTTCGGCGATGCGGGCCTGCTCGACGTTGACGACGTCCATGATGACGCCGCCCTTGAGCATCTCAGCCATGCCGCGCTTGACGCGCTTGCTGCCCGTGACGCTGTTCGGGGACGAACCGGCTTCGCTGCTTACATCAGGTGTAGACACAAAAACCCCTATGGGTAGATAGATGACCTTCGCCGGGGCGGGAAGGCGGCAAGGTCATGCCGCTAGATACACGCACCGGATTGCCGGATCCATTGACCGGGCATTCCTAATACTAGTCCTACCGCGGCCAGCGGGCTTAATCAGGATTAATCGGATGCAGTGGATTCCGCAAGGGCCTGGCGCCGGACTGACAGCACCCGCTGGATCACCGTGACCAGGCTGGCCAGCGCGAGGAGCCCGAGTGTCACCAGCAGGACGATTCCGGGGAGCCCCAGACCGGTGAATCCGGTGACGACCAGCACCGAGACGAGCCGCTCCGCCCGCTCCGCGATCCCAACGTTGGCAGTGAATCCCAGCGACTCGGCTTTAGCCCGGGCATAGGAGACCACCATGCCCAGGACCAGGCAGATGACGGCGGCCACAGCGATCGCGAAGTGGGCGCCACCTGTGAAGAACCAGATCGCGAGTCCGGCAAACAGTGCTCCGTCGGCGATCCTGTCCAGCGTGGAGTCCAGAAAGTTGCCCCACCGCCCGCCGGCATCACGCATCCGGGCCATGATGCCATCCAGCACGTCGGAAAAGACGAACGCCGTAATGAACAGCGTTCCCCACCAGAGGTGGCCGAGGGGGTAGAAGACCAGGGCGCCCACCACCACACCCGCTGTACCGATGACTGTGACTGCATCGGGGGAAACACCGATTTTGAGCAGCCAGCGGGCAAGCGGGGTGAACAACGCGGTGAAAAAACCGCGCGCGTGCCTATTCAGCATCCGTCTCCCCGGGCCAGGCCTGTGAAACCTGCTGGCGAACCTCATCCAGCGTCTGGGTGATGGCCTTGGTCTGGGCAATGATGGGGAAAAAGTTGCCGTCACCGCCCCACCGCGGAACGATGTGCTGATGCAGGTGGGCCGAAATCCCTGCTCCGCCCACCACACCCTGGTTCATGCCCAGGTTGAAGCCGCCCGGGTTAGCCACCTTGCGGAGGACTTTCATGGCGGTCTGCGTCAACTCTGCGAACTCCGCAGTCTCCTCGAGCGTGAGGTCGGTGTAGTCGGGCACATGCCGGTACGGGCAGACCAGCAGGTGGCCCGGGTTGTACGGGAACAGGTTGAGAACCACGTAGCAGGTCTTTCCCCGGTGCACGATGAGCGATTCTTCGTCAGTCCTGCTTGGGCCGACGCAGAAGGGGCAGTCCTCTTCGTTCTTGAACTGGTGCTGGCCGCCCTTGATGTAGGCCATCCGGTGCGGAGTCCACAGGCGCTGGAAGGCATCGGGGACACCCGCGAGATCGAAATCATCGGTCACGCCGGCATCGCCTGGATATCCTGCGCCTGTGTTCTCCTGCACCGTGTCTATATCCGTTCCGCTAGCTGGTCCGGTTGCGGACGGCTTCTGTGATCCGCTTGACTGCCTCGGCCACGGGCACGCCGTTGTCCTGGCTGCCGTCCCGGAAGCGGAAGGACACCGCGCCGGCCTCGGCGTCGTCGCCGCCTGCAATCAGGACGAACGGGATCTTGTTCTTGCTTGCAGTGCGGATCTTTTTGGGGAACCTGTCCGAGCTGGTGTCCACCTCGGCGCGGATGCCCGCCGCCTTAAGCTGGTCAACGACGTCGAACACGTAGTCGTTGAATGTTTCGGCCACGGGGATGCCCACCACCTGTACGGGGGCCAGCCAGGCCGGGAACGCCCCGGCGTAGTGCTCGGTGAGCACGCCCATGAACCGCTCGATGGAGCCGAACAGTGCACGGTGGATCATCACAGGCCGCTGCCGGGTACCGTCTGCAGCCTGGAACTCCAGTTCGAACCGTTCCGGGAGGTTGAAGTCCAGCTGGATGGTGGACATCTGCCAGGTACGGCCCAGGGCGTCCTTGGCCTGCACGGAAATCTTCGGCCCGTAGAACGCGGCTCCGCCCGGATCCGCCACGAGTTCCAGCCCGGAGTCATGCGCCACCTCCTCGAGGGTCCTGGTGGCTTCCTCCCAGGCGGCGTCCTCCCCGACATACTTCTCCGGGTCCTTGGTGGAAAGCTCCAGGTAGAAGTCGTTCAGGCCGTAATCCTGCAGGAGCCCAAGGACGAAGTTCAGGGTTTTAGTGAGCTCATCCTTCATCTGCTCCCGCGTGCAATAGATGTGGGCATCGTCCTGCGTCATGCCACGCACCCTGGTCAGCCCGTGGACCACACCGGACTTTTCGTACCGGTAGACGGACCCGAATTCGAAGAGTCGTAGGGGCAGTTCCCGGTAGGACCGTCCGCGGGAGCGGAAGATCAGGTTGTGCATCGGGCAGTTCATCGGCTTGAGGTAGTAGTCCTGCGCGGGTTTGCGGACAGTACCGTCAGCGTTGAGTTCCTCATCCACCCGCATCGGGGGGAACATGCCGTCCTTGTACCAGTCAAGGTGGCCCGAGACCTCATACAGGTGGCCCTTGGTGATGTGGGGTGTGTAGACGAACTCGTAGCCGGCGTCGACGTGGCGCTGGCGGGAGTAGTCCTCCATCTCCTTGCGGATGATGCCGCCCTTGGGGTGGAATACCGGCAATCCCGAACCGAGCTCGTCAGGGAAGGAAAACAGGTCCAGTTCCACGCCAAGCTTGCGGTGGTCCCGCCGTTCTGCTTCTGCGAGGCGCTCCTGGTAGGCCTTCAGCTCATCCTTGGTGGGCCAGGCCGTGCCGTAAATCCGCTGCAGCTGCTGGTTCTTCTGGTTGCCCAGCCAGTAGGCGGAGGAGGAACGCGTCAGCGCGAAGGCGTTGGAAATGAGTTTGGTGTTGGGCAGGTGCGGGCCGCGGCAGAGATCGCACCAGACGCTGTCGCCGCTTTTCCGGTCCACGTTGTCGTAGATGGTGATGTCCCCGGCGCCGACTTCGACGTTGACTCCTTCACCGGCTTCGGCGGCCTCGTTCTTCTTGCCCAGCAGTTCCAGTTTGTAGGGCTCGTCCTTCACGGCTTCGCGGGCTTCGTCTTCGCTGACCACGCGGCGGACGAACTTCTGGTTCTGGTTGACGATCTTGAGCATCATCTTTTCCAGGGTCCTGAGGTCCTCCGGGGTAAACGGTGCTGCGACATCGAAGTCGAAGTAGAAGCCGTCCGTGATGTACGGGCCGATTCCCAGCTTCGCGTCCGGGCGCAGTTGCTGCACTGCCTGCGCCATGACATGGGCCGTGGAGTGGCGGAGCACGTTCAGGCCGTCAGGCGAACCGATGGTCACGGCCTGGATCTCGGCACCTTCAGGCAGTTCCTGGTCCAGGTCCTTCAGCTCGCCGTTAATGCGGGCCACAACGACGTCACGGCGCTCAAAGAAGAGTTCCGCACCGGTTGTCCCGGTAGTCACCTTGGTCTCTTCGCCGTCGACGATGAGGGTGATCTGCTGGGCATCTGACACGGGTGTCTCCTATTCAAAGTTTAGGCTTCATAGCTTGTGGCGTACGGGGACCACAGCCAGCCATCGTCAATGCTATCGGTTTCGCCGGGGGCCGACCAACGGGACCGGGCCGTGTTCAGCTGCCCATTCCGGTAATTGCCAGGCTCCGGCTGATCCCGTCCAGCGGATGCGGAACGTCCGCAGTCTCCGGTGCGGACTGCGGGAAGGGCAGCGTTTCGATCCGGCTTAAGTCCCAGGCCATGTTGGCGCTCAGGCTGATTCCCCTGGGACCGGTACGCCGCGTGGTGCCCCGGATGAGCAGCAGCCGCGTTCCGAACAGCAGCATTCCCGCCTGTTCCTGTGCCTCATGGAAGAAGACCGAGTCGACGCAGCCTGTGCCGTCGTCGATGCTGATGAAGACCACGCGGCGGCCGCCACGCATGGGCGGCGTCTGCGTGGCGATGCGCACCCCGGCAACCAGCACCTCGGTGCCGTTGCGCAGGCCAAGCAGCTTGTCCGCAGTGGTGACCCCGAGCCTGTCCAGCATAGGACGGTGGCTGTCCATCAGATGCCCGCTGGCGTCAATGGCCATCAGGTCAAGTTCCGCCCTGACATTGTCCACCAGGGTGGGCGCGGGAAGGCCTGGCTTCACGTTCCGGAGTTCCACGTCCCCCAGCGGCAATGCCAACTGCCCTTCCATGACCTCTGGGGCCTTCCTGGTGCTTCCCGTGGCCTGGAGCTTTTGCAGGTGCTGGACCAGGTCCGCCCGGTTGGCTGCGCCGCCGGATTCCCGGTGGAGTGAGTCAAAGGCACCCAGCTGGGCCAGCCTCTTGATGCTGGGCTTACTGAGCCTTGACCGGTCGCGGAGATCCGCCAGCGATTCGTAGGGCTGACCGGAGACAATGCGTTTGAGCTCGGCAGCGGACATGCCGTATATCCCATTGAGGCTCAGCCTGATTCCCAGTTTGCCGCGGTCCTTTCCATCAGCGATCCGTTCTACCCGGTATTCCGCCTGGCTGCGGTTGATGTCCAGGGGCAGGATCGGGATACCGAGCCTGCGGGCTTCCGCCACCAGGAGCCGCTTGGGATACATCCCGGGATCGTGTTCCCATAACCCCGCCAGGAAGGCTTCGGGATGGTGCGCCTTGAGCCAGGCTGACTGGTAGGTGGGCACGGCAAAAGCCGCACCGTGTGCCTTGCAGAAGCCAAAACTGGCGAAGGACTTCAGGGTCCCCCAGACCTTATCCACCACGTCAGGGGCGTAGCCCTTGATCCGGGCTTCCCTTCGGAAGTACTCCTCCACTTGCGGCTCACGTTCCTCATTGCCCAGAATGCGGCGGAATTCGTCAGCACGGGCGAGGCCGCATCCTGTCATGATGTCGAAGGTCTTCAGGATCTGTTCATGGAAAACGGTGACCCCATGCGTTTCCTGAAGCACGGGTTTCAGGTCAGGGTGCGGATAAACTTCCGGGGCGAAACCGTGCCGGTGTTCCAGGAATGGCCGCACCATATCCGATTTCATGGGCCCCGGCCTGAACAGCGAGATATCGATGATGAGGTCATTGAAGTCCCTGGGTGCCATCTTGCCCACCAGCTCACGCTGGCCCGGGGATTCGATCTGGAAACAGCCCAGGGTGTGAGTGCTTCGGATGAGCTCATAGGTTGGTTCGTCATCAAGGGGCACGGCATTCAACTCGATATGCCCATTCTCGGCGATATAGTCCGGCCCGGTGCCATCAGGGCCTGTGGGGTGTGCACCCGCGGCGACCACTTCCGCTTTGGAGGAGTGGATCCGGATGACTTCCCTGACAGCAAAGGCCATGGCACTCTGCATCCGGACCCCCAGGACATCGAGCTTGAGCATGCCCATGGGATCCATGTCGTGCTTGTCGAACTGGCTCATAGGCAGCCCCAGTCCGCTCGGCTGGACAGGGGTCCGGTCAAGCAGGGTCGCATCGCCCAGGATCACCCCGCAGGGGTGCATGGATATGTGCCGCGGAAGCCGGTCAAGGCGTTCAGTAAGGTCCACGAGCAGGTCCAGCTGCTGGTTTTCTGTAAACTCCCGTTGTTCCACCCGCCCGGCGAACTCCCTCAGCTCAGGCTTTTCCGCCATTGCCTCCCGGAACTTTCGGGCAGAAAAACGCCACAGTTGCTTCGCGATTTCCCCCACATCGCCCTGATCCATGCCCAAAGCCATCCCGGCGTCCCGGACGGCGCCGCGGGCGCGGTAGCCGTTCTGCATACTCATGAGCGTGACCCGCTCGGCGCCGAACCGGTCAAAGATCCTCCGGTAGACGTTATGGCGTTCTGCGCTTTCAACATCAAGGTCAATATCGGGCAAAGTGGCCCGGTCCCGGGACAGGAACCGTTCGAAAACAAGGTCGTGCTGCAGGGGGTTCACCTGGCTGATATCGATCAGGTAATTGACCAGGCTGGAAGCGCCGGAACCACGGGCGGCGACGCGGACCCCCATGTCAATGATCATCCTGGAAACTTCCGCCACCGTGAGGAAGTAGGAGGAGAATCCAAGGTTCTGGATGATACCCAGTTCATGGGTGAGGCGCTGGCGCATGTCCTTTTCGGCGGTACCGGATATACCCGGGAACCGCCTGGCAATGCCGGCCTCGCAGCGCTGCACCAGTTCAATATCAGGGTCCTGGCTGATGCCGATCACTGAGGCTTCAGGGACAACCGGTTGTTTCCAGCCCATGTCCGCCACTGGATCAATCCTGCAAAGGTCAGCGAGCACCTCGGTCTGGGCCATCAGCTGTTTAAGATCGGCGGCACCATACCCTGCGGCACTGATGATTTCCTTGCCCAGTTGGAGCATCTGACCGGCTGATTTCAACCAGCCCTGGCCGTTTGGCTGGAGCAGGGGCTCGGCGGCAAGTTCCGGAAGCGACTTCAGCGTCCGGGCTGAGTCCAGCACGTCTGCCGTTGCGGCGCCGTCCTCGGCGCAGTACCGGGCAGCATTGGTGAGCACGGCAGGGACCCCGTGTTCTTCCGCGAGTTTAAGCATGCGGACTGCATGGGCTGTGCTCAGGGGCGCGCCGGGCGCGCTGAGCTGGGAGACAATTTCAGCCACCACAGTCCCTGCCGGCATGGCATCGAGCCAGCGTTTGAAAAGGGTGCGGGGACGCAGGTAGCGCCGTCCGCCCAGGGCCAGTCCGACGTCGGAATCGGGTCCTATCAGGACGGTCAATACCGGCTTAAGGGTCCGTGGATCAAGGGTCCGGGATGCAAGTTCGGCCCGGGTGATAGCCACGGGAACCGCTCCCCCGGCCTTACCGGAGGTGCGGGCATGGGCGTCCGATACCAGCCGGCACAGGGCACGGTATCCGGCTCCCTGGTTGTTTCCGCGGGCGAGCACGACTACCCGGCCGGCAAGTTGGGTTCGTTGGTCGCCGTCGTCGTCGAAGACCGCAAGGTCAACCCCCACAATGGGGTCTATTCCGGCAGCCATGCAGGCTTTGAGGTGTTTGATGGTGCCGTAGAGCCCGTCCCTGTCCGTGCATGCGAGCGCAGTAGCGCCATCCGCGGCGGCAACCTGGGCAAGCTCGTCCGGCCAGGAAACGCCGTAATGGGCGCTGAAGGCAGTAGATACGTGGAGGTGCGTGAAAGTCATGCTGTTCGGGGGTGGAGTGCGTCATGGATCCGCAGGAGCCTCCAGCGGCCACTGCCGATGTGCCGGGTCAGGTCAAGGGTGAGCTCGCCTGTGGCGGCGTCGGAACCCTGGGGGCGATCCGAGGCGCGTACCTGGACGCGCCAGATCTCGTGGTCCACCAGCCCGGGCCCGCTTCCCAGGGGTGCGCGGCTTTCCTCTACCCACCATTGCCGGCGTTCGTACCACCGAACCGGATCAGCGCATACCGTATAGCGCCGTCCTGCCCATTGAAGCTCCTGAGGCTCCCCGGCAGCGGTGCAGACGACGTCAACTGACTCGCTGAACATGCCCATGGGCGCCTCCCGAACTGAACTGAACCCTTATGGAATTCATTGCTGACGGCCTTCAAAATACCGGCCCTTCGAATACATATTCGAACGATTCCAGTCTACGCCGGTGCCCTGACAAAACCTAGAAGGGGGTGGACGGACGGGACGGCAGGGAGCAGGATTGTGCCATGAGTACCCATGACGCACTCCTCAAGCACGTAAGCATCAAGGCCCTGGACTCAACGCTGGTGGCCACCTTCGATATCGACGGCAACATCCCGGGATCCGGTGCATACGTGGTGGGGCTTGTGGCAGCCAGTCCCGACTATTCATCACAGAGACGTCTGGGCATCGAGTTCATGAACGGGGAAGCTATTGCCTTCTACTCGTTCAGTCACGAACAGGGCACCGAAGAAAACTACGATCTCAGCGGGGTCTCGCACTCCGGCAACACCATTACAGGCAACTTCCCGGCAGCAGCCATCCACGGGCTGGGCAAGGGCCATATCATGTCAGCCTTCAGCGAGGCCGACGGCCGGGAATTCCAGGCCGGCGTCGCCGTCGAGGAAGCTCTATAAAGAGGGAAGAGCGCTACTGCTCAGCTGTTCTCGTTGTGGACCTTGAGCTCGAGTTCGATGAAGCCTGAGATCATGGCCCGGTAGGTGGACTCTACGATGTCCGGATCGATGTCCTTCTTTTCCGCAGCCGACCGGACATGCTCGATAATCCTCTCGACCCGGCCGGGAGCACGGACTTCCGCGTCGTCTCCCTTAAGGGTCCCGGCGATCCGGATCAACCGTTCACGCCGGGCAATGAGAGTGACGATCTGGTCGTCCACCTCGTCGACCGCGATCCGCACTGCAGCCAGTTGTTCTTTGTCTGCCAGGGCGTCTCTGTCGTTTCCTTGAATTGTCGCCATCTTCTGACAGTATCGAAGCATGCAGCCCAGAGTCGACTTCATCTCATTAGGTGTACGCAGCGTTGCCGCTTCCCGCCGCTTCTACGCTGAGGGGCTTGGCTGGCCCGTCCACCGCGAATTTCCCGGCGATGTGGTGTTCATCCAGGTCAACCACGGCTTGATTCTCTCCCTCTGGGACGCCGGCCAGATGCAGGCGGAGGCGGACGTTGACGCTCCGGGTGGCGTACCCTGCATCACCCTCAGCCATAACCTTGGCAGCACCGATGAGGTGGACCAGGTGATGGCGGACGCCGCTGCGGCCGGGGCGGCCATCGTTGCTGCGCCCGTCACCCAGCCCTGGGGCGGGTACAGCGGCTATTTCGCTGATCCGGACGGCTTCCGCTGGGAGGTTGCCTACAACCCCACCTGGACAGTGGACGACGACGGCAAGGTCACCGTCTAGGGGTCAGGAACCTCTGCCATCACCCGGTCACAGAACGGGACTCCTCAGAACAGCGCTTCGACCGGCCGGATCAGTTGGGGTGAGTTGTTGCGTACGTTCCCCACCTCTTTGCCCACGGAATCGACTCGCCACGCCGCGGCAACGTCCTTCACGCCGGCCCGGACCAGCTCCACCAGGGCGGGCGCATCGTCGGCCTCCGGATCCAGCCAGTGCTCCATCGTGGCCCGGTCCATAGGCAGCGGCACACGGTCGTGCAGTGCCGTCAGCTGGCCAAAAATGGTGGATTCCGCTCCCGGGGGCGGAGTGTCCGCCGTCAGGATGGAAGTGGAAAGCATCCAGCGGCCGGGATCCCCCTCTGCCTTGGACGGGTCTTTCCACCATTCGTAGAGGCCGGCGAAAACCAGCCCGCTCCCTTCGGCCGGGCGGACATAGTAGGGCTGCTTGCTCTTGTCTGCCCCCTGCTTCCATTCGTAGTAGCCATCCGCCGGGACCGCGCATCTCCGCGACTGGACGGCCTTACGGAATGCCGGCTTTTCCAGGACGCTCTCACTCCGCGCGTTGATCATCCTGGCCCCGATGCCCGGATCCTTGGCCCAGGACGGAACCAGCCCCCACCGGGCCACGTGCAGCTGCCGCACGGTCGCGTCGTCGATCAGCCGCTCCAGGACAATCGGCACATCATCGGTGGGAGCCACATTCCAGGACGGCGGAATGTCCACCTCTTCCTCCAGCCGGGCATCAAACTCAGCAAGCAGGTCCCCCACGGCCCGTGCCATAACATAGCGTCCACACATGGCTCCAGCATGCCATTGGCCTTCAAGTGGTGTCATCCGATGTTAAATGCCGGCGCGGATCCGGGGAATACTGCCCGGCAGGATACCGTTGTGGGGAACAAACACCCTCAACACGTAGGAGAGCTCCGTGGACTTTACTCCCGAATCCGGCACCATCACCATGTTTTCCACTACCTGGTGCGGCTACTGCAACCGGCTCAAGAAGCAGTTGGACGCGCAGGGCATCGGTTACACGGAAATCAACATCGAGGAAGTTGATGGGACCGCCGAACTCGTGGAGCAGATCAACGGCGGCAACCGGACTGTTCCCACCGTGCTTTTCCCCGACGGCACCGCCGCCACCAACCCCTCGGCAGCCGAGGTCAAGTCCCGTCTGGCAGCCTAAGAGTCACGCCTCAGAGTCAGCCTCGCTGAGTGTGACGGCGAGGCCCCAAGCGGGTTAGGCCTCCCCGTCGCGGCCGGCATAGCTGCCGAATTCGGCGAACCGCAGGGAGGCC
Organism: Arthrobacter pascens; assembly: GCF_030816475.1. Taxonomy (NCBI): domain Bacteria; kingdom Bacillati; phylum Actinomycetota; class Actinomycetes; order Micrococcales; family Micrococcaceae; genus Arthrobacter; species Arthrobacter pascens. The sequence goes on along the minus strand of NZ_JAUSXF010000001.1, from coordinate 1,818,471 downwards.
TGACCCGCATAAGTGCCAAGCAGCGCCTCCTCGATCGCTTTGACGTCCAGCCCCGGCACCAGATCATTGACTGCTCCCGCGGTCGCTGGATCCCAGTCAAGGCCCAGTGCTTCGTAGCTGTCCGTCAATACCCTGCGGATGGGAGCGGAATTCTCGACCACGATCACAGAGCTGAACAGCCAGCCCCCGGCCACCACGCGCTGGGCCGTGCCGATGAGCTTCACCCGGTGTGCAGCGTCCCGGGGGTCAAGGCCATGGACACTGAATTCCCCCGGGCAGTACTCCCCCGGAATTTCGCCGACCGCAGCCTGCACGCCGGCACTGCGAAGGGCAACTGCCAACAGTTCGCCAAAGAAGGCGAACCGGCTCTTTGATCCGGCAATGGCGTCCGCGTGCGGTTCCACATGATCAACCACGAGCGTGCCCTCGTGGTAGGCGGCGGCGCGACCCCCGGCCTTGCGGACCAGGGGTTCAAAGCCCTGGTCACGGCAGGCTTGGGCGGCGGCATCGAATCCCGGCAGCCGGGCGTCCCGCTGGCCGAAGGCCACCGTGGGTTTCGGCCGGTACAGCCTCAGGGTAGGGCCGATCCTGCCGGTTTTTGCCTGCGTCAGCAGTTCAATCCCGAACTCAAGGTCCCGGGCCGCCCCCAGCGAGCGCTCCTGCCGCACGACAGTCAGAGTTCCAAGTCCGGCCCCGGCGTCACGCATGTTCGTGAGCTCTCCTGTGGTCATGGTGCAGTTCCTCGCTGTCCCGGCCGCCTGACCGGCAGGCCCACCCTAGGTTACGCCCTGGTCGTCCGGGACGCCGCCTTCTTCTCATGGCAAACGTGTCAGGATCTGCGCAGTATCAGGATCTGCGCAGTATCAGGATCTGCGCAGTATCAGGATCTGCGCAGTGTCAGGATCTGTTCGGCTCGCCCGAACGGTCCCTGCAGGTCGTGCAGGACAGTGGAGGTCAGGCCAATGCCATCTGCTCCGAAGGATACGGCGTTGTCCAGTCCAAGCCATTCCCCCTCCGGCCGGCGGTACATGTGGATCTGCAGGTCAAGGTTGGGGAACGCGTAACTGTCCTTGCCCGGAGGGACCCGTGCGGCGATCCCGTTGGCCGTGTCCACCAGGCCCATGAGGCGGGCCAGGTCACCGCTGTCTGCGTCATCCGTGAGCGGGTGTTCAGTCCGCAGCCAGACCTTGCCGGCCCCCGGCCGGTGGCCCTCCGCCACCCTCATCTCAATTGAGCGGATGTAGCCGCCGGGCCAGACGCTGGCGCCGTCGTAGGGTTTGCATTCGTACGGCCCGGGTATGGCGGTGTCCTCGACGGCGGCCACCTCACTGGTGTCGCTGGTCACCATCCGCCAGGCAGTGGCCCGGATGGCCACCCTGCCATGGGCCACCAGGTCCGCCTGCAACAGCTCAATGGTCCGGCCGGGACGGAGGGTGGCGGTTTCGATGTGGAACTCCCCGCCCGGGATCAGGCCCAGGATCTCGAAGCTCAGGCGCGCCATCCGCAGGTGAGCGCGGGGCTCGTGCCGTTCCAGGCTGTCCACCATCAGCCCCGAGGCCGGCGCCATGTGCTGTTCGTGTTCGTTCCAGGCGCCCTGGGCGTGGATAGTGGAGCGGAACCTGCCGCCGCCCAGCGACTGGTAGTAGAAGTTGCCTTCGGCAAGTTCGGGCAGTTCTTTGGTCAACGTTGGCCCTCCTGCGGTTTTGGGTGAATCGGGATTAACTCTAGCCGTTGGCGGCGGGGGGCGCGTTGTTCCGGACGCGGCGAAATGTCGGAGCCCGGGGACCGCTATCTGGGTAGACTCAGGAACTGGTCCTGTCAGCAACCCTCCGAAGAGGTGCTCAACCGATGCGCGTCATCAGCTACAACCTTCGCAAGCACAAGGCGAGCGGTGAACTCCTTGCACTTGCCCAGAATTTCGAAATCGACGCCCTGTGCCTTCAGGAAGTGGACTCCAGCGACCTGCCGGAGACCCTGGGACCGCTGCATCTTGCGGACACTACCAAGGGAAACCGCCTGGGCCTGGCCATCTATTACCGCACCAGCCGCTTTACGGCCATGGATACCCAGTCCTTCGCCCTGAAGAAGTCGCTTCATGACAGGGTGCTCGCCCCGGCCCACGAACGCCTCATCGGAACCCGGGTGATGGACAACGAAACGCAGCACGAGCTGGTGATCGGATCCTTCCATGCCGCACCACTGACCGCTTCCAACTCGCTGAGGCGGAAACAGATCCATGCCGCCCACGCAGAACTGCTGACCATGGGAAGCGGCCTCATGACGCTCATGGTCGGGGATTTCAACTACCCGTTCTTCACCAAGAGCCTCGATGAACACATGAAGAACTCCGGCTACTCGCTGTCACTCAGCGACCGCCGCACTTACACCCGGTACAAGGTATTCAAGGGGCACTTCGACTTCGCCACGTCGCTGGGCCTGGATATTGAAAGCGTGGAAACCCTGCCGCGCGGTGAGTCGGACCACCTGCCCATCCTTGTTAGCGCGGAGTACGGCAAGGACTACTGACGGTTATTTCCCGGCCCCGTAGCCCGCGCGATCCCGCCTTCCGCGAGGTCCAGCATCCGCTGGCGCAGTTCAGGCCATGCGGCTGCGAAACCGGGATGCAGTTCGTTGCTTTCCACTTCTGACAGCGGAACCCACCGCAGCTCAATGCTCTCCGGATCGCTGATGACGGGATCAAAGGGCTTCCGGACCAGCAGGACCACGGTGGTGTAGGACCAGTAGCCGACGTCCAGGACAGAAGTGAACAGGATGCTTACATCCTTGGCGGGGACGGCGGCCTCCTCGTGCGCTTCCCGGAGCGCACCCGTGACGGCGTCCTCGCCTTGATGCAGCGCGCCGCCGGGCAATCCCCAGGTTCCGCCGTTGTGGCTCCAGGCCGCGCGGTGCTGCAGGAGTACCCCCTTGTCCGGATCGTAGGCAAGGACACCGGCCGCGCCGAACCTGCCCCAGAAACGTCCCTGGGCGCCTTCCACCCAGGCATCGCCGGGATCCCGCGGCCCGGTGCGGACGGGCGGAGCCTGGCCTGCGTTCGAAAGGCCCGCATCCGGGGACATGGCTGCCAATGAGTGATCCATGGCTCCAGTCTGACAGGCACCCGGCGGCACAGGCGATGTCAGCGGCGGGCCACGCCGCGGGCTAACCCGCGTGGCTGCGTTCGACGGCGAAATCACCGCCGGGATACATGATGGTCTCGTGTCCGTCGTCAAAGCGCACAAGGTAGGGCGGAGCACCGCCCTGGCCCCTGACTTCCACGATTACCCCGTGCCGGTCTGATGATTCAACAGTCCTTCCCCGAACGATGATCCTGTCGCCCTGCGCTGCCTCCATGGCAATCACCTCCAGCCCCAGATTACGACGTGCGGACGCGCCCGAACAGGGCCGCATGGCAGGATTCAGCTATGCCCCTGCGCCTCCTGCTGATCTCCGACACCCATGTGCCCCACCGGGCCCGGACCCTCCCCGCACAGGCCTGGTCCGCCGTCGAAAACGCTGATGTCGTCTTCCATGCCGGCGACTGGGTGACGGCGGGACTCCTGGATGAATTCGAGCGGCGAAGCCGCCGGCTGGTGGCCGTCTTCGGCAACAACGACGGGCCGGACCTCAGAAGCCGCCTCAGCGAAAAGGTGGCAGTGACCCTGGAAGGCGTCAGGTTCGCCATGGTGCATGAAACAGGCCCCGCAAAGGGCAGGGAGGACCGCTGCGATGAAGTGTTTCCCGATGCCGATGTCCTGGTCTTCGGACACAGCCACATCCCCTGGGACACCACGTCGGCACGCGGACTGCGGCTGCTGAACCCCGGCTCCCCCACCGACCGCAGGCGCCAGCCTGTCTGTACCTACATGACCGCCGTGGTGCATGACGGCCGACTGCTGGACGTCGAACTCGTGGAAGTCCGGAAGGACTGACAATCGGCTTTGCAGGAGCTTTCCTCATTGCCTAGGCTTAAACCCTAAGCATGCTTAGCTTCTGCACCAGGAGGACCATCATGACCGACCAGTACACCTTCAGAAACCCGGTGACGGCCTACGGGAAGATCTCGCCGCCGGAGCAGCACCAGCCCGAGCCGGGCCTGGACGCGGGCCTGGAACCCAAGGCCGATCTGGGCGAAGCGACCTACCGGGGCACTGGACGGCTTGAAGGCCGGAAGGCGATCGTGACGGGGGCGGACTCGGGGATCGGGGCCGCAACAGCCATCGCCTTCGCCCGTGAAGGCGCCGACGTCGTGTTGTCCTACTTGCCCCAAGAGGAGGAGGACGCAGCCCGGATCGCAGCCCTGGTTGAGGCGGCCGGCCGCCAGGCCGTCAAGGTGCCGGGCGACCTCAAGGACCGGTTGGCCTGCCTCGACCTGGTGGACACCGCCGTCGCAGTCCTCGGCGGTGTGGACATCCTCGTCAACAACGCCGGAAAGCAGGTGGCACAGGAGGACCTGACGGAGATCACGGATGAGCAGTTCGACCACACGGTGAAGACGAACGTCTATGCCATGTTCTGGCTCACCAAGGCGGCGCTCCCGCACCTCCCGGCCGGCTCTGCGATCATCAACACCACGTCGATCCAGGCCTACAATCCATCGCCCACGCTGGTGGACTATGCCACCACCAAAGCCAGCATCAACAACTTCACGAAAGGCCTGGCCCAGCAGCTGGCGCCGAAGGGGATCCGTGTCAACGCCGTGGCACCGGGCCCTGTGTGGACGCCGCTGCAGGTCAGCAGCGGCCAGCCGAAGGAGAAGCTGCCGGAGTTCGGGCAGTCCACTCCCCTGGGCCGTGCCGGCCAGCCTGCCGAGCTCGCCCCGGCCTACGTGTTCCTGGCGTCCGCGGAATCCAGCTTCGTGATCGGGGAAACCCTGAACGTCAACGGGGGAAACCCCACACCCTAGGGGGTGCCGCCCTTATAGGGGTGCCGGGCAGCAGAACCCCGACGGCGGGCGGCCGCCGTAGCAGGCGGATTCCATGGGTCGTTGCAACACCGCCGGTGGCTAAGTAGTCAAGAGTAGAACACGCAGGCGCTCGGCTGGGGTTTTCCAGCCGAGCGTTTTGCGTGGGCGGCCGTTGAGTTCCTGGGCGACGTGTTCGAGATCTTCCGGGCCGTAGACGGACAGGTCCGTGCCTTTGGGGAAGTACTGGCGCAATAAGCCGTTGGTGTTCTCATTGGAGCCGCGCTGCCAGGGGCTTGCGGGGTCGCAGAAGTAGACGGGCATGTCGGTGGCCATGGTGAAGGATCGGTGTCCGGCCATTTCGGCGCCTTGGTCCCAGGTCAGTGAGCCGCGCAGGTGCGCTGGAAGGGTACTGATGGTTCGGACGAGGCCGTCGCGGACGGTTTCAGCGGTGTGGTCTGCGGGCAGGTGCACGAGCATCACGTACCGGGTGGTGCGTTCGACCAGGGTTGCGATGGCGGACTGGTTTAGTGTCCCGGTGATCAGGTCGCCTTCCTTACGGTGTTGTTGTGGATGATTTCGGAGCTGTCGTAGTGTTTCGATCACCCTCGGGTGGCGGGTATGGCACAGGTCTCCCTGCCGCTTGGACGGCTCACTGGGAATGGCCGCCCGCTGCCCGCCGATGACTCGACCGCTGATTGAGAATTACGACATTGATCGTTGGGTAAGGACGTGCCGGCGTAGTTATCGACAGGGTTATGAAAAATTGAAGCTGATTGAAGGGGGATAAAGCATGCCGGCGGTTTGGGTGGGAATCGACTCGGGCAAGCGGGCTCATCATTGCGTAGTGATCGATCAGGCCGGGAAGGTCCTGCTCTCGACACGGGTTGAAAACGACGAGGGCGTGCTCCTCGGCCTCATAGCCAAGGTTGCGGAGGTCGCGGCCGGTGGAGAGGTCTGTTGGGCGACGGATTTGAACGCTGGAGGCGCCGCGCTGCTGATCGAGCTACTGGCCGCGCATGCACAGCAGTTGCTTTATATCCCCGGACGGATCGTGCACCACGCCGCAGCAACTTACCGCGGTGATGGCAAGACGGATGCGAAAGACGCCAGGATCATCGCCGATCAGGCGCGGATGCGCACCGATCTGCAGCCCGTCCGTCGTGCGGACCAGATCAGTGTGGACCTGCGGCTCCTTACGGCGCGGCGCACGGATCTGATCTGTGACCGAGTCCGAGCAATCAACCGGCTCCGCGCCACCTTGCTGGAATACTTTCCGGCGCTCGAGGGGGCGTTCGACTACTCGAAGAAGGCGCCTCTGATCCTCCTAGGCGGCTATCAGACCCCGGAGGCCATCCGGCGGATAGGTCTGAGCCGGCTGGCCGGCTGGCTCAAAAAACGTGGCTGCCGGAACAGTGCCAAGATGGCCGAGAAGGCACTGATAGCCGCGAACTCCCAGCACACGGTCCTGCCAACACAATCGACCGGCTCTGCCCTGGCTGTCCGGCTGGCCGAGCAGATCAGCGCCATTGACGCAGAGATCGACGACGTCGATACCCAGATCACCAACCTGTTCCACCAACACGACAGCGCCGACGTTCTACTAAGCATGCCCGGGTTCGGGCCGGTTCTCGCGGCGACTTTCCTCGCGAATATCGGCGGTAACCTCAAGGGGTTCGACAACGTCGACCGCCTCGCCAGCGTCGCAGGCCTGGCCCCGGTCCCACGCGATTCCGGACGCATCAGCGGAAATCTGCATCGGCCACGCCGCTTCAACCGCAGACTTCTCCGGACCTGCTACCTTGCCGCGCTCTCCAGCCTGAAAAACAGTCCCGCATCCAGAACCTACTACGACCGGAAACGCAGCGAGGGAAAGTCTCACAAACAGGCCCTCATTGCCCTCGCCAGACGCCGCATGAACGTCCTCTGGGCCATGCTCCGCGACCACACCATCTACCAGGAACCGATGGCCAGAATCAGCGCTCAAGCAGCTTGACAGAAACATTGAGATTCCCAGTGGCCGGGGACGGCACGGTCCTCGACCTCGGGCGGTCGTTCGGAGATCATGACCATGCGGTCCGTGAAGCGGGAGGTGCGCTGTTCGCCGGTGATATGGGGTTTGCGGCGGGTCCGGCCGGTGCGCAGGGCCGCCTGAATTTCGCGTTTGAGTCCGCCTCGGGCCTGGACGTAGAGGGCTTGATAGATCGTCTCTGGGCACACACGCATCTCCGGCAGTTCGGGGAAATCTTCGACCAGCGTGTGGCTGATCTGCTCTGGAGACCAGCGTATGAGCAGTTTCTCTTTCACGTAGTTGCTCAGGTCCGATTCACCAGCGAGTTTCGCGGTCTTGGGCCGGGCGCGGCGTGAGGCAGCTTGACGTTGCGCCGCATACGGCTGGTAGCCAACGCCCGGGTGGCCGTTACGGGCGATTTCCCGGCTAACGGTCGACGGCGATCGCTGCAACACTGCCGCGATTGAACGCAGCGAAGCCCCAGCGGCGTTCAGGTCCCGGATGGTTTCGCGTTCTTGCAGCGACAGAAACCTCGGGTCAATGGGCCGTTCGAGCACCGAGATCGATACAGGCCGGGTCTGCCGCCTTTTGTCGGGGACGGCAGGAAGTGTCGAAGAATCCACATCATGGTTGTAGTGCATTCTCCGTCCAGCTGGATAAATGCGTCGACCGCCGGATTTCCTCACCCCGAGCTCCCACTCCCGTGCACTGCTGCGGGGGACGCCCAGGGCCTGGACCGCATCGCGCCGGCTCAGTCCTTGGTCTCGTAAGCGCAGGTACTCCGCCCGCCTGCGATGACTCACCGGTCGGCTGGAAATGCCCGCCTCGCGTGCCCAGCGGAATGCGGTGTTTACATTCAGGCTGAGCTCAGCAGCGGCAACAGTGACGCTCCCTTCCCGCTCGAGAACGGACAAGAACTCCCGTTTCTGTTCGGGTGTGTACTTGGCTCTGGCTGCCTGCCGGGTTGATGCGGTGTTCCCGGAAGTGAGGCCAGCCTTGCGGAGCCACTGATAGCAGCTGTTCCGGTTCAAACCCAGTTCTGCCGCGGCCAATGTCGCACTTCCGAGTCGGTCAAAAACTCGGAAGAACGCTTCCCTCTGCTGAACAGTCGATCTCGCATACTTCCGGGACTCCGCTGAGATATCGCTTAAATGCGGCACGGTCGTTGCAACTCCCAAAATGTATGGGTGTTGCAACGACCGCTAGAACTCAAGGCAGCGCGGGCCCGCCGTCGTCGTCCTGGTTCAATCCCCGCCGGAGAGCAGCAGCGATTCGGTGGCGGCGTCGGGCTGGCCGTCAAAGAAGCCGTCCAAGACCTCTTGGAAGACGCTTTCCTCCGGGGCCGCCCTCAGGAACAGCGTCATGGAGGAGTGCAGCTTCCTCGCATCTATGCCGCCGAGGATGTCGGTGGCCGGACGGCCTGCGTGGGCGGCGACAGCAGTGGCACATTCGAGCAGCCTTGGCCCCAGCAGCCCGTGCTTCACGTACGCCCGCGCTTCGGCCAGGGATCCGATGGCATATAGCCGGGACGTGGGACTCTGCCCCAATCCGGAAATCTGCGGAAAGACAAACCACATCCAGTGCCCGGTCTTGTTCCCGCGCCGCAGTTCCGCGAGCGCCTGATCGTATGTGCCGCCACCCTCCTGTGCTGCGACGAACCGGTCCAGGTTATAGGGGTCATGCATAGTGTTCTCCTTCTCCAGGCTCTCCTATGCCGAACGGGTTGTCTGCTCGGCGGCGAGGGACGCGGCGCGGCGAAGGGATCCGTCGGGATCCTGGCGCCAGCGGGCGAGCACCGTGTCGGCGCGCTGCAGGTCCCTTCCGCGCAACGCGCCGAGCAGCGGAACCACGACGTCGGCGATCAGCGGGTCGACCAGCACGTTCGTGTTCGCGGAGCGGATGAAGCCCTCGACCCTGGTCAGATCCGAGTGCCGCAGCAGGGCCACCCGGGACTGCAGGAGGACGACGGCGGCCAGGCGGCGCTCGTAGACAGGATTCCTGCCGGGGTGCGGCGGGCCCCAAAGCTGGGATGCAAGGGCGGTAATCTCGTCGTGGCCCAGGTCTTTGAACTTCCTGAGGGCATCGCGGACCGTGCCGCGTACGGCTCCGACCGACGCTCCATAGGAGGTCAGGACGGCGCCCAGGCGCGACTCAACGTCTTCCGCCCGGTACCAGGCGCCCTCGTTCTGCAGGGTGAGGTCGATGAAGCCTGCAACGTCCTGGATGTCGTGGTCCATGCAGCGCTACCGTCCTTGGCGCCCGGCGGCCGCGTGGACAATGCAAAACGACGTCCATGGACGGGCCTCCAGCCGGCCTTCCGAGATCGGTTCTCCGCAGACGCTGCAGATCCCGTAGGTGCCGTCGGCAATCCTGGCCAGGGCGGCTTCCACTTCGGCGAGGCCCGCAACGCTCTGCTCCAGCAGTGCGGCTGCCTGCGAGAGCTCGAAGGCAATCGTGGCACCTTCGGGATCGTGTTCGTCGTCAATATTGGAGCCATGGCGTGCTTCGTTGGCTGATGAGATGTCAGCGCGAAGGGCGGGAAGCAAGGCCAGTTTGCGCTGCCGCTCTTCCTCCAGCAGAACCCGGAACCGCTCGAAATCAGCCATGGGAAAAGCCTAGCGCGGTTGTTCCCGGCGCCTCATTTGCGTTGTTTGGCAGATACCGCAGCGCATTGAATATGCCGCTATCAACAATGCTATCGACAAGGAGGCCTAATCGGAGGAAGCTGACATTCGTAAGCGCCTCAAACGCCGTCTGGCAGCCCGGGACAGACAGCGGACGGGCACAATCCGTTGTGGAAAGTGGGACTGCAATGACTGCCAATGTCGTCACTCAGCTGGAAGTGAAATCACACAATTCGCCCGATGAACAGCGCCGCCCGGACAAGACCGAAATCGACGTTGTTACCGTGGGCGAGTACACCATGGGCCGGTTTAAGTTCGAGCCGGGATGGAGCTGGGCTGACTGCATCAAGCCCGTCGTACAGACAGACTCCTGCCAGGCCAGCCATGTTGGATTCTGCGTGTCCGGGGATCTCGTAGTGGAGACCACGGACGGCAACCGGATAAACATTACTGCCGGCGATTCCTACACGATCCCGCCAGGCCACAATGCCTGGGTTGAAGGCGACCAGCCCTTTACCGGCGTCGAATTCCTCAGTGCCGCGGAATTCGCCACACCGCCCGCGGACTCCGCCTAGCGCCATATCCTCCAGCACTATGTCCCCCCTTGGCGGGGAAGACTGGCGGTCAGCACGAGCTAACTCAGTACCAGTTGTTGGATACCTCATGGCTCCAGGCCCCGCACGGGGACCCGTACCGGTCTGCGATGTAACTGAGGCCCCAATTTATCTGCGTCCTGTAGCTGGTCAGCCAGTCGCTGCCGGCGGTGGCGTACTTGCCCGGCGGAAGCGCCTGTGCAACGCCGTAGGCGCCGGAGGACGGGTTGGTGGCTGTAGTTAGCCAGTCAGATTCCTGGGTCCAGAGCCTCACCAGGCACTGGAACTGTTCCTGCCCCCAGCCGTAGGAAGATAACCGGCCGGAGGCATAGCTTTTGGCCCCGGCCGGATCGTTGACGGCGCCGCCGGGAACAGAGGGTGCGACAAAGGGCGGCTGTACCGGGGCAGGACCGGGGGCAGGATTACCCGGGGCGGGCCTGGCCGCTGCCTGTGCAGCGGCCAACGCCGCAGCCTGCTGGCGTGCCTGCTCCTGGGCTGCCGCGCGTTTGGCTGCCTGGGCCGACTCATAGGCGGCGAGGGCGGCCTGGCCCTGCTGGTACTGGCCCTCAACAGCCGCAGTTGTTCCCTTGAGGGAAGCCAGCTGCGCAGTCAGTTCCTGGCTGTGCTGCTGTTGATCCGCGATCTGCTGGTTCATGGCCTGCTGGGCAGCCTGGGCGGCGTCCAGCTTGGCTTTTGCTTCGCCGGACAACCGCTCCCTTTCGGCCTTGGCCGCTGTTTCCTGGTCGGCCAATGCCTGGGAGGACTTCTCTGCAGCAGCTGACTTATTGACCAGCCCCGCCGTTTTGTCGCTGACGATCTGGACAATATTCAGGCCCTGGATGCTGTTGGTCTGGACCGCGTCAAGGGCGACGAAGAATCCCAGGTTCGTTCCGCCGGTCTTGTAGGACTGGGCGGCGAGGGAGCCGATTTCCTTTTTGTACTGCCCCAGCTCGTTGTTGGCCCGCGCAGTTTGCGCCGTGAGGACGTCCACCTTCGCGCTTGCTGCCTGGAGGGCCGACTCAGCTACTGCATACTCGGCAGCTGACTTGACCGCGGCAGTGCCCAGCGCCTCGGCCTGCGTCTGCAGTCCAGTCAGGAGGTCCCCGATCTTGGTGATCTCCGCCGACTTGCTGGCCTCGTTCTGCTGCGCATTCTGCACATCCTGCCAGGAGGGGTAGCCGCTCGGTGGAGCATCGTCGTCGGCGTTCGCTGGCAGCAGCGAGGCGGAACTAGCCAAGGCAATTGCCAGCACTCCGGCAATAACGGGGAGTTTCGGGCTGAGACCAAACCAGGACATAGTTTGTGAGCATACCGGGCAATCCTGGATTTGGATGCCGGAAAAGTGAAACAAACGGTTCGGCGTGGCAGCATTTATTGTTTTTGTGGACGCCGTCCGGAGAGGGATTCCACCGTTTCTTCAATGCCAACCAATTCCTCTTCGACGTCCTCCAGATACAGACGCCCGGCAATGACCAGGCCCTCCGAGACCTGGAACAAGGCAACTCCCCGCATGTGGAATGCTTTACCGTCGCTGCGGTTTCCGGACCAGTCCCATTCGATCCAGGTCGTGTCGCCGTCGTCCACGGAGCGGATCACTTCTGACCTGAAATCGGGAATTCCGGCGAACATTGCCGCCCAATTAGCGTGCATTTGCGCCCGACCGGTAAATGCCCTTCCAGGATGCGCAGGTTGCTCGCTGCGGTAGTTCTCGTGGAACAGTGCTGCGGCCCCTTCAAGGTCATGCGCACTGAGCGCTGCCGCCAACCTGTCCGTTACTTCGCTCATCGGTCCCTCACGTCCAGACGGAATGGAGCTTGCGTACTTGCAGGGGGTTCCGGTTCACACGCTTAGACGAACCGACCGAACCAGGCCAGCGTGTCATTCCACGCCGCGGTGGCCTGCGCCTCTTTGTAGCGCTCGCCTGTGTCGTTATGGAACGCGTGGTCAACGCCGGGGTAAACGGTGAGCTGGTGGCGGACGTTACTGGCGGTCAAGGCATCGCGAAGGGCCGGCATCGCACCGGTGATTCGCTGGTCAAGTTCAGCGTAGACCCCAAAGACTGCCGCCTTGATGGCGCGGACCTTGTCCAGATCGGGGGCGGGGCCGTAGAAGGCTGCTGTGGCCTTCAGTCCGGGGAGCGCTGTCGCCGCCTGCCACGTGATGCCGCCGCCGAAGCAGTAGCCGTTCATAGCGATCCGTTCCGGGTCCACGTAGTCCTGGGACTGGAGGTACTCAAATGCCGCGGCAAAGTCGGAGACATGGCGCTGGGCACCAGCCTTGGTCAGCGCTCCAGGCACGGCGTCCGGGTCCATCTTCGCCGTGCCTGCCTCCCGGCTCAGCAGGTCCAGGGCAAGTGCTGAATACCCGGCCTTCGCGAATCGTCGCGCAACGTCCTGAATGTGAGGAGTGAGCCCGCGATTTTCATGACAGACCAGGACGGCCGGTCCCTTGGCGGAAGCGCCCGGCCGGGCAAGGTAAGCACGGATGTCGGTTCCGTTGGACGGGAACTGTACCTCCGACGTCGTCAGTCCCGGCTCCCCCTCCGGGACGGAAACCGGACTCTTCGCCCCGGGAACAGCTCCGGAGGCGGCGGGGCCTGACCCCGCTGCTGACGACGGGCGTTCCGGGCTAGGCATGGGATCCGTTCCCGACGGCACTTCATCAGGAGTGCAGCCGACCAACAGCATCGCCGCGGAAGCTGTGGCCATGCTGCCTGTAATGAACGCCACCCGGCGGGTGAACGTCCTGTGGGTCATGGCACCGGCACGGTAATCGTCGAAGAATTCCTCGATCAGGTACCTCTCAAACTTGCCAAGCTGGATCATGGTGGGCCTCCTCGAGCGTGCCGAATATCCTCCTCCGATGTCGGCCATCCGGCAAGGGGCAGGCGTTCAACACCCCTTCCGCTTGTCATGCGGCGGGGATGCTGGAGATGGCGTCACCAATCCTCATCCGCAGGGCGGGCCCGTGTCCGGGAAGGACCAGGGAGGCGTCGACGTCGGCCAGGCGGCTTAGTGTCTCCCCCATGGCTTCCGGGCGGCTATGGAACATGGGATGCAGCATCTGGACACCGGTCTCCTTGCTGAGGGGATGACCCGTGACCAGGGCGTCCCCGGTCACCACCGCGTTCGCCTTGGGAAGCACAAAAGCGGTATGTCCGGGCGTATGCCCCGGAACCAGGACCGCCCGGGGGGAGCCGGGAAGGGCCCGCAGTTCGTTGGCGCCCCAGGCTCGCGCCTCCGTGGCCGGCTCTGCAGCCAGGGCACCAGCCCTGATGACGTGCAGCATCCAGCGGCAAACCCGTGGCCGCCAAGCCCGCCGCAGTACCTGGCCCAGGGTCACCTGGTGTTTTTCCTGGCCGCGGACATGCGCCACCTCCTCGGGACTGCAGAGGATCGGGGTGCCGTACTCCCGGGAGAAATGTGCGGCCGATCCCGTGTGATCAACGTGTCCGTGGGTAATCAGCATCGCCTTGGCATCCGCCGGCTCGAGGCCGATCTGCCTGATTGATGCCAGTACGCGCTCGAGGTCACCGGGGTAGCCTCCGTCAACAACGAGGAAGTCTTCGCCTTCGCGAACGATGATCCAGTTCGACGCCGGTCCCTCCACGAAGTGGACGCCTTCTGCGGGCTCCGTAGTCCGCTGCCTCGGATCCCAATCATCGTGGTGCTGGGGCATGGTCCCGCTTTCTTTCGACCGGATGGGTAACGCTGTTGACAAACTAGTTCCGTTACCGGAACGTGACTTTTCGGGGGAGCAGAAGATACCCTCTTTCGGTGCCCCGGTTTCAGCCGGGACATTTCCGTCAGTATGCCGAACCCTGCCGCTGACCGGGATCCAATCGCTTTCCAGCTGGCAGGGACGGGGGAACCACGTTTCCACGGCCTTCTCAGGAGGCCTTGGGGTTAAGTCGTTAACTCTCCGTCCCGCATGGAGGCGTTTCCGGCCGGGTGTCTCCGACCCGAACCCGACAGCTCACCCCGCAGGCATGGGAGAGGCGATCTTCTGTGTCAAAAAATTCCATCACCGCCCGTCATCGCGCAACCCCCAGCCGATCAATTGTGCTCGAAGGCCTGTCAGTCACGGCCAAGTCTAATCTCCTGAACATGGGAAAGTCCGGCGTGGTTGTTGCTGCCGCATCGGGACTTCTGTTCGGCATCGGGGCACCGGCCCACGCCGGAACCCACGCGCCCGATAATTCCGGAACCGCAAATGTTCAGGTCCAGGCAAGTGCTCCCGCCCCTGCCCCGGCCCCCGCGGCAGCGGCACCCGCAGCCAGGGTCCATACAGTCGTTTCCGGCGACACTCTGGGTGCAATTTCCGCACATTACGGAGTGAGTCTTAACTCGGTTTTCTCCGCCAATGGCATGTCCATGGCGACGATCATCTACCCGGGCAACCAGATAAAAATCCCGGGGACCGGAACGGCTGCACCGGCACCGGCTCCGACTAGGGCAGCTGCCCCCGCGCCGGCCCCCGCCCCGGCACCGACAGTACGCGTAGCCGCAGCCTCGGCACCCGCAGCGGCATCCAGCTCTGTCGGCGCGGCAATTCTGGGTTCGGCGTACTCCCAGCTGGGTGTGACCCAGGACTGCACCGCCATGGTGGAGAAGGCCCTGCGCTCCGTTGGCAAGAGTGTGGGCGACTTGGCCCCCGGTCAGTTCTTCCAGTACGGCAGCGTTGTGGGCACGCCTGCTCCCGGTGACTTGGTCATCACTGCCGGACACGTAGGCGTCTACGCCGGCAACGGCCAGGTTGTCAGCGGCGGCGTGGACGGTTACAAGACCCAGGTCCATTCCATCAGCTGGCTCTCAGGCTATTCCTTCGTTCGGGTAGCTTAGCGCGGCCCTGCAAGCAAACGGCGGCGGACGGCGACAACCGTCCGCCGCCCTTTTGTCTCCAAACCGGCCAGCGTCAGGTTCCGTCCAGCCAAATCAGGAATACTGGTGCAAGGCGCGGGCTCAGGGCCTGCAATCCCAATCATGTCCACAGACAAGGGCCGGTTTGCCTTTCACTTGATATTTGAACCGGCTACTTGCGAGGCTCCGGAGGTTATGTGACAGTGCGAGTTGAGGGAACGGTCGCGAGGCCCGCCCAGCAAACTGCCCATCAAACTGCAGTTCGGCCCAGGCTGGACTCCTTGGACGTCCTTCGCGGTGCGGCCGTCGGTGCCGTTCTTTTGGGGCATTCCTGGCCCGCGATATTCCAGGGCGCAGGAATCGTCGGTGTCATCGTCTTTTTTGTGCTCAGCGGTTACCTGATCACGGGTGTACTCCTCAGGGATGTCGAACGGCACCGCAAGATCCGTTACGGCCGTTTCTATGCCCACCGGGCTTTCCGGCTGCTGCCGGCTCTCATTGCCCTCCTGGGCGTCTACGCCGTCGTTGAACTGACAGCCGACGTCCTCGGAGATCGGTCCAAGGGCGTCATCGGTTACACACTCATCGCAGGTTTCGGTTATCTCAAGGACTTACCGCTGCCGTTCGACGTCAGCCTGGCCATCGGGCCGCTCTGGACCCTTGCGGTGGAAGAGCAGTTCTATCTGATCTGGCCGGCCCTCCTGCTGTTGGCCCTGCGCCGAAACCGACAGGGAGCCCTCCTTGGCTGGTCTGCCGCCGTCGTCCTTTCCCTAATGACTGCAAGTGTGCTGGCCATGCTGATCCTTGCTCCGCAACTCCACTCCCTGGTCTACGCGCTGCCGACGACGTGGGGCCTGGGTCTGATCGTCGGTTCAGGGCTGCGGCTCTACAGGGTCCATCTGTTCAGCTGGTTCTCCGGCCGCAGGCTGAGGCGCGCAACCCTGATCAGCTCGGTTCTTGTCCTGGCCACCTTGATTTTCTTCCCCAAGGCCAACGAATCGGCCGCTTTCTTTTTCGCCGGAGGACCCCTGGCCATGGCTGCCGCGGGCGTCCTGGTGGTGCTGGCCGCTTCCCGCGCCCCGGTAATGCCGAAGTGGACGCGGGCGTTACAGGCGCTTGGCACAGTTTCCTACGGGGCGTACCTCTGGAACTACATCGTCATTCTTTGGCTCAATGGTGGATCGACAGCGGACCTGCCGCCCCTGGTGGCAGTGTCGGCAATCCTACTGACCCTGCTCCTGGCCGTCATCAGCTGGAACACTGTCGAGCGGCTGGGACGCAGCGCGCGCGATCGCTTCGACAAGTACTACGACGAAAACTGGAACGCCCCCGCACGGGTTGAGCCCAGCGGGGCACTGCGACACGCCCCTTGATTTACCCGTTACCTAAACGTGACTTAACAGAGTGCTTGAGGTACGGTTTTGGGGTGGCCCATCTAGATCGGGCCGCGTCCGGGCTGACGCCGAGCTCTGCCACATCCCGGACTTCCCAACATTAAGGCAGAGACGGGGGACCCATAGTCTTCGGGCCGCTGCCCAGCGGCCCTTGGGGTGAAGCCGTCACGTTCAACGTGCCGGCCGGTTGACCTCTTCCGAACCCGACAGCTAACTCCGCAGGCGTTGAGAGGCAACTATCATGTCCCGTTCCCTGGATACGTCGCGCCCTTTCCGGGCAGGACGACATCGTGCAGAAGCTGCGCAAACTCCCACCACAACCAGCCCGGATGCCGACGCAACTAACGTACAACCGGCGCCTTCAGAACCGACTTCCCCCGCTCTGCGACGGCGCAGGGACAGGCGTCCGGCCTTCGAAGCACCCCGTCCTCCGGAAACAGCACCGATCGCAAAAACAGCGGCTCCGGTAACTGAAGCACTACCGGTAGCAGCGCCAACAGACTCCGCAGCACCCAAGGCAGCCCGCAGGCGCGGGACCGTGACAGCACTGAGTCCTCAAATATCCGACGCCTTCAGGTCCGATCCCGCCGCCGTTCTGAGAAATGCTGCTTCAGTTCGTGTCATGGGTCATCGGATGGCCGTGGTCACCGGCGCCCTTGCCGTACTCCTTGCCGTCGGTTCCGCCAGCCAGGCGACCGAGCTGCCCTTTTTCGGCAAGGAATCTTCCGCTCAGGATGCCCCGGGTGCCACCCAAGCCGCGCAGGGACCGCCGCCCGCCTACGTTGCCGGCCGGCCGACGCCCCTGCCCACTGCATCCAGTCCTTCCCCTGGCACCTCAGGCTCCGCCCCTGCACCGCCCGCAGCGGGTACCAGTGATGTGCCGGCAGTCGCAAGTCCCGTTGCCACAGATTTGCCGTCCATCGCTGATCTCCCCATGCCCGTCGATGCTCCCACCCTGGCGGCAATAGAAGCTGCCACCTCTGCTGCCGGCCCGGCTGCTTCGACGCCCTCTGGCCCTCAGTCACCGGCCAACTCAACGGCGACCCCCAACGCGCCCACGGCGCCGGCACCGGTTCCAGCGCGCACTCCGGCCGCCCAGGCGATCGCACCGGCGACGTCACCGGCTTCTCCGACCGCCACACCGGCACCCACAACAGCACCGGCACCACTGGCCGCATCGCCGGCTCCGTCGCCGACCACGGCCACGCCTTCAGCAGCCGGGGATGACACCACAGACGAACCTGTCGATGTACGCAATTACGCCAGCGCCCGCCTCGCTTCATACGGATGGGGTCCGGAGCAGATGAACGCCCTGAACGCCCTCTGGGATACAGCAACGAAGTGGCGGCCCAGCCAGGTGGAGAGAGGATTGAGCTACATCAAGAAAAGCTACGGCTCCCCCGCAAAGGCCCTGGAATTCCGTGCTGCACACAAATGGTACTGAGTAACCCGGGCACCTTCACGCGGCGCATCGGCGGCGAACGCGTCCAGGCCCGACTGCTCCCCTAACCGTCCTCGGGGTTCAGGCCCTTGGCATATGCGGCCTGCCCAACGTGCTGGAGGCAGTCCGCAATGATGCTGACCAGGCGTACGCCCAGGGTCACGGGAGGGTCCCAGCGGGTATCGACGATGCGGTCGAAATCCTCATCGTCGAGAGTACCTACGAACTCCCGGGTCTGCCGGTGAACGGCGTCGTAGTATTCGAGCAAGAGCTCAGGAGGGGCCTGTACCGCGTCGACATTCTCTGTGGAATGGCCGTAGCCTGTGTCACGCTCGGGCAGCGGCAGGCCGAAGCGGCCGACAAACTCCTGCGACGTCCAGACCTGGTCCAGGCCGGCGGCGGCGGCGATCTGCGCGTCCTCGATCCGGCCGAGGTGCCAGATGAGCCAGGCTATGGAGTTCCCGTTGCCGGCCGGACGACGAACCAGGGACCCGTCGTCGACCCCCTCAAGCGCAGCGGCGACCGTTTCACGGATGCGGCCGAAAGCGTCAAGCAGCAGTTCGTTGGATTTCATCAAGGTCCTCCCCCTGTGCGCCACGCACGGTCGATCTACTGTGACCTCATGCTTGCATGGAAGCCGCACCAGCGGATAGGCCTGCCGCCGGGCTCCTCCTGCACCGTTCGTCAGGGCTACCATGTCAGGCACGGCCATCAAGGAGGCTGCGCCGACGCAAAGCGAGGAAAACCAGTGACCGAAGGGATGAGGTTTAGCGGACCGCATTGGCGGCGTGTCATCGCGGCCCTGGCCAACAGGGACGCCCGGACCGCCTATGCGCAGATAGTGCTCGGTGCCACTACCCCCGATGTGCTTGCGGAGCTGAATGACCAACGGCGAAACCGGGCCATTGGCGCCCTGTTGGAGTCTGGCCTGGTCGAGCGGAACGCCGCACATGAACTGGAGGCGTCCGAGTCGATCTTCCGCGATCTTCTCGCTCAGCAACCCCGGCGGCAGGCGAAGACCGGACCTGCCCGGTACATGCACCTGGGCAGGATCGAGAGATACCCGGTAAACATGGCGGAACGGCGGGAACTCCTGGCCTGGATCATCAGCGAGGCCATCGAGCCGGGCGAAATCCTCACGGAACGACAGGTCAATGAACGGCTTCTGAGCTATACCGACGACGTGGTGCTGCTGCGCCGCTATCTGGTCGACTTCGGCCTGCTGAAGCGGACCACCTCGGGCTCCGCCTACTCCCGGCACGAAGAGACATAGGCTTGATGCCTGCCGGAAGCACAGGAGGAACACAGTGGCAGCAGTGATTCTGGGATGGAACGCGGACCGGTGGAACCGCTGGAACTATCGTTCCGTCGTCGAGCAGGTTCTTGAATCCGGCCGGTTCCTGGACCGGTGGGATGTTGGCCGGAGCCGGAACATCAAGCCGGGAACAGAGGTGTGGCTCCTGCTGCAGGGCAGCAGTGACGCCGGCAGCGGCCTGATCGGTCACGGCGCTGTAGTCTCCGAACACTGCGAGTCCGGACTTACAACTGATCCGGATGCTACCGGACGCTACGCCGGCATTGCTTTCGACGCGCTGATGCCCCTTGGGGAACAGATACGGTCGGGCTCGTTGGTGGAGTCAGTCCCCGATATACGGTGGGACGCCGCCTTCCGCCGTTCAGTCGTGTCCGTCCCGCGGTCAGCGGAGCCGGACCTTCGCCGGTTGTGGCGGGACTTGGGGCCGGCAGTCATCGATCCCACCGAACTGATTCCCGGAAGCTACCCGCTGGACGCGGTCAGCAGCATCGAGGTGAACCGCTATGAGCGAAACCCCGACGCACGCCAGGTGTGCCTGGCGTTCCACGGAACGGCCTGCGCTGCCTGCGGATTCTCCTTCGAAGCCACCTATGGCGAAATCGGAGATGGATTCATCCACGTCCACCACACAGTGCCGGCGTCACTCCTTGGGAGCGGGTACCAACTGGACCCGGTCGCGGACCTCGTACCGCTGTGCGCCAACTGCCACGCCATGGTGCACCGGGGCGCACGTTCACCACGGACTGTCACCGAGCTTCGTAACATCATCTCCGGCGCCGGCCACCTTCCAGGGGAAATGGTCAGTGAGCAAGCGTTGGAGGCTCAAGAGAACGCCCGGCGCATCCTCAAGGCACCAGGAGTGAGCGTGCGGAGAGACTGATTACTGCCCTGCAGCCGTCGTCCCGAACATCAGGGTCCGCCGCCGGACGTCGTAAAACACCGTGGCCGAGCGTTTCAGAAGGCCTTGGAGAACTTCTGCGTCCTCCGCGTCGAGGGTAAGGACCTCCTCCCACGCCCCCTGGTCAAGCACCAGCTGAAGGGTCCACGTTCCCGGCTTTCCCGCCTGCGCGGCCACCCAGCTGAACTGGTAGTGGTTGACCTGGCGGACCTGGATGCTGTCGTCGGTTATCGGTTGTTTTGGTGTGGGGCTCATGGTGCCCTCCTGGATCGGCGCTGCGTAGGCCCTCTGCATAAGCCAAGAACCAATTTAGACCCGGCGCCCCTTGTGATCCAGAGTTGATCGCAAGTTGGGAAGGTGCGCCCACCGTGATGAAGCCGCCCACGAAATTCAGGCCGGACTACCGGCGTTGGGAAAGTACGAGTGCCCATCCGCCTGCCACTCCAATGGCAAGTAGTACGGTTACGAAGCCGATCGCCGGTGCGCTCGGCCATGTCAGGGCGTTGCCATACCGGAGCAGGGCAAGCGCCTGCAGAATAACGAAGGCAACGGAGGTTAGGGCCACGGGGCGGACGGTGCGAAGGTCGCGGCTCAACTGGCCCTGCGCGGCCGCCAACCCAAGACCGACCAGCCACGCTCCGATCGCCCTCGCGGTGAGCTCGGACAGTTGCCACGGCCACCACGTCGCGGCAGGAACGGGCACTGCCAGGAGCGCTACGCCATATAACAGCAGTACCGCGGCGATTCCGATCAGGAGCAGCCGGAGCGCAACAGGCAGCACTGGCCGTCCCGCCGTTACGGACTTTGGGGCAGGACGCAGGGACCGGATCTGAATCCGGCTTATGATGAGCATCGCCACCGGCACAATGGCGTAGATTGCCAGCCACGCCCACGTGGCTACTTGGGCAAGGGTGGCAGCGTCTGGCGACAGGTGGAAACGATCGAGATGAAACAGGGTGACTCCGAAGGTCAATGTCGTGAAGACGAACACGGGCCAGACAGCCAGCCTCGCTGAATTCCAACTCGATGAGCGGGCGCCCGTCACCTCCAGCCCGGCGGCCGACCAGTAGGCCGCCCCGAGAAAGACGGCGGTCATGGGGGGATTGACTGTCCACGCGAACCATTCCGCAGTCCGGAGCGGAAACACGAACAGCACGAGCCCTGCAAGAAACACGAGGAATGCTGCGACGTAGAGCAGCCGCCGCATTGGCGGAATCAACGTTGTCACTTCAGTTGGAGCGGCCATCACCGGGCAGGTCCTCGGGTGCGGCTGCCTCACCAGGGGCAGGGTTCTCGGCCAGGTAGCTATGAAGCATCGAGACAACTGTGGCGCCGTCGCCGACTGCGGTAGCCACTCTTTTGATCGAACCGGCCCGCACGTCGCCGATCGCGAAAATGCCGGGCATGCTGGTTCCAGCCCTAATGGCGACCTGTCCGACCTGATGGACCCGGCGTCACTGACATCCCGGCTGGCGCCCGTGCGCAGAAAACCGGCTGGGTCACGCTCTACGGTGTCGGGCAGCCAGGAGGTCCGCGGCACCGAACCGATCAGCACGAACAAGCCGCCCGCTTCGATCTCCTCGCCCGGGGTTGCGTCGGATCCGGACGCGACCTTGACGGCGGCAAGGAATCCGTCCTGATCGCGGGCCCCCACAATCACACTCCTGAAGCGGATCGCAACGTTCCGGGTGGCCTCAAGTTGGGAGATGAGGTATTCCGACATACTGACCGACAGCGTGGGCCCGCGCACCAGCAGCGTCACCTTCTTCGCGTACTTGGCAAGGTGCAGCACCGCCTGTCCGGCCGAGTTGCCGCCACCCACGACACAGACGTGCTTTCCCGCCATCGACGGCGCCTCGGAGACTGTGGCCCCGTAGAAGACGCCTCTGCCGACCAGATCCTCCAGCTGAGGTATGCCGAGGCGACGATAGTCCACGCCGGTCGCCACCACGACTGTGCGGCACCGCACGACACTTCCATCGGAAATCGACACCGCATAACAGGCTCCGTCCACGCGGACTCCCTCCACCTTCCGCAGGAACAGAAAGTCCGTGCCCAAAGTCCAGGCCTGGTGAAATGAGCGGTAGGCAAGGTGGGCGCCGCTTACACCGCGGGAGAAGCCAGGGTAGTTGCGGATCAACGAGCTGGTGCCGGCCTGGCCTCCCACAGCCTCGCCCTCCACCACCATGGTGGAGAGGCCCTCGGAGGAGGCATATACGGCGGTCGCGAGACCGGATGGACCGGCTCCTACAACCACGACATCGAAGATCTTGTCCACGGGAGGCGGTCGGGTCACCCCCATCGCTTCGGCGATCTCCAGGTCACTGGGGTTTTCGAGGACAATTGGTGGTGCGGTGAACTCCAGCACCATGACCGGCAGCACTGGGTCGCGCAGGTTCAGGCTCTCCAACGTCCGTTGCGCGGTTTCGGACCCCGCAGGGTGGAAGCCCACCGGGATGTGGTTACGACTCAAGGAGTCGCGCAACATATGAGTCCTTTCGTCGCCTACCTCCCCGATCAGCCGGACCGCCTCGAACCCGACCCCTTGGGCCAGCTGCCAGTCGTCGAGGGCGTCGGTAATCGCCCCATGGAATTCTTCGTCGCGCGATCGTTCGGGACGTATGATCACCAATTCGGCATAGCCCTGCGCGATCGCCCGGAATACAGTGGGGGCGCTGGCGAAGTCACCCCACGTCACCACGACAGCACGCTTTGCGGCCGGGTGGAAGCCATAGGCACGCCGCAGGAAATCGAGTCCGTCGCGGTCAGCCGGACCGTAGCATCCGAGTATGAGGGCGACCTGGCGATTCCAGCGCCGGAGCCCCTCAAGCACCGCCCGCCCGTGGGCGTGGCCGGCGCAGGCCAGCACCTCGTAGTCGGCACCGTACCGTCGACGTAACTCATCTTCCAGAACGCGCCGAGAGGCCGGATCTGTGGTCGCAATAAGCATGACCGGAACCGAGTCATCCATGGCCGCCGTCTTTTCCGGATCAAGGGATCGGTGACGCTCACGATACTCGCGCCGGGACATTGGGGACAAGGGGTGCTTGTTGCCTCTGGAAAGGTCCTGCGCCAACGGTGTCGGAGTTGCGTCGGGCCCCGGTCGGCGCCGCGATTCCGTCATTCCAAAGGCGCGGAGATTCTGCCAGAATGGCTCCCCGACGGTGGCCAAGCGGGATGACCTGAGAATAATGGAAATGGAGGACCTCTTGGATGATCGCCCTATTCGGGGAATCAGCCTGGCCGCCACACCCAGTGGAACAGGGTGTCTGGAATGCCTCAGCGGTGATGGCCCAGGATGGTGGCTACATCTTCGCCGCTGCGCCCAGTGCGGCCACATCGGATGCTGCGATACATCACCCTCACAGCATGCCAGTGCCCATGCACGCACCGTCGGTCCCCCGTTATGAGGTCCTTTGAACCTGGGGAGGATTGGTTCTACGAGCACACCACGAAGAAGTTCTTCCGCGGCCCGCGGCTTCCGGGTCCTCAATCCAGGCCACTGGAACAGCCGGCACCCGCACCGGCAGACAAGGTACCGGCAGACTGGCGAGGGCACTTACATCGGTAACCGCGGATGCAGCGCTAACTTCTCTGACCCCGGGATTCGGCGACGGATGAAGGGCGTGCCCAATTCCCTGCAGACGGGAAGCAATACCTGCCTCGGTGGCGTATATACGTCCAGGCCTACGCTAACGGCGCACACGTAACTGGGAAATACTGAGGGCAATGCGGCCGACTGCCTGGGTGATCTGGGCGGCCAGATCCCTGTTGGACGGGTTGGTCGGCTGGCCGTGGCCGGATCCGGAAACAATGAATTCTCTGCCACCGACGATTGCTGGCACGGCCCAGCAGCACAGCTTTGGCTGGCGGTCCACGCAGACAGTCACGCCGTGGCGTTCAATAACGGCGCCTCGGTGATTGGGCGATTTTCGTAAGGTTCTGCCCAAATGGAGGGCGAATGTACGCACTTTGCATGGGGAAACAGTGGACTTGCCGGATCTGCCGTCCGGTTGGACATGGGAAGGTCGAGCTGGCAGGCTCACGGCGTGGCTCGGGGACGGAGTTCCTTGCCGATCAGCGAAACGGCCCCCGGCATGCCCTCATAAAATGTCAGACCCCCCTTCCAAAATGAGTACATGTCAAGCGAAGCGGTGGCAAAGGCTTTTGAGGCGATGGGCGCCGCGATTGCCATGCTTAACGTGGAGGTGGCAGCGTCCGGTTGCCGGGTGCCCTCAGATACGGATCCTCTGGCCTCCGTCGCTGATGATTGCTTGGATATCCTTGCCGGGGTTGCAAGGGTGGAGGCTCGGCTGGCGGCGTTGAAGGCGGAGGCGGCCGCTAACTACGCGGACTCCGCACGGTCCGCCGCTCCTCTGGACATGCCGGTCCAAGCTCAGGAAATGTCCATAGCTGCAGAGGTGGGTTGCGTACTGGCAATCGGCGACCGGGCCGCAGGCGCACTGCTGGCGCACTCCTATGCCTTGGCAACGTCCCTGCCACGTACCCTGGCAGCCCTGCAGGCGGGGAAGGTTTCGTGGCAGCACGCCAAGGTGATGGTGGACGAGACCGCCACCCTTGACTGCGACGCAGCGGCGGCGCTGGAAGCCCACTTCCTCGATGCTGACGCACCCAATCCCGCCCGCGGTTGCCCGGCCGGCGAGATGCCGGCCTATAGGTTCCGGCGGAAAGCCCGGACCTGGCGGGAACGCCACCACCCGGAAAGCATCGAAAAACGCCACGCTAAGAGCGCCGAGGACCGGTGCCTGGAATATGCCCCGGAGCAGGACGGCATGGCGCGGGTGTCCGCCTACTTGCCCGCAGACCAGGCGGCTGCCATCTGGAACCGCATCACCGCCATCGCCCGGGGACTGTAAGGACCCCATGAGGACAGGACGCTCACGCAGCTACGGGCAGACCTGTTCGCCACGACTGCCCTTCGAAGCGAAGCCGGCTGTACGCGCTGCGGTAATGCCACAGGCATCGGCGTCGGCAGGGGCGGGGCGGGGGCTGGGGTGCCGGGTCTTGCCGATGTCCCCACGCCTCGGGCCGCGATTCTGGTCACCGTTCCTGTCTTCTCCCTGCTTGGGGTGACCGAGGAACCGGCAATGCTGGACGGGTACGGACCCATTCCTGCCTCCATGGCACGGGATCTGGTGTCCAATGGGGCGGACTCGTTCCGCCGGGTGCTCGTGGATCCACGGGACGGGGCGCCCTTGGAAATCGGCCGCGCCAGTTACCGGATCACAAAGGCCATGCGCAACTGGCTACGGATGCGCGACGGCAAATGCCCGTTCCCCGGATGCAGCAATCACTCCCTGGATAACGAAGCAGACCACCTCTTGGCCTGGCATCATGGCGGAACCACTGGGATCAGCAATCTGGGACAACCGTGTCCCCGGCACCACAGACTCAAACACACCAGCGGCTGGAGACCGACGCCGGCAACAAAGAATGAGCCGCCCGGCTGGATCTCACCGAGTGGGCGGAAGTACAAAAGCGAGCACCAGGACTGGGAACCGCCCCACTGGCCGCTTTCACGGACGCCGCAAGCCGGAGAACGGCACGGCCAGGAGCCCCATCCACCCGTGCCGAGCGCCCTGCGCGGGACTGTGGACTATCTTCAGATGCCGCCTGCAGCCGGAGAAGACGGCCTGCACGCGTATCTCGGTGCAAGATGAGCTGCCGGCCAAACCTCAGTATTGGTAACGTGGTGGTCGCCAATAGGTCGATAGCCCCCTCCAGGTTGGCCGGCTGAACCCCTATGTCTCTTCGACGCCTTTGACGTGCCCGGGCCATGCTTTGCCCGTAATACCTTCTTGGTCTTCTTGGTTGTGTATCACCCGATGCCCTTGATACACCGAGAGTGGTGACGTGGCCGGCAAATTTCCAAAGGTGTGGGTAAACACTGCCGTCAAGCGGGTGGTTAGGCTGGATGGATGGCGACAGTTATCCTCGTGCGGCACGGCCGCACCACAGCCAATGCCGCTGGACTGCTGGCGGGTCGGGCGGCCGGCGTCAGCTTGGACCAAATCGGGCGCGAGCAGGCAGCTTTGACCGGAGACCGACTCGCGGTGGTGCCCTTAGCTGGGGTGGTATCGAGCCCCCTCGAGCGTTGTCAGCAGACCGCCCAGCTCATCCTCGATCGCCAGGCTGGGACCCCGTACGCGCCATTGGAACCCGATCTTACCGAGTGCGATTACGGCCAGTGGCAGGGCCGCACGCTCAGTGATCTCGCAACAGAGGATCTGTGGGCGGCTGTGCAGTCGCAGCCGTCCGCGGTCGTTTTTCCCGGCGGTGAATCCATGGCGGCCATGCAGGCTCGATCGGTAGCCGCAATCCGACGCCACGATGTAGCCTTCGAAGCCGAGTACGGACAAGGAGCCGTGTGGGTGGCGGTGAGTCACGGTGACATCATCAAATCAATCCTCGCTGACGCGCTCGGTATGCACCTAGACCTGTTCCAGCGCATTAACGTGAGCCCTGGCTCCGTATCGATCGTGCGCTACAGCGCCAGTCGGCCAAGCGTCTACGCGACCAACACCGATGCCGGGGATCTCTCCTGGCTGTCGAACGGCATCCACTCCGGAGATGCACCCGTGGGCGGCGGTGCAGGGCAACAGGCTCCGTGAAGCGCCTGTGCCTAAAATGCTCTTATGCCTACACGTGTTCATGAGTTTGCCTGGCCTGATCGGGTCGTCGTCGGCACCATTGGCCTTCCGGGCGCACGGACGTTCTACCTGCAGGTGCGCGCAGGGACTCAGATCGTAAGTATCGCCATGGAGAAGCAGCAGTCCGCTCTGCTCGCAGATAAAATCGACGAGATTCTCGACCAGCTTCTCAAGGTGGAGGGAAACCCTCACAGTGTTCCCACCAGTACCCCCATTGAATTGGTTGACAATGACCAGCTCGAGGCAGTTCAGGAGCAGTTCCGGACCGGCGCCATGAGTTTAGGTTGGGACCCGACGACGGCGCAGGTGGTCATGGAGGCCTACCCGATCGCCGATGTTGATGCCGAAGACGACGGGTCACTTGGGGAGGACGGCGCTGAATTGCCCGAAATGCTGCTGGTGCGGATGCCGGTTGGTACCGCCCGTGCCTTCGCCAAGCGCACCCGTGAGGTTGTCGGCGCCGGGCGTCCCGCTTGCCCGCTTTGCGGTTACCCGTTGGACCCAGACGGACACGTCTGCACCCTTCCCGAGGTCTGATGCCGGCGCCCGACCTGCTGACCGCCGAGCTGACGCTCACTGGGCGCATTACGACGGCGTCGAACGCCACCTTCCTGGGCAGCATCGGCGACACGGCCGTCGTCTACAAGCCGATAGCCGGGGAGAAAGCGCTGTGGGATTTTCCCGACGGCTTCCTTGCCCACCGTGAGGTTGCCGCCTACCTGGTCTCGGAAGTCCTTGGCTGGAATGTGGTGCCACGCACCTGGCTGCGGGATGGTCCGTTCGGCACAGGAATGGTGCAGCTCTGGCAGGAGACAGACCCCAACCAGAACGCGGTTGACCTCGTCGCAACGGACGACGTCGCGGAAAGCGGTTGGAAACACGTCCTCGAGGGTCAGGATGAGGAGGGACGGATGGTCGCCCTCATCCACGAGGACTCTCCGGCGCTCAGACGCATGGCAGTGTTCGACGTCGTCGTGAACAACGCCGACCGCAAAGGCGCTCACATCCTTGCCATGACGGACGGGCACCGGCACGGCGTGGATCATGGGCTCACCTTTCACTGTGACCACAAGCTGCGCACGGTGCTGTGGGGGTGGCTGGGAGACGTTCTGACCGTCGAGGAACTTGAGGGCATCGACCGTGTCAAGGAAGGGCTGGACGGTGAGCTGGGCCGCAACCTGGCGGACCTGATCAGCGCCGAAGAAATTGCGTCGGCCGCCGCTCGCTGCGCCCGGTTGCGCTTGGAGGGTCGGTTCCCTGCTCCGAGCGGTGAGATGTCGGCGATGCCCTGGCCGCTGTTCTGAGCGAGTTACGGCTGCGTGGCTTCTCCGGCGACGTCTAGTGGACCACCTGAATAATTAGTGCTTAGGACTCGGGGGCCGGCAGGACCGCAGCACTTTGCGATGGTTCCATGTCCAGTATCAGGGGCATGTGGTCGCTGAACTCCAGCCACTCCTCGTGCCGGCCGATTTCGAGGGCCGCTGAGGCTCCGCGGAGGAAGGCGTAGTCGATGTGGTGACCGAAGTGCAGCTTCTTCGCGTGGTATTAGGTTTTGGTACTTTCGCCGTCCACGATGAACGGCCTGCATAACATGACTCCGGCACCGCACTTGGTGCGAGGCCGGAGTCATTTTACTGACCTACGGGTAACCGGTCAGGCTGCCTGATCGTAGTTGTGAGGCTGCCGGCTAGTTGGCGAGAGACGCCAGATGCGGACCAGCGTGATTCCGAGGATTGGTGGACTACTGCACAAGTCGGCTGACTGACCTAGTTGGCGAAATCGATAAGCATTGCGGAGTACCAACGCGCCTCGCTTCACGAACTTGCCCAGTCTTCAGCGGGTATTCACTGTAGCTTTCGAACCTGCTGATCAGAAGGTCAGGGTTGTGCGTCGATCCTCTTGTTGCGTGCACGGATGAAATCCCTGCTGCGTTGTAAATACTTGAGGTATTCGTCGGGGGTCTTTGGAACCACCGGTGTGCTGAAGTTGTCGAACGGGTGGAAGAACCGGATGGTGCCGTCCTTATTGATGAGATCCTGCAGCAGGAAGAATTCAACGTACCCGTCAAAGTCCTTGAACAGGGCAAAAAAGTTTGAGTACCTGTCCAGGACCTCTCCGAGCTTGTTCGGCAGCTCGCCTGTATAGTCGCGGCGGATGCATTCCAAGGTCACGTCGATGCGGTCGGCGATGCTGGGGTGGAATCCGCGCGCACCATTGATGGTCTGTTTCCCGTCAACGATGTTGCCGGGGAAAACAAGGGTGCTTCCGGCGGTGTAGCCACCATACTCAGGCAGCTCAGCGGCCGGAATCTTCGCTATGACGCTGGCTGCCTTTCCCAGCAGCCTGGTCGTTATGGCGTCGCTGGCGAGAAAGAAACACCCAGCTCGGACCAGTGCACGAGGTATCTGCCGGGCTCTTGTACCAGATCGAAGCGTCCTCCGCCGTAGGGCAGATCCTTGCTCCACAGCAGTTGGTGGTGCCTGCGCAGGGTCGGGCTGTGCTTGTCGGGGTCCTTTCCCGTCGGAGTATCCGAGTGGTAGTAAAAGGACGTGTCAACGCCTGCGGTCATAGTGTTTCTCCCCCTGCTTGCCCGATTCAGCAGGCATGCCGTCAACGGTTCCACTGCATCGAGGCTACTGAGCGTGGCCAGCTCCCCGGCCGCCACAAAACGAGACTTTACCTCGCCCCCGCCCTCCAGGGCGTTCGCCGCACACACGTTGCGGCATTGCATGTTACGCGCCGCATTCAGTCGCCCTCAATGAAGAGGACCATCAACGATCAGGCCGGGGAGGGCCATTGGCTACGGGATCGTACCCACGGACACAGCCCTTAACCAACCCTCTGTGGTCTCACCGTTAATCGTTGCCTCACCCGAAGCCCCCGGCCCCTACCCGGCTCAAGCTGTCTGTTCCTGGACCCGTCTACATAGGTTCCCGAAGTCGTCTGCACCGATGATCGCGGCGCGACACGCAGGCAGGTGATCTCCTTGGCTGCCGGCGGCCAGAGGGTGCGCGGCTCATCGGGTATCGCCCGCTCACCGCGCGGATGCTTCACAATGCACTTTGGCCTCCTATGCCGGCGTCAGGTGGTCCGGCATGAGGGCCCCATTCTTCGTCGGATACCACCACGTGCCTTGTTCCCGCACAGCAGCGTCATTCATTGTCCAGTCAACGGGCAGCCCCGCGTTGAAGGTTGCATTATAGATATAGGATGGACATTCGTCAAGGCTATTCAGCGACATATTTGCCAGATCGTGATACTTTCATCCAAGGACGCCTTGCCGCGACTGATCCAAAGTGTCGCACCGCTGCCCTACTGTAGGCCGGACAACGAATATCTACCGACCGAGGGCGAGCGACCCGACCGCGGCAGCAATGAGCAGAGGGGACACCTTGATAGACGCTGGGACAACGCAGGCGGAGGCGGATCCAGCGCCGGAGCGGCGGGATCTGTACCGGTACGTGACCGCTGACAATGCCGAAGAGTACATCGCCATCATGCGCCTCTTTTCCTCCACTCTCCTGGCCGACCTGTCGGCAGGAGAGGCGCAGTCGGCGCTCGAACGCTTCGGCGCCCAGATCAGTGTCGACGACCCCGAAAGCCGCTGCCGCCAGCTGGAACAGTGGGGCAACCTGGTGCGGCCTGTTCGCGACGCCCGCGCCGCCACCGTGGCCGAATGGGTCCGCTCACGCTCCCGGTATCAGGTGTCCAAGCTCGGCGGTCGCGTCGCCCGCCAAGTCGACGAGGTGATTAGCGCCAGCGACGGTGCCCGCGAAGTCGCCCGCGAGCTGCTGGGCGCGACCGATGTGCCTACGCCTGGACCATCGTGTCGGCGCAGTGGCTTAGCATCGGTATCAACGGGGGAAGGAACATGATGAGCGGCATCGAGGGTGAAGTTGCACGCATTCGCGAAATCCTTGATAAGCCGACGTTGCGTCTCCTTGACCGCAAATATGCCCCACTGGCCCTCGCCGTATTCAACGCCTTGTTCGGCGGGGACCGGGAACGGGTCAAAGCGGACCGGCTCCACTCCCAGGTCGACGCCTATCTGGGAGAGCTCCGGGCCGTAGGTGAGGATTTGGGCGCCGCCGCGTCCGGCCGGGCCCAGTGCGTTCTATGGATGAACCACAAATGGCTGTTCCGCTCCGTCGGAGAGGACGGCGAGGAAGAATACTCCCTTACCTCCCACACGCTCGAGGCACTGAAGCTGACCAACAGTCTGGCCAAGGACCGGGCACTGATCAGTGAGTCCCGTATCGCGACCATCCTTGACACCGTCCGGGCGTGGGCTACCGAAGCGAACCCGGACCGGCAGGCCCGCATCGACCGTCTGGATGAGCAGATCGCGGCCCTGACCGCCCAGCGGGACGAGCTTGCCTCAGGTGCCGAAATGGCGGTCATGGACGAGGACAGGATGCTGGATGGGTACGCCAACTTGACCGACCTGATCTCCCAGCTGCCGAGCGACTTCAAACGGGTTGAGGAATCCGTCGGCGAAATGCACCGCCAGATCATCAACGATTTCCGCTCGGAGGTCCGCAACGTCGGCGAAGTCCTGGATGAGTACCTGCTGCGGACAGACAAGCTGATGGGTGCCACACCGGAGGGAAGAGCCTTCGAGGGCGCCTTCGAACTGCTTCGAGATGACGCGCTCCTGCTGGGGCTGCGCACCGACCTCCAGACCATCGTCGAGCACCCGTTCGCTGCGGTGCTCGCTACAGCTGAACAACGCGAATTCCTCGGCACGGTGGCGCTGATCAGAAAGGGCATCCGGGACGTCCTGGACCGCCGGATGAAACTGACTACGACACTGCGCGAGCACATCGTGAACCATGACGCGCTCAGGGACCGTGAGCTGGACGACCTCCTGCGCCGGGTAGGCAGAAGCCTCGGGACGTGGATGGAGACGGCGCCCCGGCGTGCCGCCGTTCCGGTTGACCTCACCCCGGACGAACTCGACATCAGCTACCTAAAGGCCAACTTCTACGACCCTGCCGCCGACGTTGCCCCGCCGGCGCTGGAAGACACTTCCGCGGGTGCGCCCGCACCGCTGGACCTGGAGCAGATCCGCAAACAAGGCGGGCCGCTCCTGCAAGAGATGCGCAACGCCGTTGTGGAAAGCTACGCCGCCGGAACGGCGCTCACGGCCGGGGAGATGTTCAACACCCTCCCCGAGCATCTGCGCCGGCCCGTGGAGATCCTGGGCCTGCTCCAAATCTTCGCCCAGGCAGGGTCCGCGGAGACCCGTACCCAGACCGAATCCTTCTTCACCATCCGGCCCGACGGCACCACAAGAGAGTTCCTGGTCCCCTTGCTGGAACTGACCGCAGAGAACGTTGCCGCCATAGCCGCCTACAACGAAAGAGGCTCCGATGAGCAGCAACCCTGACGACGGCGACGGATTCTGGGCGGACAGCACCAGCACGGCCGTGTTCCCTGGCGACACCGGGGAACTGGACTTTGATGAGCGCAGGGCCCTGACGGCGATCCTGAAAAACCACTACATCAGCGGTGCAGACCATTCCGCCGAGTGGAAGACCCTGATGGAGTCGGAGTCGTCCATTGTCCGCCGGCTCAACGAGTTGTTCCTTCACTTGCACGTGGACCGCGAACGCGAGGTCGCTTTCAAACGCCAGGTCATCGCCGAGGACGGCCGGAAATACCCGACACTTCTCAGGAACGCCACGTACACCAAGGAGGAGACCATCCTGATGGTCTTCCTGCGGACCCGGTTCCGCAGCGAACATGTCGGCACCACCACCGAAGTTTTCGTGGACCGGGACGAACTGCGCGGTGCCGTGGAATCCTACCGGCCGGCGAATGCCACCGACCATTCCGGCGACGCCCGCCGGGCCGATAACGCCATCGACAGCCTGTTGAAGAGCCGGGTTCTGCAGACCACCCCGGACCCTGAGCGGCTGCGGATCTCTCCGGTCATCGAAGTGCTCATGCCTGTACCGCGGCTGAGGGAGCTCCTGGACTGGCTCGAACAGGCCGGGACCGGCGGCCAGACAACGGCGCCCGCCACCGAAGGGGTAGAAGCATGACGCAGATGACGTTCGAGATGGAAGGCGTTGAGGAGCCCGTTGAGCAGCTGACGGCGACGGCCGATACAGCTCAATGGCGGGCCCTGCACCTGCAGGTCATCAACTGGGGCGGCTTCCAGGGGCACACCCAAGTGGCTTTCGCTTCGGGAGCGACCCTGCTCTCCGGCGCGTCCGGAACCGGAAAGAGCACCCTGATGGATGCCTACCTGGCCCTCATGATGCCCTCCGATGTGCCGTTCAACGGCGCCTCCAACGACGCGACATCCGGCCGGGCCCGCGGCGTCGACCAGCGCAACGTGGTCACCTACTTGCGCGGAAAGACCGATGCTCACCGTGAATCCGGCACCGGTGAGATGCGCGACCGGGTGCTCCGGGGCGAAAACTCCAACACCTGGGGTGCGGTGGGCATGACGTTCGTCAGCGACACCGGCAAGAAGTTCACAGCGCTGCGCTGCTATTACCTGCCCCGCGGCGGTTCCGTCTTCAGCGACGTCATCTCCAAGATGGTCACCTTCGACGAAGACCTGGACCTCCGCGAACTCGAACCGGTGTCCGCAGCGAAATTCGATAAGCGGGCGCTCGAGACGGCCATCCCCGGAGCCCACGTCCATCCGACCTACAACGCCTTCTCCGACGTGCTTTTCGCCCGGCTTGGGATCGGCGCCAACGGTGACGGAAAGAAGGCCCTGCGGCTCCTGGCCCGTATTCAGGCAGGCCAGCAGGTGACGGACGTGGACGGGCTTTACAAATCCCTGGTCCTGGAAGAGCCGGGGACCTACGCCGCCGCCGACCGGGCGCTCGCCCACTTCGCTGACCTGGAGGCCTCGTACGCGTCCATGCAGAATGAGGCGGAGAAGAGCAAGGCCCTGGCTGCGCTGCCCAAGATCCGCGAAACCCTGGCACGGGCCACCGCTGACGCCGCGCTGGTCGAGGAGATCATCGGTGGCCCCTCGTCCCCGCTGGCGGTCTGGCAGAACCGGACCGAGACCGGGCTTATCGACAACGTCCTGAGCGCCAACGCGGAGAACACCGACGCCCAGCAGCGGCTCCTGCGGGCAGCCGCCGAGGACGAGGCGGCATTCGCAGTGCAACTGGCAGAGAATCAGGAAGCACAGCGGAACAACGGCGGCAACGAACTGGGTCGTCTCCGGACGGAGCTGGAGACGTTCCGCGCGAGGCTGCCCCGGGTAGCAGAGCTCCGCGGTGCCTTCGATGACCGTGCCGCTGTAATTGACACCGTCGTGGAGACGGAGGAGGACTTCAACGCCGCCACCGCCGCGGCCCGGGTCTTCCTGGCCGGGTACGACCGCCGGGAGCGGCTTCTGGCCGAGGAGAAAGAAGAGATCGGCAAAGAGCGCTACCCGGTCATGGACCGGGCCAGCAAACTCACGGCCGAGCGCGCTTCCCTGCAGAGCCGGAAAGGACTCGTCCCGCTACAACTGCACGAGGCACGCCTGCGGTTTGCCGCGGCCGCCGGTATTGATCCCGACGACCTGCCCTTCGTCGCTGAGCTGATCGACGTTGCCGCCGGCGAGGAAAAGTGGCGGACCGCCGCCGAGGTGACACTGTCTCCGGTGTCGCGGATCATGCTGGTCGACGAAACCGAGCTTGAACGTTTCAGTCGAGCGATCGACCCGATCCGCGACACCGTGCGGATCCGCTTCGAAGGCGTTCCCCGCCGCGCCTACCGGCACGTCAACGGTGTCCCGGGCAGGGTGTCCGGGAAGCTCGTCTTCAAAGACTCCCCGTTCAGCCACTGGGTCCAGACCAGGGTCCGGGACGCCAGCCTCGATGCCCTCTGCGTGGAATCGTCCGCCGACCTGGGCGGCGGCGGGTACCGGGTCACGCTCAGCGGGCAGACGCGCGACGGCCGGTCCGGGGCGCACGGCGGGGCCGGGCGTCCCATCCTCGGGTTCTCCAACAAGGGCCGGATTGCCGCGATCACGGAGGAACTGGAGGCGTGCGAGGCTGAACTCACCGACTACGCCGGCAGGCTTGAGGACATCGATGCCGCGGCCCGCCGGCTCCGGGACTTCCGCAGCTCCCACGAATACATCCTGGCCCGGGAATGGGCCGACATTGACGTTGCCTCCGTCGAGGACGGCATTGCCAGGGTCCAGGCGGAGGAACAGCGCATCCTTGGCTCCAGCGACATCCTCACGCAACTGCGGGAGAAGGAAGAGGAGCTGAACGGGCAGCTGGACGAGGCGCGCGGGCGCCGGTACACCGCGAAGTCGCGGGTCGATCAGCTGGCCGACGAAGAGGCGCGGCTGACGCTTCGGCGGCAGGAACTGCTCCTGGTCTCTGAGCAGCTGAGGGCGGACGCAGCCGAACTTTGCGATGTTCACAACGGATTCCTGACGGCCCATTTCGCTGCGGTTGGAAACCCGGAGAGCCTGACCGACTTCGGCGGCAACATCAAACGCATGATGGACAAGCTGAACGCCGACCAGGACTCCTGCCAGCGGGAGGCGAAACGGGCCACGGAGGCCCTGACGGGCCTGTTTGAAAGCTACCTGGACCGTTGGGATGATCCCAACCTGGGCACCACTATGGCATCGGTGGAAGACTTCCAGACCATCTACGACGACATCGTCACTACGGGCCTTCACGACCGGCGCCGGGAATGGGTCCGCCGGCTCGCGGAATGGTCCGGCCAGGACCTCGTCCCGCTCAACGGAGCGTTCGAGACGTCTGTGGAGGAGATCCAAAGCCGGCTCGTCCCGGTCAACGCCATCCTTTCCACGCTGGCGTTCGGCGCGGGCCGGGACCGGCTGAAAATTGACCTCCGGCTCCTCAGCAGCGACCGGGTCGGCGCGTTCCGGAAGGAACTGCGGGAGCTTTCATCCGGCGCCACCAGGGACCTCACCGAGGCGCAGGTGGACGCCCAGTTCCAGCGGCTGCGGCAATTTATGAACCGGATCCGGAAAAGCGATGACGGCGGCCGGCACGGAGAGCGGGACACCTTCCTGGATGTGCGCCGCCATGTGGAGATCACAGCGGTAAGCATTGACGCGCAAGGCCAGCAGCTGGCAACGTACTCGTCCCTGGGCGGCAAGAGCGGCGGCGAATCGCAGGAGCTGGTCGCATTCATCGTCGGTGCTGCGCTGCGGTTCCAGCTCGGCGACGAAAGCCGCACCCGGCCCCGGTTCGCACCGGTCTTCCTGGACGAAGGGTTCGTGAAATCGGACAGCGAATTCGCCGGCCGCTCTGTTGAGGCGTGGAAGGGCCTGGGGTTCCAGCTGCTCATCGGCGCGCCCCTCGATAAGGTCACCGCGCTGGAGCCGTACGCGGATCTCGCCCTTTCGATGACCAAGAACCCGGTCACCGGGTACTCATACGTCCAGGAAGTCCGGTCCGTCCCGAGGCCCGGCGTATGAAGGGCCCGGCCCAGGTCACCGCGGACATCCAGCGCCGGCTGGCCTCCACGTGGCATCTGGACGCGTCCAGGGAACTGGCGTCCTGGCCGCACACGGTCCCTCTCGGCCGCGTCTCCGGGACGGAGCTGGGCGCCGGGTTTCCGGACTTCCAGCGCCGGGCCGCAGAAATCCGTGGCTGGGCACAGGAAAACGGACTCACGGTCTCCGTTGAGACGCGCAGGGTTCTGGGCACCCCGCAGCAGATCCCGACCCATGTAATCGTCCCCGACATCGGCACCGCCGTGCTGGTCGCCGGGCGGGAATGGCGGGACCGCTATCGTCGCGGACAGTCACGGGCGGCAATCCTGGAGCAGCTGCACCCCGGTCTGGAAAATCTCTCCGCCGTTGTGCGTTCGGTCGACAAATACACTGACCAGGATTTCGGCCTCCTCAACATGGCGGCCGCCTGGTTTCGGGAGCATGAGGCCCATGGCCTGACACCCCGGCAAGTGCCGATCCCGGGCCTGCACGCTAAATGGCTGAACAGCCACGGCCCGGAACTGAGGCAGCTCTCCGGCAAGGCCGACCTGGGCTTACTGCCGCAGCACCCGTCCCGGTTGCATTTCGCCTACCTCGACCCGGCTTATCTGGCCACCAGCGGACGACGACACGATTCCGTGTCCAGAGGCGACACGATGACCCCTGCATACACCCCGTCCACGGTGGTCATCGCCGAAAACAAGGACACCGCCATCCACTTCCCCCCTGTTCCCGGCGGGATAGCTGTTGAGGGTGCAGGGTTCAGCGCTGCCGAAACGGCCGGAACGCTGCCCTGGCTGACCGGATGCCCGGCCATCTTTTACTGGGGCGACATGGACGCAGCCGGCTTCGAGATTCTCCACCAGTTCCGGAAGGCCGGGGTGATGGCCGAATCCGTGCTTATGGACACTGCGGCGTACGAGGCTTACCGGCACTTCGGCTCCTTCACTGACGTGAAAGGGCGGGAACTGACCGCCCCGGAGCATAAAAACCTGCCGATGCTGACGGCGACCGAGGAGGCTCTCTACGCCACGCTGACCAACCCTGGCTGGCCAGGGCCTTTCAGGATCGAGCAGGAACGGATCCCACTGCAGGTGGGGTTGCAGGCCATCAGTCAGGCCGGCGCCGGCGGTTAGGCCGTGGCCGCAGATGTGCCCCGCTACCTCCGGAGGACCGGGTAGTATCCGTTGCGGCCGCGGCCAAGCTCGGTCTTCGGCTCCGCCTTGTCGGTCTCGGCTGTCCTCCGGCCCCTGGCGGCGCTGCGCCCGCGGTAGCAGTCCTCCCAGGCCTTCCATTCGTCGGTGGCTTCGACCTCTTCGACCCGGTTGGTCTCGAACATGCGCATCTTCGGGGCGTTCCGGTACACCGGGTTGCGGATCAGCTTGTCCGGCGCGCCCAGGAACTTCTTGAGCGCCGTCGGCGTCGAGGCAGGATTTCGGCGCGCACACGCAGCCGTGAGGAGGCCGCGGCAGTTTCTAGGACCTCGTTCTGAAGGCGCAGACTGGGGCCCTCCTGGGGCCTGGTGCCGCTGGGTGACTACGCCTCACACGTCGCACAAATACCCGCGGGCGTGAGCATCATGAAACAGTCCGGGCAGACTCCCGGAGGCACTCCGGCCTTTCTGGGCATCTGGATGCCAAAGCGCTCGGCTAGTAGCTTCGCTTCGGGGATGGCTTGGTTAAAGGGGCCGTGGTCGACTCTGAACCGTCTGCCGTCAGATGACTGGATTGCTGCAAGAATCACGTTCAACGCGTGCGTGGATCGGTAATGGACCCAGCGGTCTCGGTCGTCGATTTCGATGCAGTACAAGTCAGGATCGGACCACAACGCGATGGCCGATTTTCCCGTTGTCTGTGACTGCGATACCACCCCGAGGGGGACTTTAGACGCGGCCAATATTTTCAATGCGCCCTGGAGCGGGTCCCTCGACCTGACCGAGATCTGCAGGCTATACGGCCCCAGCACTTCTGCGTCGTATCCATGGCCCTCCGCCGCCAGCATGGCGGCGTCCAGCAGAGGGTGTTCGGAGAAGGTGTGGAGCTCATCATAGACATCAGCGGTTTCCAGGGGTCGGCCGCCGGGCGCGGACAGGCATTGGGTGTATTCGGTCACAAGTGGAAGCGGGACAGCACCCAGGTCGAGGTCTCTGCACCTATCATGCAGCCTTTTAGCCTCGTGGGTGGCCGGCGAGGTTGCCGTGTTATCGACTCTGCGTCGCACGCAGGTCAGAGCGACGGCGGCCAGTGCTTTCGCCTCGTCGCCCATGCCGGAAGTATGCGCCTGGTCCAGAGCCTTGCTCAGGAACGAGGTGACGAGCCTTATGGGTTCGGGGTCGTGTTCTTTCCAGTCCCCCGCGCAGTAGAAACACAGCGCGAGGCGCGCGAGGCCGAGGTAGGAGACCGTGCTGAGTCGGCCGGGCATCGTGGCAAACGCCCGGACCCGGTCGCGCCTGGCTTTCTTGATCCTGTCCGGGTCGGCTGCATGCATCAATGGCTCAACGGGCTCGGGGTTGTCAGTGGGCGGTGCGATCTGGTCATCACCGTAAATGGCGGCATCGGCGTCGAGGTCACCGGTTTCGCTCGAATCGAAGTTCTCCCACCCGGTTGACTGCACCGGTGTTGGGAGGCCGAGGGCGAAGCCCGAAAAGACGGGGCCGTGAAGGTGCTGCGCAGTTTGCTCAAGTTCCCACAGCCATGCGGCTGGTTCCTCTTCAAATTCGGCGTTGCGTTCTGCTCCCGATGCTGTGGAGGTGCCGCTGCTGCGGGTGGACGGGGTCTTGAGTGCGGTGACGTCTTCGTGGATTTTTGTGAGCTGGCTTGCGAATGCGTCTAGATAGCGGAGATCGACTCCTAGAAGATCGTCGCGCGACTTGATCCGCGGGCCACCGGCTGCGCGCCCCGCGGCCGGTCGCGTTCTGAGCCGTTCCGGCACGGAAGCAGGCACAGCCGGGCCTCGAGCCAGGATCGTTTCGTCGCCACCCGCCCAGTCGAGTCTCAGCAGCGCGCTGTCTCCCAGCTGGTCTGCCGGAAATGAAGCAGTGCTGTGCCCGGCGACTATCGTGCCGAGACGATTCCAGGAGTCATTGAGCGGGTTATTGGTGTATTCGACCTCGACGGCGAACGGGACCGGATACGCTAGCTCGATTCTTAATTCATTGCCGGCGAGCACCGCGCTAAGCAGCTGGGGCACAGCGAGCCCGGTTGTCTCTGGAGCTATAGTCCCTATTCGTAGCGCCGGAATATCTGTAATGCTCTCCAGCTGAACACGATGGTTCGGGTCAAGCCCGGGCTCGGGCCATAACGGTTCGTCGACGTTTGTGAGGATCCCAAGCTCCACGTTTCCCCCGCTGCTTACCGTGTTGAGCATGGCTGCGGCGGACAGATTCGCGCTGCCTGTCAGCACCTGGCGGTATGGTCCCCGACGCCATTCCACCAATTTCGCATGGCGATACCGATGTGAAGTATCGGCGACTACGGTCAGACCTGTCTGGCCCCTCAGGACACTAGCCAAGGCCTGGGGTTCGACCACGGTCAAACCAGGTTGGACAACAAGGGTGAGCTTTGGGGTCGGGAAGTGTTCTACCAGCGCCCTGACCGCGCGCGCGTGTTCGTCAATGAACGGCGCGTACAACGTCAACTCATCAACCGGCCCACCTGGCAGCTGTGACAGGAAAGATCGGTCGAGGTTGGTGACCAGCTGCGCTCCGTCATCAATGGGAGTGAAACGTTCCAGCGTGCCGCGCAGCTTGGCAGCGACCCTGTTCAGTGCGGCAGCATGGTCCGACGCGAGACGTACGCTGGCAGGCAGTAGTTCAAGCCATTCAGCTAAGTCGGAAAGGGCCTGCGGTGCCTGCCCGTCCTCGGCGCGAAGCACATTCCATAATTCCGAGTTGTGCTGCCACCCTCCCATCGTCAGATTCCCTGACCCAATCAGCGCTAACACCCGGTCGTCTCCCACGAGGAGGGTTAGTTTCGGGTGGAAAGCGCCACTATGCGCCGCGAGGCCAACGAGGTACTGGGTGCCTGCGCCTTTCATGGCGAGCGGATCGGGGCGCCACATCCCGGCGTCTGCAATGACTGTGACCCGCGCACCCATTGACTGGCAAAGGCCCAGGACGCCGCGTTCCAGGAACGCGACGTCCGCGTTGAACGTCAGAAAAAGCGCTTCTTGGACATCCCAGTCACCGCTCGCCTCCATTTCATGCAATAGTGCCGGTACGTTCAGCGGGTCTGCCAACGCGCTCACTGGTCGCGGCCGTTCCGTGTAAGGGTCCAGCGCTCGGCCGCGCCCCTTGTGTCACCAGCGACACGCCTGACCATGCCAAGACCACTCATTACTTGGGTAAGTTGATCCCACCGCAGGGACACCGGACCCCCTCCTTCATTGGATTCCCGGAAGGCATAGCCGTCCCGCACTGTCAGCCTGGTCGGAACCCGCCATCGCCCGTTCGTGAAGGATGACTTGCTCATCGCGACACGTTGGGACCGGGCAAGGAGCACCCCGGTGAGCTCGAATGCGACATCACGCACCGAATGATCATTCCGCTGGTTCAGGAAATCCCTCAACCATGAGGGGGTCAGTTCGTAGTTTCGGCGTTCGCGTTCGGTGCTTTCGAAATATGGTGCCACGTGATCGGAGAGCTGGCCGACCCGACCGGCTCCGATCATGAGCCACGCCAAGTTTTTCGGGCCAGTTTTCAGCGAGTCAATGGCCGGAGCGTACTCGGCGTCGACCAGCCGGCCTGCTTCCACGCCCTCGGGAAGTTCTTTACGAAAGCTTGAGAGCTTCTGGTCCGGTAAGTGCTCCGACAGTGCACGTTGCAGTTGAGCGATGGGCACAGCTCCCGTCATTTGCTCGTTGACAAGCCAGCGCCAGAGGTCCCGCCAAGCCCACGTATACCAGCGCCTCAGGACAACCCCCCGCCATGCAGGAAGAATCTCCAAATGCCGCAGTTGATCGTCGCCGTAGGTTCTCGAGTCGGCGATGAGCTTTCGGCTCAGTTCCAGTGACAAATTATCGGGCTCATACATTTCTATGAGCCGGCAGAGCATGAGGGCTGTCTGTGTCCGGCGGCTATGGGTGGCGACGTCCTCCAGGAGCTGGGATGGGAACATGATTGACCTCAACCAACTGCGTTCAAGTGCGTGCTGACCGCAGAGGCAAAGGCTTGAGTACCCCTCCAGGATGCTGCAGGGGATGGAGTCCATTTTGGCGAGGTCGAGGAGGCCCTCGAACGCGAGCTTCAGCCCTCGTTCATCTGACTTAGGCCCGGGAGCCATCAGCTCGCCCCCTGAAGTAATCAGTCCGAGCAGACGCTCACTAGCCAGGTAGGGTCCTAGAAATCCTCGCGACGCTTGGGCATATGAGCCGGACGCGGCAAGCGCTGAGACATTTAATTCGCCGTCCCGCATCGAAGCCGAAATGATGTCATGGCCGTGGGCCTGTGACATGCCACGATGCTGGTCGGGGAATCGTCGAGCGTGCTGAATCGAGATGGCCCCAAATACGACCTCGCAGCGCCGCAAGGTATCCACGGGGTTCAGATCCTTGTGCGTGGACACCGCCGTCGCCACGTAAGCGTGCAAAGAGTAATAACGTGCGTGCGGTGTCACTGTAGTGACGCCTGGCAGCAATTCCTCGACCCGACGCATCGGGTAACCCTCGACCGCAAGCGGGAACCTCCCGGTATACAGACCGTCGTCTCGTCCCGACCACCGTGGAGCTTCGCTACTCACCCAATCTCCTTAGCGTGAAGCTGGTTCTGTCCTCGAATTGGGGTCGACGCATTCATCTTCTTCCTCACACTTCCCGATGTTGCCAGCGCGCTCCCCCGAACTGACCAGTCGCGTGGCTCGTCATGCAGGCGCAATCGGCCCACATTCGAAGTGCCGTTATACGGCCACGGTAGCGGGCGCGCGCGTCCCTGGCTTATCGGCACGCCGCTGTGGGCGCGTCAGCACCGATGACCTGCGGCTCCGGTTCGATGCCAATGGCAGCCTCTGCCCGTCGGCCACGATGGACGCCCGGTTCGGGGCAATATGTTTCATGCTGAATTTGTTGGGTCAATGGCTGGAGAGCACTGCCGAAGATCGGGAACAATTCCTGGACGACCCGTTGGCGTGGAAAGACTTTGTTCTGTCAGTCCCCGGCGACCCTGAACAACGCTCCGGAGTGGGTAAGCTACGCGGCACCGACGATAGCCTTAGTCGCCTTGGTCGTGTCCGTTGTCGCGTTGGCTGTGGCTGTGGCTGTAGCGACGTATAGGCATGCTGGGCCGCGCGTTAGGGTGACCGCCCGCTCTCCCTGGGGTGGAAGATCGGAAACAATGGTCTTCAAATAGCTGTTGTTGCCCGCAACGCCGGCCTAGCTCCAGTGCAAATCGTCGGCGTCCACCTCGCCTTCGAAGGTATGTTCAATTTAGGCCTTTTGCCGTCGCTGGACCTCACGAATGACTATCGGTATGACGGGCCTGACTTGAAAATGACGTTAGCAAACGGGCATCAGGCAGCATGGAGATTTGATGCGATAGCAGCTATGAAACGTCAGTTCGGAGAGAACTTCGACGGGCCTGCAATGCCGGATCTCTTCGGTAGGCAGGTAACATTACGCCACGCGATCAAGCGGCGGTTGGGTCGATGTTTATTCCGCTTTCTTTCCTGTGGTTTGGGATTGTAGCTGTTATCGACCTCGGTAACGGGGGCCAAGTGGTCAGTTCGCCGATGCATAGGCTCACTTGGGTAATCATACGAAGTTATTTGCGCAGCATCACTACTAAGTCTGACGCACCCTGAAGACGTAGCCCTTTGGTGTCGGCCTATAGAAACATAAGAT
Organism: Arthrobacter pascens; assembly: GCF_030816475.1. Taxonomy (NCBI): domain Bacteria; kingdom Bacillati; phylum Actinomycetota; class Actinomycetes; order Micrococcales; family Micrococcaceae; genus Arthrobacter; species Arthrobacter pascens. The sequence continues at coordinate 1,775,489 of NZ_JAUSXF010000001.1, read as the reverse complement.
CTTGGCATCCAGCTTGTCCGGTGAGCATCTATTTACCCTGGGTCCCCACACCGTCGGACCCTTCAGGACTATCGTCGGGCTCAATGGTCCCTTCAATGATTCGAGGATTACTTCTATCCAAGCGGTCATAAATATCATCGGTCGTCCGAAAAAGGCTATTGAAGAGTGCAATCTTCCGCTCCATGTCAAGTCCCTCAGTCCGTTGATTGAAAGGAGACTCTGGATCACTGAAGACTTCCCGCATAAATGAGTAGTCGGCCTCGTGGTTTTTACGGCGAGCCGCGTGCTCTTCAGTCTTATGCATCTCTCTCTCATGCTGAACAGATTGCCGACGTCGAAGGCGCTCGATTGGATCAAAAAGAATCCTGAGCTCCCTGATTGCCTTACTAATTCCGCTCAGCTCCAGGTTGAATGAATCACCGGAAACCAACTGCTGAACCCGTAAGCGATCTTCCTCCCATATGACCGACCTGAACTCCGCGTTCGCCTCCGCCTGAAATGCAGGCGCACCGTCCCCGAGAATCGTGAGAAGGTCGCTTGGCGTGATCTTTGGATTGTTGGGGTCGTTTATCATCAAGGCCACCACAGCGAGGTTGTAAGCGTACTCGCAGGTTATAAGCACCTCATTGACCCATTCAACCGTCGTAAAGGTCCTGCCGGAAAAGTGTACGGTCACATGTTGGATGTCATCGCTGGCCATCTGCAAGTCCCTTCAAGTTCACTGCGCAGGTAGGGATCAGGCTACAGCAGGCCTGCCTCCACACACTGGTTTCGCTGGGAATGCTTAAGCCGTCCTCACCCTGAAAACACTCCTTAAGGTTCTTCACCTAGTGAATGGTGTATGGACGCGCCGGCATGCCTTCCCAATTCGGGGAACGTCCGTCGAACTGGCTTGCAAGATCCGAAGTGCACCCCCGTACAACATCTCGCGCCATAGCCGTCCCCAGCGCGATGACGCCCTTACGATGTAGGAAGCATCGACGAAGGAGTGCCTGTGAGTACTGCCCAGTTGGATCCGGCCGAGGTTCACGCTGTGATCATCGCCGTGAAGGAACTTGGACCGGAGCCGCGCAAGGCACGCTGGGCTCATCTATCGCTCTGCGTTCTCGATGCCACATTTTCCATCGGTCTCGACTACGACGCCGTGGTCTCCCCGTTGGTTTTCCGCTACGCCGAATTCGCTAAGCTGTCCCCGGTCATTTTTCGTGGGCCAGAGTTGGAGACGAAACTGAGCCCCCGACCAAACGAGCAGACGCTGACCGACTTTCTTTGCTCCATTCACGACTTCACCGATGCGTACCTGGCCGACAAAGTCCTACGCAGCAACACCCGAACGTCCACAACCAACGGCATCCTGAAGAGTGCGGCAACTCGACAAATCGCTGAAGCCCTAGTTGGCGAAGGAATCCAGACCCTAAGCGATGTCAAGACGCTGCTGTCCGATTCCCAGACCGAGCGACTGGCCAAGGTTGAGAAACGGATTAAGGCCGTCAAGGGAAGCGGGAACCAAGGCATCCGCACGGGTTACATCTGGATGACCGCAGGCGATGACAATCACGTAAAGCCGGACCGCCACGTCCTCAAGTGGCTGCAGAACGTCCTTGGACGAAAAGTAACCGTGACCGAAGCGCGGAACTTACTCCAGGAAACGGCAACAACATTGCAATTGACACCCTGGGTCGTAGACCACGCCATATGGAACCACATGGCACGCACTCGCCCTAACAAGCCTTGACGACGTCCAGCCCGGCATCGGCCCGGCATGAAGCGCTGCGCCGTCCCCGGCCCAGGCGATAGCCCAACCGGACCCGCGTGGTTCTCTCCGATCTGCACAGGTTTCCCGCTGCCACGGAACCCATACCAAGAAGACTTGGCCCTGGGCCTCGTCCTGTCAGGGCGTACTGCCTCACTCTTGCGAAGCTAAACCCGCCTTCTGTGCCCGGGTGTTGGGGTGCTGATCCAATCCGTCAGTACCCGACAGCACCGCGACCCCGTGCTTTAAGTCGGCGGGCACAACTGAGCTGGCGGCCGCCTTTCGCGTGTCCCAACCGTTACGACCGCGCTTAAACTTTCGCGCAGGAGCGACTCGCTCTTCTGGGGAGCATTCGGTGCAGCCGCCGGTCCGGCGGCGGTTCGCCACTTTGGACGACTGTGTGTGTCCGTGGGCGCACGTCCAGTAACGCTTGATGTTGCCCCGGACCGTTTGCGATGCTCCCAGGCCATTGAGCGCCGTGTCCCAGTCCTTGGCAAGGTCCGGTTCTTTGGTTGTCAGGTCGTTGTATCCAGATACGAGGAGCCGTCCTGTGTCTGCCGGGCAGGTCTGCCAAGTGCAGTTCGTCCGGTACCTGATTGTTGCGGTGAACTCGTGGCCGTCCGGACATTGCCACCAAAACATGTTTCCGTTCGAGGTTCTAACCATTTCCGGTTTAATTGCGCCGTTCTTCGTGGGGTGCCACCAAGCGGCCACATCCGGCCGTCGTGTAGCCAGGTCGTTTAGACCGGCAACAAGAACAGTACCTGCGCACTCCTTGCACCGGCCACCGGTTCTGACCAAACGCGCCGGCGTAGAACTGAACGAATGTCCGTTGGGGCAGACCAGATAGATCTTTACCTTGTTGTTCCCCGCAGAAACGTCGGTGGGCTTCGGGTTTTCAGGCGCATCGTGGTCCCACATGAGGACCTCTTGAGGATTGGTGGTCGCCAGGTCATTCAATCCGGCCCGGAGCGCCTTGCCGGCGCAGAACGGACAGCCAGTTCCCCGCAGAGTCCGGTTGGTGATGTAAGCCTCGTAGGGGTGGCCCTTCGCACAGATCCACGCGACCTTTCGGTCTGATCCTGGTGTCACCATGTATGGAGAAAGGTCGCCGTTAGCCACACCGTCCCATTCGGATGCCACGCGGGGCATGAGGTCACCGAGCGAATTCAGTCCGGCTACTGCTCGTGAGCCGGAGCAGATGGCGCAGTGGAAATCCTCGTCCTTGAACCTTCGGGCATGGCTCCTGTAGGTGCTCTGGATGTGCCCGCCAACGCAGATGAATTTCTCCGGGACGCTCGGATCAGACTGGGCAACGACATACCTGTCAGACCATCCTCCGTCGCCGACGCGCCCCTTGTCACTAAGGCAGTCCAAGGACCTGCTGAAGGGCTCAAGCGGAAACGACACTTGGCTGAAGTTGATTGTGTCCGGCGGGATAATGAGCGGGGTAAACCGCTCCACCGCCGCTTGGCCGAGTTTGGTGGTCCGGATCCAGGAAAAGGTCGGGCGGATGAGCAGCCACATCTGGTCGATAACCGGACTCTCCGCCCTTGGATATTTTTCCGCCACAACGGACGCCAGGGTGGCGTGCGCCTCACGGAAGGTCAGACGCGGGTCAAAGATACGGGTGAGGACGTCGGGGGTGGTCAGTGTCCCGACAAGGGCCGCGACCAGTGCGGCTTCGGAAGGCGATTGAATTACGGACCGAATGCCATGGCCAAGCCTGCTGGAGCGGGCGGCGATTGTGCGTGCACGGTCGACGCGGCCGATAACCTCATCAACCAAGCGTCGGTGCGCAGTTCCCTGGTTCATCACCCGGTCCAGGAAGTCCGCCGCCTCGAAGACGTCGGGCGCGACCTGTTGCATGAAGCCGTCGCCGGGCTGCCCTAGTTCAAAAGGCTTCAGTCCTGCTCGTGCGATTGACGGGCCTGTCCAGCACCGGTGGGTGGGGCACACTAGTCGCCCACCTCCGGCATCCAATTCGATTCCTGGTTCTCCCGTGCAGAGCGAACATGCGTTTTCGATGACGTCACGGCATCGGTATCGGCGTTCAAAGGTTCCCTCCGGGATGCCTGTCATTTGCTCGCAGAGGATAGCCAGCCTCCGTTGCGCCCGGTCGTTATTCATGCCCTTCCGGCGAATGGCCATTTCCCTGCTGCGAGCCAGTGACCACTCGTAACCGGGGTCCACGCCGATGCGCAATTCCAGCCTGGCAGCATAACTGATCAGGGCCTCGCCGGGGATGTACCGGGGCGCCAGGCCGGGAGCGAGGGTACCGAGACGACTAGCGTGCATCGGTCGCCGCCTCAGGTTTCACTGCACGTGAGGACTTCGCCCGGCGGGTCGCCCTGGCAGAAGCAGCAGCCCTCGTCCGGGTTCGTTCCAGTTTGGCCCGGATATGTTGCTCGGTTGCCAGGTTCACCAGGGTTCCCTGCAGCTTCTCCAGGGTGATCGTTTCCTGGGTGTGGTCCCCTAGCCCGATCAATTGCCGGGATGCCTGGGTCGCCATCAAATTAAGAGCTTGGACGCTGCCGCCGCAGGCTTCGTAGAGTTGTCCAGCTATGGGCTCCATCTCGTCTCGTGTAGCCCCGTATAACGGCAGGGCGTCAGCCATGGCGCCGACCAGTCCTTTCCAGCGGCCCTTCCAGTTCACCGAGCGTTTGCCATAGTCCGCGACTTCAGCGCGGATGAAGCGATTGGCGACCTGGAGGCCTCTGGTGCGGCTCATGATGCTGGTCTTCTCCACATTGATACCTGCGAGGATGAAGTTCGCCTTCGTGTCGTCCACCAGGCGCCGCACGGCGTCAGCTGCACGCTTCGCGAATGGGCCGCCGTTCTCCAGATTCTGCACCTCGTCGATGACGAACACCTGAATGCCGGAATTGGCGATTCCTGCCAGCACGATCTTCCGCATGACAGGATCACTGTCCCTGGGCTTGCATTCAACGCCCAGATACCCGGCAATCTCCATATAAACACTTTTTGGTGTGCCACTGTCGGGGACGCAAATGTAGGCCACCGGACAACAGCGATTCTCGACGATGCAGGTGGGGTCGTGGGCCAGATAGGCGGTGAGCACCTCCCGAAGTACTGAGTGCAGGGCGGTCGTTTTCCCGCGCCCCGCGGCGGCCGAGGCGAAGACCCCGTATCCACCCGTCGGTTTCCCGTGATTGAGTCGCATCACTGTCTCAAGGGTTTTCGTGATGTTCTGGACGGTCTCGTTTTCGACAACGATGTTGTCGGACAGGAATTCCAAACGGGCGGAGTCGTATTTCTGCCTCGCGGAGGGTGTCATGGACAACAGTTCGGCCACCGGGACGAGGTCGAATCCAACTCCGCGGCCTTGGAGGAATTGTATGTAGCCGGCCCAATTTGTGATGTCCGGTCCGTTGGGGTCTCTAAATTCGAACTCTGTGGTCATTTGGTGTCGCCACTATCCGTATCCCGGTCAACGATGAAGGGGTTCATCGGGTAGCCCTCCACATCGTCCCAGTTATCCTCGTCCGCGCCCGCCTCGGGCGTCAGGTCGGTGCGCGTGGCAGGTCCGCCCATGTTCTGCACTTCGGCGAGGTGCTCGGCCAGGTCTGCGGCTGCCTTGTGTTTCTCTTCGCGTCGGATTCTGTCGACTTCCCGCTGGATGAACGAGCCGGAGATTTCAGATGCTTGGGCGCCGGGGATGGCGTAGCCCTCATTCAGCATCTCCTCGGCGATGCGCCAATAACCGGACAGGTGAGGGTCGTCGAATCTGGACTCCTTCAGGTAGCACGTGATGTACCGGTCCTGTGTGGGGACATACATCCAGATTTGCCGGGGGTCAGAGGGCCGGAAATGGATCTCCCACTCGCCGCCGTCTTTTCCCAACTTGCTGTCGCCGGAGGTTTGCATCCGCAACTCTGCGAGATCCTCGGAGTCGTATTGGCGGCAGTTGAATTCGATACCGTCTTTCTGGAGAGTTCGGTGATCCACCGGAAGGAGCGAAATGTAATCGCCCTTCGCCAGGGCCAGCGGTACGTGTCCGACGAACGGGAACATACTGGCGTACATCACGTTGGGGCTCACTGGCTTTGCGGAGGGGTGCAGCGGATCGCAGAGCTCATCCAATGGCTGGTTCTGCCACACCTGGACGATCCACCGGTTGAGCAGAATGATGAGGTTTTCAATGTCGAGAACACCCTCCGTATCCACGTTTTTTCCGCGATGCGCGCTGTCGCCTCCGGTGAAACCTGGGAGATAGCAAATGAACTGGTCCTTCAGCGTCTCGAAGAACCGCTCGACCATGCCTTTGTCCGTCGGTGATGCGGTGGCCGAGCGCGTGATGATGATCCCAAGTTGCCGGCAGGCGGATTCGAAGACCCGGCTCCTGAAGTCCCTCCCGTTGTCGGTCACGATCCGGAAGATCCGGATAACTGGCCGGCGCGTCTCCCATCTGGCCGCCGCGTCGTCGTCCAGCAGTGCCGCCCACGGCAGGCCCTTGCCTTTCAGCACCCACGGGTTGAACAATTCCTCGCTGCCGGGACGCGCTTCGGCGGGTGTCATGGCCTGTGCCAAGAGGTAGGCGTGGTCCGCTCCCGTGCCGGATGCCTGGACACTGAGGGCCAGAATAGTCCGGGTTGCCTTGTCCATCATTACGGTCAATGTGAACGAGCCAATGGTGCCGTCCGGCTTGCGGGCGCGCACGTCGTACCTGGACGAATCGATCTGGACCTCGCTGCCGGGCATGATGGCTGTCATGCCCTGGAAGATCCAGTCCGGTGCGTTACTGCCGGTCCTGCGGCGCTTGGCTCCCCCGCTCAGTTCGCGGCCTTTCGTTTTCTCCTTGATGGCGGCGACAAGGCGGTCACGTCCCGGGATGGGGAAATCCCTGGTTGGGAGCTCCTGAACTAGGAGAATTACCTTTGTCGCCTGGGCCTTCAGGGAAATGCTGGACTTGTTCATCTGGTCGTCGATCATGTCGTCGATGCAGGCAAGGACAGCATGGTGGATATTGTCCAGAGGATGGTGCTTTCTCATGGTGCGTTTGTCCAGGATGCCCGCGGGTCCATGGCTCTTGTACTCCGCAACGTAGCGTTCGAGCGTGCGTTTTCCGACCTCGATCCCGGCATCATTGAGCTGCCTTACCATCAGCTCGAGTCGTTGCCCCTGGTTGGTCAGTTCCGGAACGTAGCCTGCACGGTAGTGGTCGGCCCCATCGGGCTTGCCGTAGATAATCTCCTGGACTCGGGGTACCAACAGTCGCAGTCTTTCCCGTTCGTTGTGACCGCCGGCCTCCAGTTTGCCGGTCTCAGCCAAGGACCGATCGAACAAAAGAGGGACCTTCGTCAGCTTGCTGATTTCCGACAGCGACATGTTCTTCATCGCGCCGGTCCCGATGTTGCGGAGCGCGAACACATTGTCGGCAACGGACACGACCTCCCACCGTCCGTCCTCAAAAGTCAGGATGTCATTGGGTCCGATGGCACGTTGCTGCACGGTCGCCCCCAACCCAAAGCTTGGTGTCGAGGGTGAGCGGCCGTCTGTGGTCATAACAGATGCCCTGACGGAACATCAGGTGGTAGATCGCCGGCATGTGAAACGCCGGGTGCTCGGCATCCAACTGCGTAGCAGAGTGCGCCAGGGTCCGGGGCGTTACCAGATAGTTGAGTAAGACTTCCTCATGCCCCGGCGCGGGGTGCATGTCTTCCGCCCTGAAGCAGGCCAACCACTCCAGGTTTTTCCACTCTAGTCCCGCAATGCCATGCAGGACGACATGCCGCCAACCTTGCACGCTACAAGCGTCGGTCGTCTTGGCGAACGTCTTTCTGACCGCGTCGTCAATGCTGTCTAGGGACTTGACGTCATACACAGTTCGGGTTCCGTCTGCGTGCACTGCAAATGCGTCCGGGTAATGCCTCGTATTGTCCTTAAACGACAGACAGAACGGCTGCGTTGCGATGGAATCTATTTCTTCCGTATGTTCCAGCAATACGAGGCAGCGCAACTCCTCCATCGATTCGTACCACAGGAAGTCTCCCGTTGAGATGAACGGATACATCCCCTCGTAGTTCCGGCGGTGCTTGTAGTTGTACCCACGCCTGCACAACGGAAACGTGGACGGGTCGATGTCGCTCATCCGCTTGTCCAGAATTACTCCTCGGCCATTCACTTTGCTTTCCCGCCACAGCAGCACTGCGTGGCCGTACTTATTGTTGAAGTTCCGGAAGGGGTCGCTCTGATTCTTGCTAAGCATCAAATTCAGATCGCTAGCGGCCACTGGTGCCCTCCTGCTGCTGGCCGCTGCCAGCGGCCCCAGGTGTGCCTAAGACGTTGAGATCGGCCGCAGGGGCGAGCCATGCATTCCGACATACACGACAATCATGCGATCTCGTTCTTCACCCGCGGACCTCGCCGCGATGCGGAAGCCCGGCACGGCACTGCTCCTATGAAAGCCCGGCACGTTTTGGAAGCCCACAGTTCGTGTCAGCCCGGTCAGCCTCCCTACCCAATCTACTCAGCCTTTTAGTCCCAAAGCAAGGGTCTAAAAGGCTGAATTCTTCTCATGACGCGAGCGAGTTCCCGGGAATGGGGACTAAAATCAGACCATGAGCGACCCCCGGTTCCAGCCCCGTCTTATGGCCGCTCCGCCGGACCGCCACCACTTCGGAAAAGTTGTCAGGATCTCGTGGCTCGAAGGCAGCACAGATTTGGAAGAAAAACGGATCGCCACTGCGCGCCTGCAACATGCCCTTGCCGTAAAGATCATGGCAACGCTCCGAGACAAGGGACTGAACATCCGCAGCTACGCAGAGCTTGCCGGCGTCAGCTATGACCGAATGGCCAAGGTCCTTCGAGGCGAAGCGTTGATGCGACTCGAGGACGTTGCGGACGCCGATCGGCTTCTGGGCTCGATCGTGCCCCCACTTATGGATCATCGTGCGCTGCCAATACCCGAGCCAGTCGGAGTCGAGCCAATAATCGATACCATCTTGCGTCACCGGGAGATCTCCGAACTCCTGAGAGAGTTTGTGGCGGCGGAACTCAAATCGATTAAAGCCGCACACACCGACTAGCCGCGCTCAGTCAAATCCGATGGCCATATTCCTGAGCAGTCCGGGAGATCGATAGACAGTTCTCCTAACGCGCACGCTTCCGTTCGGGGAGGGGAAAACCTGCGGAGCGAGTGCCAGAACCGACTCGCTGATGGCCGAGTGCAGTGCTCCCGGGCAAGTTCTGCCACGCGTGCTGGGAAGGAAAGCAGCGTCGAGCCAGGAGGTTGGGTGAGTCGCGCTGCTCCGCCGGGCAAAGTAGAGTTATGGTCCCACCTCGTGCACCCATACCGGGCCGGGCGACACCTCACTGCAGATATACGTATGCTGGGACAATGGCTGCTCTCAATCCCCTTGCAGTATTTGGTGATTGGCATGGGGCCGCTGGCTGGGCTCTGGCCGCCATAAGGTCAGCTGCCCGCGAAGGCGTCCATACGGCCGTCCACGTCGGGGACTTTGGACTTGATTGGCCTGGGGCCAAGCGGGGACGGTACGAAGCCAAGCTGAACAAGTACCTGATCGATCTTGGGATCACGCTTGTCGTCTCCGGGGGCAACCACGACAACTGGGACACGTTGGAGAAGCTCGCCGTCGACAACGACGGATTGGGAACGATCCGGTCCAATATCCGGGTCCTCCCGCGAGGCGGCCGAACCATGATTGAGGGCCTTGCTGTCGGCGGCTTGGGCGGCGCGTTCAGTGTCGACTACGAGCACAGGACCGTCGGGAAGGACTGGTGGCCCAATGAAGAACCCACCCGTGAGGAAGCGGACGCGCTCATCGACCGCGGTCCCCTGGACATCTTGATTACGCATGATGCGCCGGCAGGAGTCCCGCTGACGGGAGACTTCCGACTCAGCCCGGAACTGACTGAGAAGGCGAACAAAACCCGGGATCTCCTGCAAGAGGTCGTTGATTCGCTGGCTGTTCCCCATGTCTTCTGTGGCCATTGGCATCAGAGGCGCAAATATGAGCTGAGCCATGTGAATGGCTTAGTCACAAGAGTAGACGTGCTCAATATGGAGAACTCGCGTCACGGGAATGGGATCCTCGTGTGGCCTGGCCAAGTCCCGCTGCGGATTGAACCGCTGGAAATTCGGAACACTTAGGGGCCTGCTTCCCCACGTTTTCTATCCTAAAGTAGCAAGCATGGACGCGGCCGAGTGGGCGCCCGAGTTGGCGTACTCCCTCGCCAATGGGCCAGGGACTCCGTCCCTGCTGACGGTCGCTACGTGCTCCGGACCTGCTGCTAGCAGAGAAGTCATCGAGACGGCCAAACGAGTAGTGGGCGAAGCGGGATGGACAGTCTATGAGTTGGTCGCCCGTGAGGTAGACCCGGACCCGTCCCTGCTGCGTGAGAACGGCTTCCTGATTCTTCGGGACGTTCGCCAACCGTTGTCCCCATCGGTGCCAGTTCTCATCGGCGCTCATCAACTTCTTATCCGTCGGAATCTCCCGGTCGGTCTGCTCATCGTAGGGTCTCCCGCCGGAATCAAAGCCCTGCGTAGAGATCCCGGCCTAGGTTTTCTAAGCCGCGCCGAGTGGGTGGTACAGAACTAGCGAGAATTGGCCTCCGGTTCAATCGAGTCCACATGTCCTCGACATCACGAAACCATCCGGAACCAAATCATGCTCGAGCTATGTGCTGTCGGAGCGTCCGCCCGCTACTAGACTCACGTCCCTAACGACTACATCCCTACCCTCAAAACGACCTCGCCTGTGGTGCGGACCGATTCCATAGACCCTTCGGAGCCATGAACTGGGCGCCTATGCTGGTCTTGTGAACCTGATACCGTCACCGAGCCGTATCGACATCATCCTTCATGAGTCGCACGCCGCGTGGTGGCAGATCGTTGCCGCCGTTGGACCGTTCGTCGTCATCCTCGGAGCCGTCCTCTTCGCTGCGATGGGCTGGCTCCGGCCGTGGGGTCTGAAGCCAAAGGCCGGAAGCCAGTCAGACTGGTGGCCGCGAGCAAGATGGGCGTTGGAAGCCACCCTGGACGATGACCCGAAGCGACGTGAAGTCGGTCTCACTGCTTTGAAACTCCTCAACGAAAGCAGTCTTTCCGGCACGGAGGAGAGCGTGATTATCGCCGAAGCCTGGAAGGAACCACTCCGCGAAGCGAGGACGATGGTCTCCTCATCCGAAACGATGGCCGCTGACAGGACTGGCCCCAAGGAGGACCGGGTCATCGTTCGAGCCGCCCGCCTTCGGCTTTCGACTGACCAGAAGCAAGGGATCGAGAGCCCTTCGTGGGTGAAGGAAATCGCACAGCGTCCCCTCTGACCCGAGGGACCGCAGAGCCCTGCCCGACCACGAGTATGCGCAGGTCACCAACGACGAATGGGAAGCATTAGAGGAACACTTCGACAAACGCAAGGTCGAACTCGGTGCCTGCGGCAGGCCCTACTGCACCCCGTGCGCACACGAACACGCCTGCGTCCGCTGCCCCACGCTGCACGTGGAACCGCGGATGATCCTCCGGCTGGACGAACTCGAAGCGGATCTGATCGTACGACGGGAACGAGCCGAGAAGGAAAGATGGAAGGGCGAAGTAGACGGACTGGAACTCACCCTGGGACACCTCCGAGACAAACGCGGCCGCGCAATGCGACTGCAGAGACAAAGCCCCTGCTGAGTACAGGCCCGGCCATTCGAGGACGCTCACCGCCCCGGCGTAGTCGGCGTTCGGTCCCGCACACTCTCGAAACCGGTAGAGGGGGAGCTCATGAATTCACGTGGCATAGGCCTGGTCATAGGAGATAAACCTGGTGCGAGGGGACTTCGGCCTCTAATGGCACGGACATCAGGAATGCTGGCAGAACGATCCAAGGGTCGGCAGGCTCGGAACCGATGATCGAGCCACTCACAATAACCTTCACCCTGACCTACGTCGGCACCCTTGGAGTGGCCATGGCAATGTTCCTCGGCCAGATCATCGCGTTCACAGCCATGCTGGTTCTTGCCGGAACTCTCGTCCTCCTTACCCACGGCGCCCGACTAATCATGCGTCGCCGACCCGGTCCCTGAATGTCTGCCACACACACTGAACGAGCGGAACATTATGTCCCAGTTCCTTGGAACCGGGACACCTTGGGTGAGTGAACCGACCCGTTACCCGACGACGCCGCCAACAAACAGGCGGCATGATCCCCGGGACGGTTCAAGAAGCTTCGCCTCAGGTTTCGTTTGAGCTTTCTTTGCTGTTTTCACCGAGGGTGTCCAAACCCTGAGACGCCGGCCATCTGCACACAGTCCCCGGGATCGTTCGCCATTGACGACATTGACGAGCAAAAAGAGGGTGCACCCCTGTCGGAGTGCGCCCTTGCTGGCTAATTCATGTCAACAGGAACTGCTTAGCTTTCATCCCCACAGCCGGGGCACGGCTTGCCAGAAACCTTACTTGAATCGCACTTTGAACATTTGACAGACTCAGCCATATCCCACTCCTTTTTGCCGTGACCCACCGGCCGCTGTTTTCGCCGCCTTGCATCAAATTACATTGTGGGACTCCGGTTTGGAACCCTTTCATGTCAATTGGGCCACGCTCACGTGGGCGCCCCACATAGGTTCTTCCTATTCGCCAGATACCTGGCGCTCGTAACTTTCCAGAAGCTGAAACAATTTTTCATCAAGGCCGACGTGGCGCACATGATGCTGATCGTATCCCTTTAGCGCAGGCCAAACGTCTGAGGGGACCTCCGTTCGTGGCTCAAGCAGTTCGAGCTTCCCCTGATATTTCTTGTCCAATGACGACCTCAAGAAGGCGATTACCGCTATGCCATCTGTAAGGACGACGGCCTTGTAGGAGGGTCTGGGCATTTGCGCATCGCGCACGATCACCGCATGGTTGTAGGGAATGCTGTCAACGACCCAACCGAGGAGACCTGTGGAAGTCCAGGTGGTTCGCCCGAACCACGTCTTCCTCAAAACGCCCAACGGTTGAGGAGGATAACCGATTCGCTGGGCTCGCTCCACAAATTCGTTGAGCATGGAATGCCGCATCGCTGCGAACGCGAGCTTTGTGGGGCGAGCCGATAGTGCCCGAACAACTGCCTCTTCCTCACGACGGTCAAAAAAGTCCCGGCGCTCTCTGGCCGAGTCGAAGTGTGACATGCGAGCACAATAGCAGCAGAGCGCAGAAGAGGAAGCGATTCTCCACCATGTTGTGCGGTGTTAATGACGGTCGAACGGCTCACTTTTCGACCAGCGCTGACATGTGGATGACAGTGAGCCGATCAACGTAGAAGCTTAAATGTCGGCCCGTCGGCTCATACTGTCTTCATGGTCGAAGTACGTCCCCTCTCCCCGCGCAACTGGGAGCCCTCCGACCCTCTGATCGCGTACAACAACGCGGACGGACAGGTTGTCGCCGCCGACGCGATGAGCCGCGGGCTCGTACTACGACCGCTACGGGTACCAGGGCTCCAAGGAGATCGTGTGCATCGACTGCAAGCAGGATGGCCGCGACGTTCCGGTCATCCTCGTCGCGCCCGAGAAGAGGCTTCTGCACTTTCGCCACCAGCAGGGGGAGGCACCCGACGGGCTGGGAAGGCACGGGGAGACTGCTGAGCACTTGCGCGGCAAGCAACTCATCACGGACTGGGCCGGAGATCAGCACCACGTCCTCCCGTGGTCCGTCGAAGAAGAGTTCTGGGTGACCGGTCTCCGACTGCGGAGCGATGTGAAGGCGACTCTCGCCAGCGGCGAGCAGCTCGCATTCGAGGTCCAGCGCAAGCCGATGGAAGGCAAGGATTGGGACCGTCGCCACGGCGGGTATGAAAGAGGGGGAGTCCGCGACGTTTGGCTGTGGTCCCCGGACGTTCCCGATCTGGTCCTCGATTTGCCCCTGACGAGCGTCGTCCTCGATATGGAACATGAGTCGATAGGGATCCTCGTCGCGAACTACCCCAATAGATACCGTCACCCCACCGCAGAGAAGCATATGCGCGCCCCCACCCACTACGGGTCCGCCCCGCTGCCGGAGTGGAGCATCTCGGCCTCAGGCGCCTTAGTGCCGCCACGCGGTCTGGCCGAGTACATCGGGGAGAAGCCCGAGCCGGCCCGGCTAGCACAGCTCAGGGCGCATCGGGAGAGAGCGACGAGGCGGCCCGAAGCCGCCTCGCGTCGGCCGCCCGAAACCCCCTCGCAGCAGCAGGACTCACCCGGCCTTTACGAGACCAACGACAAAGAGAAGCAGCGCATCAACGATGCCGTCGCACGCATCTTCGGCAGGGGTTAAACGTCTGGGTACTAAGGAAATGGAAGGACGTTCCACTTCCTTGGAACCGGGACAGTCTCCGCCGTTCTGGATGTCATTTTTCCGCGGTCGAAAATCGCCGTCGCTGCCCTCGCCTGGGGTTGGCTGCTTCTCCTTGTCTCAGCGATTTGACGCTCTTTCCCGCTGTTTAGATCGACAGCGTCTGCAGCACTTACCTCAAAGGGAGGGTGTACGTCCGACCATCATGTATAGCCAACGGATCAGGCAGATCCCGCCGATGATCAGGAGGATGCCGGCGACAATACCCCAAGGCAGCATCTCGTTGGTGCAGTCAGCACGGATATTTCCAATTCCTGTCGCATCACGCATGTTCATACGGACAATGTCAGGACGCAGCGGCGCACCGCACTCAAAATAGAACCTGGGCCCGGTTGCGTTTTGGGTAACCACCGAGTGGTCCGTAAGGGCCAAGACGAGCCCAATAATCACCCCCGCCAGACCAATCAAAAGGGCTGTCAGTCGAAATTGCGGCGTATTCGTGGTCGAACTCTCCCCAGCCATGGTTCATTAAATCACGTCCCTTCTTTGCTCGAACGGAATACACAGCTCCGACTGTCCCATTTCCTTGAAAATGAGACACTGCGCCTTGGGACCCGGCCCGTTTCGAACCCGGCCCTCCACGTACGACGAGCCAGCGTCAACGACAATTGATGCGAAGGCTGCGGCGGCCCGTGATTTCGCCAAAGGCCAGTTCCGCCCGGCCTCCCGCACCCAGCAGAGGCAGCCCCCGCGCATGGCAGCCGGGACGGAATCAAGTCCTCCCGTGATGCCCAACGTGGCAACGCGGAGAACGAACCGGAGGATCATTCCTTTGCCCGCGCTTCCTACCGGTATTCGGAGAGCTGGCGTTCGAGTCCGCGGATGGCGACGAGCGTCTTTTCTGCCTCGTCCGTGCTGCGCTTGGCGTCGCGGCGGGCCGCGTCGGCTTGGCGGTCGCAGGCAGCAGCGTGCTCGTAGGCCCTGGTGGGGTCTTTGGGATTGTTGCGTTCCCGGGCCGCTTGGTCGGCTTTGGCGTGTGCCTCTTGTGCAGCGCTGAGGTACTCGCGGCGGATGGCCTCGAGTTCGGCCTTCCGGTGCTGGAGGCGCTTTTTGTCTTCGCCCATCGGTTTTTCCTTTCGTTCAAACCTGCCTCTTGTCGGCCGGGGTTGAAAGCGACTCTTCCATGTGGGGATTGTTCGGGGGAGAGGGGCTGAGGGGGTTTGAGGCCCTGTGACACCCTCGTCCTCCGAATGTTGGAGTTGGGTCGTCACCGGTTATCAGAAAGCCGGTTCGTGAAAGGAAAATGGTGATGACTCAGGAAACGACAGCGTTTAGGGCGGCGCAGGATTCCGCGGTTGCGGCGATTGTGCCGATCCTCCTACTGCTCGATGTCAGCGGATCGATGGAATCGGGTCCCGGGGACGTGCCTCCTATTGATGCGGTGAACATGGGCGTCGAGTCTCTGATAACCACGCTAAAGGTTCACCCCGAGGCGGCCGACTGCGCGCTAGTGGGAATTGCGAAATTCTCCGGCACGGCAGAGATGGTGCTGCCCTTCACCCACATCAGCACCGCTGCTGCTCCTCCTAGGCTGCATACCGAGAGTTCCACGGAGTTCGGCAACGCCTTCAGGCTTTGCCGCTTTGAGCTCGAGGCGATGGTGACAGCCCAGAAGGCCACTGGAGCGACGGTGTACCGGCCGACGGTGTATATGATCACCGACGGCGAGCCGACCGACACCGGGTGGGAGGCAGAGCTGGACGCTCTCAGCACCAGCACGTACGCTCCGAACATCTGCGTCTTCGGAGTCGCCGGGGCCACCGAGGCAACGCTGCGCAAGATCGCCCGGCGCGACAGGGGTCACGTGTGGCTGGCAGATCAGGGCACCGACCCTGCCGCGGTCTTCGGCGCCCTGTTCCCGGCCCTGGTGCGAAGCGTCATGCTCTCCGCTTCGGCTGCGGCGACGGCGGGTACCGGTGCTCCCGCCGCGGTCCCGTCACCGATCCCGGCGACCATCCCGGGCATGACGACGCTGGACCCGATGTGAGCGGGGTCCGTAGCAACACGGTGGCGGCCGGGGAGCACTCCGGCCGCGCTCGGATCCTTCCACGCATCTTCGGGAAGCCCTCCGCCGTCCCGACGGTGCCTCTGTCGCTCGCACGCAGTTCTCTGGGCCAGCATGCCATCGTCGCCGACACGGGGACCCTCGCTGGCGGTCAGGTCGCGATGTGCGCTGCGAGCATCCAGGGCCTATCCCACCAGTCGGGGGCCGCCACGCGCCAGGACAGTTATGCTTTCTCCACCGAGCCCGGCCGGATCGCAGTGGCGGTGGCAGACGGTCTGGGATCCGCTCCTCTGTCGCACGTGGGCTCCGAGACGGCAGCACGGACGGCGGTCACGGTCGCCGCAGCCGGCGGCAATGCCTCGGAGGTCGCAGCAGCTGTTTCGGCCGCCCTCCAGCTCGCGGCTGACCGCCAAGCCCAGCCGGTGGAGCTCTTCGCCACAACACTCGGTGTGCTGCTCATCGACATCGGGGAGGACGATGGGCCTTGGCAGGTGCAGCTCGCCGAATGGGGAGATACCCGCGCCTCGGTGTACCGCCCCGGAAGGGTCAAAGACGGGCATCCCGACTGGGAGCGGCTGACCTCCGAGGACGTGAACGAGCTGTACGCCAATTCCGTCCGGCCGCTTCCCCAGTACCGAAAACCACGCGCCGGGGGCAGCTACTTGTGGATGCCTGGAGAGATGCTCATGCTCGCAACCGACGGCATCGACAGCCACCTGGTCTCCACGAACCCGGTAGGGCACGGTCTGGCGACCGCCTGGGAGTCGATGCCGACGATCTGGCAGTTCATCGCCGACGTAGGCTTCGATCGGGCCGGTGCCCGCGACGATCGTACAGCCTTCTGCCTCTTCAGAGCCGCACCGGCCAAACCGACAGGCACCGAGGAGGACGGCCGCATGCGCCCGGGCGTCGGCACTACGCCGGCAGTCCCTGCCGAGGTCACGCCGGAGGGCCCCTCCCGGCGCAGCAAAGAAGGAGGACACCCCCAGTGCTGACTCTGCGTCCAGGGACGACGGTTCGCTACTCGGCCCTTGCCTTCCGGTCCCTGCCCGCCGCCGCG
The DNA here is from genome assembly GCF_030816475.1 of Arthrobacter pascens. Taxonomy (NCBI): domain Bacteria; kingdom Bacillati; phylum Actinomycetota; class Actinomycetes; order Micrococcales; family Micrococcaceae; genus Arthrobacter; species Arthrobacter pascens. Next base: position 1,758,325 of record NZ_JAUSXF010000001.1, on the reverse strand, counting down.
GCGACGCAGGGACTGGAAGGCACGGTCGTGGCGTGCTCGAACACCCCCTACCTGTGCAAGCTGCTGGCCCAGCCCCTGACCCCGCACGACACCGATGCCCTGCAGTCTCTCATCGACTTCCGCGAGTGGGCCGTCCGTGGGTCGGACCGGGAAATCCTGCGGACCTTCTTTAGCTGGCCGCTCCACCGGGTCATCGATGACGCTTCCGGCATCACCGTGGGAGTGCTCATCCCGCGGGCCGAGCTTCGCTTCTACTATGAGCACGGGGGCGCCTACCACTTGCGCGAGGGACAGCATCTGCCCCGCCCCGAAAGCGCCGCGGGAAACTTCTCCCTTCGGGAACGGCTCGCGGTCCTGCGCGACTTCGCACAGGCGATGGATGTCCTCGCCCGTCACAGGTACGTGTACGGGGACATCAACTCGCGCAACCTCGCTTTCAGCCCCGACGGGATACCGGCGGTGTTCCTGCTCGACTGCGACGGGATCCGCCGAGAAGGAGATCCAACGCTCAAGCCCAGATACCAGCCCCGGTGGTCAGACCCCTACAGTCCTGGGATCAATACCTTGGCCACAGACCGATACCTACTGGCTTTGTGGATCCTGCGTGTCCTCTCAGCGTCCATGGCCCAGCCTGCCGCAGGCACAGTTCCTGACTGGCGGCAGGCCCTCATTCCGCTCGCAACCCACACACAGCTGCAACAGCTGCTCAATGACGGGCTCGGGAAACCAGGCGGCCGCCCGGAACCTCTCGAATACCTGCCCATCCTCACCCGCCTGCATCAAGTGGCGTAATCTGCTGCCCGCGGTGTGCAAGGGGTCTTTCAACGGTTTCCAGGCCTGCTGCTGGCATACTTCGGCTATGGGCATGGGGAGGAATGGCACCGAGTCGGTTAGGGGTTCTGCGATCCGACCGAACGAGGCCGAGCAATTCATGGCGTCATTGATTGTCTGCCACGGCGGGGCGATCGAGGAGCTGAGGAAGGGGGGCCGAAGAAAGTCGCAGGACGTTTCCCTCGCCGACCTATGGGTACCGAGCGCAAGCGCCATCGCCGTCATCGTAATCGCCGGACGAGAAGATCTCCCACTCGCAGATGCAATTGCGTTGACGCGGATCGTCGACGGCAAGCACGCGAAGTTCACGAAGGCTATGGAGAATATCGCGCAGGACATCGCGGCCACCCTGAAGGGGGACAAGCCTTTCGGAGAGGACTGGATTCTCCAGCTGTGCAGGGGGCTCCGCGCCGGAGAGCGGGAAACTGATGCACTGTGCAGTTTCGGCACGGTTCTGAGCAGCGGGCCTGCGACCGTTGAAGGGCTGCGACGGGCGATACGCGATGCCGAAAGGTCGAGGAACAGTCTCCTTGACACATACCTCCTCGATGCCGCAGAAACGTTGCGGGAGCTCCCTGTCCACTATCCAGCGCATCTGGACGTGCTCCGGCTGGCCGGTGTCTTGCGGGCCGGCGAGGTGCTCCAGAAGTCCATGCTTGACCAGGCGCGGAACGAGGGGCTCTATTCCGACGGCGCCCCGGCGTTGGGAGATCTCCACCCGGCACTGAAGCTCGCTGCGGAGCACCCCCGGTGCATCCTCCTCGCCGATCCCGGACAGGGAAAGACAACGGTCCTGCAGGCCCTGGTCCTGGACCACGTGATCAATGACCAGAAGCCGGCGCTCTTCATGCGGCTCGACGATCTGGGCAGGATCGCCTCCGAGCGTCCGCCGACGAGTCTCCAGGATGCAGCCGAGGCGGTCATCCTCGCTTCAGACCTGCGCCTGAACTTCTTTTGCCCCCATGAGGCCAGAGCGGCTCTAGCCTCACAGATCACCGACAATCCGGACTTCCTGCTCGCTTTCGACGGGCTGGACGAGGTCTCCCTTCCGGAACGTCGAGCGGCAGTCGAACGAGTACTGCACATCCTCGCCCGATCAGCGGCAGGGAGCATCACACTTTCATCGCGGTACGCCGGCTACGTGAGGCCTCCGTTCATCGACATCGAGCTCGGGCTCGGACCCATGGAAGATCCAGAAGCGTTCGTCGGCGACTGGTTCAGCGCAGGCCAGCCCGGGAAAAACCGTGCCCTGGAAGCAATCCGGTCCGCCAAGTTCGCCGATCTGTCGAGCATCCCGCTCCTGGCAGGCTTCATTTGCTATGTGGCCGAAACCGAGCAGGTAAGCAACACCAAATACGGTGTCTACACCCAGTACATCGCGCTGTTCCTTGCCCAGAAATGGAAACCGAGACAACTCTGGCGCAGCAGCGCCAAGATATTGGAGAGAGAGCGGATCGCCACAGAGCTCGCCTGGTTCATGGGCACCCGTCCAGACTCCACCCCCAGCAACCAAGCAGCGGGGGGCCTCCCGCAGCCTTCATTGGCCCTCACCATCTCGATAGGAGACTGGGGGCGACAGAGTAACGTCTCCGACGAGATGGCCAGCTTCGTAGAGCACGACGGACTCCTCGTGCCTCACGAAAGCAAGCTCTCATCCTCGAATGATCTCGCCCAGCCGTATCGGTGGATCCACCGCACCATTCAGGAACACCTGACCGGCCGTGCCTTGGGCGAGCTTGTCGAGAAGAATCCCGACACCGCTCGCCGCTACATCAGGTCCGCCCTCCTACGCCCAACCTGGACCGTGATCCTCGAACACGCCGCCGAGCGGATTAACGAGCGAGGCACTCTTCCGCGGGTCATAGACGACCTCCTTGACTTCGTGGATGAAGGAGACGTGGATGACACACTCCTCCGAGCAGCGGCTTCACTGCTCACGCACTGCGACACTACCCACCGCCGCAATGAAGTAATTGCACGACTGGTCGATAACGGACTTTTTCACAGTGCTTTTATGCTGGACCCAACGCTTCTTCGCGAGCACCTGGAAATGACTATCAATAATATGCAATTCGAAGACCTCGAGCACCTGTCCTACAACATAGAATCATGGATAGATGCGGAAGCTTTTGACGAAAAGTGGATGCCCATCCTCATGGAATTAGACAAGATGGGCTTGGCCAAGGCAGCATACTTAGGCGCGATGGCAAAATTGGATCAAAACACCGCCGAGAAACAAGCCATTGATTTATTAATAGCCGACCCTTTCAAGAACACGCCGTATCGGTTCAACCATGTATTCCAGAATGCCAGCACTGAGGCGATCACCTCACTCCTGGAAGCAGCCAAGAAAAGCGCAAACGATTACCCCCGGCAACACGAGTTCCTGGCAGCAGCCCAATATGCAAAACATCCAAGCTTTCGCGACTTGGTTCGGGCCACCTTTGAACTCCACCAACAGCCCCACGAAGCACTTCTGTACTTCGCTGATCCACATGCTCAAGTTCCATGGGATCTCCTCGACCTCCCCGCGGACGTAATCTCCGCCTCGCTCCATAACCCCCAGACGCCTCCTGAGATCGCATCTGCGGTCGCCAGATTCTGTCCTCCAGCAGCGCTCGAACCTTTTCGAGCTCTCTCGCCCTGGGCTCGTATCGGGGCTTGGGCAAGACCTCCGGAAATCAACGGACGACCGGACTTTCCCTCCGGCTGGAGCGCTACGCGCGCCAACGAAGCCCTCGCACGGCTGTTGGGAGGCGAAAAAGATGCCCCCGGTCTCACAGTCGAGCAAATTGAGGAATACCACATCGCGGTTCAATGGGGCATGCAACATCCCGGCCAGGTTCAAGGGATAACGCTGCTGGAAGTCGTGAGGCTCAACGACAATGATCTATACCCCCGGTATTGGTGGATGGGCGGAATAGGCTGGTTACCTTATGAAGTAGGACTTATGCCCACTTCCTTTATCATTCAAACACTCAGGGACGCAATATCGGACTCCTACGATTGGACCTTCCCCTTAACATTCATGATGAGCAAAGTCGTAAGTGAGCGTTCCTTTGACGAAATGAATGAAGTTCTATCGGCGTTACTAACTTTGGCAGGCAAACATCCCGATAAAGGAGATATGCCGGTCCGAGGATGGTATTCGCCACAAAATGATGAACAGGCAACCACATGGGCGCTCCGATTCCTGGACTTCGCCGCAGCGCATGCGGAATCAAAACAATTGGCCTCAAGGGCGATCAAGACCGCAGTGTCATGGCTTCATTCACATGGCACGCTGCCAACCCACTGGGCCCAATGCATCGCCATCCATCGGGCAACCCATTCATCGGGCAATCCGTAAATATGGTGCTGGCATCCGCAAATTTCAACGCCCCGATGTGTGAGCGGATTTTGGGGTACTCCGCGTGGTCTAACCAGCGAACGAAGACGCCGTCGTCGTGGCGCGCCTGCCAAATATCCGCCAAGGGGGCGTCTGAGCCGTCGCTCTTCAGGATCATGTGGTGGTCGAGGAAACCGCCAGCTTCGTCACACCAAGGAATCCACATGTCGCAACATCCGGCCGGATCGCCATTCGGGAGTGTGCCCTTATCGCGCCAGATCGTCCGGTCTGTGTCTGCCGAACAAGTGTTGCATCGCCAATCGGGATGTTCAGTGTTGGTCAAGATAAGCGTCTGTTTCCACATGTTCGTATAACTCACGATGGCAGTAATGGCCATTGGAGGCCCCCTCCGCTTGTTCTGGACTGTGGCTCCGCAAGTGCTGCAAGTTTGGACCGTTTTGGTGGGCTTGTCTATGGCGCTCCAAGAGCACTGCGATCAACCCCCGCGACACGCTTTGCCGACTCTAGATAAACAATTGTTAAGCTACGAAAAATGTAGAAGCGGAATTGTTAATCTGCGGCCGGACTGGACTCTAGGTGTCCAATGCGCCCGCAGATCAACAATCAGCCCTTGTGCTTACGGTCTTTTGAGGCGGACTTTAGCAATCGGAGCCGCCAATTTTGTGCCTGTAAATTAGCAATTCGAGGGCCCCGCGGAGGGACATCCGTGACAATCCGCGGGAGACGTAGTGAGTGTTAATCTCGGCCCGGAAGTGCCTGTTCGACCGCGGTTGTTTCAGCTGCAGGTTCCGCGGTTCGCACTAGGCGGGCACATAGACTTCCTTCCATGCGCGTCTTCGACATTACCTTCGACTACCTTCTCGACACCACGCCTCCGGGAACGGACGCGGACTCCAATAGTCCGCGGCTCAAGGCTGACCATCAGCTGCTCTGGACGAAGGAGCTATGCGAGGAGCAGCTGTTCAAACTGACCGTCTCGGAAATTCCCAAGGTGCGTCGGAATAACTACCTGATCTTCGAGCAGACGCCCGACAAATCGATCACGTTCGGCAGTGACGCCATCACGAACTCCTACACCCGGTGGGGGAAGCCCAATGCCTTGGCCCAGGCTAAGGCCGAGTTGAGCGAGGAGCAGAAGCGCCGCTATCTCAACCCGCCGTACACGATCGGCAGCGCCATGATCTGGCCCGTCAGGGGAATACACCTGCCCACCCTCAACACCGCCAGGGGAATGCGAAAATCTATTGCGGACCGGATGGACCTGACCCTGGAATGCATCCGGCGCCACTACGCCAAAGAGCCAGGCAGCCCCCTCGACGACGTCACCACTAACTATGGGGACTTCTTCGAACTCTTCTGCACGTTCGAGAAGTTCGTGGAGTTCTTCCACTTCCAGGATCTCGTGACGCCGGAGGGGAAGATCGCTTTCTTCCTCGATGAGGATGAGGACACGGTCTTCACGCGCACCGGCGTCCCGGTCACGAAGGACGAGTACATCAGGGTTCAGGAAGCCTCGCTGAAGTTCATAGCGTTGCGGGGCAACCGGATGGCCGACTGGGTCGAGGAGAACCACCGCGACATTGAGGTCCGGCGGCCATAAACACCGCCCTGTCCCTGCCCGGCAATGCGGGAACAGGCGACGAATCCCGGCGCTCCGCATGAGGAACCGAGCAGGCGGAAAACTAGCCTGCGGCCGCGGCCGGGGGTCCGAAATTAACAATTGTTAAGGTCGCGAAAATCTAGAGCGGGAATTGTTAATCTACGGACGTTCCGGACAACACTCCCAAGTACGGAATAACGACGACCTCAAGGTTGAAGTACGGCAGATACGGAGACAAACCCAAGAACAGCACCATGACGACCATGTGTTGCCGGGCCGGTGACCGACGCCTGTGCTGTCAAACATTGCAGGTGATACGGCGGAGATAACCGTTCGTCGGACATTGGCTCCGCCGCTTACAGCCACGCAGGACGTCCGGAGGGGCCACGAGATTGAGGCGGCCACGGCTTGTGCTTCATGCGTCGGGTGTTCGCGCCGCAGGCTCGGTCAGACAAGTCCACAACGCACTGGAGTCCGACGATAATCTTCTGGCCATCGCTCCCCTCAGCCAGACCGGCGGACACAGACTTCCGTACCCGATAGGTTGGTTCCGGTCGGATGAATCTCGTGTGTACTAAAGGTGCACGATGGCTGCAAGAAGAAGAACGGCAGTAGTTGGGATCCGGGCCGCGCAAATACCAGGGGTGCGCTCCATCAGTCATCAACAGTTACGCCATGATGGGTCCCATTGATGCTCGAATCTACAGCGTTGATGTTCACGTACGAGAGGTAAATTCTCGGGACCGAGATCCAGAACAACGTGAACGTGAGCGAGGCTATCCACCCGATCCAAGCTGCGCCAAATCCCTCAAGGCGAGGATTTTGGCCAACAAGCACTATGGAGCCGACGAGGCTTGCCGCAGAAGCCATAGCACCCACCGCGCAGGACAACAAATGAGTGGCCGATTCATCGAACATCCGCCGATCCGGCTTCTCGGACTTTCTCGTGATGTCCTGTCGCTCTGTGAGTTTGAGCCTCAGTGTGGAGAGATGGCTGAATGCAGAGAGGGCGCCGCCGGCCAGCAGGGACATCGCGGTGAGAGTTGGCGCCAGCACCTTACTGTCTAAGCCGTTGGCCCAGCTCCATACTCCAATCAGTAGCGGGATGCCATGGACGGCACCGAGGACGAGGAGCCGCACGATCCAGACTTCATTGAGAACCAGGGACTTGAAGTGTCCCCGGAGTAGAGCAAGTGGAAACAGTCGATCCATGGTCGCGTTTCCTTTCCTTGCTATAGGTCTAGCTCAATACTGAGCGGCTCCATCAAGTGGTCGAGCGTGGACTCAGCATGCTGCCGGAGTTGGACGTCATTCGGCCTGACACCCGGCGAGCCCACACGGTAGGTGAAAGGATCACCAAGACTTGTGGGTGAGAAGAACTGGGTCGAGCCGTCTGCGCCTTCCCACCCTATTCCAGCATCATCGTAATAGTCCCTACTGACTTTTACGTCCATGAGTGCGGCCACTCGCAGAACGTCGCTCGCCCCCTTGGGAGGCTTTCCCTCCGCACCGATTTCCTCCGCCGTGAGCGGTGACCATTTGGCAATCAGGGCCTTCGCCATCGCTTGCCCCTTATTGGATGGCAGCCCATCCTGCCGGAGCCGAACGGACTTCTGCTTCCTTCGACCCGACGGTGCCACCATGTATTTGGTCAGCTCAAGATAGGATGCACTTCCGTTTCTCAGAAACTGCGTGAGCTGGACTTCATCGCTCACCCGTTTGGGTACAAACCGCCACCATCCGATTCGTTCGGATTCCGACTTGGCTTCGTCCATGCGCATGGACGTGACACCTAGGAGCCTCAAGAGGTCTTCGCCTGGGCAAATCTGGTTGCGGGCTTCTGCCACGAAGATGGCGGAGTCCCCTGCTTTCGGGAGGTAGAGGAAGGCCCGGTATTCGTTGGACGGAGCCTTCTCGTCGAGCTCCGTGTCTTCATCGGACTGGGCAGCCATCGCCGTAGAGTGGCTACCCTTTCGCCCATGCATGAACCGGAAGTCGAAGCGGCGATCGCTCTGAGCCCAGTGCGTCAACCGCACGAATGGCGTGGTGTCTTCCCGCCCAGCAGCTGCAGGGGCCCGGGTGTCGGTGGACCGTTCCCGGTACCGAAGCGGCTCAGTTTCAGTGTGCCCCTTCACCGAGTTGCATACTTGGATGATGGATTTCTGGAGAAGCTTCTCGCCGATTTTTGCATCCGGGAACTTCTTCGGTGTCTGACCGAACCCCGGATGCGCTTTCACCGTAAAGAGCCTGTAACCATACTTAGTCGCCATGCGTGTCCCCAATAGTAGTCTGCTGCTCGTCGTGGCCACCCTCGGGCCATGATATTTAGATCCAAACCCGGAGAGTTCTCTCGTGACCCCGCCAGAGTCGGCATCGCGATCCTCAGCAGCTGCCATACGGATGCGAAACCTAAGCAAGCACCACTCAGCCACTTCCGTCCATTGCTGCCCCGCGATTTGGATGACAAGGGCGCCGGACGTAGCAGAATGACGTTACGTTTACGGCAAACCTACGCTCGTCCTCGATTGTCCGATGGACCGAATGTCAAGTTACCCAGAAGAAAGAGATGGCTGCGTCAACTAAAACGGAACACGGCCAAGTAGATCGGAATCCGGTCATGTACGGAACAAGGTCAAATAGACGGAATCTCACACCCACGACATGGATTTCTTAAGCCGTCGTGTGTCAATCCGCTGACTTTTCGGCGAATCACCAGCTTGCCCCCGGCCCGGCAATTGGTCTCAACCGCCAACTAGGCCAGTTTTCGCCAACTTTTCAGGCCCGTTTCGCCAACTAGTGTTCAAATCGCCAACTAGCCTCCGATCTCACAGTAGTAATCAGAAGTCCCAGTCCTCGTCCTCAGTGTTGACGGCCTTGCCAATGACGTACGAGGAACCGGACCCGGAGAAGAAGTCATGGTTCTCATCGGCGTTCGGTGACAGTGCCGAGAGGATGGCCGGGTTCACGTCCGTGACCGACGCCGGGAACATGGCCTCGTAGCCCAGGTTCATGAGCGCCTTGTTGGCGTTGTAGTGCAGGAACTTCTTGACGTCCTCGGCCAGACCGACAGAGTCGTAGAGGTCGTGCGTGTACTGCACTTCGTTCTCGTACAGCTCGAACAGTAGCTCGAACGTGTAGTCCTTGATCTCCTGCTTGCGCTCTTCGGACAGACCCTCCAGACCTTTCTGGAACTTGTAGCCGATGTAGTAGCCGTGCACGGCTTCATCCCGGATGATCAGGCGGATCAGGTCAGCCGTGTTCGTCAGCTTCGCCCGTGAGGACCAGTACATCGGCAGGTAGAAGCCCGAATAGAACAGGAAGCTCTCCAGCAGCGTGGAGGCCACCTTCCGCTTCAGGGGATCGTCGCCCTGGTAGTAGTCCATGACGATCTGGGCCTTCTTCTGAAGGTTCTGATTCTCGGTGGACCAGCGGAACGCCTCGTCGATCTCTTTGGTGGAGGCCAGCGTGGAGAAGATCGAAGAGTAGCTCTTGGCGTGAACGGACTCCATGAACGCGATGTTCGTGTAGACAGCCTCTTCATGCGGGGTGATTGCATCCGGAATCAACGAAACGGCGCCGACGGTGCCCTGGATGGTGTCCAGCAGGGTCAGGCCCGTGAACACGCGCATCGTGAGCTGCTGCTCATCGGGGGTAAGCGTGGCCCACGACTGCACGTCGTTGGACAGCGGGATCTTCTCCGGCAGCCAGAAGTTGTTGACCAGGCGGTTCCAGACATCGACGTCCTTGTCGTCCTGGATGCGGTTCCAGTTGATTGCCTCGACGTGGCTAAGCAGCTTGACCTTCTCGGTCATGTCATCCCCTAAATGTTGGGTTGTTACTGAAGTTAAGCGTAGGACGGCGGGCGGGCACCCGCCGTCGTACTGGCAAAATTTAGTTGAAGATTAAAGCATACAGCTGACGCAGTTGTCCACCTCAGTTCCCTCCAGCGCGAGCTGGCGGAGACGGATGTAGTAGATGGTCTTGATGCCCTTGCGCCACGCGTAGATCTGGGCCTTGTTGATGTCGCGGGTGGTGGCGGTGTCCTTGAAGAACAGCGTCAGGGACAGGCCCTGGTCAACATGCTGCGTGGCGGCGGCGTAGGTGTCGATGACCTTCTCGTAGCCGATCTCGTACGCGTCCTGGTAGTACTCCAGGTTGTCGTTCGTGAGGTACGGCGCCGGGTAGTACACGCGGCCCAGCTTGCCTTCCTTGCGGATCTCGATCTTGGACGCCACCGGGTGGATCGAGGAGGTGGAGTTGTTGATGTAGCTGATGGAGCCCGTCGGCGGAACGGCCTGCAGGTTCTGGTTGTAGATTCCGTGCTCCATGACGGAAGCCTTCAGCTCGCGCCAGTCATCCTGGGTGGGAATGTGGATGTTCCTGAACAGCTCCGCAACCTTCTCGGTCTGCGGCACCCACTCCTGCTCCGTGTACTTGTCGAAGAACTCGCCCGACGCGTACTTGGACTTCTCAAAGCCGCCGAACGTCTGACCGGTCTGGATGGCCAGCTTATTCGACGCGCGGATGGCGTGATACACCACCGAGTAGAAGTAGATGTTGGTGAAGTCCAGCCCCTCTTCGGACCCGTAGTGCACCCGCTCGCGGGCCAGGTAGCCGTGCAGGTTCATCTGGCCCAGGCCGATGGCGTGGCTCTGGTCGTTGCCCTTCGCAATGGACGGCACCGAGGTGATGTTGGACATGTCCGACACCGCTGAAAGCGACCGGATGGCCGTCTCGATGGTCAGGCCGAAGTCCGGGCTGTCCATAGTCTTGGCGATGTTCAGCGAGCCCAGGTTGCAGGAGATGTCCTTGCCGGTTTCCGCGTAGGACAGGTCATCGTTGTAGCTGGTGGGCTGGGAAACCTGCAGGATCTCCGAGCACAGGTTGGACATGATGATCTTGCCGTCGATCGGGTTGGCCCGGTTTACGGTGTCCTCGAACATGATGTACGGGTAGCCGGATTCGAACTGGATCTCGGCGAGGGTCTGGAAGAACTCACGCGCCTTGATCTTGGTTTTCTTGATCCGGGAATCGTCCACCATCTCGTAGTACTTCTCGGTGACCGAGACGTCGGAGAACGGCATGCCGTAGACGCGTTCGACGTCGTACGGCGAGAACAGGTACATGTCCTCGTCCTTCTTGGCCAGCTCGAACGTGATGTCCGGGATGACAACGCCCAGCGAGAGGGTCTTGATCCTGATCTTCTCGTCCGCGTTCTCGCGCTTGGTGTCCAGGAACCGGTAGATGTCCGGGTGGTGCGCGTGCAGGTACACGGCACCTGCACCCTGGCGGGCACCGAGCTGGTTGGCGTAGGAGAAGCTGTCCTCGAGGAGCTTCATCACGGGGATGACGCCGGAAGACTGGTTCTCGATCTGCTTGATCGGAGCGCCCACCTCGCGGATGTTGGTCAGCGCGAAAGCCACGCCGCCGCCGCGCTTGGACAGCTGCAGCGCGGAGTTGATGGAACGGCCGATCGACTCCATGTTGTCTTCGATGCGGAGCAGGAAGCAGGAGACCAGCTCGCCGCGCTGCTTCTTGCCAGCGTTGAGGAACGTGGGCGTGGCCGGCTGGAAGCGGCCTTCGATGATCTCGTCCACCATCTGCAGGGCAAGCTGCTCGTCACCGCGGGCCAGGTGCAGGGCCACCATGCAGACGCGGTCCTCGTAGCGCTCCAGGAAACGCTTGCCGTCGAAAGTCTTCAAGGTATAGGACGTGTAGAACTTGAACGCGCCCAGGAAGGTCTCGAAACGGAACTTCTTCTTGTAGGCACGGTTGTAGAGCTCACGGATGAAGTTCATCGTGTACTGGTCGAGGGTCTCGCGCTCGTAGTACTGGTTCTTCACCAGGTAGTCGAGCTTCTCCTCCAGGTCATGGAAGAACACGGTGTTGTTGTTCACGTGCTGCAGGAAGTACTGGTGGGCAGCCTCGCGGTCAGCCTCAAACTGGATCTCACCGCTGGGTCCGTACAGGTTGAGCATCGCGTTCAGCTCGTGATAACCCAGGCCCTTGTAGGCGGCGGGCATCTCGGGCTTTTCGACGGCGGCGCCCAGCTTTTCGGCAGCGGCGCGGGTGCCCTGGCCTTCGGCCCTGGTTACTTCTGTGTCTGAGACAGTCGTGTCCAAAACGTATCCAATCCTTGGTTGACCCGGGTAACGTCTTCCGGCGTTCCCATGAGTTCAAATCGATAGAGGGGCGGGACCTGGCACTTGGCGGCGATGATGTCCACGGCCATGCAGTAGTTGTCCCCGAAATTTGTGTTGCCGGCACCGATAACGCCGCGGATCAGTTTCCTGTTCTGCGGGTTGTTGAGGAAGCGGATGACCTGCCGGGGGACCGATCCCTCTCCCCCGGTGCCGCCGTAAGTCGGCACGACCAGCACGTACGGCCTGGTGGCAAGAAGGGGCGCGTCCTTCGGATAGAGCGGAATCCGGGCCGAGTCGCGGCCAAGCTTCGCAATGAAGCGCTTGGTGTTCTCGGATGTGGAGGAAAAGTAGATGAGTTGAGATTCTGTGGTGACGGGCTCGGCTGCGGCCGATTCCCCGTCAACGCCGTGAGCCGCTCCGGCATGCACCGCTGCGCCGCCGTTCACTGTGGCGGAAGCTCCGGCCACTGCAAGCGCTGCCACGGGAGTCACCTCAGCTGCCTCAAAGGTTGCCGGGAAGGCGTGAAGACAACAGGCCCTAGGCCACGGAGGAAACGGCGGACAGTGCCAGTTCCTCGATCTTGTCCGGGCGGAAGCCTGACCAGTGGTCCTGGTCGGTAACCACGACAGGTGCCTGCATGTAGCCCAGCGCCTTCAAGCGGTCCAGGGCTTCGGCATCCTGTGAAATGTCAACGCTCTGGTAGGTGATGCCCTTTTTGTCCAGCGCACGGTACGTTGCGTTGCACTGAACGCAAGCCGGCTTTGTGTAAACCGTAACGGTCATGGTCCATGTCCCCTTTATCGATCTTCGTTCTTTTGAGGCGGGGCCGTTCCGAACTGGAGTCCATGTCCGATACTGCCTTGCCTGCATGCCGCCCACGCGGCCCGTCTACAGTTTGAAGTCCTGCGCTGGTGTTCCGCTCAAGCTGTATCTAGATACTACATGTAGTGCAGACGCCTCTTCGGAACCCCAAGATGATGTATTACAAGTATGTCATTTAATGCACTTTTAATCCACAGCCCGGGGGTGCCAAAATGTCCGAAATCCCGCCAATTTTCAGGGCACAGTCCACAGCCTGTGGAGTACTTAGCCACAATTAACGGCCAGCGTGTCGTGGTGGAGACGGCGTGTCGCGCCTGGTGCCGGGGCCCTGGTCGCTGTGCCAGGATGAAGCGCTGTGCCAGAATGAAGCGGGCATTTCAGACCATGCACATGCAGGGCCTTCATAGCCCTGATCCAAAGGACAGCGTTGGTAAATCCCGTACATCTGAAGACACTCCTCGAGGTCACCCGGCTCGGCTCCTTCGCCGCCGCCGCAGCGCGCCTGGGGTATACAGCGTCCGCGGTATCCCAGCAGATGTCCGCGCTGGAACGGGAAACAGGCGTGGTCCTGTTCAAGCGCTCTGCCCGCAGCGTCGTGCCGACAGAAGCGGCTGTGGTGATGAGCAGGCACGCCGCCAAGGTGCTCACCGACATCGAGGCACTGATGGCTGCGGCTTACAAGACCCGCGACGGCAGCAGCCAGGAACTGCGGCTGGGTATTTTTCCCAGCCTGGCCACGTACGTCCTCCCCCGGATCCTGAAAAACCCGGCCTGGAAGGATCTCGGCATCGATCTGCGCGTTTCGGTGGCAGAGCCGGGGCAGACCATCCAGGGGCTGCGCACCGGCGGGGAACTGGACGTAGCCCTGGTCTTCCAGGTGGGACAGTCAGGCCTCGCCTGGCCGCACACGATCAACCGGCAGTGGATCGGCGATGACAATTTCCGGGTGGTGCTTCCGGCGGGCTGGGGATTCCGCACCGATGCCAAGGTTGCCGCGGACCATCTGTCCGAGATGCCGTGGATCATGCACCACCCGGGGACCAGCGACGCCCTGGTGATCGAGCGTCTGTTTGCCAGCTGCAACCTGCATCCTCGCGTCGTCGCTTACAGTGACGATTTCCACGCCAGCCTGGAAATGGCGGCTGCCGGGCTTGGCGCCGCGCTGGTGCCGGAACTTGCCCTGCTGCACCGCCCGGCCGGGGTGGTGGTGCTGGATGTCCCCGAGATCCGCCTCGCCCGGAACGTTTTCGCGCTCCTGATCAACGAAACGAAAACCGCGCGGGTGCAGTTGTTTGTGGACCTGTTGGCCGAAACCCTGGCCGGTCTGGGGTCCAAGGGCAATTAGTCCTGAATGCTGGAATGCGCCGCAGTTGGGGTCTATGTTGAAGGTATGAACAAGGTAGCGAGCCAGCACTTTGGTGAGATCGAACTCAACCATGGCAGGGATCACAACATTGCCGCGAAGCATGACCTCCGCGGCCAAACGCTGGAACTCGACCTCAACATCAATGCGCATGACCATTTTGATGAAGCTGCCATGCACAAGGTGGATTATCGGCTGCGCTACCTGCCCGAGCTCGTCGACGAGGTCCGCGAGATGATCGCCGAAGAGCTGGAGCAGGAGGGCACAAGCCCGCAGGAATACCTGCAGTTCCACTGCAATGCACTAAAGGATGAACACCTGCACCAGGTCTTCGGAGTGGAAGACCGCAGCCAGCTCACCAACGACGTGTTCCTCAAAGCCCTCAAGCTCGGCCACGTGGGCATCTTCCCCGGCCAGCCGGAGCGGTACTTTGTCCTGGATTTCACGCTTGGCTCGCACTTCACTGATGAAGTGCTGGTGGCCTCAGCGGACGAAGACGGAGTGGTGGACGACGAAATCCTCTGGGAATCGTAGGCAAACCAATACTTAAGGCACGACGTCGGCTGGTCACTTCAGGTGACCAGCCGACGTCGTACTCTGTTCAGTTAGTGGAACTTAGCGGCTACTGCTTGGCTGCTTGCAGCAGTCCGGCGCGGACCGTCTTGGTTGCCTTGACCAGGTTGCGCAGGGACTCTTCGGTCTCGGCGTAGCCGCGTGTCTTCAGGCCGCAGTCCGGGTTGACCCACAGCTGGCGCGAGGGGACATGCTTGACGGCGGTGCTGAGCAGCTCCGTGACTTCCTGCTCGCCCGGAACGCGCGGCGAGTGAATGTCGTAGACCCCCGGACCCACGCCGCGGCCGAAGCCGTGGGACTCGAGGTCGTGGACAACCTCCATGCGTGAGCGTGCAGCCTCGATGGAGGTCACATCCGCGTCCAGTCCGTCGATGGCGTCGATGATGGCGCCGAACTCGGAGTAGCACAGGTGGGTGTGGATCTGGGTGGCGTCGGCAGCCCCGGCGGTGGACAGGCGGAACGAGTTCACGGACCAGTCCAGGTAGGCAGCCTGGTCTGCCTTGCGCAGCGGCAGAAGCTCGCGCAGGGCGGGCTCGTCCACCTGGATGACCTTGATGCCGGCGGCTTCGAGGTCGGCGATCTCGTCGCGCAGCGCCAGGCCGACCTGGTTCGCGGTCTCGCCCAGCGGCTGGTCGTCGCGGACGAAGGACCAGGCCAGGATGGTGACCGGACCGGTGAGCATGCCCTTCATCGGCTTGTTGGTCAGGGACTGTGCGTATTCTGCCCAGGCGACCGTGATAGGAGCTGAACGGGTGACGTCACCCCAGAGGATGGACGGACGCGTGCAGCGGGAGCCGTAGGACTGGACCCAGCCGTGGACGGTGACGTCAAAGCCTTCGAGGTTCTCGGCGAAGTACTGGACCATGTCGTTGCGCTCGGGCTCGCCGTGCACCAGGACGTCGTAGCCCAGCTCCTCCTGGAGCTCCACCACGCGCTTGATCTCGTCCTTCATGAGCTGCTCGTACTGCTCGTTGGTGAGATCGCCCTTGTTGTTGCGGGCACGGGCGGAACGGATCTCCGAGGTCTGGGGGAAGGAACCAATGGTGGTGGTGGGCAGCGGCGGCAGGTGCAGCGCCTCTTCCTGGGCGGCTTCGCGGACCGAGTACTCGGAGCGGTTGAAGTCGGCCGGAGTCAGGGCAGCGGTGCGTGCACGGACATCAGCGCGCTGCACGCCTTCCGCGGTGGCACGGGAGGCGATGATGCGGGTGGCCTCATCAATGGCAGGCTGGACGGCCGCTGCATCCGTGAGGACACCGGCCAGCGTGACAACCTCGACAGCCTTCTGGTCGGCGAAGGCCAGCCAGCTGCGGAGCTGCTCGGACAGCTGGGCCTCTTCCTCGACGTCGTGCGGGACGTGCTGGGTGGAGGTGGAGGTGCTGATGGCCAGCTTGGCGACGGACTTCTGCAGTTCGGCGATCTTGTCTGCCGAGGCCTGCAGGTCGTTGCGCCAGATGTTGTGGCCGTCAACGACGCCGGCAACAAGGGTCTTGGTCCCCAGGGCAGCGAGCTCCCCGGCGGCCGGAACGGCACCCTTGAAGGCGTCAATGTGGAGGGCGTCGATGCCGGAAGCGGCAAGGGTGCTGAACTGTTCGTTCAGCGCGCCGTACGGGGTGGAGACGAACAGCTGCGGGCGGCTGGCAGCAGCGGAGAGGACCTCGTAGCTGCGGGCCACTGCGGCCTGGATGTCTGCTGCGGGGGTTTCCTGGTCAACAACCAGGGCGGGCTCGTCCAGCTGGACCCAGGTGGCGCCTGCTGCGGCGAGCTTCTCCAGCAGTGCAGCGTAGACCGGAAGCACGTCCTCCAGGCGGGACAGCGGGCTGAAGCCGGCGGCCGCGTCGTCGGAAGCCTTGCTCAGCAGCAGGAAGGTGACCGGACCCACGATGTACGGGCGGGTTTCCACACCATTGGCCAGCGCGTACTCGAATTCCTCAACGATGCGGCTGGAAGTCAGCGCGAAGCTGGTTTCCGGGCCGATTTCCGGGACGAGGTAGTGGTAGTTGGTGTCGAACCACTTGGTCATTTCCAGCGGCTGCTGTTCCTTGTTGCCCCGGGCCAGGGTGAAGTAGCCATCGATGTCCAGCTGGCCTTCGGCGTTGAGCAGGTTGCCGAAGCGGGCGGGCACGGCGCCCAGGTGGGCAGCGGCGTCGAGCACCTGGTCGTAGTAGGAGAAGGTGCCCGGGACAGCCGCGGCCTCGGTTAGGCCCAGGCTCTGCAGGCGCTTGGCCGTGCCCAGCTGGATTTCCTTGGCAGCTGCGTCAAGTGCTGCGGCGTCGATCTTGCCGGCCCAGTAGGCTTCGATGGCCTTCTTCAGTTCGCGGCGGCGTCCGATGCGCGGGTAGCCGAGGATCGATGCGGCGGGAAATGCGGTGGCGGGAATGGTCTGTTCAGACATGGGTGATTCCTTCAAGTGTTTGTGGAAGCTTGAATGTTCTTGCGAGAGATCGAAGGTCAGCTGGCCAGCTGGCGCCGCGCGATGGCGTTCCGGCGGCTGGCTGCGCGTGAATGGCGCGGAAGGGCCAGCTTGTCGAGCACTTCCAGTGCGCTTTGGTGTTCGTTGAAGGTGTAGAGGTGGATGCCGGGGGCACCCGCCTCAAGCGCCGCGTTCGCCAGGTCAACCGTGGCTCGGACGCCGACCCGGTGGCGTTCCACGTCGCTGTCCGCGGCGGCCAGACGCTCCAGAAGTTTCGGATCCGGCTCGACGCCCGACAGCTCACCCAGCCGGGTGACGCGGCGAAGGCTGGTGAACGGCATCACGCCGGGAACGATGGGGATGGTGACACCGGCGCGGCGGGCACGAGTGAGGAGGTCCGCGTACTGCTCGGTATGGAAGAAAACCTGGGTGATGGCGAAGTCCGCGCCGGAGCGCTGCTTGGCCAGGAGCACCTCGACGTCGTGCGCCTCATTGGGTGACTCCGGGTGACGGGTGGGATAGGCGGCGACGCCAACGGCAATCTTCCCGGCGCACAGCAGCGCCGAACGCCTCTGCTCTACCCGCCGGATGAGCTCGATCAGGTCCTGCGCGTACCGCAGCGATCCGGGGGCGGGCTCCGCTCCGTCCTTGGGCTTGTCTCCCCGGAGGGCCAGGATGCCCCGCACGCCGGTGTCCAGCAGTTCGCCGATGATCTCAGCGAGTTCCTCCGGTGTGTTGCCGACGCAGGTCAGGTGGGCCAGCGGCCGAAGGGTCGTTTCCAGCAGGAGCCGGTGGATGAGTTCGACGGCGGTGTCCCGGTTCGAGCCGCTGGCACCGTACGTAACGGAGACATAGTCAGGCTCGGTCGTTTCCAATTCCCGGATGGTGTTCCAGAGCGACTCCGCGGCGGCCGGCGAACGCGGCGGGAAGAGTTCATAGGAAAGCGCCACCGGGGCGGCGTCGGAAAGGTTGGGATGGGCTTCGATCAGGCTTGGTGGTGACATTTGCGTCCTTGGCTTTGGGCCATTGGCGGAATTGTGTCAAAAGCATGACACTGGACCGGCAATGAATTGAGTTTGGGGAACACGGAAAAACTCCACAGGGACGCAGCCGCGACTGTTACGCCTGGAATGAAGCTGTCCGTGAGCAAATGTCAGGCCCACATGGGGGCACCCACACCCTCCGACAGGAGGATCGCTGACACGTTACCTCGGTAACTTGTATAGAACTCTATGAGCCGCGGGAAGGGCGTTCAAGTTGGCCGCCGAATTAAGACGCAGTTTTACGCTCTATTTCGTGGCGGCGCAGAATATTGTTCGCCGCCCCCTCTGGTTGTCGTTGCCGTGCAGGACTACCCTGATGGCATGTCTCAGCTTCCAGCAACTTATCAGGAATATCTCGCAGACAAGAGCGAGAGGATAGTCAACGCAGTCAGGCCCGTTCTGCAGCAGTCCGCCGCCGATCAGCTGCACGGGGTCCGCATCACCTACAACATCGGCTCCACCGGCCACCAGGCCCACATCGATGAGAGCATCCCGTACGGCGTGATCGTCGAGGATATCGACTGACGGCTGGCCCCGGTCAGCCCTTAACGGCGCCGGACAGCGCGAAGGAGCCGCTCGCTCCCTTCGCCAGGATGACGTAGAGGGCAAGTACCGGGACTGAATACAGGATGGAGAAGGCGGCCAGCTGGCCGTAGGCCACCGCCCCGTGCTGTCCGAAGAAGCTGAAGATGGACACCGCCGCCGGCTGCCGGGCCTCGGACAGGAGCAGTACAAACGGAACGAAAAAGTTCCCCCAGGCCTGGATGAACACGAAGATGAACACCACGCCCAGCCCCTGGCGCATCAGGGGCAACACAATGGTCCGGAGGGCGGACATCGCCGAGGCGCCGTCCACCCAGGCCGCCTCCTCCAGGGACACCGGAACCGCGTCCATGAAGTTCTTCATCATCCAGATGGCCATGGGCAGCGTGGTGGTAGCCATAAAGAGGATGGTGGCAGGCACGGAATCCAGCAGTTCCAGCTGCACAAACATGCCATAAACAGGCACCATGATGGCCGTGATGGGCAGGCATGTCGCGAACAGGATGGTGTACAGGAATGGCCGGTTGAACCTGGACTGGTAGCGGGAGAGCGGGTAGGCAGCCAGCACTGCGGCGACCAGGTTCACCGCCGCTGTCCCCGCGGAAAGCACCATGCTGTTCCAGAGCGGCCGGAAGAGCAGCCCGGGGGTCATGACCGCGGCGAAGTTATCCAGCGACACCTCCCGGGGAAGCGCCGTCTGGTGGCCTGCGCGGGCGTCGAGGGAGGCAAGGACCAGCCACAGCAGTGGAAGCAGAAAGCAGGCGCCGATCAGGACCAGGGCCAAGTCCGCGAATGTCCGGGCACGCTGCTGCGCACGGGACGGGGGTCCGACGGGTTGCCGCCGGGCCGGTACGGACGTCCTGGCCGTCGTCATGGCCTGGGGTCCCGGAGGAGCCGGACGTACGCCGCACCGAACACCACTCCGATGAGGATCAGGACGGACGCCACAGCCGTGCCGTAGCCGATGTCACCGAACTTGAAGGCCTCCTGGTAGGCCAGCACCGGCAAGGTGGTACTGGCATTGGACGGACCGCCGGCGGTCATGACCCAGATCAGTGTGAAGACAGCCAGGGTCTGCAGGGTGATGAGCATGAGGTTGGTGGCGATGCTGCCGCGGATCATCGGCAGGGTGATGAAGGCCAGCCGCTGCCAGCCGCCGGCCCCGTCCATCACCGCCGCTTCCGTGACCTCTGAAGGTACGTCGTTGAGCGCCGCGCGGTAGACGAGCATGGAAAAAGCGGTGCCGCGCCAGACGTTGGCGAGCATGATGGCCACCATCGGGAACGAATACAGCCAATCTGGCCGACCCAGGCCAATGCCGCCCAACAGTTGATTGAGCGTCCCGTCGCGGCTGAAATAGGCATACGCCGCGAAGGCCGCCACAATTTCCGGAAGCACCCAGGCGGCCACGACGGCGGTTCCAACAGCGGCTGAAACTGACCTCCGCGCCCGCGTCATCAGCAGGGCAATCGCCAGCCCCAGCAGGTTCTGGCCCAGGACGGCTGAACCGCCCACAAAGAGGACCGTGAGCGCCAGCGACAACGGCAGCACCGGGTCACTCAGAAGCCGGCCATAGTTTTCCAGCCCCACCCAAACGGGGCTGCGGGCGTTCCGCCCGGTCAATGAGGCGTTCGTCAAGGATGCCTGGAATGCCCACAAGACCGGCCCGGCCAGGAAAACGAGCAGCAGGACGACAGCGGGCGCAACCGGCAGAAGCCGGACCCAAGGCCGCACTCCATGATGGCCGCGCCTGGTGAGATCGGCGGCCCGGATGCGAAGTACCGTCACAAGCTACTTCCGGACAGTTTTGTCGTCACCCACGAGGCCCTTGACGGCTGCGTCATAACCGGCGGCTGCCTGTTCCACGGATTGCGTGCCCGTTATCACCGCTTCAGTGGCCTCCTGGACGGCCGCTGAGATCCGGGGGTAATCGCTGGTCGCCGGACGGTAATGCGTGACGGACACCAGCTTGGACACGTCCTTAACGAACGGGTTGGCCGCCTGGTATCCGGCATCAGCGGCGACATCCTTCCGCACGGCGATCTGTGAGCTTGCGATGTTGAATGCCAGCGAATTCTTCTGGTTCAGGGCAGTGGTGAGGAAGTCAAACGCCAGGTCCGGGGCCTTCGTCGAGGCACCGACGGCCAGGGTCCAGCCACCGGACATGCTCACTCCGCCAGGTGCCTGTCCCTTCTGGGTGGGGAAGGCTGCCACGCCCATGTCGTCCACGTAGCCGGGCCATTCGTAGCTTCCGCCCTTCTGCCAGAACGACGGCGAGTAGGAGCCTTCCACTGTGGCTCCCATCTTCGCCTGCGGGAGCCATTCCCCGAACACTTTTTTCCACACGTTCGCGTCGAGGGCCTCTGCCGGGGAGACGGACAGCTTCTCTTCATACAGTGTTTTGAGGAAAGACAGCGAATCCTTGAAGCCTGCAGAGCCAACCACCCACTTCTTGGCATCGGCGTCGTACAGCTCGGAGCCGGTCCCGTAGAGCAGCTCGTAGAAGCTCTGCATCACAGTGCCTTCGCCGGTGGCTTTGCCGGCATAGAGGTTGAACGGCACTATGGAGGGGTTGCTGGCCTTGATCTTCCTGGCGGTGTCCAGGATGTCTTGCCATGTGTGTGGTTGCCACGGGAGGCTGACGCCTGCGGCAGCCAGGACCTTCTTGTTGTACCAGATGGCCCGGGTATCGGTGCCCACCGGGACTGCGTAGGTCCCGCCGTCGTCGCCCAGCCCGGCAGCCTTGGCGCCGTCGTCGAAAGTGTCCCAGTCCTTCCATTCCTTCAGGTGGCTGTCCAGATTCAGCAGGTAGCCGGCGTCGACATCGGAGCGGACCTTAAAGGTGTCCTCGTAGAAGACATCCGGTGACGTGGACGGGGAACGCAGAGCAAGGGCAAGCTTGGTGCCGTAGTCGTCATCGTTGGCCTGGACGGGCTGCAGGTCAACAGTGACACCCTGGTGGGCGGCTTCAAATTCCTGCTTGGCCGACTTGAACATGGTGTCCAGGGCAGTGAAGGAATCCGTCTTCTGGTAGACCACCTTGAGGGTCTTTGGCTCGTCTGACGGAGCGCCAGGGGAACAGCCGGCCAAGGCAAAAGCTACTGAGGCGATGAGGGACGTGATGGTCAGTGCCCGGCGACGCATGGTGCTCCATTCGGTAAATGGCTGCAGTCCCTGTTGTCTGCGGGCCCCAGCCGCGGCGATATCCACATGCTAGAGGGGCCGGTTGCCGCAGGCAAGGCGCATCCGGTTCAGCTTTCCAGGAGAAGTCGCTGAGCCCGTGGGGCCAGCATATATTCGAGGACCAGGCAGGCTGCCCCGACGGCACCCACGTCCTCGCCTACTCCCGTCCCAACCACCTCGATGGTGTGGATCAGGCGGGCCGCGCTGTCGGCCTCGAGAAGCGCCGGCACCTGCTCCAGGTAGCGCTCGGACATCCTGGTCCAGAACGGTCCTCCGAAAACTACGCGTTCGACGTCCAGCGTGTTGGTTACCGCTGACACGGCACGGGTCACCAGCACCGCGGACTTGTCGATGATGGCTATCGCACGGGCATCGCCAGCGTCGGCGAGATCGCACAGCATGGAAAAGCTCTTCTGCACTTCAGGGCCGCTGTCGTCGGTCCTGGTGCCCGCCAGAATGCCTGCCGCTTCCGCCTCGGCGACCAGTACCTGAGGGATGCAGGACGACTTTACGCAGCCGCGCTTGCCGCAGTCGCAGGGCGGCCCGTCCGGGTCGACGATGATGTGGCCGATCTCGCCGGCGTTTCCTGATGTTCCACGGATCACCTCATCATTGAGCACGATGCCGCAGCCGATGCCGGTTCCCATATACATGAAGATGAAGCTGCCGGCACCGCTTGGACCGCCGGCCCACGTTTCGGCGACGGCCGCGCTGGTGACATCCTTATCCACCAGCACCGAGTACCCGGTGGCTTCCTTCAACGCCTCACGCAGTTCAACCCGGTCCCAGCCGGGCATCAGCGGAGGATCAACCACAGTACCGGCGTCCAGGTCGATCGGGCCGGGAGCGGCCAGGCCCAGGCCAGCGATCTTTCCTGTGTCCACGCCGGAATCCGAAACGAGTTGTTCGATCTCGGCGGCGATGGTGGAGATGACGGCGGAGGGATCATTTCCGCCCGGCGTCTTGATCCTTGAGTGCTGCACGACCGCGCCTACCAGGTCCAAGAGCACAAATGTTGTCACGGCCGGGTCCAAGTGGACGCCGATGGCGTACATTCCCGACGGGTTGAGGCGGAGGATGGTGCGCGGCTTCCCCGGGCCGCTGCCTTCCTTGCCGGCTTCGACGATGAGGTGCTGGTCCAGCAAACGCCGTGAGATGTTGGAGATGGTCTGGGGCGAAAGGCCAACAATCTGGGCGAGTTCGACCCGGCTCAGTCCGCCGGACGACCTGCGGATGGCGTCCAGGATAACCGTGAGATTAAAATCCCCCATCCTGGGCAGGTTGGTTCCGCGCCTCGGCGAGGGCTGGCGGATCTCGGACACGGTCTCCCCTAAACGTCTTCGGCCACATTCTAGTGATGTTTGCATCGTACGTTACCCTCTGGCGCAGGCCCATACGTGCCATTGACGGCTCAGGCGCGGCGCGGACGGCGACTAGCGGTTGGGACGCCTCCGGCTGACGGCCACCGTGAACTTTGAGTTTTGTCCCTTGACAGTGGTCGGTCCAACCAGGCTGTCCAGCGCCGGCAGATAATGCAGGTGCCGGTTGAAGACCGTCCACAGTTCACCGCCCGGGGCGAGGACCCTGGCCGCGGCCTCAAAGAGCTTGATGCCTGCACCGGCATGGACGCTGGCGCCCAGATGGAACGGCGGGTTCAGCAGGATCAGGTCTGCGCTTTCCGCCGGCAACGTACTCATCGCGTCATCCTGCAGGACGCCGATCCGGTCCGAGAGGCCGTTGGCCCGTGCCGTACCCAGGGCGGACGCGACGGCGGCGGCCGACTGGTCTGTGGCAGTTACGGCGGAGCCGGCATTGTGCCGGGCATACATCGCGGCCAGGATCCCCGTGCCGCAGCCCAGGTCGATCGCGTGCCGCGCTGCGGGCATCTGTGCGAGGAAGGTGAGCAGGAACCGCGTGCCGATGTCCAGCCTCGGCCCGGCAAACGCCGCTCCGTGCGCCTCGACGTCCAGGTCTAGTTCGGCGAGGTGCTCGACGGCGGGTTCCGGCACCGGGCCGGATGGCGCCTTCGCGTCCCCGGCCACGATGATGCGGGACTTCTGCCGGGCAAGCTGTGGCCGGACGGACCGGAAGTGCCGCTCCAGCACCGCGTTCATCCCCAGGGACATGTGCTTGACCCGCCCGCCGGCGAGGAGCCCGGCACCCGGGCTGGCATACCGCGCCACGGCGTCGGCGATCTCTTCCAGCTCCGCAAGGCTCCTGGGCAGCTGCAGCAGCACGATGTCCGCACCGGACAGGAGCTCCTTCCCCAGCGGGAGCTGCAGGAATTCTCCGGTTGCCCTGGATCCGTTCACGGTAGTGCCCGAATAGTCAGCTCCCAGGACTTCCGCGTTGTTCCGCAAGGCCCGTTCCCCCGTGATGAGGTCCTGGTGGACCCGGACTTTATGGACACCGAGCCACGTCAGGGCCCCGAGGGTCAGCGCGCCGTAGCGGTCGCCGATCACGGTTACCCGGCTCTCAGGTGTCACGACGCCCGCGGCGGCCTCCATCAGGAGCCTGTCGGTGGCGTCCCAGGCCTGGAGGTTGGGCGCTTCCACGTCAGGACGCCGACGGAGTGTTCCGAAGACGTCCTCAAGAGTGTTCTGTGCCAACGTCGTTCCTGCCGCCTGTCCCTGTAGCCTGCCGTGCTCCTATGCCAAATTTACCGTCCCCAGCCGGGGCCTGATGCCGGGCAGCTTCAGGATTGCCGCGACCGCGGCCCTACCCGCCCGGTTGGCCCCGATGGTGGACGACGACGGCCCATAGCCCACGAGATGGACACGCGGTTCCGCGGCCACCTGTGTCCCATCCATCACGATTCCGCCGCCGGGTCCGCGCAGGTGAAGCGGGGCAAGGTGCTCCAGTTCCGCCCGGAAACCAGTTGCCCACAGGATGACGTCAGCACGAAGCAGGCCGCCGTCCGCAAGCCGGACGCCGTCAGGCTCGATGGACGTGAACATTGGCCGGCGGTCCAGCGCGCCGCGTTGGGCGGCCGCCCGCAGGGCGGGCGTCCAGATCAGGCCCGTCACGGCTACCACGCTTTGCGGTGGCAGCCCTTGCCGGACGCGTTCCTCCACGAGGGCGACGGCGTCGTGGCCGGCTTGGGCGTCGAATCGGGCGTCCCTCCATTGCGGCTCCCGGCGGGTGAACCAGCTGGTGGTGGTGATCTGCGAGATCTCGTCCAGCAGCCCGACCGCTGAAATGCCTCCGCCCACGACGATCACATGTTGCCCAGCGAATTCTTCGGCCGAGACATAGTCAGCCACGTGAAGCTGCCTGCCTTTAAAGGTGAACTGGCCCGGGTAGATCGGCCAGAACGGCCGGGTCCACGTTCCGGTGGCGTTGATGACGGCCTTCGCCGACCAGTCTCCACCGGAGGTGCTGACGAGCAGCCTGCCTGCCGGATCGGCATCTTCCCGGGTGACAGCGGTGACCTTGACCGGCCGCCTGACGGCCAGCCCGAGTTCCTGCTCGTAGGCAGCGAAGTAGCGGCCCAGGAATTCGGAGCTGGGCTCTGCGGGATCCACGTCCGGCTTGCCGATGCCAGGCAGGTCGCTAATGCCGTTGACGGTGGCCATCCGAAGGCTCTTCCACCGATGCCGCCAAGCACCTCCCGGACCTTCTTCAGCGTCGAATACCGCATACTCCAACCCGCGGCGCCGCAGGTGGTAGGCGGCGGAGAGCCCCGCCTGGCCGGCACCGATGACCACAACATCGGCGATTCCGTTCTCCGCGCGAGGATTCCACCCTGGGTCGTTCACATCCCCATGCTAGCCGCGGCGCCTGTCCCGATGACCTCCGGGTGCGGGATTCGGCGTCAATCGCTGACAGCGGACCGGTCCGGTCGTAGGGTTGGCCCATGGAATGTATCCAAGGACTCCGTGGGCGGGCCGGGTTCCGCCGTTGGAGCATTGGAAAGGCGCCGGAAGGAAGGCTACACATATGACAAAAGGAACGGGTGCGGCATCGCGTCTGGCCCAAGCGCTGGCCATTGTCCTGGGAACAGCGGAGATACCCCTCAGGCTGGTGGCCTGGGACGGTTCGGAGGCAGGTCCGCCCGACGCCCCGATCGTTAAGTTCCGGTCCCGCCGTGCGCTGCGAAGGATCCTCTGGTCACCCGGGCAGCTGGGCCTGAGCCGCGCCTACGTCTCCGGGGACATCGAGGCGCCGGGAGACATCTTCGCCGCCTTCACTGCTCTGAGCTCAGCCGGGAAGTTCGCGGAGCCCGGTCCGTTCAAGCCGCTCACGCCGGCCGAACTGTGGACGCTGCTCAGGACCGCCGTCCGGCTCCGGGCAATTGGCCCCAATCCCGCTCCTCCCCCGGAGGAAGCCCGCATCCACCGCCACGGGCGCCGGCACTCCAAGCGCCGCGACGCGGCCGCAATCTCGCACCATTACGACGTCGGAAACGATTTTTACGCCCTGGTGCTGGGACCGTCGATGGTCTACTCGTGCGCAGTCTGGACAGACGGCCAGACAGACGCCGTCACTGCCGGCAGCGGTTCGGGGGGTGGCCTTCCGGCAGGCCTGGATGCGGCGCAGGAAAGAAAACTCGACCTGGTCTGCCGAAAACTCGGGCTTAAGCCCGGTATGCGGGTGCTGGACGTCGGCTGCGGCTGGGGCAGCTTCGCCCTGCACGCCGCGAAGCATTACGGCGTCGACGTCGTCGGCGTCACGCTGTCCACTGAACAGGCCTTGCTGGCACGCAAGCGGGCCGCCGACGCCGGCCTCACCGAGAGCATTGACATCCGCGTCCAAGACTATCGTGACGTGGAAGATGGCCCGTTCGACGCCATCAGTTCCATTGGCATGTCAGAGCACGTAGGGCGGGAGCAGACGCCTCACTATGTGTCGCGTCTGCGCAGCCTGCTCAGGCCCGGCGGGCGGCTGCTGAACCATGCCATTTCCTGGAATGCGGGCCCCACCAACCCCGATCCGGACTCTTTCATTCCGCGCTACGTCTTTCCTGACGGCGAAATGATCAGCCTTGGCGAGATGGTCACTGCGTTGGAGTCCGGCGGCCTGGAGATCCTGGACGTCGAGGCACTGCGCCCGCATTACGCACTGACCCTCCGGGCCTGGGTGCGGCGGCTTGAAGACAACTGGGATGAGGCCGTGGCTCTCACCAGCCTGGGACGCGCACGGATCTGGCGCCTGTACATGGCGGCCAGCGCACTGGGCTTCGAGGCCGGCCTGACGGGCGTAAACCAGATCCTGGTTCAACGGGCCGGAGGGGACGAACCGCCGCTGCGCCGGACGGACTGGGTCTAAGGGCAAGAGGCCGGCAACAGCAGGATCCACCCCGGAAGGTGGATCCTGCCGTTGCTGGGGTGATGGTCGGCATCAAAGGCCTCATCGGTGACAACCTGGGCGCTATCGGACCTGTCAGCACAATGGGAACCACCTGATTCGGTGGTTCCCATTTTGGTGGAGCTGAGGGGACTCGAACCCCTGACCCCCTGCATGCCATGCAGGTGCGCTACCAGCTGCGCCACAGCCCCGTACTTCGTTCTCCGGTGATCAAGCCGCCGGAAGCAACCTGATCAGCTTAATGGAGATTCTGCCGCGACGCCAATCCGGCATGGTCTTCCCCACAGCGGTCCTGCGGGATGCTCCCCTCACCGGCCGGGAAACGGAGGAGCCCCTTCCGGGTACAAAAAATCCGCCGGAATCTTACGATTCCGGCGGATCATCCGGTGGAGCTGAGGGGACTCGAACCCCTGACCCCCTGCATGCCATGCAGGTGCGCTACCAGCTGCGCCACAGCCCCGGATCTTGGTTGCTCCAACGGTTTCCCCGGAGCAACTCAAATATCTTAGAACAGCATTTCCGAAAATTCCAAATCGGGCATATTCGGTCCGCGGGGGCGGGCTTACTCCGCGTCTGAGGAGGCTGCGGCCTTGGCTGAGGAGTCGTCGCCCAGCTGCAGGTCCACCACCGGGCAGTCCTTCCACAGACGCTCCAGGGCGTAGAAAACGCGGTCCTCCTCGTGCTGGACATGAATGACGATATCGGAGTAGTCCAGGAGCACCCAGCGCCCGCCTGAGCGGCCTTCACGGCGGACAGGGCGGAGGTCCTGCTTGGAAAGTTCCTCTTCGATTCCATCCACAATGGCATTGACCTGGCGTTCGCTGGGCGCCGAGGCAATGAGGAAGACATCGGCCAGCGCGAGGCGTTCGCTGACGTCCAGGGCAACTATGTCCTGGGCGATCTTGTCCGCGGCGGCCTTGGCGGCGTGGCGGGCTGTGGCGATGGATGAATCTGATGCAGTCACGGGACTCCTTGTGGTTATCTGAAAGATTTTTGGTGTGGGCTCGGCCTGATCAGCGCGAGATGCCGCTGATGATCAGGATGACGCCGGAAATGAGGGCAACGATGCCGAAGGTCAGGACGCAGAACTGCACGAGCCGCATTCGTTTCGCGCGGGCCAGGCCCGCAGTTGCCGCATCCAACGGTTCGAGCCCGTATGCGGACCGGGCGGGGATGCGGGGAAGGTCGTCAAACAGGTCTTCTGATGGTCCCCCGCCCACAACAGGCGGGTTGGGCGCAACGGGCCTTGGTTCGGTGGCCGCCCGCGCAGCGGCTTCGGCGCGCGCAATGACCCGGGACCGGCCCGAAGCGGCAGCAGCGGCGGTAGCAGCACCGGCAGCAGCGGCAGACCGGGCGGCCGAGGGCTTGGAGCCCGCGGCGGACTTGCGGCCCTTCCCGCCGGAGGTCTGCACCCTGGGCCCGGGGTTGGTGACAACAGGGACATAGGAGGTCGACGGCGGCTTCATGATCGGATGGGCCACGCCCGGCACCTGCACGAACTCCAGCGGCGTTACCATGGCAAGGTTACTGGCCGTCGAGGGACCGGGCCGCGGCGCGGACTCG
Organism: Arthrobacter pascens; assembly: GCF_030816475.1. Taxonomy (NCBI): domain Bacteria; kingdom Bacillati; phylum Actinomycetota; class Actinomycetes; order Micrococcales; family Micrococcaceae; genus Arthrobacter; species Arthrobacter pascens. The sequence goes on along the minus strand of NZ_JAUSXF010000001.1, from coordinate 1,729,595 downwards.
GGGCGCCCAGCCTGTAGGGACAGCGGGGCTGTCGGCGGGGCCGCCTGCTCCGCCAGCTTCTGCTTGGCCATTGCACGGCGGTTCAGGACGGCGGCCCGTTCTGCCAGCGCTATTTGTTCCGCAAGGATCTCCGGATCCACTGCTTCCGGATCCGGTGAAGCACTATGTTCCATCTTTGCCAGCTGGCTGGTGGCCTGCTCGGCGATCAGGGTTCGCGCTGCCAGAGCCTGTTCCACGCTCATGCCATCGGGCAGCCCGGAGCCTTTCGACGTCGGCTCAGGACGTGGTCCTGGTGCTACGCCCTCGGCCCCGGTTGGCCCTGCCGGACGGCCCTGCACGGTGGCCGCCCTGGGGTTGTTCTCTTCCTGGGGGCCTGCAGCCCGGCTTGCCGGCGGAACGATGGGGTGTGCCGATGTGACAGCCTGTTCCTTGAGCTGCTGCAGCCGCAACTGCCTGCGCGTGGGTGCTCCCCCGGTCGCGAGCTGTCCCTCTTTTTCCTCAAGTTCCTTGATGGTGCGCAACGCAGCCCGGTCCCGTGCCCGGATCTGGGACGAACGCTGCGCCTGCGTCTGGCCCGCGCCGGAATCTGCGGGTTGTTTTGAGGCAGGCGAAACCACTCCCGGACCTACGGACCCGGAAGCCTGCTGCTCGTCTCTGGCCTGCCGTAGTTCGCGGCGGCTGCGGACCGGGGGCTGTTCCTGACTCATTGAGAACTCATTCAGTACTGGCTGGTTCGTCTGTTTCGGTGGCTGGTGCGTCGCCGGGGTTAGCTCCTCCGGCGTACAGCCCATATTTGGCAATGTACTGGACCACACCGTCCGGCACGAGGTACCAGACCGGGTTGTTTGCGGCCACCCTCGCCCGGCAGTCCGAGGAGGAGATGGCCATGGCCGGCACCTCAAGGAGGCTGACGTCCTTCCGGCCCATGCCGTCAAGCACGTGCCCGGGCCTGGTCACCCCGACAAAATGCGCCAGCGACCAGAGTTCGTCGATGTCCTTCCAGGACAGGATCTGTGCCAGCGCGTCGGCCCCAGTGATGAAGAACAAATCTGCGTCCGGCCGCTGCCTGCGAAGGTCACGCAAAGTATCAATGGTATACGTCGGACCGGGGCGGTCCACATCCACCCGGCTGACGGTGAAGCGGGGATTGGAGGCCGTGGCGATCACAGTCATCAGGTACCGGTGCTCCGGCTCGCTGACATCCCTGTGCGTTTTTTGCCAAGGCTGTCCCGTGGGGACAAAAACCACTTCGTCCAGGCCGAACTTGGCGGCCACTTCACTGGCGGCAACCAAGTGGCCGTGATGGATCGGATCAAAAGTTCCGCCCATCACGCCCAGCCGCAGCCGGCCACCAGCACCGCTATGGTGCAGAATGCGGGAAATGTTAGTGGCCCTGGCCGTGATCGTGCTTGTTGGGGTGCTGGCGGTGCGGATCGGCGTGCTCGTCGGTGGCGGAGTGGCGGTTGCCCACGTTCGAGTAGGACCACGTGATGAACATCAGTACGAGCAGGATGGCGAAAATGGATACCCCAAAGACCCACGGCGCCGCCCACAGCGGGGCGAGTTCCTCATGTTCTGCTTCGCCTGCGGCGGCAATGGACGTGGCGATCTGCTGGAGCAGCATTTTCTCCCCTAGGGCTGAAAGGATGTGAAGGCGGATATCCCCGCCGTTCCGGACTTTGTTCTATGTTACCGCGCCGCTACCCGCGGACCTGGCCCTCGCCCTGCACGATCCACTTGGTAGTGGTGAGCTCGGTCAGCCCCATCGGCCCCCGGGCGTGCAGTTTCTGGGTGGAGATCCCCACCTCGGCGCCAAGTCCCAGCTCGCCTCCGTCGGTGAAGCGCGTGGATGCATTAACGATGACCGCAGCGGAATCCACCTCGGCGATGAACCGCTCAGCATTCGACAAGTTATTGGTGAGGATGGCCTCGGTGTGCCCGGTGGACCAGGTGCGGATGTGCTGGACGGCCTCCTCGAGGCTGTCCACCATGGCCACAGCCAGATCGAGATCCATGTACTCCGTGCCCCAGTCCTCGTCAGTGGCCGGCTCTGACGGAATGGAAGCGGGCAGGGCCGCCCGGATCCGGTCATCGGCATGCAGGGTGACACCGGCCTCGCGCAGTGCCGCCGCAACGGCAGGCAGCACGGTCGACCGCGAATGGACCAGCAGCGTCTCAACTGTGTTGCAGACGCTGGGCCGCTGGGTCTTGGCATTGAGCAGGATCTCGACCGCCATTTCCTCACTGGCCGATTCGTCGATGAAGATGTGGACGTTGCCCTCGCCGGTCTCGATAACGGGCACGGCGGAATTCCTGACCACGGTCTGGATGAGTTCGCGGCCGCCCCGGGGAATCAGGACATCCACACGGCCGCGGGCACGCATCAGGGCGTTGGCGCCTTCGCGGCCGTACTGGTCGACAGTCTGGACGGCGTCCGCCGGCAGCCCGACCGAATCCAGTGCTTCGCGCAGGACATGGACCAGGGCGTCGTTAGTAGCAGCTGCGGCGGAACCGCCGCGAAGGATGACGGCGTTTCCGCTCTTGAGGGCCAATCCGGCGATGTCGACAGTCACGTTGGGACGGGCTTCGTAAATGGCGGCCACCACGCCCATGGGCACATTCACCTGGCGCAGACGCAGGCCGTTGGGCAGGGTCTGGCCGCGCACCACGTTGCCTACGGGATCCGGCAGGTTGGCCAGGTTCTCAAGGGCATCCACGAGTCCGGCGATGCGGCTTTCATTCAGGGTGAGCCGGTCGAGCAGGGCCGCCGATGTGCCATTCGCCTTGCCGGCTGCGACATCCTTGGCATTCGCTGCCAGGATGAGGTTCTTCCGCTCTAGCAGTGCGGCGCCGATGGCCCGAAGGCCCCCGTCCTTCCAGGCGCGGTTGGCCCCGGCCATCCGGCGGCCTGCGCGGCGTGCCCGGTCCGCGATGGCGTTGACAGCGGCCTCAACGTCATCGGCCGTCAGTTTCACTGCCGATTCCGGATCCTGCGACTCCGGGCTGGTGCCGGCCTCCTGGGACGCAGGAACAACAGGCGTATCCCCGGAAATCGCAGCGGTGTTGTGGGTCAGTGACTCAGTCATGATCCAAGTTTAGGCGAGGCACGGCCTTAGACGAGCACAAGATCGTCAACGTGAACAACCTCACGGTCATACCCGCGGCCCAGGGCCTTGCCCAGTTCCTTGGTTGACCGGCCGAGCATCTGGGGAAGTTCGGCCGCGGAGTAGTTCACGAGTCCACGCGCGATGACGGTGCCGTCGGCACTGACGATTTCGACGGCGTCGCCCGCTTCAAAGTTGCCTTTCACCGCGGAAATGCCGGCGGGGAGCAGCGAGGTACGGCGGTGACGCACTGCCTTGACGGCGCCGTCGTCGAGGACCAGCCGGCCGTGGACAGAGGCGAGATGCGCCAGCCAGAGCAGCCGGACGGGCTTGCGTGCCCCATTAACCGCAAACCAAGTGCCCACATCCTCACCAGCCAGTGCTGCGGCCGCGTTGGCGGTGGAGGTCACCAGGGCGTGAATGCCGGATCCGGCGGCAATGGTCGCTGCCTCCACTTTGGTCATCATTCCGCCCGTGCCCACGCCGGCTTTTCCGGCCTTGCCGATGGTCACGCCGTCCAGGTCGTGCGGACCCTTTACGAGCGGGATCCGCTTGGCGCCGTGCGACGGCGGGCCGTCGTAGAGGGAGTCGACGTCGGACAGCAGCACCAGCGCGTCAGCCCGGACCAGGTGCGCCACCAAGGCGGCCAGGCGGTCGTTGTCTCCGAAACGGATCTCATGGGTGGCCACCGTGTCGTTTTCGTTCACCACCGGGACCACGCCAAGATTCAGGAGCCGGTCCAGGGCGCGGAACGCATTAGTGTGCTGGCTCCTGCGCATCAGGTCGTCTGCGGTGAGCAGCACCTGGCTGACCGTCACGCCGTGGGCACCGAAAGCGTGCGTGTAGCGGGCCATCAGAAGCCCTTGGCCCACACTGGCTGCGGCCTGCTGGGTGGCCAGGTCACGGGGGCGTTTCGCAAGTCCCAGCGGCGCGAGACCTGCAGCGATTGCGCCGGAAGACACCAGGATGATCTCGGCGCCGGCGTTCCGTTTTGCCGCCAGAGCATCGGCCAAGGCTGTAAGGGCTTCCTCGGAAATCCCGCCCTTGATGCTGGTCAGTGATGACGATCCGACCTTGACGACAATTCTGCGGGCCCCGGAAAGCGCGCTCCTGTCCGCGGTCCGGTCCCCCGGCTCCGCGGCGACGGTGCTACTCGTCATCTTCTGCGCCCAGTCCACTCTCCTTGAGCGGTTTCGCGATCCGGCGGCTGCTGACGGATTCGGTCCAGATCCCGGCCTTGCGCTCAGCCTCAAGTTCGGCGCGCGCGGCGGCCTTGGCGTCCTTGCGTTCCTGCTGCTCATCGCGCTTCTGGCCACGGGTGGGGCGGTCGCCGATGTCGGCGAAGCGGACGTCCGTGCCGCGCGGTGAAGCCAGCAGTTCCGCGCCGGCCATCATAGTGGGCTCCCAGTCGAAGACCACGCCGTCGTCCTCGCCGATCACCACGGTGTCGCCGGGCTTGGCGCCCTGCTTGAACAGTTCGTTTTCGACGCCGAGCTTGGCCAGGCGGTCCGCCAGGTAGCCGATGGCTTCTTCGTTGGTGAAGTCAGTCTGCTTGACCCAACGGACCGGCTTCTCGCCAAGGACCCGGAACAGCGGTTCGAGGTTCTTTTCCTCGCGGCGGATCTTGAATCCGGCCTCGTTGACCGCGCGGGGGCGCAGTACCGGCGGCTGGACCTTGGGCGGAGCCGCGGCCAGCGTATCGCGGGCGGCCTGGACGATTTCAGCCATGGCAAAGCCGAGTTGGCGCAGCCCCTCATGGCTGGTGGCGGAAATCTCGAAGACGCGGTAGCCGCGGGACTCCAGCTCCGGGCGGACGAATTCGGCCATGTCCTTGCCGTCCGGAAGGTCCACCTTGTTCAGGGCAATCAGCCGGGGGCGGTGGTTCAGCGGAACCACTTCACCGTCGGTACCGGCGTAGCTCATGTCGACGGCGTACTTCTCCAGTTCCGCCTCGATGATGGCCAGGTCCGAGAGCGGATCCCGGTCAGATTCAAGGGTGCCGCAGTCCAGCACGTGCACCAGCGCGGCGCAGCGCTCAACATGGCGCAGGAAGTTATGGCCAAGGCCCTTGCCTTCGCTGGCACCTTCAATCAGGCCCGGGACGTCGGCAATCGTGAAGCGCACGTCTCCGGCCTGGACCACACCCAGGTTGGGAATCAGTGTGGTGAAGGGGTAGTCGGCAATCTTTGGCCGCGCTGCTGACATGGCGGCGATGAGGCTGGATTTGCCGGCAGAGGGGAAGCCCACCAGCGCGATATCGGCGATGGACTTGAGTTCCAGCACGATATCGCTGGATTCACCTTCGATGCCCAGAAGCGCAAAACCCGGGGCACGGCGTTTCTGGGATGACAGTGAAGCGTTTCCAAGCCCGCCCTGGCCCCCAGCCGCCGCGACATACTCGGCACCTTCGCCGACGAGGTCCGCCAGGACAGTGCCGTCCTTGGATTTGACCACTGTGCCGTCCGGGACCGGAAGGATGAGGGTCTCGCCGTTCTTGCCGCCGCGCCAGTCGCCCATACCGGGCCCGCCGTTGGTGGCATGGCGGTGCGGGGCGTGGTGGTAATCCAGCAGTGTGGTGGTCTGGTGGTCAACGCGCAGGATGACGTCGCCGCCGTCGCCGCCGTTGCCGCCGTCGGGCCCGCCCAGGGGCTTGAACTTCTCACGGTGGACGGAGACACAGCCGTGGCCGCCGGTACCGCCGGATACGTGCAGTACTACCCGGTCTACAAAGCTGGCCACGTGGATCTCCTCAGTGCTGTTTCCTGGACGCCGCGGGGCGCCAAGATGATTGTAATGCGGTTAAATGAGCAGTGGAGCGGACCAACTGGCCCGCTCCACCGCTTTAGAACTTTTGGTTACTCTGCAGCTGCAGCAGCAACGATGTTGACGACTCGACGACCGCGGCGGGTGCCGAATTCGACAGCTCCCGGGGTCAGTGCGAACAGGGTGTCGTCGCCGCCACGGCCTACGCCGGCGCCCGGGTGGAAGTGGGTGCCACGCTGACGGACGATGATCTCGCCTGCGGAGACTACCTGGCCGCCGAAGCGCTTGACGCCAAGGTACTGGGCGTTGGAGTCACGACCGTTGCGAGTGGAGCTCGCGCCTTTTTTATGTGCCATTTGAAATGCCTGCCTCTAAATTCTGGGGAATCTGCTGAAAACCTGAACAGTAACCGGTAGTTACTTGATGCCAGTGATCTTGACCTTGGTCAGTTCCTGACGGTGACCCTGGCGCTTCTTGTAACCGGTCTTGTTCTTGAACTTCTGGATGACGATCTTGGGACCACGAAGGTCCTGAAGGATCTCAGCCGTAACAGTTACCTTGGCCAGGTCCGCAGCGGCGGACGTGATCTTGTCACCGTCTACCAGGAGCAGTGCGGGCAGCTCAATGGTGCTGCCGGCTCCACCGGTGACGCGGTTCAGGGTAACGAAGTCTCCAACGGAAACCTTCTCTTGGCGGCCGCCTGCGCGGACAATCGCGTACACCACTTGGGAACTCACTTCTCTCGACGTTTATTACTAAATTTGCGTGCGGAACCGGGGTCCATATTTGGCTGGGCTTCCGCTGTGCCTCAACGCCGTGGATTCGCGGGGGAACCCGTGAGCTATCCCGGTTGCAATATCCGCTCGTTGTCCAAGCGGGCTGCTCCCGGGGTCATAACCCAAGTGTTGGCGTAAGCACCGAAGATCTAGAATACGCTAATTTTGCCTTCGGCCGCAAATGAGGCTGGTTCCAGCGCATTGTCTGTGATAGGCAGCACAAGCATGCTCAACACCGACATCCGAAACCCTGCCTGACTATCCTACCGGCTGCCGCCCCGGTCTGCGGTCAGGCGTGGTGGCGCGGCGCGTCAAAGAATTCCACTTCGAAACGGCATGACTGCCGGAACGCCACGATCATGGCTGCACGCTCGTCCTCTGATCCTCTCCGCGCGGCGTCGTCCGCCAAGGCGATGGCCTGCCGGGTGGCCGCGGCGAAGTCCTCGTCGGCGTACGTCCGCAGCCATGCCGAGTAGGGGTGGTCCGCCGGCGCGCCCGAAGCTAGGAACTCCGCGTGAAGTGTCTTCCCCACCTCGGCATAAAGCCAGAAGCATGGAAGGACGGCAGCGACGAGCACCGCATAGCTACCGGATGCTGACGCGGCCGTCAGGTGGTCAACATAGGACTTGGTGACGGGACCGAGCCCAGGCTCCACGGTGCGCGTGCTGAGCCAGGTGCGGTGCAGCTCGGATTCGACCTCCAGGCACTGCTGTGCGGACCGCGCCCAGAACAGCTGCCCTGCTTCGGTGGGGGCCAGCGCGCTGGCACGTGCCAACACCCGGGAGTAGCCGTTGAGGTAGATGGCGTCCTGGGCGAGGTAGTAGGCGAACTGGTTTTCAGCCAGGCTGCCGTCTGTCAGGTCCCGGATGAACTGCAGGCTGTAGATGGCCTCCAGGTCCGGCTGCGCCTCAGCCCAGAGGATGTCGGCAAAGCCTAAGGCGGACGCCGGGGGCTGGAGGTGGTGGAAATGGTGGATGGGACCGTTGCCCCTGCCTACTCCCAGCAAGGCAGAGTTCTGCAGGGCAGCGGTCAGCCATGGCTTCACCTGTCGCAGGGACGCCTCCCAGTCGCCCAGCCGGGCCTGTGCCGTTGCCATCGCCGAGGAGAGCGAGCAGCCGGTGCCGTGGCTGTTGCGGGTGGGAACACGTTCCCCCTGCAGGACCACCACTTCCTCGGAGAGCAGTCCCCCGGTATTGACCAGCGCATCCGGGCAGGAGCCGCCGTCGAGATGGCCGCCCTTCACCAGAATGGTGGCACCGGTGACGGATGCCAGCCGGCGGCCCTGCTCCAGGGCAGCCGGCCAGCTGTCCGCCTCCTGTTCATCCATGAGCATGGCGAGTTCGGCCAGGTTGGGCGTGATCAGGTCCGCCAGCGGCAGAAGTCCGCGCAGGGCCGCCTCGGCCGATTCCTGCAGGAGCCTATCCCCGCTGGTTGCCACCATCACCGGGTCAAGGACGACGACGGCGGGCCGGACTTTTTCCAGCCAGCTGCGGACGGCAGCAATCACCTCGGCGTCGCCCAGCATGCCGATCTTTACGGCATCGATGCTGATGTCGTCGCTGAGGGCGTCCAGCTGCTGGGCCAGGAAAGCTGCCGGCGGGACGTGGACCGCCCAGACACCTTGGGTGTTTTGGACGGTGAGGGCCGTGATGGCGGCCATTCCGTAGCCGCCGTGCGCCGCGATGCTTTTCAGGTCAGCCTGGATGCCGGCACCGCCGGACGGGTCCGATCCGGCGATGGACAGCACGCGGGGAACCGGCCGCCGGGTGGCGGATGGGGACGCAGCCGGCTCTGAAAGGGCCCGGTCTGCAGCGGCCGATGTTCCGACTGCTGAAGCCCGGGCGGGTGCGGCATTGGGAGCATCAGGGGCAGCAGCTGTTGGGGGCAGGACTGATGTTGAAGGCAAAAAAGACGTCCCTTCGCCGGTGCTAGCCGGACAGGTTCAACGGGTGTGGATCTCAGCCGGCTCTCTGCGCGGCACCCCGTGTCAGTCCCCCAGCCTAGCGCTGTGTTAACGCCGGATGCCCGGACGGGGCCTGTATGTTACAGGGCCCGCCCGGGCATCATGGCCTACACGTGTACTGCTCCTCAGAGCTCGGAGGCCGGAACCCCTACTCCGAGGATGATGGGGGCGTCCGCTGCAGCCCGCTTCGTCGCCTCCGGCTCGGGGGCTTTGGCCGCATGTGAATGCCCGGTGGACGCCGCATGGGTCGCCTCGTGGTGTTCCACTGATGTGGCGTTGGCTGCCCCCTGCGCACGGCTGGCGCTCCGGTTCCGCCGGGGACGACGGGTCGCGGACTGCCCTGCCGTGTGATCGGAGTAGTCCTTTTCCTCGACGGCAGGTTGCTGAGGGGCAGGACGTTCCGCCTGGGGACGCTCGGCCTCGGAAGGCTCGGCCTGGGAAGGTGCAGGCGCCGGGGCCGGCTCGCCCAGGTGGGCAAACGCCTCGGCCAGGCGGTCCAGAGTCAGCGCTGGTTGCTGCGGCTGGTCCCCCGCGTGCTCCACGAACGGCAGCACAACCTGTTCTCCGCCGAAGGTCAGCACGGTGGCGGGGCGGCCGGATGCGTCAGCATCGTGCCGTCCCGTTGCCGGCGAAGGTGATGCCTGCGGCGCAGGTGCCTGCGGCGCACGTTCCTGCGGTGCACGCTCCTGCGGTGCACGTTCCTGAGTTACACGTTCCTGGCTTACAGGTGCCTGCGTGCCCGCGGAAGCGTGCGCGACCTCATCGTCATGAAGGTGGGCGGCGTGTGCTGCTGCCGCAATGTTGGCAAGGGCAACCCTGGTGGCCTCAGCCTTGGCGTGGCGCTCGGCGTCGCTGGGGTCCGGGTGGACCGTGTGGATCTGCACCGGCGCGGCCTGGGCGACATCCAGCGGCTGTCCTCCCCTGCCGCGGCGGCGCTTGCGGTCGGTGCGGCCTCCGGGCTGGCTCTCGATCCGCTGGCTGTCGGCCCGCTGGTTGTCCTGGCGGTTATCCGGACGGCTGTCGAAGCGCTGGCTGTCCGAGCGCTGGACGTGGTGCTCCGCGGCCACGATATTTGCCCGGCGGTGCTCCACGGGGTCATCGTGGGTGACGATACCGCGGCCGGCACAGACCTCGCACTGCTCGCCGAAAACCTCCAGCAGCCCGGTGCCCATACGCTTGCGCGTCATCTGGACAAGTCCAAGCGAGGTGACCTCGGCCACCTGGTGCTTGGTGCGGTCGCGTCCCAGGCACTCCACCATCCGGCGCAGCACCAGGTCGCGGTTGGACTCCAGCACCATGTCGATGAAGTCGATGACGATGATGCCGCCGATGTCCCGGAGCCTGAGCTGGCGGACAACTTCCTCCGCCGCTTCCAGGTTGTTCTTGGTGACGGTCTCCTCAAGGTTTCCGCCGCTGCCCGTGAACTTGCCGGTGTTGACGTCCACCACTGTCATGGCTTCGGTACGGTCGATCACCAGGGAGCCGCCCGAGGGCAGGAACACCTTGCGGTCCAGTGCCTTGTGAATCTGCTCATCGATCCGCCAGGCCGCAAAGATGTCCTGATCCTTGGTCCACTTTTCCAGCCGGCCCACCAGGTCCGGCGCCACGTACGTTACGTAGGCCTCGATGGTGTCCCATGCCTCCTCGCCGGAGACGATCAGCTTGGAGAAGTCCTCGTTGAAGACGTCGCGGACCACCTTGATGGTGAGGTCCGGTTCGCCGTAAAGCAGTTCCGGGGCCAGGATCTTGGTGGACGTGGACTGGCTTTCAATGCCCTCCCACTGCGCCCGCAGCCGGTTGATGTCGTGCGTGAGCTCCTCTTCCGATGCGCCTTCGGCGGCGGTGCGGACGATGACGCCGGCGTGCTCCGGCAGGCGGTCCTTGAGGATGCGCTTGAGGCGGTTGCGTTCGACGTCGGGCAGCTTGCGGGAGATTCCCGTCATGGATCCGCCCGGCACGTACACGAGGTAGCGCCCCGGAAGGGAGATCTGGCTGGTCAGCCGTGCACCCTTGTGGCCCACCGGATCCTTGGTGACCTGGACCAGCACGGTATCGCCTGACTTGAGCGCGTTCTCAATGCGGCGCTGCTTGCCTTCGAGGTTGACGGCTTCCCAGTTGACTTCCCCTGCGTACAGGACAGCGTTACGGCCACGTCCGATGTCAACAAAGGCCGCTTCCATGGAGGGCAGGACGTTCTGGACCTTGCCCAGGTAGACGTTGCCGATGAGGGAGTCCTGCTGCGTCTTGGAGACGAAGTGCTCAGCCAGGACGCCGTCTTCGAGGACCGCGATCTGGATTCTGTCGTCGCGCTGGCGGACGATCATCTGCCGGTCAACGGACTCACGCCGGGCCAGGAACTCGGCCTCGGTGATGACGGTGCGGCGGCGGCCGGTATCGCGGGATTCGCGGCGGCGCTGCTTCTTGGCCTCTAGCCTGGTCGAGCCCTTGACGCTGGTCACGCGGTTGTTGACGGCGGGTTCGCTGACGGCACGCGGTGCGCGGACACGGGTGACAGTGTTGGGCGGATCGTCATCCCCTCCACCGGTAAGTTCAAGATCCTGGTCACCACGACGGCGGCGGCGACGACGGCGGGACGTGACGCCCTCTTCAGGCTGACCGGATGACTCCTCGTCGGCGTCGTCCCTCTCCTGGCTGCCTTCGGCGTCCCCGTCGGCGTCTCCCTCCAGGTCGCGGCCGGCGGTGCGCGTACGGCCTCGGCGGCCACGGCTGCGGCGCCTGCGGCGGCCGTTGTCATCGCCGTCGCCCTCCTCGGCATCGTCCTCGTCCTGCTCGTCCGTGACGGCCGGAGCGGGCGCCGGGCGGACGACTGTGCTCAGGTCAGGGGCCTGGAACAGCACCGACGTCGCCTGACCCGGCTCCAGGAACAGCGAGCCGAAGGGGCTGGCCGGCCCGGCCGGCGCTGCTTCCTCAGCGGCAGCTGCTTCGGCGTCGGCCTCGGGAACCGGGGCGGCTTCCGGCGCTCCCCCCGGCTGGACTGACGGCGTTTCCTCAGGCACAGCCTCAGCCTCAGCCCTCGCGGCGGCGCGAGGGCTTTCAGTGTCCTGAGCTGTTTCTGTGTCCGGAGCGGTTTCAGCCGGGCCGTCAGGCTCAGGTGTGGCAGCAACCTCGGGGGCGGATGCCTTGCGGGTCGCCACCCGACGGCGTCGGACGGGCTTGGTCGCGGCCTCAGGAACGGTGGTCTCGTCTGCGGCTGCGGCGGCAGCAGGCTGGGCTTCGCTCTCCGGAACAACAGGAACCTCGGGGAGTACAGCTTCGGCGTCCGCTGCGAAGGCGGGCAAAGGCTCTGCGGTGTCAGCCTTCTTTCGCGAGCGCGTGCGGCGGACCGGCGCTTTGACTTCCTGGGTGGCATCTTCCGTGGCCGGGGCTTCTGCGGCACCGGCTCCGTCCGTAACGTCCACGGCCGGCAGCGCCTCGGCGACTGCCTCGGCCGTCCCGGCGTCGGCTGCCTTAGGAACTGCCTTCCGCCGGGTCCTTACGGCTCTCTTCGGCGTTTCAGCAGCTGCTGCATGGTCATTAACGGCTGGTACTAGCTCATTTTCCATATGTGGCAACACTCCTGCCCCTGACGTACCGCCACATCCGGCACCCATTGGGGCACATATTGTCAAAACCCGCAGGCGTTGACAGAAGTCAAGTGGATACTCCCAGGTTCGCACCGGCAGTGGGGTGCGGCAGCCCGTGGGAGCCAGCGGCTGCGTTCTGAAAACCCGTTGTTCTACATGCCACAACCAGGTGCCGACCAATGGAATTGCGGGAAGCCGGATCAGAGAATCCGAAGCCTGCCCTGCTCATCATTGGCGGTCTTGGGAACAAAGCCACCGGACCGGAGTCCGAATGTGGGTCGGCCTCCAGCCACGATCATTCTCTCACATCCCGGCACAAAGACGGTGGAAGCCATGGCCGTGGGCCAGCGGGTGGCAGGCAGCGCTGGATACCGCTTCCAGCCGCTGGCGTTACAATCGGGCAAGGAGCACCCGAGGTGAAGGACGCAACAACCATGCCCAGTATTTCCCCCGTCAGCGGCACCGGCAGCCCGGCCCCGGCGTCCACAGCAGGACCGGCGCCGGCGACTGCCCGAGCCGTTCCGCCGATGGCGCGGGACCGACGCATGGGCTGGCTGCTGGTCATCACGGGAGTAATCGGCTGGCTGGCCTCCGGAACGCTGGTCCTGGAAAAGCTCGAGGTCCTCAAGGACCCGAACCACGTGACAGTCTGCGACGTGAACCCTTGGATCTCGTGCGGGGACGTTATGAAGACGTGGCAGAGCTCCTTGTTCGGGTTCCCCAACATGTTCATCGGCATTGTTGCTTTTGCCGTGATCATCACGGTAGGCATGGCGCTGCTGTCCGGCGCCACGTTTGCCCGCTGGTACTGGCTTGGGCTTCAGGCCGGCGTAACTCTGGGCTTCGTCTTTGTGGTGTGGCTGTGGTCCCAGGCACTGTACTCGATCCATATCCTGTGCCCGTTCTGCATGATTGTGTGGGCGGTCATGATCCCGCTGTTCGTCTGGGTGACGGTCAGGAACATCACGCAGGGGGCCATCCCGGTACCGGCAGGCGCGGCGCGCGTCCTGGGTGATTCGGGCTGGATCATCACCGCGTTGCTGTATGTCGCGGTCATCGCCACCATCTTCTTCGCCTTCATCCAGGTATTCGCGGGCACCTCCGGGTTCTAGAAAAGCTCCGGGTTCTAAAAAGCTCCTGGTTCTAAAAAGCGCGAACTGGCACGTATTACGTGCCAGTTCGCGCTTAGGGCGGCCGGAGTCCTAGAACCAGATCTTGATTTCGCGCTCTGCGGAGTCCACAGAGTCCGATCCATGCACCAGGTTCTGCTGCACCTTCTGGCCCCAGTCGCGGCCGAAGTCGCCACGGATGGTGCCCGGCGCCGCGGTGGTGGGATCCGTGGTCCCGGCGAGGGCGCGGAAGCCCTCGATGACGCGGTGGCCCTCGAAGATTGCGGCAACAACTGGGCCGCTCAGCATGAACTCCACGAGCGGCTCGTAGAAAGGCTTGCCTGCGTGCTCTTCGTAGTGCTGCTCCAGGAGCTCGCGGCTCGCATCCACTTTCTTCAGCTCCGCCAGGGTGTAACCCTTCGCCTCGATGCGGCTCAGGATTGCACCGCTCAGGTTGCGGGCCACGCCGTCGGGCTTGATCAAAACTAGGGTGCGCTCAATGCTCACAGCTGCTCCAATGCGTTAGTGGGGGTTTCGGGACAATACTACGGGGCCGGGCTACGGGGCCTGCGCATCCGGGTGCGCAGCGTTCCATTCCGCCTGCTCACGTTCCCGCTGCGCGGCTTCGGAGTCGATCCTGATGCCCGTGCGGATTCCGTACCACCAGGCCAGTCCGAACAACCCGCCGACCAGGAACATCATGGGCTCAATAATGCCGGTGAGGATGAGGACAATCTGCAGGATCCATCCCAGACCCACGCCCCAGGGCTTTGACAGCACGGCGCAGGCGAAGATCATGACGACGCTCAGGCCGATACCGATTCCGAGGATCAGGGCAGGCGGGAATTCACCGCGCCTGAGTCCGAAAACAGCCAGCGTGGCGAAGAAGACGACGAAAGCTTCAAGCAGGAGCACGGTGGAGGCGAACATCACCTTGGTCGAACGTCGCTTCTTTGGCATCCCGGGACGCCACTCGCGCTGCGCCTTGGTCAGCTTGGCCATCGGCTAGGCCTCCGACTTCCCGAGCAGGATCCGCGCTTCCGCGACCAGCGTGATCGAGCCCGTGACCAGGACTCCTCCGGAGAGGTCGTCGTTGGCTTCCGCGCGTTCAACGGCCCACTCCAGGGCGTCGTCCAGCTTCTCCGCGATGTGGATGTTGTCTTCTCCGAAGCCCATTTCAGCGGCAAGTTCGGCAAGCTCCGCGGCGGGCACGGCGCGCGGGGAATTGGACTGAGTGAAGCAGTATTCCTCTGCCAGGCCCCCCAGGGACTCCTTCAGCTGGCGGAGGATCTCTTCGGCGTCTTTTTCCTTGAGCACGCCGACCACCGGCACCAGCTTGGTGAAGCTGAAGGCCTCCTCGATGGCTTCGGCCGAGGCCCTGATGCCGTCCGGGTTGTGGGCGGCGTCCACGATGATGGTGGGCGCGGTCCGGACAACCTCGAGGCGGCCCGGCGACGTGACGCTGGCGAATGCCTCCTGCAGCACCTCAGCGTCGAGTTCCTTGTCGCCGCCGAAGAAGGCCTCGAGTGCTGCCACAGCCACGGCGGCGTTCTGCGCCTGGTGGGCTCCGTGCAGTGGAATCAGCACGTCCGGATACCGGCCGGCGATACCCTGGATGCTGACTACCTGCCCGCCCACAGCCACTGTCCGGGATTCCACCCCGAACTCCACGCCTTCGAACCGGAACGGGACACCAACGTCCCTGGCCTTTTCGAGCAGCACCTGGGCAGCATCCACCGGCTGCGCCGCGCTGATCAGGTAACCGCCGGGCTTGATGATCCCCGCCTTTTCGTAGGCGATGTCCTCGGTGGTATCCCCTAGCAGGTCCGTGTGGTCCAGCGAGATCGGCGTGATGACGGACACCTGTCCGTCCCCCACGTTGGTGGCGTCGGTGATGCCGCCCAGACCCACCTCGATGACAGCTACGTTGACGGGCTGGTCCGCAAAGACCGCGAATCCCAGGATCGTGAGGCATTCAAAGTACGTGAGCCGGGGTTCGCCGGCCGCCGTGAGCTCGTCGTCGACGATCTGCAGGTAGGGGCGGATCTCGTCCCAGATCCTGACGAATGTCTCATCCGGGACGGGGTGCCCGTCAATGCTGATCCGCTCGGTGACCTTCGACAGGTGGGGGCTCGTGTAGCGTCCCGTGCTCAATCCATGAGCGCGCAGTCCGGCCTCGATCATGCGGGCGGTGGAGGTCTTGCCGTTGGTTCCGGTCACGTGGATGATCGGGAACGCCTTGTTCGGCTCCCCCAGCACATCCATCGCCCGGAATAGCGGCGCCAGGCGCGGCTCCATCTTGTTTTCCGGGGCACGGCCCAGCAGTTCGGCGTAGACACTTTCCACGGAGAATTCGTCAGTCATGCCTGGGCCCCTGTTTTCTCGACGGTGATGAACGGTTCTGCGACGTCCGCTGCGACGGTTTTGAGGTCCACGGTCAGCGTTTCGGTGCTGACAAGTCCCATGTTCGCCTCCAGGGCGTCGATGACCTCCTGTGCAGCCGTGATGGTGGTCAGGATCCTGTCGCTGACGTTCAGCCCGGCGTCCTTGCGTGCCTGCTGGATGGCGCGGACCATGTCCCTGGCCGTCCCCTCGGCCTCAAGTTCGGGCGTGACTTCGGTATTCAGGACGACAAACCCGCCGCCCGGAAGTACTGCCACAGAAGCGGATCCGCCGTCGGACTCTGCGACCACCGTTTCCAGGGTGTATTCCTGCGGTTCCAGCTCCAGTCCGCCCGCAGTGACAACGCCGGCGTCGGAGACAGACCAGTCGCCGGATTTGGAGCCCTTGATGGCCTGCTGGACGTTCTTGCCCAGCCGGGGTCCGGCAGCCCGTGCGTTGACCACGAGCTTCTGTTCGATGCCGAACTCCTCCGGGGACGCGCTGTCCGCGTCGAGCAGGCGCACGGACCGCAGGTTCAGTTCATCGGCGACGACGGCGGCAAACCCTTCCAGCGCATCGGCGCCGGGTGCCACGACAGTGAGTTCCTGCAGCGGCAGCCGGACGCGGAGGTTGGCGGCCTTACGGAGCGAGGATCCGGTGGAGCAGATCTGCTGGACGCGGTTCATGGCTTCCACCAGGTCCGGGTTGGCCGGGAACAGCTCAGCGTCAGGCCAGTCGGCGAGGTGGACGGAGCGGCGGCCGGTCAGGCCCCGCCAGATCTCTTCCGAAACCAGGGGCAACAGGGACGCGGAGACCCTGCAGACCGCCTCAAGAGCGGTGTAGAGCGCATCGAAGGCGTCCTGGTCCTCGTCGAAGAACCGCTGGCGGCTCCGGCGGACGTACCAGTTGGTCAGCATGTCCAGGTAGCTGCGCAGTTCATCGCAAGCGCCGGAGATGTCGTAGGTGTCCAACTGCACGGTCATGTTCCGGACCAGTTCGCCGGTGTTGGCCAGCAGGTACTGGTCCAGCGTGTCGGTGTAGCCGTCGTAACGCAGCTTGGCGACATAGCCCCTGCCGCCAGCAGCGGCGTTGGTGTACAGGGTGAAGAAGCTGTACACGTTCCACAGGGGCAGGATGACCTGGCGGACGCCGTCGCGGATTCCCTGCTCGGTGACCACCAGGTTGCCGCCGCGCAGGATGGGGCTGGACATCAGGAACCAGCGCATGGCGTCGGAGCCGTCACGGTCCAGGACCTCTGAGACGTCCGGGTAGTTGCGCAGGCTCTTGGACATCTTCTGTCCGTCCGAGCCCAGCACGATGCCGTGGCTGATGACGTTGCGGAACGCGGGCCGGTCGAACAGTGCCGTGGAGAGGATGTGCAGCATGTAGAACCAGCCGCGGGTCTGTCCGATGTACTCCACGATGAAGTCCGCCGGGTTGTGGGTATCAAACCAGGCTTCGTTCTGGAAGGGATAGTGCACCTGGCCGTAGGGCATGGAGCCGGAGTCGAACCAGACATCCAGCACGTCCTCCACCCGGCGCATCACGGACTGGCCTTCTTCCGGAGTGCGCGGGTCATCCGGGTTGGGCCTGGTCAGCTCGTCGATGAACGGCCGGTGCAGGTCAACCTGGCCTTCCTTATTCAGCGGCAGGCGGCCGAAATCGGCCTCGATCTCTGCGAGCGAGCCGTAGACGTCGGTGCGCGGGAATTCGGGGTCCGATGACTGCCACACCGGGATGGGGCTGCCCCAGTAGCGATTGCGGCTGATGGACCAGTCGCGGGCGTTCGCCAGCCACTTGCCGAACTGCCCGTCCTTGACGTTGCCGGGGATCCAGTTGATTTCCTGGTTCAGCTCGGACATCCGGTCTTTGAACTTGGTGACCTCGACATACCAGGAGGACACAGCACGGTAGATCAGCGGGTTGCGGCAGCGCCAGCAGTGCGGGTAGCTGTGCTCGTAGCTGGCCTGCCGGACCAGGCGGCCCTGGGCCCGCAGCACCTGCGTGATCGGCTTGTTCGCCTCGAAGACCTGGAGGCCCGCGATGTCGTGCAGGTCGCCGTGCTTGAAGAGCGAAAGGAACCTTGCTCCTTCATCCACTGACAGCACCACGGGGATGCCGGCATCTTCGCAGACCTTCTGGTCATCCTCACCGTAGGCGGGGGCCTGGTGGACGATGCCGGTACCGTCGGTCGTGGTGACATAGTCCGCCACGAGGATGCGCCACGCGTTCTGGGTGCCGTACTTCTCGGTGTCGGCGAAGTCCTGCCAGAGCGGCTCGTACTGAAGCCCTTCCAGCTCCGCGCCCGTGTGGGTGGCGACGACTGCTGCCTCGGCCGACTCGACGTCGTCATAGCCAAGGTCCCTGGCGTAGGTTCCGAGCAGGTCAGCCGCCAGCAGGAAGCTTCCCGTGACGGGTGCCTCCGGCGACGCCGCCTTGACCCCCTTGGGGCCGGCCGGGAGGACTGCATAGATGATGGAAGGCCCGACGGCGAGCGCCAGGTTGGTGGGCAGCGTCCAGGGGGTGGTGGTCCAGGCGAGCGCCTGGACGCCGGCGAGCTGCCGGGACAGCTCAGTCTCCCCGGCCGTGATGGGGAACGTGACAGTGACGGTCTGGTCCTGGCGGTTCTTATAGACGTCGTCATCCATGCGGAGTTCATGGTTGGACAGCGGTGTCTCGTCCTTCCAGCAGTACGGCAGCACCCGGTAGCCGTTATAGGTCAGGCCCTTTTCGTGCAGCTGCTTGAACGCCCACAGCACCGACTCCATGTATTCGACATTGAGGGTCTTGTAGTCGTTGTCAAAGTCCACCCAGCGCGCCTGGCGGGTGACATAGTTGCGCCATTCGTCCGCGTACTTCATCACTGAGGCCCGGCAGGCGTCGTTGAACTTGTCGATGCCCATCGCTTCGATCTGGGTTTTGTCAGTCATGCCCAGCTGCTTCATGGCCTCAAGTTCGGCGGGGAGGCCGTGGGTGTCCCAGCCGAAGCGGCGTTCGACGCGCTTGCCGCGCTGTGTCTGGTAGCGGCCCACCAGGTCCTTGGCGTAGCCGGTGAGCAGGTGTCCGTAGTGCGGCAGGCCGTTGGCGAAGGGAGGGCCGTCGTAGAAGACGAACTCATTGCTGCCCGGCTCACCGCCTGGGGCGTCAGCGCTGCGTTGGTCGATACTGGCCTGGAACGTGCCGTCCTGGTCCCAGTACTTCAGGATTCGCTCTTCGATCTCCGGAAACCTCACGGAGGCGGACACACCGGTGCCCGCGTGGCTGGCAGCGGCGCCGGAAGGGGAGGCAGAGGCTTTGGGGTAGTACGGCATTCTCGACATCCTGGGTTGAGCTGGCGAACAAAACGTTCCGTTCAGGATGCGAGGACGGCTCCCGTGCCGTCTTGCGACTGCACGCGTACCGCGGTACCACCTCACTTACCGCCGCCCAAACCGCCCCGGGGGGCTGTCCGAGCGCCGGCCGCTCATTACTGCTGTGACGGGCTTACCCGTCCGGTTCTACTGACGCCGCGTGCCAACGACTGGCTGCTGCGCGTTCTTCCGGAAGCTCACCGGTGATAGCCGGGTCATAGCCGACTTCGAGTCTACTATCGCAGGGGCCTCCCCCGCCATTCTGCGGGCGCGAAAGGTCCCGCAGCGGAGCCGGGCCGGCTCCCGGCGCCGATTGGTTGGAAGTACATGGTCCGCCGCCAATAATGGGGATATGCAAACGGGGGGTGTACGCGGCCAGGACAGGCGGTTCAGCGCCGGCAGCGCCTCCTTGTGGATCGCGTCCGCGCTGCTGTGCCTTCCCGGTCTTCTGCTGACGGCATTGCGGCTTATTCCTTGGGACATCGGCACCCCATGGATCCAGCTGTTGTCACTGTTTCCTGCCACCCTGTTGTTTACGGCGGCTGCCCTGGCGGCCGCCGTAGGCGCGGTCCTGCTGGACTCCCGGCCGAGTCGGGCAATCGTGGCTGCGGTGGCGGCTGCAGTGTTGGTGGCTCAGTGGGCCATGGTCCTCCCCCGCATCCTGCCGATAGGAGGGGTGACGGCGGAAGCGGCGGCCGTGGCCGGCTCCGGAACCGGCCATGAGGTAACAGTCATGGCGCTGAACGTCGGCCCTTCAGGGGTTGACGCCCGGGCGCTGATCGACGCTGCCCGGGGACGGAAAGCCGATGTCCTGGCGCTTCCCGAATTGGCGCCCGCGGGTCTTGAGGCGTTGGAAGCTGCGGGCGTGGCGGCTGAGTTCCCCTACCGGGTGCTCGATGTTGACTATGCGGGCACGGGGAACGGGATCTTCTCCCGCTTCCCGCTGGACGTGTCAGAACGCGTGCCCGGCACGGTGTTCTATCAGAGCAGGGCTGAGGCGTACCTCCCCGGGATACCGCGCGGCATCCACCTGACGGCTGTCCACATCGACTCCCCGAGGCCCGGACACACTCCTTTTTGGCGGGAGGAACTTCGCCAGCTCGGTGAACTCCGCCAGGGCCTGGCTACGGGCACGCCTGCCATCCTGCTGGGCGACTTCAACGCCGGCCAGGACCACCGGGAATTCCGTGACCTCCTGGCAACCGGGCTGACCGATGCCAGCGGGGCAGCCGGGAAAGGCCTGGCTCCGACCTGGCCCGCCAACTCACGAATCCCGCAGTTTGTGGCGCTCGACCATGTTCTGGTCAGCACGGACATCACGGTTTTGGCATTCGATGCCGTGCAGATTGCAGGGACCGACCATGCGGCCATCGTCGCCAGGCTTTCGGTCCAGGGATGATGACATGGCTCCAGGGGCCGCCCGGATGCGGGCTGCAATCCGCGCGGTGACGCCGCAGCAGGCTGTTGCCTAGACTCAAGCCCATGACAGGTTCCTCCCGGGCAAGGGCAAAGGTGATCCCGGCTGCCGTGTTCAGGTGGCTTTCGCTCCTGGCCACGGTGCCGGTGCTGGCCTTGTCCGTCTTTCGGGCGGTACCTGCGGAGTGGCCCCTCCTGGTGGTCCAACTGCTTGCCTTCATGCCCTGGCTGACAGTCCCTGCTGTGGTAGCGCTGCTCCTGGCCCTTGCGGGGCGGAACCGATGGCAGCAGGCAGTGACCTCGGCACTGATTGTCTGCCAGGCGTTCTGGCTCTTCCCGCTCGATGCGTCCAGGCCTGCCGAGGCATCAGAGGGCGGCAGGGTTGAACTCACGGCCATGAACATCAACTCCGAGTTCGGCCGGGCTGACGCGGCAGCCATAGTGGGGCTGGTCCGGGAGAAGGGCGTGGGGCTGCTCACCATCCAGGAACACTCACAGGGACTCCAGGACCGGCTTTCCGCGGAGGGCCTGGACACATTGCTGCCTGTCCGGATCAGCGGTCCCCGGAAAGACGCCGGCGGCTACGCCATTTATTCCAGGTACCCCATGGAGTCTGTGGGCCTCCTCCCCGACACACCTTTCAAGATGCCCACGGCGCGGCTGACCGCTACGGCCAACGGTTCCGTGGCGATTCTTGAGGTGACCAACGTCCATGCCCTGCCCCCGGTGGAAGGCAGGGTTGCCCAGTGGCGCAAGGACCTGTCAGCCGTGGGCACGATGGCGGAGCGGCCCGGGAACCGGCTCCTGATCGGCGATTTTAATGCCACGTACGACCACGCCGAGTTCCGTGACATCCTGGCCCGAAGACAGCCCGGAAGCGGTTCCGGCATGGTCGATGCCGGTGCCGCCTCGGGTTCACGGCTTGTCCCCACCTGGCCCATGCAGGGTCAACCGCTTCCCTGCATCACTATCGACCACCTGGTGACAAGTGCCGGCCTGGGCAGCTCAGGCTATGAGGTGCACAAGGTCGCGGGAACGGACCATGCTGCCGTCCTGGCCACGCTGGCTATTCCTGCAGCCTGATCAGCTCTTGCGGATGAGTTTGTGGTTCGCGGCCTGGGCCACCGGCCGGATCACGATCTGGTCCAGGTTGACGTGGTGGGGTGCGCTCACCGCGTAGCGCACCACATCAGCCACGTCCGCTGCGGTCAGGGGCTTCTCGACCCCCTGGTAGACGCTGTCCGCTGCCTGCCGGTCACCTAGCCGGTTCAGCGCGAATTCCTCTGTCCTCACCAGCCCGGGGGCGACCTCGATCACCCGGACGTTGTTCTCGGCTTCCTCCAGCCGCAGCGCCCCTGTCATGGCGTGCTGTGCGAACTTGGCGGCGTTGTAGCCCCCTCCGCCCTCATAGGCTGCCAGCGCGGCCGTGGATGTCAGGTTCAGGACGGTGCCTTCTCCGGTGGAACGCAGCATCGGAAGGAAGGCGCGGGTCAGCTTCATCGTGCCAAGCACATTGACCCGGTACATCCATTCCCAGTCCTCGGTACTGGCGGCGCCCACAGGATCGGCGCCCCTAGCTCCGCCGGCGATGTTAATGAGGGTGTCCGCACCCCCGGCTTCGGTGACCCGGGACAGCAAGGCGGCAACGTCGTCGTCGTCCGAGATGTCAGCGGGAATCCCGACGGCGCCGGTCTCCGCTTCCAGCGACGCCAGCCTTTCGGCGCGGCGCGCCACAGCGAAAACAGTCCAGCCGTCCGCCCGGAGGGCACGCACCGTTGCCTCGCCGATCCCGGTGCTGGCGCCGGTGACAACTGCGGCCTTGTTCTGTGGAATGTCAGTCATATCCCAACCCTAACGGCATCGCGGTCATGGACGCTGCGCGATAAACGCCAGCCGCACCGCACGCCGCGGCGGGCATCCGGTGCGTCCGGATGAAAGAGACCGTGAAACAATTGGCAAATGGCTGAAACACATCAGGGTACAGACACGCCCTCCACCGCCCCTATCAACGTTCCGGACAAGCCCGCCCTCGAGGGGCTCGAAGCTGCCCTCACGCAGCGCTGGCTTGCCGAAGGGACCTACAAGTTCGACCCGGACACCACCCGTGACCAGGTCTACTCCATCGACACTCCCCCGCCCACGGCGTCGGGATCGTTGCATGTGGGTCACATGTTCTCCTACACGCAGACCGACGTCCTGGCCCGCTACCAGCGCATGACCGGCAAGAACGTCTTCTACCCGATGGGCTGGGACGACAACGGCCTGCCCACGGAACGCCGTGTACAGAACTACTATGGCGTGCGGTGCGACCCGGCCATTGCCTACGACGCTGACTACCGTCCACCGGCCCAGCCGGCCAAGAACCAGCGCGACTTCGACGTCGTCTCGCGCCGGAACTTCATCGAACTGTGCGAAGAACTTGCGGTGGAGGACGAGAAGGTCTTCGAGAACCTCTTCCAGACGCTTGGCCTGTCCGTGGACTGGGCCCTCACGTACCGCACCATTGACGAGAACTCCCGGGCAGTATCCCAGCGCGCCTTCCTGGCCAACCTCGCCGCCGGTGACGCCTACATGGCCGAAGCGCCCACCCTGTGGGATGTGACGTTCCGGACCGCGGTGGCCCAGGCCGAACTTGAGGACCGTGAAGTGGCCGGCGCGTACTACCGCTACCCGTTCTTCACGGAGGACGGCGAAAAGATCTATATCGAGACGACCCGTCCCGAGCTGCTGGCCGCCTGCGCCGCACTGGTCGCCAACCCCGACGACGAACGGTATCAGCCGCTGTTCGGCAAGAAGGTGACATCGCCGGTCTTCGGTGTTGCAGTGGAGGTCATGGCCCACCCGCTTGCAAAGGCAGACAAGGGCTCCGGCATCGCCATGGTGTGTACGTTCGGCGACCTGACCGACGTGACCTGGTGGCGTGAACTGCAACTTCCAACGCGTGCCATCGTCGGTCGTGACGGCAGGATCGTCGGTGAGACTCCCGACTGGATCACCACCGACGCCGGCCGCGAGGCTTTCGCCGCCATCGCGGGCAAGACTGCCTTCAGCGCCAAGGAAGCAGTCGTGGAGCTCCTGGTGGCAGAGGGCCTGCTCGACGGCGAGCCGAAAAAGATGCTGCACCCGGTGAACTTCTACGAAAAGGGCGACAAGCCCCTCGAAGTGGTCACGTCGCGGCAGTGGTACATCCGCAACGGCGGCCGGGACGAGGACCGGCGCGAGCGCCTGATTGCGCGCGGGCATGAGATCGACTTCCATCCTGCTTTCATGCGTTCGCGTTACGAGAACTGGATTGCAGGCCTGAACGGTGACTGGCTCGTTTCCCGGCAACGCTTCTTTGGCGTGCCCATCCCCGTCTGGTACCCCCTGGACGCGGACGGCAACCCCGACTACGACGCACCTATCGTGCCGTCGGACGAACAGCTGCCGGTAGATCCGGCCGCTGATGCAGCGCCTGGCTTCGACGAGGCCCAGCGTGATGTGCCGGGCGGCTTTACCGGAGATGCCGACATTCTGGATACCTGGGCCACGTCCTCCCTGACACCAAAAATCGTTGGCGGCTGGAGCCGGGATGAGGAACTCTTCGCCAAGGTGTTCCCGTTTGACCTTCGCCCGCAGGGTCACGACATCATCCGCACCTGGCTGTTCTCCTCCGTGGTCCGTGCTGACGCCCTCGAGAACTCCGCACCCTGGAAGCACGCGGCAATCTCCGGCTGGATCCTGGATCCGGACCGCAAGAAGATGTCCAAATCCAAGGGCAACGTGGTGGTGCCCACCGACGTGCTGGAGGAGTACGGCTCAGATGCTGTGCGCTACTGGGCTGCTTCAGCCAAGCTTGGCGCCGACACAGCCTATGAGATTGCCCAGATGAAGATCGGCCGTCGCCTGGCCATCAAACTCCTGAACGCCTCGAAGTTCGTCCTGAACCTCGGAGCCACGGAGGATTCAGTGGTTTCTGCCGATCACCCGGTGCTCCTCAACGCGCTGGACCGCGCTGTGCTGGCGCAGCTCGCGGATGTTGTGCGCCAGTCCAGCAAGGCCTTCGAGAACTACGACTATGCCCGGGCCCTGCAGATCACGGAAAGCTTCTTCTGGCAGTTCACGGACGACTATGTGGAGCTGATCAAGGACCGCGCCTACGGTGCAGCCGGCGAGCAGGAGCAGGCTTCGGTTCTGGCTGCCCTGGCAACCAGCCTGGACACCCTGCTCAGGCTGTTCGCCCCGTTCCTGCCCTTCGCCACAGAAGAGGTGTGGGGCTGGTGGCGCAACGGCTCCGTACACCGTGCCCAGTGGCCGTCTGCTGTGGAGATCGACGGCGACACCACCCTGCTGGCCACTGTTGGCACCGCGCTGAGCGGCGTCCGGAAGGCCAAGTCCGAGGCCAAGGTCAAGCAGCGCACCGAGGTGCTGTCCGCAACCATTACAGCCACTGAATCCGTGACCACCCAGCTCAAGGCAGGACTCGCGGACCTGAAGGCAGCCTCGAACGCCCGCGAGATCACCCTCGTGGCGGGCGACGGGGAGTTGGCAGTCAGCGACGTGGTCCTGGCACCGGCGGACGCTTAGACGTCTCCGGCAACGGGTGACCTGTTCTGACCTGGTCACCCGTTCCAGGGCAAGTGATCCGTTCCAGGGCAAAGGGGAAGCCCCATCAGCGTTTTGCCGTTGGTGGGGCTTCGACTTTTCGGCCATCTGGTGACGTCTTTGATGGTCTGGCAGAATCCTCAGATCTTCAGGTCTTCCTACCTCGTCACTGGTAGCTTGCATCTGACTTTGCCGATGGCTGCGTCGGATGCATATCACTGAATCTTTGGCTTCTGCGTCCCGCTTCTTTCGAAGTGGGTAGAACCCATTCTTGTCCCGTGCCTTTGGATGCGCAAGGGCCCGGGCGGAACTACATCAGAGTAGTTTCGCCGGGGCTTTGATCGCTCGGACAGCAGGCTCTGCAGGGCCGGCGCCGTGACGCCTCAGTAGAACTGCGGGCGTTCGGTGCGGCTGCGCTTGATCTCGAAGAAGTGCGGGTAGGAAGCCAGGGCTACCGTGGCGTCCCAGAGAACGCCGGCCTGCTCACCGCGCGGTATGCGGGTCAGGACGGGGCCGAAGAATGCGGTGCCATTGAACGCGACCACGGGGGTGCCGACGTCCTGGCCGACGAGGGAGATGCCCTCCTCGTGGCTCGCACGCAGCCGGACATCAAACTCATCAGAGTCAGCGGCGTCTGCCAGTGTGACAGGAAGGCCGCACTCGGCCAGTGCCTTGCTGATGACGATGCCGAAGTCCTTCTGGCCGCCGTCGTGGATCTGCGTGCCCATCGCGTCGTACAGCTCCTTGACGACGTGCTCGCCATGCTGCTCCCTGGCGGCGATGATGACGCGCACCGGTCCCCAGGCCTTGTCCATCATTTCCCGGTACGCCGGCTCCAGGTCCCGGCCCTCGTTAAGGACAGCCAGGCTCATCACATGCCAGACGGTATTGATGTCGCGAACCTGTTCCACCTCGCCGATCCAACGGGAGGTGATCCAGGCAAACGGGCACAGCGGATCGAACCAGAAGTCAGCCTGGTTGGTGGTTTCAGTCATGGGTGATTTCCTCTGGATCTTCAGCTGGTTGCGTGGCGGCGCTACAGAACTGGCCGCCGGATGGAAGGGGTCTGCGGGGCAGGTTCAGGCCGATTTGCGGCGCTTGGTCACGTGCGGGAGTATGGTGGGCTCTGCCTTGTGCAGCACAACCCCGGCCGTGATGACAACGCTGGCGACGTCCTCGCGGCTCGGCAGGTCGAACATCACAGGGAGCAGGACTTCCTCCATGATGGCGCGCAGGCCACGGGCGCCGGTGCCGCGCTCGAGGGCCTGTTCGGCAATGGCGTCCAGCGCGTCGTCGTCGAAGACCAGTTCCACGCCGTCGATCTGGAACATCTTCTGGTACTGCTTGACCAGGGCGTTCTTCGGGGTGGACAGGATCTGGATGAGGGCGTCGCGGTCCAGGCTGGACACGGTGGTAATCACCGGAAGCCGGCCGATGAACTCGGGGATAAGACCGAACTTCAGCAGGTCTTCAGGCATGACCTCCCCGTAGGAGTCCATCTTGTTGCTGGCGTCCTTAAGCGGGGAGCCGAAGCCGATGCCCTTCCGCCCCGAGCGGGAACCGATGATCTCTTCCATGCCGGCGAACGCGCCCGCCACGATGAACAGGACGTTGGTGGTGTCGATCTGGATGAATTCCTGGTGCGGATGCTTGCGGCCGCCCTGCGGCGGAACCGAAGCGACTGTTCCTTCGAGGATTTTCAGGAGGGCCTGCTGCACGCCTTCGCCCGAGACGTCCCGGGTGATGGAAGGATTCTCGCTCTTCCGGGAGATCTTGTCGATCTCGTCAATGTAGATGATTCCCTGTTCAGCCTTCTTGACGTCGTAGTCGGCTGCCTGGATGAGCTTGAGGAGGATGTTCTCCACGTCCTCGCCCACATAGCCGGCTTCGGTCAGGGCGGTGGCGTCGGCGACGGCGAAAGGTACGTTCAGCCGGCGTGCGAGGGTCTGCGCGAGGTAGGTCTTGCCACAGCCCGTGGGGCCGATGAGGAGGATGTTGGACTTGGCGATCTCGACGTCATCGTGATGGCCGCCGTCGGCAAGGCTGCCGCTCTTGGGGGCGTGGCCGGCCTGGATCCGTTTGTAATGGTTGTAGACAGCGACGGCGAGGGACCGCTTGGCAGGTTCCTGGCCAATGACGTATTCCTGCAGGAAGTCGAAAATTTCGCGTGGCTTGGGAAGCTCGAAACTTCCCAGATCGGCAACTTCCGCGAGCTCTTCCTCAATGATCTCGTTGCAGAGTTCAATGCATTCGTCGCAGATGTAGACCCCGGGCCCGGCAATGAGCTTCCGCACCTGCTTTTGGCTCTTTCCGCAGAAAGAACACTTCAGCAGATCCGTGCTCTCGCCAATCCGAGCCATATGTGAACCCCTTAGTATCTTGCTGCCAGGCAGCTTTGCACCGTTGCTGGAATCTTGAACCGCCTGGGAGGACGGCCGTGACAACATCCACTCTAGGTCACATTCGGCCCCAAGGGTGGAAAGCGAAGGCCGGAGCGGCCCAAATGAACTGGACCGCGCCGGCCTTCCCGGAAGCGTGTTACCTGGTAATCGCCTGCGGCTTGATTTTGCGTGAATCAAGCACCTGATCGATGAGGCCGTAGTTCATGGCTTCCTCGGCTGTCAGGATCTTGTCGCGCTCGATGTCGTTGTTAACCTGCTCCGAGGTACGCCCGGAGTGGTGGGCCAGGGTGTCCTCAAGCCACGACCGCATGCGCATCACTTCGGCGGCCTGAATCTCCAGGTCCGACGCCTGTCCGCCCTGGCCGCCGGACAGTGCCGGCTGGTGGATCAGCACACGCGCGTTGGGCAGTGCCAGGCGCTTGCCGGGCGTACCTGCGGCGAGGAGGACTGCGGCAGCGCTGGCCGCCTGGCCGAGGCAGACCGTCTGGATCTCGGGACGGATGTACTGCATGGTGTCGTAGATCGCCGTCATGGCGGTGAAGGAGCCGCCCGGAGAGTTGATGTAGATGGTGATGTCCCGGTCCGGGTCCGTGGATTCCAGGACGAGCAACTGGGCCATGACGTCGTCGGCAGACGCGTCATCAACCTGGACGCCGAGGAAGATGATGCGGTCCTCGAAGAGCTTGGTGTACGGGTCCTGGCGCTTGAAGCCGTAGGGTGTGCGTTCCTCGAACTGGGGAAGTACGTAGCGGCTGGTCGGAAGATTACCGGCAGTCGATCCGAAGTTGTAGGTCATTTTGTTGCTCCTGATCTGAGTGTTCTTAGTGCCGGGTTTACTTCTCGGATGCCGATTCACCGGAGGACCCGTTGGCGGTTCCGCCGCCGCCGGATACGGAACCGGCGTGGGCTGCGATCTTGTCAAAGAAGCCGTATTCGAGGGCCTCCGTGGCCGTGAACCACTTGTCGCGGTCGTTGTCCTTGAGGATAGTCTCGACGGTCTGGCCCGTCTGATCCGCGGTCAGCTCTGCCATGACCTTCTTCATGTGCAGGATCAGCTCGGCCTGGATCTTGATGTCCGAGGCGGTGCCGCCGATACCGCCGGAAGGCTGGTGCATGAGGACCCGGGCGTTGGGGGTGGCGTAGCGCTTGCCCTTGGTTCCGGAGGAGAGCAGGAACTGCCCCATGGAGGCGGCCAGTCCCGTGGCGACGGTGACGACGTCGTTGGGGATGAACTGCATGGTGTCGTAGATGGCCATGCCTGCTGTGACGGAGCCGCCCGGCGAGTTGATGTACAGGTAAATGTCCTTGTCCGGGTTTTCCGCGGAGAGGAGCAGCAGCTGTGAGCAGATGGCGTTGGCGTTGTCGTCACGCACCTCTGAGCCGAGCCAGATGATCCGCTCTTTGAGGAGCCGGTTGTAGATGTAATTGTCCTGGGCTGCGGGATCGACGGTGGCCATCCGGGGGGCGTCTAGGTGCTGTGACATGTGTACTTACCTCTCAATGGTGACGGTGACATCACTGAACTTCTCTACTGGACACTAACTGCTTTGGATGAGGTTTTGTTCGCCGGAATCGGGCTGTTCGCTGACGGCGCACGACGGCGGGAAGCGGCGGTTAAAGCAGGGAGCCCCCGGACCGAGGGGTCCAGGGGCTGCCTGCCGGCCACGCAGGGCGTGTTAGAACTTCACGGCCGCAGGATCGTCATTCGGAACTGTGGATGCTGTTTCCTCTTCGGCAGCTTCGGCCTCGACTGCCGGAGCTTCTTCTTCGCCACCGGGGCGCACGAAGTCGCTGAGGTCAACGCTGTTTCCGGCCGTGTCAGTGACTGTCGCCTGGCCCAGCACGACGGCCAGTGCCTTGCGGCGACGGACCTCGGAAACCATCATAGGAACCTGGCCACTCTGGTCGATGATCTGGGCGAACTGGTTCGGGTCCATGCCGTACTGGCTGGCGGTGCTGACGATGTAGTCGATCAGCTCGCTCTGGCTGACGTTGACTTCTTCCTTTTCAGCAATGGCGTCAAGGATGATTTCGTTCTGGAAGGCGCGGGCAGTGTTGGCCTTGACCTCTTCGCGGTGCTCTTCGGTGTCGTGCTCGCCTTCGCCGTGGCCGTTGCCTTCTTTGAAGTGGGCTTCGAGCTGCTCTTCGACGACGGAGTCGGGAACGGGAACCTCGACCAGTTCGACAAGCTTGTCCAGGACCTTGTCGCGGGCCTCCACGCCCTGCTCAACGATCTTGGAGTCGGAAGCCTGCTTGGCAAGGTCCTCGCGGAGCTCGGCAAGGGTGTCGAACTCGGACGCCAGCTGGGCGAAGTCATCGTTGGCCTCGGGGAGTTCGCGCTCCTTAACGGCCTTCACGACAACCTTGACCTGGGAAGCCTCGCCGGCGTGGTCGCCGCCCACCAGGGTGGTGTCAAAGATGGCGTCTTCATCTACGCTGAGGCCCGTGACGGCCTCGTCCAGGCCCTCAAGCATGGTGCCGGCGCCAACCTGGTAGGACAGGCCGGAAGCGGAATCAACTTCGGCGCCGTCAACCGTGGCGGTGATGTCAATGGTCAGGAAGTCGCCATCGGCAGCCGGGCGGTCAACTGACTTGAGCGTGCCGAACCGGCCGCGCAGCTCATCGAGGGCCTTGTCCACGTCCTCATCGGAGGATTCAGCCGCGGCAACCTCAACCTTGATGCCGGCGTAATCGGGCAGTTCAATCTCCGGGCGCACATCAACTTCGGCGTGGAACTTGAGTTCGCCGTCGGTGGATGCGGGGTCCGGGACCTCGGTGATTTCAACCTCGGGGCGGCTCAGGGGACGGATGCCGGATTCCTGCACAGCCGCCTGGTACCAGCCGTTGAGGCCTTCGTTGATGGCAGTCTCCAGGACGTAGCCACGGCCCACCCGCTGGTCAATCAGCTTGGACGGGACCTTGCCCTTGCGGAAGCCCGGGACCTGGATCTGCGAAGCAACGGTCTTGTATGCCTCGTCGATGCTGGGCTTCAATTCCTCAAAGGGGACCTCAACATTGAGCTTGACCCGCGTGGGGGTGAGGTTCTCGACAGCGCTCTTCACGGTCTAAGTACTCCTGGGTTTGTGGGATGGGTTTCTGCAAACGCAATGTTCTGTCCAGGCCGTGGGGTCCGGGCCGCAGAGTCGGGGTGACAGGATTTGAACCTGCGACTTCCTGCTCCCAAAGCAGGCGCTCTAGCCAAGCTGAGCTACACCCCGTAAGTGCACAGGCAAGTCTACGGTCATAGGGGCCGTGTTTGCACATTTGACACGTGGGGCATGAATTAGGTTTAGTTATATCCGGCTTGATCAGCCGGCCCGTTAGAACAGCAGCAGTCATGTTGCAGCAGTAATGTTAAGGCAGCACTGTTCTCCCGGGGACGTAGCTTAATGGTAAAGCCTCAGTCTTCCAAACTGATTACGCGGGTTCGATTCCCGTCGTCCCCTCCAGCTAAAGAAGGGCCCCTCATCTGAGGGGCCCTTCTTCGTGCTGGCTGCTACCGGAGCAAAAGCCGGCAAGCTAATGTGGGGGCTTGTGGAGGGGGATGCACGAAACCCACTGTCGCCGCACAGAAAGGCCGGGCAACTCCTTGCCACAACCACAAAGGCCACAACCAAAAAGGCAGCCCAATCCGTTGATCCAGAAATACTTCAAGATCAACCACACCCCAGATGCAGGAACCAAGGTCCTCGGCGAACTCAAGCCTGTGGAGCCGGCCTCACGGCATGGAGGCGCACCTGTCCTGGGCGGTGACCAGGTCTATGTGTTGAAACACGGAAGGACCTACCACACGGGGTGGTGCCAGGCCGTGGCCGACAAATGGGACCATGCACCCAGGGGGCTGCTCGTGACCCTTCTGGCGGATGTCGGGGCAAGGACCCGGTGCACGGAATGCGACCGTACAGAGAACCGTCCAGAGAATAGACGCAGGAGGCCATCTCTCCCCGGGGTCGGGCTGCAGCCACTGCCAACCGAGGAAGCCGTGCAGCCTGATGCTGTGATCCCCCTGAGGGTCATTGGGGTTGCCCACGGAATACTCTTCCTGTCTGCCGGAATGGAGTACCAGGAACTGCTGAGGGACACCGCCGTGGAGCCGGCGACCGTGCTGTCCGTGAACGGGCGGCGGGACGGCACCGTGGTTCGGCTGGACGTCGGCCGCGACGAGCCGCGCCTGACGGTCCAGTTGGACCCTCGCGCCACGTTCCGGGATGGACCGTACCAGATGCGCCTTCGTCGTCCATTGCAGCGCTCAGCGACCAAAGCCTACGCAGTGGCATCCGTGGAACCGGCGATCGCGACCAACGCCGCACAAACCGGGGAAGATTAGCAGCAGCTTTGGCCGGTAGTCCTTCGTCGTGCTGGCAGCCAGAAGGGCTGGCAGCTAGTCCTGTTGGCAGGCGGGGCACCAGTAGAGCTTCCGGCCCACGAGCTCCGTCAGCGCGACCGGCCCGGCGCAGACCCTGCAGGGCAGGCCCTGCCGCTTGTAGACGTAATGTGCCTCATCGCTTGCCGGCAAGGCGGCGCCTCCGCCCCAATGTGCCGCAGGGGTGGTGATGATCCGCCCGTCGCGGACGCCGTCGGACATGATGGCGGCGGTGTCCTCCCACAGGAGTTCCCCGGCCGGCCGGGACAGGGCGCTGCCAGGCAGCCAGGGATCGAGCCGCTGCCGGAACAGGACCTCGGCCCGGTAGACGTTTCCGATGCCGGCAATCACCTTCTGGTCCATCAGCAGTGCAGCGATGGGCGCCTTCCGGGACTGAAGCCCTGAAACAAAGCGCCCCCTGTCCGCCGGGAGGTTGCGGAGGGGATCCGGTCCCAGCCGGGCCAGGACCGCCTCGGCGTCCGCCTCCGTGATGGCCGCGCAGGTGGTGGCGCCGCGCAGGTCCGCCCAGCCATGGCGGCTGGCCAGCCGGACCCGCACTGCACCGACCGGAGCGGGCGGGCCGGCGTAGGCAGCTCTGCCGCCGTCGTCGTCGAACGTCTCCCGCTCCCCCACCCGCCTGGGGGCGCCGATGCTTGATGCCCCGCGGAAGGTGCCGTCGCCGCCGAAATCCCAGGCACCGTAAAGCCCCAAGTGGACGTGCAGCACCATGGCGTGGTCGAAGTGCAGGAAGAGGTGCTTGCCGTGGGCACGGGAGCCTGTCAGCGTGTGACCGTCCAGCAGCGCGGCACCGGCGGCGAATCGGCCCTGCGGGCTGCTGACGGCAAGCCTTTCGCCGGTAAAGACGTCGCCGAACTGCCGGGCAAGGCGCCGTATGGAATGGCCTTCCGGCACTACTCGATGACCTCGCCGGTGGCTTCATAGGCAGCAATCTTGGCGATCCGGCGGACGTGGCGCTCGTCGTTGCTGAACGGTTCCGCCAGGAAGGCCTCGATGAGCGCGGTTGCTTCTTCCACCGTGTGCTGGCGGCCGCCCACGGCCACCACGTTCGCGTCGTTGTGCTCCCGCGCCAGCGTGGCAGTGGAGTGGTTCCAGGCGAGCGCAGCGCGTACTCCCTTGACCTTGTTGGCGGCGATCTGCTCACCGTTGCCCGAGCCGCCCAGGACGATGCCCAGGGCGTGCACGCCTGCTTTCTGGTCGGCCACGACCGCGAGCGCGGCGTTGATGCAGAAGGACGGGTAGTCATCCTGGGCGTCGTAGACCTTGGGTCCGTGGTCCACGACGTCGTAGCCCTTGGCCATCAGGTGGCTGACCAGATGGGCGCTGAGCTCCATCCCTGCGTGGTCGGTGGCGATGTGGACCCGCGGGAAGGCAGGGAAAGAAGTCACGACAGTATCCGTTCGGTTTTGGCGCAGGTGCCCAGCGGGGCTGGTTCAGGCCAGGGTCAGATCAACACGGACAAGGATACTAGGATTCGCTGCCGCGGCGGGCCCTCGCGGCTACGCGCGTCAGGACCTCCGCGAGCCGGGCCGCGGTTGCCGGATTTCGGCCGCTGACCGCGAGCCTCTGCCCGTCCGTTTTACGCACGACGACGGCGGGCCCGCTGCTGACCAGCATCGCCGCCGTGCCGCTGTGGTTCCGGTAGCCCCAGCCGCCATAGTCCGCTGCGCGGACCTCGGAGGCGCTTGCCGCTGAAATGGCCGCCGCGGGTACGTGCATGACCGGCACCACGCCGGCCACCAGCACATCCAGGCCGCTGCGGTCGGCCTTGACGCGGGCACACAGGAAGGCTGCAGCAACGACTGCCAGGACAACCAGCAACGCCCCGACCCAGGGCAGGGCGATGGAGATCAGGGCCGCCGGGAACACGCTTGCAATCGCGATCATGACGAAAACCGAGCTGCGCGCATGCACCCAGAACCTGATGGTGTCCCCCGCCAGCTCAGGATCCAGCTCCCGGATGACGGCCTGCTCGAGTGCCCGGTCGTCCTCGGGTGTCCATTGCCGGTCGGCCTTGAAAACGAAGCCCATGATCACCCCCAGCGACACTGCAGCCCCGCTTCCCAGTGCCAGCACCATCTGGTCCAGGCGGGAATCCCGGGCATCCGCGAGGCCGGTCTGTCCCACCAGCCCGGCGGCCAGGACACTGGTCAGGAACAGGCAAAGGAAAAGCCCCGTGCCCATCATGACCCGGCGCATCACCGCCGGCCGGGAAACGGGGACCGCCTGCGAAAGAACAAGCCAGCCCGCGGCCACGATGATCAGCGCGCCGCCGCCCGCGTAGCTGGCGAAGGGAGCGAAGGCGGCCCCGCCGTCGTCCGTCCAGCTGATTGCCACCGGCTCCGGAAGGTTGGGGCGCAACAGTGAAGCACAGAACACGAAAGCCCCTGCCAGCACCACAGGAAACCCCACCGCGAACCGCAAGGCCTTGGCGTCCACCGCATCACGGAACTTTCCCATGCATTAAAACTACTCCCGGCCCGGGCGGCAGTCCCGCATGACTCTGCCCCGGTCAGGACGTGATCCGCGCAACTTGCCAACCACCCCTGAAGTGAAAGAATGTCTTCACAGTGCCGGCGCAGGCTACTGCCCGCTGGCAACCGCAACCCTTCTGGAGGCACCACTTGCCAGGTATGAACCTGACGCGCGCCGAAGCCCGCGAGCGCGCCGAACTGATCGCCGTCGATTCCTATGATGTCAGCCTGGACCTGACCAAAGGCGACACAGTCTTTGGCACCACCACGACCGTGAAGTTCACGGCAGTGCCGGGATCCTTCACCTTCATCGATGCCGTGACGCAGACGGTCCACAGCGTCACCTTGAACGGAAACAGCCTGGATCCGGCCACAGTATCGGACGGGATCCGGATCCAGCTTCCGGACCTTGCCGGCACCAATGAACTGACAATCGTGGCGGATGCCCCCTACATGAACACCGGCGAAGGCCTGCATCGCTTTGTGGACCCGGTGGACAACGAGGTCTACCTGTACACCCAGTTCGAAGTTCCGGATTCCCGCCGGATGTTCCCGGTTTTTGAGCAGCCGGACCTCAAGGCGACATTCAGGTTCACCGTCACGGCCCCCTCGCACTGGGACATCATCTCCAACTCACCAACGCCGGCCCCGCAGGAAATCTCCGCGGGCGACGACGGCCGCAGCCGACGCGTCTGGGAGTTCGCCCCCACACCGCGGCTGTCCTCCTACGTCACTGCCCTGATTGCGGGCCCTTACCAGTCGGTCCGCAGCGAGGTGGCCAGCTCCGACGGCCGGGTTATCCCGCTCGGCGTCTTTGCCCGGAAGTCGCTCATGCAGTACCTCGACGCCGACAACATCTTTGAACTCACCCGGCAGGGGTTCGAGTTCTTCGAAGCGCAGTTCGGCTGCCCGTACCCGTTCGAAAAGTATGACCAACTGTTTGTGCCCGAGTTCAACGCGGGCGCCATGGAGAACGCCGGCGCCGTGACCATCCTGGAGGGCTACGTCTTCCGCAGCAAGGTCACGGGTGCGCAGATCGAACGACGCGCCATCACCGTGCTCCACGAGCTCGCGCACATGTGGTTTGGCGACCTCGTGACTATGCGCTGGTGGAACGACCTCTGGCTGAACGAGTCCTTCGCCGAGTACATGTCGCATCTGGCCGCAGTCGAGAACACCACTTTCACCAGTGCCTGGACCACGTTCGCTTCCGTGGAGAAGTCCTGGGCCTACCGGCAGGACCAGCTGCCCACCACGCATCCGATCTTCGCCGAGATCAACGACCTGCAGGATGTGGAAGTCAACTTCGACGGCATCACCTACGCCAAGGGCGCATCAGTGCTCCGCCAGCTGGTGGCATGGGTGGGGCCGGAGCAGTTCATGGCCGGGGTCCGGGAGTACTTCGCCAAGCACGGATGGCAAAACACCGAGCTCAGTGACCTCATGGTGGAACTTGAGAAGGCCAGCGGCCGTGACCTTGACCAATGGGGACGCCTGTGGCTGGAGACCGCCGGCGTGAATACCCTCACGCCTGAACTCGAGGTGGACGCAGAGGGGAACCTAACCTCCTTCGCCATCCTCCAGTCGGCCGTCGAGGAATGGCCGACTATCCGCCCGCACCGCCTGGCAGTCGGTTTCTACAACCTCAACAGCGACGGCAAGCTGGAGCGGGTCCACCGTGAGGAACTCGACGTGGACGGCGAGCGCACGGAGGTTCCGGCGCTGGCGGGATTGGCGCAACCGGACCTGATCCTGGTCAATGACGACGACCTTGCCTACGCCAAGGTCCGGCTGGATGAGAAATCTCTGGCCACCGCGACGGCGCACCTGAAGGATTTCAACAAGAGCCTTCCCCGCACGCTGGTATGGAACTCCGCCTGGGACGCTGCCCGGGATGGCGAGACGCCCGCCCGCCGGTACGTGGAGCTGATTCTCGCCAACGTGGCGGCCGAATCGGACTCGTCCGTCATCCTGGTCCAGCTGCGCCAGCTGGCCACCACCTTGAACTTCTACGTTGCCGAAGACCACCGCGAGGCCACTGCCGTGGCCGCCGCGGACCGGCTCTGGCAGATGGCGTCCGCTGCGGCAGGCGGGTCCGATGCGCAGCTGCAGTTCATCAAGTCCTTCGCCCTGCTGGCCCGCAGCAGCAGCCAGCTGGACACGGTAGCGGGGCTCCTGGAAGGGTTAGTGACCCTGGACGGGCTGACGGTGGACCAGGACCTGCGGTGGGAGCTGCTGGCATCCCTCGTGGCTGGCGGCCGGCTCGGCCGGGAACAGATCGACGCCGAGCTGGAGCGGGACAACACCGCCAGCGGGCAGAATGCCGCCGCACTGGCCAAGGCCGCCATCCCGACGCCGGAGGCCAAGGCCGCCGCCTGGGAATCGATCGTGGTCAAGGGCGAACTCTCCAATGCCCTGCAGGGTTCCGCGGTGAACGGATTCATGCGGGTGTTGGACCGCTCGCTCCTGGAGCCCTACGCGGAAAAGTACTTCGAGGCGGTCCCGGGGATCGTCGCGAGCCGGACCCACGCACTCGCCCAGCAAATCGTCGTCGGGCTCTATCCCGCACTGCTGACCACGCAGGAAACCATCGACCGGACCGACGGGTTCCTGGCCGCGCTCCCGGCCGAAAGCGCCGCCCTGCGGCGAATGATGCTGGAAAACCGCGACGGCGTTGCCCGGGCTCTGCGTGCCCGCGCGGCCGACGTCTAGGAAGCCCCGTTAGGCTGGACGGATGAGCCTCGGTGAACACCGCTATTCGCTGGCCGTCCGGTGGACCGGCAACCTGGGAGAGGGCACGTCGTCCTACCGTGGTTATTCACGGGACCATGACGTCCAGATTCCAGGGTTGCCGGTCCTCAAGGGATCGGCCGATCCAACGTTCCACGGGGACAGGACCCGGTACAACCCGGAGCAGCTCCTCCTGGCCGCCCTCGCCCAGTGCCACATGCTGTCCTTCCTGCATGTTGCAGTGCGGCACGGGGTGGTGGTCACCGACTACCAGGACGACGCCACGGCGGTCATGCGCATGAACCGCGACGGCAGCGGGCAGTTCGAAACCGTCACGCTCAACCCGCGCGTGAGGGTGGCGGACCCGGGCCACGTGGAGCTTGCCGGGGAGCTTCATCACGAAGCCAACGAGACCTGCTTCATCGCCAGGAGCGTTAATTTCCCGGTGCTGCATTCACCTGAGACGGTGGCCGGCTAGGCGCACAGTTCCGGCAGACGGCGGATCGCCGATGGCCCATGGCCGATGGGGGCCGCCACGGGTCATTGGCGTTGTTGCCGGGCCTGCAGTTCTTTGGCCAGCCGGGCTTCCGTTGCCGGCGCAAGCCCTGCCTTGCGGCGACGGCCAAGACCGCGGCTGCGTTCGTCGTCGAGGGTGTCACTGAGGGTTTCCTGCCAGGGCCTCAGGACAAGCCCGGCTTCCTTGGCCGCCGCATTGCTGCGGCGGCTGAAGCCTTCGTGCTCCGGCGGCAGCCACAGCGGCAGGGAATCCGGCCCGGACCAGTAATCCACCCCGTGGTCCGACAGCCAGCCCTCGGATGCCGTGAGGACTTCACCCTGATAGCCGGCAATGCTCCGGGACACCGCCAAGTACTCGCCGAACGGAACCTGCTCCCCCACCGCATTCAGTGCTCCCGTCAGGCCGCCCGCCGCCGACTCCAGGATCCATGCTGCGACGTCCCTGACATCGATGACCTGGGTGGCCTGCCCGGCGATGTCCGGGGCAAGCACAGGATCATTGTCACGGGCGAATCTGGCCGGCCAGTAGCCGTACCTGTCGGTGGGGTCACCGGGACCGCCGATCAGGCCGGCCCGGCAAAGATGTGCCCTGCCTGCGGCAGCCTCGAGGGTGGCCTGCTCGATGGCAGATTTCGACTCCCCGTAGTTCTCTGGAGTGGAGGCTGTCCCGGGCGGCAGCGGCGGCAGGAGGCCGGCATCTTCCTTTGCCTGCGGCGTGGAGTGGTCTGCGTAGACCGAGCAACTGGAAACGAACGTCCAGTGGGCTGCCCCCTCTGCGAGGCTCGCCAGGGCCTCCCGCGCCAGGCCAGCATCCCGCGCGACTTCGATGACGGCGTCCCAGTCCCCCGACGCGTCGGCGTAACTGTCTGCGCCCCGGGTACGGTCGGCTTTGAGCCAGCGGACACCGTCAGGTGGTTCAGCCGCGGAACCGCGCGCCAGGCTGGTGACGTCGTGCCCTGCGGCAACGGCCTGCCGGGCGATTTCTGCGGAGAGGAAGGCGGTTCCGCCGAGGATCAGGATGCGCATGTCTACACGCTACGGCGCTAGGGTTAAAGGAGAACAGAGTCTTATGCGTGCAGCGAAACGTCGCATCTGACATTCATCGTCCCGGCCGGCGGCCGGTGAGCCCCAAGGAGCAGCCCCACCTATGTTCAGCATGCTGTCGATCGCGCCACCCCTCACCTCCCAGCCCGACGGAATAAGCGTCCCGGGCATCGTGATCAGTATCGGCATCGGCGTTGCTGTCTGGCTGGCGGCAACCTTCGTGATCTCCCGGATCAGCAGACGCGTAGCCTCGGGCAGCAACTTCTTCAAGAAGCCGCATTTCAAGTGGGTTGCCCCGGCACTGCGGGCCTTGGACCACGAACGGCGTGTGCAGCGGGCGGAAACAATCGGTTCACTGCTAAACAGCATTGTCAGTGTCCTGGTTGCGGTCATTACCTTTATGTATGTGCTCCAGAACCTGGACGTCAATATCACCCCGTTGCTGACCAGCGTGGGAATCCTCGGTGTTGCCATCGGTTTCGGGGCCCAGCAGTTGATCCGAGACTTCCTCGCCGGGATCTTCATTACCATCGAGGACCAGTACGGCATCGGGGACGTCATCGAAACCAGCGAAGTCGTGGGTGTTGTTGAGTCCATGGGGCTGCGCATCACCCGGGTCCGTTCCGAGGACGGCGCGATCTGGTACCTCCGCAACGGCGAGATCCTGCGGGTGGGCAATCGTTCACAGGGCAACTACGTGCCGGTGGAGTCGTCCGCTGACGGGCAGGAGACTGCCCTGCACGAGCCTGCCACCAACACCGAGACTAAAAAGACAGACCAGAAAGCCGGAGAATAGGGACATGAGCACACCCGCCGAGCCGCAGCAGCCGCGCCAGCTGATGCAAAATGACCCGTTCAGCCAGCCCGGCTACACCGACAACTTCTATGAAGCCGTGGGCGGCCACGATACGTTCGTCAAGCTGATCGACGTGTTCTACGACGGCGTAGCCACCGATCCTTTGCTGCGGGCCATGTACCCGGAAGAGGACCTTGGGCCTGCCAAGCGCCGTTTCCTGATGTTCCTGGAGCAGTACTGGGGCGGGCCCACCACGTACGGCGAGGAACGCGGGCACCCTCGGCTGCGGATGCGTCACATGCCGTTCCGCGTCACCCAGGAGGCAAAGGAGCGGTGGCTGTTGCACATGCGCGCCGCCGTCGATTCCCTTCAGCTCCCCCCGTTGTACGAGGGGACTCTGTGGGACTACATGGAACGCGCGGCGCTGTCCATGGTGAACACCGCGTCGGACGCCTGAGGCTCGGCAGGAGCGGGTACGCCGCTCCGAACCGCTGAACGTGTGAAGCGCGGGGACTAGCCGAGCCCGCTGCCGGTCCGCGCGAGGACATGCCCGCGCATGCCTGTGAGGCGGAACCAGCGGCCGGCCCGGTAAAGCTTCTGGTCCCCATCAGCAAGGAATCCCAGGGTCAAAGCGGCGAAGGCGGCACCGGCCGGAAGTCCGGAGTCATCCAGCGCGCGTCCCCAGACGGCGGCACGCGCGTTGTTGACGATGAGCGCACCAGGTTTGTCCGGAACAATCCCTGCCACTTCGGTGATGCCCGCTTCGGCTGACCGCCGCAGCTCCGCATCCGGAAGCACACCGACCAGCTCCCAGCCGGTCCTGGGGGCACTGACGCCCGTCCAGGATTCGGTGACGGTGGACGGTGGAACAGGCAGCTCGACGTCGGATTCACCCGCACGGGCCAGCCGGTCCAGGACCGCGGAGAGCGGGACAGTGACATCGGTGCCGGAACGTTCGGCCAGCGCTATGGTCCGCAGGCCCAGGATCGTTGGAGTGGATTCGCCCAGCAGACGCGGCCTCAGCACGCAGACGTACGCGGCAAGAACAGAGCCTGCGGCCTGAAGCCGGATGGCGCCGTCGTCGATTGCCTTTGCGCGCGTAGCGAAGGTGCGTAAATCCGCCAGATCACGCGGATCTGCGAACCGGAAGGACTGGGTGAGGAGATCAGACACACTATGAACACTACCGGTTGCGTTCCGGTTGAGCAGTGCCAAGGTGACGTCTAGAGTCGAACCATGACTGAAGCCGAAGCAGGATTGCTGGCGCCACCCAGCGGCGACCCCACCTCATCACTCATCAAACTCCTGGATCTTGGTGAGCTTGCGGGGGCCCGCACGGACGAGGACATCTTCCTTGGCCCCTCGCAGCAGCAGCCGCACCAGCGGGTATTCGGCGGCCAGGTGTTGGCACAGTCCCTCGTCGCGTCGATGCGCACCGTCGACCCGGATCGCTTCGTCCATTCCATGCACGGGTACTTCCTTCGTCCGGGAGACGCCAACAAACCCATCACGTTTGGCGTCCAGCGGTTGCGCGACGGCCGTTCTTTCTCAGCACGCCGCGTCCACGCCTACCAGGAAGGCGTGCCCATCCTGTCCATGATCGCGTCCTTCCAGGGCGACGATGACGGCATCGAACACGAGTCCGCCATGCCGAAGGACATCCCGGACCCCGAATCGCTGCCCAGCACGGCCGACCTGCTGGGCAATTTCGATCATCCCGTGGCCCGGCACTGGGCCTATGAGCGGCCCTTCGACATCCGGCACGTGGATCCGCCGCTCTACGTCTCCGCAAAAGGAAAAAAAGAAGCGGTGAACGCCGTCTGGATGAAGACCTTTGGCCCCATGCCTGACGATTCCAACCTGCACCGGTCGGCACTGGCCTACGCGAGCGACTACACCATCCTGGAATCCATCCTGCGCCGGCACGGGCTGAGCTGGATCACTCCAGGCATGAACGTGGCCAGCCTCGACCACGCCATGTGGTGGCATCGCCCCGCGCGCGTCGATGAATGGCTGCTCTACGTGCAGGAATCGCCCAGCGCCCAGGGTGCCCGAGGTCTGGCAACAGGCAAGATCTTCAATCAGGCCGGTCAACACGTGGCGTCCGTGGCCCAGGAGGGCATGGTCCGCGTCCCAACGGATCTGAAGAACAAAGTAGTCGGAGCACTCCAGACCAAGGTCCTGGAGCACCAGATCCGCAAGGCAGGGCGGAACTAGCCGCGCCGGTCGGTACGGTCTGCTTCCTTAAACACAAAAGCCGGCCCCCTGGTGTGGGTGCCGGCCTTTGACTGTGCTCAGTCAGTGGCGGACCAGAATCAGTCGCGGGTCAGGCGACGGTGCGTAACCCGGTGCGGTTTGGCCGCATCCGGGCCCAGCCGCTCCACTTTGTTCTCCTCGTAGGATTCGAAGTTGCCCTCGAACCAGTACCACTTGGAAGGGTTTTCGTCGTCGCCTTCGTAGGCCAGGATGTGTGTGGCCACCCGGTCCAGGAACCAGCGGTCGTGCGAAACCACCACAGCACAGCCGGGGAACTCGAGCAGCGCGTTTTCCAGGCTGCTGAGGGTCTCGACGTCGAGGTCGTTGGTCGGTTCGTCGAGGAGCAGCAGGTTGCCGCCCTGCTTCAGGGTCAGTGCAAGGTTGAGGCGGTTGCGCTCACCGCCGGAAAGTACTCCTGCCTTCTTCTGCTGGTCAGGGCCCTTGAAGCCGAAGGCCGCGACGTAGGCGCGGGATGGCATTTCGACGTGGCCCACCTGGATGTAGTCCAGGCCGTCGGAGACGACTTCCCACAGGGTCTTGTTGGGGTCGATGCCGCCGCGGCTCTGGTCCGCGTAGGAGATCTTGACCGAGTCACCGATCTTCAGCTCGCCGCCGTCGAGGGGTTCGAGGCCGACGATGGTCTTGAACAGCGTTGACTTCCCCACGCCGTTGGGGCCGATTACGCCCACGATGCCGTTCCGGGGAAGGCTGAACGACAGTCCGTCGATCAGGATTCGGTCGTCGAAGCCCTTCTGCAGGTTCTTCGCTTCCAGCACAAGTCCGCCAAGGCGCGGTCCCGGCGGGATCTGGATCTCTTCGAAGTCCAGCTTCCGGGTGCGGTCTGCTTCGGCAGCCATCTCCTCGTAGCGGGCGAGACGTGCTTTGGACTTGGTCTGGCGGCCCTTGGCGTTGGATCGCACCCATTCCAGTTCCTCGGTGAGGCGTTTGGCCTGCTTGGCGTCTTTCTTTCCCTGGACCTCCAGGCGCGCGCGCTTCTTCTCCAGATAGGTGGAGTAGTTGCCCTCGTAGGGGTACAGGTGGCCGCGGTCCACCTCTGCGATCCATTCCGCGACATGGTCAAGGAAGTACCGGTCGTGGGTGACGGCCAGTACTGCACCGGCGTAGCTGGAAAGGTGCTGCTCCAGCCACAGCACGCTCTCCGCGTCCAGGTGGTTA
This sequence comes from Arthrobacter pascens, assembly GCF_030816475.1. Taxonomy (NCBI): domain Bacteria; kingdom Bacillati; phylum Actinomycetota; class Actinomycetes; order Micrococcales; family Micrococcaceae; genus Arthrobacter; species Arthrobacter pascens. The sequence goes on along the minus strand of NZ_JAUSXF010000001.1, from coordinate 1,686,789 downwards.
GTGGGCTCATCGAGAAGCAGCAGGTCAGGCTTTTGCAGCAGAAGCTTGCAGAGCGCCACACGGCGCCGTTCGCCACCCGAAAGCAACGTGACGTCAGCATCGGCCGGCGGGCAGCGGAGGGCGTCCATGGCCTGCTCAAGCTGGGAATCGAGGTCCCAGGCGTCGGCAGCGTCGATCGCTTCCTGCAGGTGGCCCATTTCCTCGAGCAGGGTGTCATAGTCAGCGTCGGGGCTGGCCATTTCCTCAGAGATCTCGTTGAAGCGCTGGATCTTGCCGTAGATCTCGCCGACACCTTCCTGGACGTTGCCCAGGACCGTCTTTTCCTCGTTTAGCGGCGGCTCCTGCAGCAGAATCCCCACTGAGTATCCAGGGCTCAGCCGGGCCTCGCCGTTTGAGGGCGTGTCCAGTCCGGCCATGATCTTGAGGATGGTGGACTTACCGGCACCGTTCGGGCCAACAACGCCGATTTTGGCGCCCGGGAAGAAGGACATGCTTACGTCGTCAAGTATGAGTTTTTCGCCAACGGCCTTGCGCGCCTTGGTCATTGTGTAGATAAATTCCGCCATGGTTCCAAATCTAGTGGGTTGGCCGGTATATCTCACATTCGCAACGTCAGGCGGCGGACCCCACGAAGCACTTTCCGCTTGCCAGGACAGGAAGAATACTTACCGTGACGCCGCCGTCACGGACCTGTCCCACCACACAGTCCTTGCCCTGCAGCACGGCCGCCTCGATGGCGTCAGCTTCCAGGCCTGTGGGCGTCCTGCTCTCCGATACTTCAAGGTTTGCGGCCGGGATACCTGCGCCGGTGAGGGCGTCAGCCAGTTGAGCCTTAGCCGGTTTCGGCGTCCCGGCGGCCAGACGGGTGAGAACGTCCGTCACGGTCTGCCGCATGGCAGCAGTAGCGGTCCCCGCGGCCGATGAAGAGCTGGCTGTCTGGGTGGGACTGGCTGTTAGTGATGGTGCTGCTGATGCCGCGGCGGCAGGGGCTGAAGTTGTTGGCCCTGCATCAGCCGGGGATGCCGGCTGCCCGGGCTGCTGCCCGCCGGCACATCCCGACAACGCCACAATCAGGGCAACGCATCCGGCGGTGAGGAAGAGAATGCGGGCGGGTGCGCCGGCGGATGCTGACCACAGGGGTCCGGCAGGTTCTGAACTATTCCGCCGGCGGCCCCTGGTGCTCATCATGCCGCCCATTCTGCCACGCCGCGATGAAGGAGTAGTCCCAGCGTCGCGTGCGGCGCCGGGCGTTCAGGCTGGAGAACCGGCAAGTTCCCCGGTTTCAGTGTCCACGGAGATGTAGTCGCCATTCACGTCCTCGACCATGATCTCCCCGGGCGTTTCCTCCCCCTCCGTGAAGCCTGATTCCCCGAAATCACTGTCCGCGGCATCAGGCCCATCCTCGGCAGGAGCGGCATCTTCAAGTGCCGTCTGGGCGTTGTTCTTGACCGTCCTGATGAAATTGGCCGAACCAAGGGTCAGATCGTGGCCTACGGAGTCAGCATCGATTTCTGCGGAATGATAGATGCGGCCATCCCTTTCCCAGCTGCGCATCCGCAGCCGCCCCGTGACGATGACAGGCTGCCCTTTGCGGATGCTGCAGGCCAGGTTCCCGGCCAGCTGACGATAGCCCTGGACCCTGAACCAATTTGTGTGGCCGTCGACCCATGCGCCCGCTGACCTGTCGTACCGCCGGCCCGTGGAGCCGATCCGGAATGATGCCGTGGCGACGCCCCCCGGGGTTGTGGATGTAGTGATGTCCGTGGCGACGAAGCCGCGGACGGTAATGAAGTCACCCATATTCATGTTCGTGTCCTGTCTCGTAGGTATTGCCTTTCCAGGCAATACCAGCTTTGCGTGCCCGTCCGGCTGCCGCGATCTGCAAGTTCGCCTATGTGGACAACGTTTCCCCGCCCTGCCCTGTTGAGGACAAGTCCTTGCCATGACAGTGACTGGACGTGCGGCAATGTAGACTTTTTGAGGCACCGAGAATCAGCTCCGGAAGCCACGTGCCCCAGTAGCTCAGGGGATAGAGCAGCGGCCTTCTAATCCGCCGGTCGGGGGTTCGATTCCCTCCTGGGGCACAATGTGGTGAGTCGGGACATCCTTTCCGGATGAATCGAGTCATCAGTTACACCCCGGTTTTCGGACCGGGGTGTTTTTCTTTGCCCGGGTGTTCTGGGTGGCAGTTCTGTCCAGGATGAGCATCGGGACGTGTTTGCCGGCATGGGCGCTCGATGCGGGGCAATCCCCCCGTTATGGTCTGTTCCCCCTGGCATGCCGGGGGGAACAGACCATAACGGGGGGAAATGCCTGGCCGGGGCGCACGCGGATGCCTAAACCTTCATGACCCTTCGCCCGGCCCGGGCCGGGGCACCACCCATCGCTTCAGGACTTCGGCCAGTGCTCGTGGATCCACCGGCTTGCTGAGGTAGGCGTCCATGCCGGCAGCGAGGCAGCGTTCCCGGTCCTCGTCCTGGGCTCCCGCAGTCATGGCAATGATGGGTAGGCGCGTCGGCTGGTCTCCCCTGGCCCGGATGGCCTTCGTGGCATCGAAGCCGTCCATAACCGGCATATGGCAGTCCATGAGTACCGCCGCATAGGAGCGGACGGCAGTGGCGGAGACGGCTTCGGCGCCGTCGGCCACAACGTCCGCCTCATAGCCCAGTTTGCCGACCATTCCCCTGGCGACTAATTGGTTCACTTCGTTGTCCTCGACCACCAGGATCCGGCCACGGGAAGGCACATTCGGCCGGGCGGGCCTGGACTCTGCCGGAGCCGGCACAGCCCTGTCCGCCGTCATGCGCATGAGCCCGGTATGGAGTTCTGAACCCCGCACAGGTTTCGTGAGCCATTCCCGGATACCCGCCGCTGCGAGCTCGGCTTTGGCGACCTGCGATCCGGACGTCAGCATCATCAGCGGCATACCCTGCAGAGCGGGGTCGGAGCTGAGCGCGTGCGCCAATTCCATTCCGTCCATGTCCGGCATATGCATGTCAAGCACGGCCATGTCGTAGAGCTGCCCGGCCGCCGCCCGCATCCTGGACCTGTCCAGTGCTGAGCCCGCGTCTTCAACGACCTCCGGACTCATCCCCCATGCGGTCAGCTGTGATTCCAGCATGAGCCTGTGGGTGGCATTGTCGTCCACCACCAGCACGCGAAGCCCGGCCAGCTGACCGGCATCCAAACGCTCATGAACCCCTGCCCGGACTTCAACGACCGGCAACAGCACCTCGAACCAGAAGGTGCTACCCTCACCCGGCGCGCTGCTCAGACCAATCTCACCGCCCATGGCTTCGGCCAGACGCCGGCAAATGGCTAAGCCCAGCCCCGTTCCACCATATCGGCGCGTCGTAGAAGCATCTGCCTGGGAAAAGGAATCGAAAAGGCGCAAATGATCCGCGGCAGCGATCCCGATTCCGGTATCAGTGACCTCGAACCGTACTGCCGCCGTCCGCGCATCTCCCGCCGTGGCCTTCACCCGGATGGCCACCTCGCCGGATGCCGTGAATTTCACGGCATTGGATGCCAGATTCAAAAGGATCTGCCGTATCCTGCCGGCGTCACCACGCAAACGCGACGGCACGCCGGGTGTGCAGTACGCCATGAGCTCCAGGCCCTTGCGCTGAGCGGCTTCGGACAGGAACCTGGCTATTTCCTCTACAAGGCTCCTCGGATCAAAAGTGGTGACGTCCAGATCAATTTTTCCGGCTTCGAGCTTCGAGAAGTCCAGGATGTCATTGAGCAGGGTCAGGAGCGCCCCGGCCGCCGTCTGGACTCCCTCGGCGTAACTGCGCTGGGTTTCATCGAGCGGTGTGTCCAAAAGAAGGTTGGCCAGCCCGATCACGCCGTTCATCGGTGTCCTGATCTCATGGCTCATCGTCGCCAGGAACTCCGACTTCAGCCGGCTCGATTCCAAGGCCGCCTCGCGAGCGGCCAACAGATCCGCTTCGGCGGCCCGTCTGGCCGTGATGTCCTGCCCGATCGTCGCGATCCCGCGGACCCCGTGCTGGCTGCGGATAGGGGAAACAGTCAGGGACACCGGCACCACAGAGCCGTCTTTCCGTATCCGGTCCGTTTCGAAGCTGCACGCCTCCCCGCCGTTCCCGACGGCGGCCATCACGGCGTCCTCTGTCTGGCGGCGATGATCCGGAATCAGGATTCGAACGTCCCTGCCTATCACTTCGTCGGCAACATAGCCGTAAAGCCGTTGGGCCCCGGGATTCCAGCTGGTGATAAGTCCCTCGGGCGTCTTTCCAATGATGGCATCCGCCGAGGATTCAACAATGGCGGCCAGGCCTTCCAGCTGGGCGAGTGCATCACGCGCCTGGTCCTCAGCCCGGCGGCGGGAGGTTACATCCCGGAAACTCCACACACGCCCGACGATCTCTTCCCCGACACGTTGTGGCCGCGAGTACCGTTCAAAAGTCCGCCCGTCCCGGAAGTCCAGTATGTCCAGGCTTTCGGCGCCGGGATCGGCGTACAGTTCACGCACCTTGTCCACGAAGCTGCCCGGGCTGACCAACTGGTCCAGGACAAACGCCATCACTTTGCCGTCGTCATGGGAGGCCAACAGCTCCCCGGGAATGCCCCAGAGGATGGCGAATCTCTCGTTGGAACCCGCAATTCGCCCGTCCGCCGTCACGACCAGGATTCCGTCCGCGGTGGACTCCAGGGTGGCGCCGAGTAAGGAGAGCGCATCGCGAAGTTCCGCGTCAATCCGGCCGCGTTCACTCACATCCCGGATGGAGGCGACGATTTCCCTTCCCGGACCGGCAGCAAGCGGCGCGTAGGTCGTCTCAATGGGAAATTCCGTGCCGTCGCTGTGCCGGCCGAACAATTTCATGTCCGTCCCTGCCCGCCGAACCGCCAGGTCAGTGGCGAAGCGGTCGCCGACGTCCCCACCGCGCCCCTTGAACCGTTCCGGCAGCAGCATTTCAAAATGGCTGCCCAGCAGCTGTTGCCGTGAATAGCCGAAGAGCCGTTCTGTTTGGGTATTTGCGAAGGCAATGTCACCGGCTTCGTCGATCACGAGCAAAGCGTCCGGCACGGCTTCCGCCAGGGCCCGGTACGAACCGAAGTCATCTCCCTGCGTCAGTTCGTTTTCCATCTGGCCCCCAAGCAAGCATTGGATAACAAAGCCGCCGCACCCTCCGACGCCTGGGATGTGCCCGAATAGCCCCCTAGGACAGGCTATCCGCGCCCGGACCCGAAAGCACGACTATCGCGCCGGGAGTACTCCAGCCTGGTGCTTCTTATTTTTGCTGGCACCTATTCAGGTATGGCGGCTACGCCTCAATCGCCTGACCGCGTAGCCGGTGCGGGGCTTCCACCAGCGTGCGGACCACGCTGCCCGCCGCGCCCAGAAGGGCACCCGCCTCTCCTACCGCGGACAGGCCAATGTTTTCCGGCGGCACCTTGCCCGGTGCATACCTTGCCAGGCTCTCCGTGAGGGAGGGCAGCAGCCACCCGCCCAGGATCGCAAAATGGCCGCCCAGCACCACCGACGAAATGTTCAGCAGCCTTGCCGTGGAAGCCACGGCCACGCCCAGGTAGTGCCCGGCCTGCCCGACAGCATTGGCGGCGGAGGCGTCACCCTCTGCGAGCGCGGACAGCAGCCGCGCCAGATTTTCGGACCTGGTGTGCCCGCCCAGCCCGGCGGCGGCAAAAATCGCATCCTGGCCGGCAACGGTTTCCAGGCAGCCGGTACCCCCGCAGGAGCACCCCACGCCCTCCGGGAGGACCACTACATGCCCCAGTTCACCCGCGTGGCCATCCGGACCGGTAAAGAGCTCCGAACCAATCACCAGGCCGCCACCCACACCCACTTCGCCGGAAACAAACAGGAAGTCGGCGGCGCCGGCTGGCCGGTAACGCAGCTCCGCCAGGGCGGCCGCGTTGGCCTCGTTGAAGAGCGTGATCCCAAGCGGAGCTCCGGGAAGCAGTGACCCAAGATCCAGGGCTTCCGAGTTCCAGCCGAGATTGGGTGCCATGAGCACCGCCCCCGCCTTGTCATCGATGAGTCCGGGAACTGCGAGCCCTCCCCCCAGCACCTGGATTCCCTGCGCCCCTGCGGCGGCGCGCAGCTCCGCCGCGAGTGCGGCGAGCTCTGCGACGACAGGAGCGGCGGCACTGTTCCGGTTGTCGCGCTCCCGGGTTTGGTGCAGCAGCAGGGTGCCCGAAAGGTCCGTGAGTCCGGCAGCAATGTAATCCACATTGATCTCCATCCCCATGACAGCCTTCGCAGGGTTCAGCTCCACCCCTACGCCGGGACGGCCTCGTTCCCCCTGCGGGTTCAAGCCGATTTCCCGGATAATTCCCGCATCCAGCAGGTCCAGGACCAGGCTGGAGACTGAGGCTTTGGTCAGCCCGGTGGCCGCGGCCACCTGGGCCCGGGTCAGATGGGTACCGGGGGATGATTGCACGATCCGACCGAGGACCAGGGCAAGGTTGCTCCTGCGGACGTCGCCCATGTTCCCGGGGGCACCGGTATCGGGCGCACCGGCCGCCATTGTTGAATTCGCCATGCCGGCCTCCTTGGACTAAATCCGGACATCCGGAGTGCCCGTACCTATTGACCTTAGCTCATTCCCGCTTATATAGTTCAAGCGATAAACTAACTCGCGGAATAATCACTGCTCCGCTCCACCACGACTGCAAGGACGCACTATGACCCTCGAGCCCACACCCGGCGACAAGTTCACCTTCGGCCTCTGGACGGTTGGCTGGACCGGTGCGGATCCCTTCGGCGTGGCAACGCGCGAGCCCTTGGACCCGGTAGAAGCAGTGCATAGGCTCAGCGAACTCGGCGCCTACGGCATCACGTTCCACGACAACGATCTTGTTCCGTTCGGTGCCACCGCCTCCGAGCGCGAACTGATCCTGAAGAACTTCCGCACCGCCCTGCAGGAAACCGGCCTTAAAGTGCCCATGGTCACCACCAACCTGTTCAGCCACCCTGTCTTCAAGGACGGCGGATTCACCTCCAACGACCGTTCCATCCGTCGTTTCGCCTTGAGCAAGGTCCTGCGCAACATCGACTCCGCCGCGGAGTTCGGCGCTGAAACCTTCGTGATGTGGGGCGGTCGTGAAGGCAGCGAATACGACGGCTCAAAGGATCTTTCCGCAGCCCTGGACCGCATGAAGGAAGGCGTGGATACCGCTGCGGCCTACATCAAGGAGAAGGGTTACAACCTGCGCATCGCGCTGGAACCCAAACCCAACGAGCCCCGCGGCGACATCTTCCTGCCCACTGTCGGCCACGGCCTGGCCTTCATCGCACAGCTCGAACACGGCGACATCGTCGGCCTGAACCCCGAGACCGGCCATGAGCAGATGGCGGGGCTGAACTTCACCCACGGAATCGCGCAGGCTCTCTGGGCCGGAAAACTGTTCCACATCGACCTCAACGGCCAGCGCGGCATCAAGTATGACCAGGACCTGGTGTTCGGCCACGGCGACCTGACCAGCGCCTTCTTCACCGTGGACCTGCTCGAAAACGGCTTCCCCAACGGCGGCCCCAAGTATGACGGTCCCCGGCACTTCGATTACAAGCCCTCACGGACCGACGGCTACGACGGCGTCTGGGAATCGGCCAAATCCAACATGTCGATGTACCTACTGCTCAGGGAACGCGCGCTCGCCTTCCGGGCGGACCCCGCAGTCCAGGAAGCCCTGGCGGCTTCCGGGGTCTTCGAGCTCGGCGAATCCACGCTGGCGGCAGGTGAATCAGCCGGGGATCTGCTCGCTGACGCGGCCGCTTTCGAGAATTTCGACGCCGACTCCGCCGCAAAGCGTTCCTTCGCCTTTGTGCGGCTCAACCAGCTGGCCATCGAGCACCTGCTCAACGCCCGTTAGGCTGCGACCTGCCAACCCACCAGCACAACGGCGCCGCCGGAACACTCAGCCGAGTGATGCGGCGGCGCCGCCGCATCAAAGGAACCCCATGGCCCTCGTAGCCGGCATTGACAGCTCCACCCAGTCCTGCAAAGTGGTGATCCGCGACGCCGGCACCGGTGCCCTGGTCCGCCAGGGCCGGGCCTCCCACCCCGATGGCACGGAAGTCCATCCTGACGCGTGGTGGGACGCACTGAGTGAGGCCATCAGCCGGGCCGGAGGACTGGGTGATGTCAGTGCCCTCTCTGTCGGCGGCCAGCAGCACGGGATGGTCTGCCTCGACCGTGACGGCAACGTCGTCCGGCCGGCCCTCCTGTGGAACGACACCCGCTCAGCCCAGGCGGCGCTGGATATTATCCGGGAGGCCGGCAACGGCGACCCCGAACTGGGCGCCGGCTTCTGGGTGTCCGCCACCGGAACCGTGCCGGTGGCCTCGCTGACGCTGACAAAGCTGCGCTGGCTGGCAGAGAACGAACCTGAAAACGCCGCCCGGGTTGCCGCCGTCTGCCTCCCCCACGACTGGCTGTCCTGGCGGCTTGCCGGCTTCGGTCCCGGAACCGGGGAGGCGGGGCTGGCAGCGCTCCGTACCGACCGTTCCGACGCCTCCGGGACAGGGTATTACTCCGCTTCCTCGGGCGAATACCTTCCGGATGCCCTGCGTGCGGCCCTCGGCCATGTCCCCTTGCTCCCCGCCGTCGTCGGCCCGCTGGAAATCGCGGGTAAGACTCCGGAAGGGGCGCTCATCGGGCCCGGAGCCGGTGACAATGCGGCGGCCGCGCTGGGCGTCGGAGCGGGAGTGGGTGACGTGGTCCTGTCCCTGGGCACTTCCGGAACGGTATTCGCCGTCTCCTCAGCTCCGGCAGCTGACGCCTCAGGGCTGGTGGCTGGCTTCGCGGACGCCACCGGGAATTACCTGCCCCTCGCCTGCACACTGAACGCAACCCGTGTCTTCGACGCGACGGCGGCCCTGCTTGGCGTCAGCCTCGACGAGTTCAGCGCGCTCGCCCTGGCTGCTCCCTTAGGAGCAGGCGGCCTGACCCTGGTCCCTTATTTCGACGGCGAGCGGACACCCAACCTGCCCGACGCGACCGGATCCCTGCATGGCATCACGCGGACGAACTACACGTCCGCAAACCTGGCGCGCGCCGCCGTCGAGGGAGTGGTCTGCTCCCTCGCCGACGGCCTCGCCGCCCTTCAGGCACAGGGCGTCGAGGCGCGACGAATCATCCTCATCGGCGGCGGGGCGCAATCGCCGGCTGTTCAGCAGGCTGCCAGCCAGCTGTTGGAGCTGCCGGTCGTTGTCCCCGCGCCCGGCGAATACGTGGCCGACGGCGCCGCGCGCCAGGCTTCGGCCGTCCTCGCCGGCGCGTTCCCCGACTGGTCGGCCGACGCCACGGAAGTTACTGCGGCACCTTCGGATGGTTCCGTCCTGGCGAGGTACCGCCGACACGCCGGCGCCTACCTGGCCTAGTCAGGAACAGCAGACAGAAGGACCTGCACAGCAACGCAGCGCCGGTCCTTCTGTGGTGGGGCGCGGGCCCCGGCCGTGACGTTAGCAGGGGCCCGCGGTCTGAACCAGGTCAGGCGTACGGGAGGACGAGTTCCGCGTAGCGTTCCTTGATCGTTTCCAGCACGCCGTTCCCGTCGGCATCCCAGATCTCCTGATTGAATATTTCCACTTCGATGTCCCCGGAGTAGCCGGCGTCCCGGACCCAGGTGCCGATGGTCGCAAAATCGATGACGCCGTCGCCCATGAAGCCCCGGGACAGGAGCGGATCCGCGGCGATCGGCATGTTGAAGTCGCAGACCTGGTAGGAGGCGATGCGGTTTTCGCGTCCGGCGCGTTCGATCTGCGCCTTCAAATCCGGGTCCCACCAGACGTGGAAGGTATCGACGGCGACGCCCACGGCTCGTGCGTCATACGGCGCTGCGAGGTCCAGGGCCTGCCCGAGGGTGGAGATGAGGGCGCGGTCCGCCGCATACATCGGGTGCAGCGGTTCCAGGACCAGGCGGATTCCGTTCTCCGCCGCGAACGGCACGAGGTCCGCCAGCCGGTCGGCCACGCGCCGCCGGGCAGCCACCACGTCCTTCTCCCCCGGGGCAAGCCCGCCGACCACCAGGAACAATTCCCGGGTGTCCAGCGCCACGGCCTCAAGGATGGCTGCACGGTTGTCGGCCAGCGCCGCCGCCTGGCCCGGGGCGTCGGCGGCAGTCAGGAAGCCTCCGCGGCAGAGCGAGGAGACCCGCAGCCCGGCATCCTTGATGAGCCTGGCGGCCTTGTCCAGGCCCGCCTCCGCGACCCGGTCACGCCAGGGACCGATGGCGGGGATTCCGGCGCGGACGCAGCCCTCGACGGCTTCGGCCAGTGTCCATTTCTTGGTGGTGGCACTGTTGAGTGAGAGCCGTGCGAAAGGGGGCGCATCCGGATTCGATGTCATACGCCCACCCCATTGATGCGCAGGTAATCGGACATCCGGAAGGCGGCCAGTGCAGGGTCCTTCAGCAGCCCTGCCTGGTCGGCCAGTTCGAAGGTCCTGGCCAGGTGGCAGACGGAGCGTCCGGAGTGCAGGCCGCCAACCATTTGGAAGCCCGGCTGCCTGCCGTTCAGCCAGGACATGAAGGCAATGCCTGTCTTGTAGTAGAACGTGGGCGCGCTGAAAATGTGCTTGCCCAGTTCCCGGGTCGAATCCAGGATTGCACGGGCCTTGGCGGCGTTGCCGGAGTCATAGCTCTGCAAGGCAACCGAAGCTGCCGGGTAAATGGCGGCAAAGATCCCCAGCAGGGCGTCCGAGTGGTGACTGCCGTCCCCGTCAATGAGCTCCGGGTAGTTGAAGTCATCGCCGGTGTAGAGGCGCACTCCCTCCGGGAGCACGGCACGAAGGGCCACTTCATGGCTGGCATCCAGCAGGGACACCTTGACTCCATCCACCTTGTCCGCGTTGTCACGGATCAGGGAGAGGAACGTTTCTGTTGCCTGGGCAACATCATACGAACCCCAGTAGCCTGCGAGGGCAGGATCGAACATGGTACCCAGCCAGTGCAGGATGACCGGCTGGTCCACTTCCTGGAGCAGGGTGGAGTACACCTTCAGGTAGTCCTCCGGGCCGCTGGCAACTTGGGCCAGCGCACGGGAAGCCATGAGGATAACCTCCGGTCCGGCTTCACTTACGACGGCGATCTGCTCACGGTAGGCGTCCAGAACGACTTGGAGTCCGGCTTCCCCGGCGGGCAGCGCATCAAGCTCCAGCTGGTCGGTCCCGGCGCCGCAGGCGACCAGGTCCCGGACAGTCTTGCCCGCCGTGGCTGCGTTTCCCGCGGAAACAACAGATGCAGCTTCCACGCCGGTGCGCTTGATGAGCTGCTGGGTGGCCGCCCAGTCAAGTCCCATGCCGCGTTGTGCAGTATCCATGGCATCGGCTACGCCCAGCCCGTAGGACCAGAGTTCGTGCCGGTACGCCATGGTGGCGTCCCAGTCGAGGCGGGCCGGGGCGCCGGGCGTGTTGTCGGCCAGGACCTCCGGAATGACGTGGGCGGCGGCGTAGGCCCGGCGCGAGGTGAGCGGGGCGGCGGGGCGGGCCCAGGACGTGCCCGCCTGAAGGCGGTACTCCCGCGTGCCGCCGTCGCTTGAGGGAAGGATCAGGGAAGTCATCAGAGCGTGATCTCCGGGATGTCGATGGTGCGGCGTTCGTCGTTGGACTGCAGGCCGAGCTCGGCCAGCTGGACGCCACGGGCAGCCGAGAGCAGGCCGAAGCGGTGTTCGCGGCCGGCAACGACGTCCCGGAGGAACTCCTCCCACTGCAGTTTGAAGCCGTTGTCCAGCTCTGCGTTGGCGGGGACTTCCTGCCACTGGCTGCGGAAGGACTCCGTCACCGGCAGGTCCGGGTTCCACACGGGCTTGGGTGTGTGGGCGCGCTGCTGGGCCACGCACTTGTTCAGGCCGGCCACGGCGGAGCCGTGCGTGCCGTCGACCTGGAACTCGACCAGTTCATCACGGTAGACGCGGACTGCCCAGGAGGAGTTGATTTGGCCGACGACGGGCTCGCCCGCCGGCGTCTCAAGTTCGAAAATGCCGTAGGAGGCGTCGTCGGCGGTCGCCTTGTATTCCTTGCCTGCCTCGTCCCAGCGGGCCGGGATGTGGGTGGCGGTTTTGGCATTGACGCTCCTGACCTTGCCGATGACGCCCTCCAGGACGTAGTTCCAGTGGCAGAACATGTCAGTGGTCATTCCGCCGCCGTCTTCCTTGCGGTAGTTCCAGGACGGGCGCTGGGCGGCCTGGACGTCGCCTTCGAAGACCCAGTAGCCGAACTCGCCGCGGATGGAGAGGATGCGGCCGAAGAACCCTTCATCCACGAGCCGGCGCAGTTTCACCAGGCCCGGCAGGTACAGCTTGTCGTGCACGACACCTGCCGTGACGCCTGCTTCCTTGCCGATGCGGGCCAGTTCGATGGCCTCCTCAAGGGTCTCGGCCGTGGGCTTTTCGGTGAAGATATGCTTGCCTGCCAGCATGGCCTTCTTCAGGGTGGCCGCGCGGAGGCTGGTCATCGAGGCATCGAAGACGATGTCGACAGTTGGATCGTTGATGACGGAATCGAGGTCCGTGGTCCACTCGGCCACCTTGTGCAGTTCGGCCAGTTCACGGATCTTTGCCTCGTTCCGACCTACCAGGATGGGTTCCACCTGCACCCTGGTGCCGTCTTCCAGTGTGAAGCCTCCAGCGTCCCGGATGGGAAGGATGGAGCGCAGCAAGTGCTGGCGGTAGCCCATCCGGCCGGTGATGCCGTTCATGGCAATACGGATCGTCTTTGTTTCGAAGCCCATGTGTCCTCCACGGTGAGTGAGCAATTACTCAAGCTGGTTGGGAAAGCGCATTCCCACTGCTCTTAATCATGCACTGACCCGTGTCGAATGGCAAGCGCTTTCCGCGGCGATCGTGAAACTGCCATAATGTGATCAGTGCTGAAACGCACGTAAAAGCAGCACTATCAGTCCAACGAACAGGAGCCGCCGTGGCTGCAAGTACCCTCACCGAGGTGGCCCGGCTGGCCGGAGTATCACCGGCCACGGCATCCCGTGTCCTCAACGGCTCCGCCCGCAAACCCGGCCAGGACATAGCAGAAAGGGTGCGGCAGGCTGCCGCTTCCCTCGGCTACATCCCCAACGCCCAGGCTCAGGGGCTCGCGAAGTCGAGTTCGGGACTGATCGGACTGATTGTCCATGACATCGCCGATCCGTACTTTGCCGCGATTGCCCGCGGAGTGCAGGAGGCGGCCAGGGAACAGCGCAAGATGGTGCTGCTTGCCACCACCGAGGGCGCTCCCGCTGACGAGAGGGAGGCCGTCGCAGCCTTTGCCGCCCGGCGCGCCGATTCAATTGTGATTGCAGGGTCACGATCGTCCCGCCCGGAGGACCAGGAAGGCAATGCCGGATTGGCCGCTGAACTGGACCGGTACTGCCGGAACGGCGGCCACGTGGGGGTGGTGGGCCATCCCGTCGTCGGCGCTACTGCCACCGGCGGCTACCACGTGGTCCCGGTGCCCAACGAGGAGCTTGCGGCGAGCCTCGCCGAAGAACTCGCGGCCACCCATAATGGCGACTTCGTCATCATCGGCGGACCTGAAGGACTGTTCACGTCCGATGACCGCGTCCGGGGTTTCCAGCGAGGACTCTCGAAGGCCGGCCGTCCCCCGGCCGAGGTCCTCCGCAGCGCCTTCAACCGGTCCGGCGGCTACGAGGCCGGCCTCGCCCTTGCTGCCCGCATCAAGGCGGCCCGGACCAAGGCGGAGTCGGACGGGATCAAGGGCGCCGGGTCAGACGACGGCGATGGCCCCGCGGCCAGCAGCAGGATCTGCATTTTTGCCGCAAACGATGTCATGGCCATCGGGGCCGCAGCGGCCCTGCGGTCCGAGGGGCTGCGCATCCCCCGTGATGCCACAATTGCCGGTTTTGACGATATCGAGACGCTGCGGGATTTCCGCCCCGCCCTCTCCACAGTCCACCTGCCCCTCGAGGAAATCGGCAGGCAGGCTACGCGCAGCGCGAACGCAGGCGCCGAAACCGGCGACGGCGAGGAGGCGCCTGCCCCGGTTACCGGCCACGTCACACTGCGGCGAAGCACCGAAACGCACGGCTGAGATGGTGGAGCCCTGTACCCTTACCGTGCTGGCTTGCGCCGGCCGGGTGGACTCAGTCCTCGCCCAGAGCAATGTGATTCAGGAATTCAGCGTCACTGCCGACATTGGCGGGAAGGTCGTCCGCCACGAACTCGAGCATCATGTCAACAGGCTGTCCGGCCTCACGCAGGATGTCCGCCACTGACTGCCAGAGCTGCTTCCGGCCGCTGAGGGGCAGCCTCTCCTGCTCCGGCCACCAGGAAAAGCAGTGTACGCCGGAAACGTACGGCAGCACGCGATGAAGGGATTCGAGCGCTGCCTGGTCGGACAGGCCGACGGCGGGCTGCCAGTACGTCCTGACGTTGCCGCGGTCCACCCGCTCAAGCAGCCGGAGGGTTGTGGCGGCCGTGTCCGTCAACGTGCCGCCGTGGTATTCGAAGGCGATCTCGAGTGAGCGTTCGGCCGCAAGTTCCGCTATGCGCTGCGCGTCCTGTACCACCGCATTCCATGTGGCGGTATCTGCCTCTGCCGAGCCCTGTTCACCGGCCCAGACCCTGATCCTGGGAGCGCCGAGGCGAACGGCAAGATCGGCGAGGGCAGCAAAGCCGCCCGAACTGCCCACACGGTAGTACGAACCCAGCGAGAGCACTTCCAGGCCGGACGCCGCTGTCGCCTCACGCGCCTCATCGGCTGAGGAGGCGTCGCGGATGTGCACGTCCGTCCCCCACTCGACGCCGGCCAGGCCGGCCTCGGCGACTGTTCCCACCACTTCGCCGATAGTGCACTGGCGCAGCGTCACTGAGCATATGCCGGGCGTGAGGGCTGACCTGCGCCAGTCCGCCAGGTCCGGGTGCTCTCCAAGAGTCATTGATGTTCTTTCCGTTGCAGCGGCCCCGTATCAGGAGGAAGCGGAATGGTGCGGGATTTAAGTCCAGATTAGCGGGAATGCGTTTGCCAAGTAAAACGGCGTCCCCAGGACTAGCCTGTAGGCATGAAGGACAAGCCCACCGCACCCGTTGTGACGGCCGCGGCGGAGTGGGGCGACGTGGAGCTGCTCTTTGGCATGCGCGGCGAACCCTCCCGTTGCTGGTGCCGGTACTTTGCCCTGACCGGCCCTGAATATTTGGCGCTTGATCCGGCTGGGCGTAAGGAGCAGTTGAAGGGAAAGTTCGACGGCGGAACGCCCTCGCCCGGCGTCCTGGCTTACCGGGACGGGGAACCGGTGGGGTGGTGCGCCGTGGAGCCCCGGACGTGCTATCCCCGCGTGCTCAGGTCACAGGTGCTCCGCCTGGCGGAGACGGATCCAGAGCAGGTCCCTCCGGAGGCCAAGGCCGGTCCGGCTGGCGTATGGTCGGTGACCTGCTTCGTCGTGGCAGCCGGACACCGCCGCAGCGGGGTGGCGCCCGCACTGCTGCAGGCCGCCGTCGAGCACGCCCGGATTCATGGCGCCGCGGTGGTGGAAGGCTACCCCGTCGATCCCGCCCTGCGTCCGAAGGCGGGAGCCGCTGACCTCTATCACGGCACCCTGAAGCTGTTTCTGAATGCGGGTTTCAAGGTGGCAAGCACGGCCGTCCCCGGACGTGCCGTGGTACGCCTGGACCTCGGCACTACCGGCTGATCCGGCCAACAGTGTGTAGCAGAGGCTGCGGGTCCTAGCCCAGTGCCCGGATAGTCCATGCTGCCGCATGTGATTCGCCGGGCTGGAGGTGGATCAGGTCCGTTCCTGAGTTGAACGCGTCCGGCGGGCAGGTCATGGGCTCGACTGCCAGGCCCAGCCGGTCCTTGCCTGTGGGCTTGTCTGCGGTATGGACCTGCACCCAGGGCCAGCTCCGGTCCCATGCCAGCTCCACCCCTGTTCCTGAAGGATCGAGGACACGGACAGCAGCAAGCCCGTCGTCGTCCCGGGTGATGCCCGTGAAGGCATGGTCGATCCTTACCGAATCCAGGCGGCGTGCGGCGCGGAAGTCGAACTCATGGCCTTCCACGATCTCCATGCCCTCGGGAAGCAGCCGGTCGGCGGAAACTGACATGAACTCCTTCGCCGGCAGTTCCAGCGTCCAGTCATCCAGCGGTGACGCCCCGGCCACGAGATAGGGATGCGGGCACAACCCGTATGGCGCCGTCTCAGTACCGCTGTTCACGGCCCGGACCTCGCTGTGGAGCCCGTCAACCGAGAGTGAGTAGGTGACTGCCAGGTCCAGCCCGGACGGGTACGCCTCACCGGCTTCAACAGTGCAGCCGAGCGTTACCGATTGGCCTGACTTGCCACGCAGTTCCCATTCCCTCCCGGTAACCAGCCCATGGAGGGCGGCGCCGCGCTCCGGTTCGTTGATGTCAGCCTGAAAGCTCCGCCCGCCGTAGCTGTACCTGCCGTCGGCCAGGCGGTTGGGCCACGGCGCGCAGATGACTCCGCGATAGTCCGGGATGGAACCGCCGGCGGCGAAGCTGACCACGAGGTCCCGGCCCTCGAAGCGGAGTTCGCGCAGTGCGCCGCCGCGGGTGGTGATAACGGCCGAGTAGGGCCCGAATGCAATGCTGTGTTCCGTAACCGGCATGGTGGATCCTCTGTGTCCCTGAGCATTTGTTAGCGCTAACTACCATATCGCAAGCGGCCAACGCCCGAAGGGGCTTCGCTAGAGTTGCTGAATGGTAACCACGGAGATCAACGATGAACTTCTGGCCGCGATCCGGGCGGCCCTGCACCAGCGCGCCGACCCCGCCCGCGCGGCCGGGGCCCAGGCGTACATGAAATCATCCATCCCGTCCCTGGGTGTCAGGGTTCCCGAGGTCCGGCGGCTGACCCTGGCCGTGGCGGCAGACCACCCCTTCGATTCGGTGGAACAGCTTCGCGCCACCGTCCTGGAACTGTGGCGGAAGGCGACGGTCCGGGAAGAGCGTTATGCAGCGATCGACCTCACCGGCCTCCGCCTTTCGGCCGCCGCGCCGGAGATGCTGCCGGTTTATGAGGAAATCATCAGGAGCGGAGCCTGGTGGGACTTCGTTGACGGCGTGGCGGACAGGCTCTGCACGCTGCTGCAGGCCCACCGCCCCATGCTGACGGCGGTGCTGCGGGGCTGGAGCACGGACGAGGACTTCTGGATCAGGCGGGCTTCCATCACCGCCCAGCTGAAGGCGAAAGCCGGGACAGATCCCGAACTGCTTCGTGACGTCATCGAGGCAAACCTGGCGGATCCGGAATTCTTCATCCGCAAGGCCATCGGATGGGCGCTGCGGGAGTACGGCAAGACGGATCCGGACTGGGTGAGGGGCTTCGTGGCAGGCCGCGCCGGACGGCTTAGCGCGTTGTCCCGCCGCGAAGCGCTGCGGAACCTTTGAAGTCCGGCTAGATGACAGGGCGGGTGGTGACGGGCTGGTCCGATTTGCTGAACAGCTGCTTGGTGCGGGGGTCCAGGAAAATCAGGTACAGGGCGAACAGCAGCGCGATGATGGCGGCCGCGTTGCGCGCCAGTGCCAGCGCCAGGCCAAGGTCTTCGGTCTGCAGATAGGGGAAGACCTCCAGCTGATCCGAGATGGCGTAGACCATGAAGAAGGAGACGATGAAGTAGAGGGCCTTGACCTGCCAGTCGTCGCGGATACCGGTGACAGCAAACAGCGGGATCAGCCAGACCACGTACCAGGACTGGATCATGGGTGCCAGGATCACCACTGCCGCGAAGGCAAGCGTCAGCCGCCGCATGAGGCGGTCGTAGTCACCTCTGAAGATCTGCCAGGCGACAATGCCGACGGCAAGCAGCTTCCCGGCGTCGTACACCCATTTCGCGAGTCCCCAGCCGTCCAGGCTGAAGGCGTTGGCGATGGAGGCAACCACCAGGCCCATCAGTCCCACCGGCGCGTACCAGATCCAGATGCTGCCCGGAGCCGAGAGCCCGTTGATCCAGCCGAACCCGAAGCCGTTGACCCGGCTCATGGCATAGAGCAAGGCCAGGCTCAACCCGCCGGTGAGACCCCAGAAGAGGACCTTCCTGGGCCAGCTTGCGCCCTTGCCCGCCCAGAGGAGTCCGATGAACGGCAAGAAAACGATCGTGATGGGTTTGACCGAGATGGACAGGGTTACCAGGACAATGCCGAGCACAACCCGGCGTGTGGCGCAGTAGTAGAGGCCGGCGAGGGCCAGCCCGATCATCAGGGCATCGTTGTGGACGCTGGCGATGAAGTTGGTCAGGAACAGCGGATTGGCGGCCGTCAGCCAGAGGGCGCGGTGCGGATTGACACCGTGCAGCTTGGCCAGCTTGGGGACATAGATGATGCAGAGCACAATGCCGATCAGGGCTGCCAGCCGGAACAGCATCACGCTGGCTTCGGGTTGCACGTTGGTGGACCAGACAACAAACTGTTCGATCCACAGGAAGAGCTGGCCGTATGGCACGGGAGCCTCTGTCCACATTTTGTCCGCGCCAAGCTGGAAATAGTTGGACAGGGCCGAAATGCCATTCTCGTAGGGGTTGAAGCCCTCCACCATCAGCCGGCCCTGGCCGATATAGGCGTACACGTCCCGGCTGAACAGCGGCACCGTGAACATCATGGGCAGGCCCCAGGCCGCCACGGCCCACAGAGTGGCACGCCGGGCCTGGAGTCCCCATACCCTGACCCGCTGTCCGAGGCGCAGCCAGGCGCGGACCAGGAGCATGCCGCCGATCGCCAGGAGAATGATGGACAGGGCAACACCCATTGCCTCGGTGCGCATCCAGATGAAGAGCGGCATCCTCCGAAGTTCGGAGACCGGAGCAAGCCAGCCGACGCCCAGGGATCCGATCATCATGAAGACCGAGCCGACAAACCCCGCAATGAGTGGAGACCGGGCGTTGTCCACTTCCGCCGCAGCAATCTCCGGGATCGTGTTGGCGGCCATCTCCCCCGTTGCAGGCATAGGCGCCGTCATCTCAGGATCGTCCAATCTCTTGGGTTGCACGCTTCTGCCCGGCGGACCGCGCAGGCCGCCCAAGGCATATAACGGCGGCGGAAAACACCGCCGTCGTATCCGAAATCCTAGCATCGGGCGGCCCCTGCAGAGCGAAACGGTAGGCTGGTCCAGTGCCTATAACTAACGAACGCATTGTCTGGATCGACTGCGAAATGACCGGTCTGGACATCAAAAACGACGCCCTGATCGAAGTGGCAGCCCTCGTAACAGACTCCGAGCTGAACATCCTGGGTGACGGTGTGGATGTGGTGATCAAGCCCGACGACGCCGCGCTCGCCCAGATGAACGACTTCGTCCGCGACATGCACACCCGGTCCGGGCTCCTTCAGGAACTTCCGCACGGAAAGACGATGGCCGAAGCCGAGGCCGTCCTCATGGAGTACATAGAGGCATGGGTCCCTGACCCCCGCAGAGCACCGCTTGGCGGCAACTCGGTAGGAACGGACCGCGTATTCCTCTCCCGGGATATGCCGGCAATCGTGGAGCATCTGCACTACCGCGTCATCGATGTGAGCACCATCAAGGAACTCTCCCGGCGTTGGTTCGCCCGCGCATACTTCCAGTCCCCGGCGAAAAAAGGTGGCCACCGGGCACTCGGGGACATCAAGGACTCCATCGACGAACTCCGCTACTACCGAGAGGCGGTCTTCGTGCCCGCACCGGGCCCGGACAGCGCAACCGCCCAGAGGATCTCCCGGCGGATCGCAGCCGGCAGCAGCCCGGACGAAACTCCCGGTGAGGCCGCAACCGCCACAGCCTCCGGGGTGCCGGAAAAGTAATCTGCAGCACGTTTGCGGTAATTTCCGGCAAAAAGGACAAAAGTGGCAAAACCACCCCGGAACAACAGGTAAGCTATTTGAGTTGCCTTTCCAGACAGCCGGCCAGCCGGAAGATCTGAACGGCGCATGGTGGGCTTAGCTCAGTTGGCAGAGCGCCTGGTTGTGGTCCAGGAGGTCGCGGGTTCAACCCCCGTAGCTCACCCTCACAGGATGGTACTTGCCGCCGTCCACCAAGGAGGCCGCACCGGATATCCGGTGCGGCCTCCTTTTTTGTACAAATGCCGGCAGCACGCCGCGACCCGAAGGACCCGCCTGACATGACAGTTCTGCCAATCACTATCTGGGGGGAACCGGTGCTTCACCGCCGGGCTTCCGAGGTTGAGGTGTTCGACGACGAGCTGCGGACACTGATTGACGACATGTTCGAAACCAACGACGCCGCCAACGGCGTAGGGCTTGCCGCCCCTCAGGTAGGGGTAGGCAAGAGGGTCTTTGTCTACAAGTTCGCCAATGACGACGGCGCACCCGCCACGGGCGTCCTCGTCAACCCAGTCCTGACCTTGTCCAAGATCTCCGGCGCACTCCCTGATCCAGATGAGGAAGAAGAGGGGTGCCTCTCGTTCCCCGGCGGTACCTATCCGCTCAAGCGTGCCGAGTGGGCAAGGGTCACGGGTTTTGACGGTGAAGGAAAGCCTGTCGAATTCGAGGCGACCGGATGGTTCGCCCGGGTCATCCAGCACGAATACGACCATCTGGACGGCAAGCTGTACGTCAACCGCCTGCTGGACCGGTACGCCCGGAAGGCCATGAAGCAGGCCAAGAACAACGGCTGGGGTGTTCCAGGGCTGACCTGGATGCCGGGCGTGGATCCGGACCCGTTCGGACACTAGCTGGCCTGGTCACACAGCGTCACGCAGCAGGCGCGGTCATCCTACCTTGATGGTGGACTGCTCCGGGCAGGAGTCCAGGACGCGTACCATGGCATCCTTCTCAGCCTGCGTCACCCACAGGCCGTAGGCAGCCTTGACGGAAATCTGCCGGGCCACATAGTGGCAGCGGAACTTCTTGTTTGTCGGCAGCCAGGTTGCGGCATCCCCTGCGCTCTTCTCCTGGTTGGCGGCGCCATCTGCCGCGATCAGGTTCAGAGGATCGTTGGCCAGGCTCTGGCGCTGCTGCAGGGTCAGCTGCTGGGCACCCTTCTGCCAGGCATCCCCCAGCGCCACGACGTGATCGATCTGGACATCCTTGCTGCTCTCAGGCCCCCGGCGGAAATCAACCAGTTTCCCTGTGTAAGGCTCCTGGAATGCGCCCGAAGACACCTTGCACTTGGAGCCCTCGGTGAAAGCCACGGCCGTCAGGTCACGGCGCAGAATGTCGTTGCGGGTGTCGCAGCCGTTCCGGTCGACGTCCAGCCACGCCTGCCCGAATGCCTCCCGCTGATAGTTATCCTTGGGCGCTCGTCCTTTGACGGGGAGTTTCGCCAGGGCGGCGGCGGCAGAACCGACGGGCACAGGGTGGACTGGAATGACGGGCTTCATCCAGGAGCCGTCGAATACAGGGGCCTCGCTTGGCCCGGCAACCTCACGTTCCGCAGCAGAGAACTGGCCAGCCGTAAAGAACCAGATGGTGGAAGCCGCCACCGCAAGAGCCACCACGAGGAGCAGCGCCCAGGCCTGCCTGGAACGGCGGCGGGCGCGGCGGTACGCGGTCCAACTGACGGTCACGGGCGGCCTGCCCTTCCGGAAACGTAGTGCACCAGAAGAGCCTAGGCCACCCTACCGACTCCGTGGCCGCTATCCACAGGTGTGGAGGACAGGTGCCGGTCGAGTCGAAGCCCTCTTACTGCTCCCGGGTCACCCTCCGGAGGTCCTCTTCGGCCAGTTGCAGGAGATCCTCGAGCTGGCGCACCCGGTCCTCACTGACATCCCCCGCCCTGTGTGCCTCGCGGGCCTTGTCCAGAAGCCGGATGGCCTCCTTATGGTTGGCCTTGGCCACATCCAGGGCGTGTTCGAGTGTGGTGTCGTGTTGAAGAGTCGATTCGTTTTCCATGCCCCCAGTGTGGTCCCGTTTCCCGGCTGATTCCAGTGAATCAGCCGAGAATATGCCCGGAATCCGAAGGGTGGCGTACTGCTGGGTACTAAACGGCGATTGCAGCGAGGGCTGCTGCGGTTTCCTTCGCAGGGAACGACGGCGGGTTGACGCCGGCCATTTCCTCCATGACACGGACCACCTGGCAGCTGTAGCCGAACTCGTTGTCGTACCAGACGTAGAGAACCAGGTTCTTGTCATTGGAGATGGTGGCAAGGCCGTCGACGATCCCGGCGCGGCGGGAGCCGACGAAGTCCGTGGAGACAACTTCAGGGGAATCGATGTAGTCGATCTGCTTGCGGAGCTCCGAATGCAGCGACATTTCACGCAGGTAGTTGTTGATCTCGTCCTTGGTGGTCCCCCGCTCGAGGCTGAGGTTCAGGATCGCCAGGGAAACATCCGGTGTGGGGACTCGGATGGAGCTGCCCGTGAGCTTGCCCAGCAGTTCGGGCAAGGCCTTGGCGACAGCTTTGGCAGCCCCCGTTTCCGTGATCACCATGTTCAGCGCGGCGGAGCGCCCGCGCCGATCGCCCTTGTGGAAGTTGTCGATCAGGTTCTGGTCATTGGTGAACGAGTGGACAGTTTCCACATGGCCGTGGACCACGCCGAACTTGTCGTTGATGGCCTTCAGGACCGGGGTGATGGCATTAGTGGTGCAGGAGGCGGCAGTGACGATCTTGTCGGAATCGAGGATGGTGCCGTGGTTGATGCCGTGGACGATGTTCTTCAGGTCGCCCTTGCCCGGGGCCGTGAGGAGCACGCGGGACACGCCGGTGCTCTGCAGGTGCTGGGAGAGGCCTTCGGCATCGCGCCAGCGGCCTGTGTTATCCACTACCAGGGCGTTGCGGATGCCGTAGGCCGTGTAGTCGATGGTGGCCGGGTTGTCCGAGTAAATGACCTGGACCTGGACACCGTTGGCGGTGATGGTGTTGGCTTCCTCATCCACACGGATGGTTCCCTCGAAGGAGCCGTGCACCGAGTCCCGGCGCAGGAGGCTTGCCCGCTTGGACAGGTCTTTGTCCGAACCGCGTCGCACCACAATAGCGCGCAGCCGCAGGCCGTGGCCGCCGCCTGCCTTTTCAATCAGGAGGCGCGCCAGCAGGCGGCCGATGCGGCCAAAGCCGTAGAGCACGACGTCGGTGCTGGTGCGGTCGTCGCCGCCCCGTTTGCCCACGACATCGGCCAGTTCGGCACGGAGGAATTCCTCGAGTGTCGCGTCTCCGGCCTCTTCCTTGAACTTCTGGTTGAGGCGGGCAATATCGATGGCCGCCGCTCCCAGTTCCAGCCCGGCCAGCACATTGAGCAGCGGGGCCGTTTCCTCCAGGAGCAGTTCATCCTTGCTCATCCGGCGGGCGAAGCGGTGCGCCTTGAGGATGTTCATGGTGGACTTGTTGATCAGGCTGCGACCGTGGATGCTGGTCACCACGTTGTTCTCGCGGTAAAGCCGGCCGATCACGGGGATCATGGCCTCGGCGAGGGCCTCCCGCCCCATCCACGTATCAAGACAAGAATCTGACGTCTGGCTCACAGAACTACCTTCCTCGGTTCAGCCGCATACGTCCTCGTATGCGGTTGTCTGCCACCTGATGATGTCCAGGGGCACCGGCACCGGCAGGATTCGGTCCACCCCGGGTGCCTGGATCGTGTGCAAAGAAAAACCGCCGGCTGCAAACGCTGCTCCGGCGGAGAACTTCTACGTCCGTCTCCAATTGTAAATTAGCCGGGAGTCAGCGAATGGCCTGAGTCGCGTGAAATCACTCACATGGCCCTCAGGCCGGCTGGCGGAGGGGTGTGCCTTGGCTGCACCGTGAGCTCAGGCAGGTTAATGGATGGGCTGACCGATACGCCGGGTTCTGTGCCTCCCCTTCCGTTGCCGGAAAGGGAGCGGCGGCCATCCATCTACGAGTACCGTTGCCGGCACCCTCCAGCGGCCTACCCGGACACTCGGGCGGGCAGCCCTCAAACGTGTCCTGTCTGGCCTTGCTCCGGGTGGGGTTTACCTAGCCTTCCCGGTCACCCGGGAAGCTGGTGGTCTCTTACACCACCGTTTCACCCTTACCTGGTTCGTGCCGCTTTCAAACCGGCGCGACCCAGGCGGTCTGTTCTCTGTGGCACTGGCCTGCGGGTTACCCCGAGTGGGCGTTACCCACCACCCTGCCCTGCGGAGCCCGGACGTTCCTCGAGCCACTTGCGTGACGCGCGGCCGCCTGGTCAACCCATCCGTTATCCAGTCTACCGGCGCACCGCTGATGCTCCCGCCGCCGGTAGTATCGTACGGTGCTGATTCTGCTTCCCCCCTCCGAAGGCAAGACCCCGGCAGCCGGCGGATCCGCCGTCAACTGGTCTTCCCTGAGTTTTCCGGCACTCAACAGCTACCGGGCGAAAGTCCTCGAGGCCCTCGGTACCGTGAGTGCGCATGAGGACGCCCTGGCCCTGCTGGGCGTGGGCGCCTCGCTGAAGGACGACGTCGAACGCAACACCCGGCTGGGAGCCGAACCGGCCGCCCCTGCCCACCAGATCTATTCCGGCGTTCTTTATGACGCACTGGGTTACAGGAGCCTGACCCCGGCGCAGCGCCGGAAGGCCGACGACTCAGTGCTGGTGATTTCAGCCCTCTGGGGTGCCATCCGGTTTGGGGACAGGGTCCCCGCCTACCGGCTGTCGATGGGGACGCCGCTGCCCGACGTCGGACGCCTCGCCTCGTTCTGGAAGCCGCAGCTGGCGGAGGCCCTCACTGAACTCACTGCCGGGGAACTGCTGGTGGACTGCCGTTCCAGCACCTACGCGGCGGCCTGGGCTCCGCCACCGGCGCAGACTGTTGCCATCAATGTCTTTACAGAAGACAACGGGGTGCGGAAAGTGGTCAGCCACTTCGCCAAACACACCCGGGGCGAGCTCGCCAGGCACCTGCTGGCCCGTCGCGGAAACCCGCCGCGGACGCCCGCTCAGCTGCTGAAAGCGGCGCAGGAGAAATGGGATGCGGAGCTCGTTGACGGTTCAGCCAGGAAGGCGCACGCCCTGAACATCATCCTGCCCAACTAGTGCTCAGTTCCATTCGGCGGAGCGGACCAGGATGCAGCCGGAATCCGGGCAAAAGACAATGTCATCCTCAGAAGCCGACTTAATCTCGGCGAGGTCACCGGGGCTGAGTTTCATCCCGGACGCCTCCGACGTGCCGTGAAACAGCCGGGCGGCGCCAACTCCCCGCTTGGCCAGCGTCTTCTCATAGACCGCCAGCAGTCCGGCGTCGAGCCCGGCCGCGAACTCGGTGCGCTTGCCGCGGACGACGGCTGCTTCGGCATCCACTTCCGCCAGGGCTTCATCGAGCTGGGCGCGGATGGTGCCGAACGAGGCCTGGATGTCGTCAACGATCACCTGCTGCGCCGCCTGCCTTGCCCGCAGCGAATCGAGGCGCTCCATCACTTCAAGCTCCACGTCCTCAAGGTCTGAACGCCGCTTGTTCAGTGAGGCAATGTCCTTCTGCAGGGCCACCAGGTCCTTGGACAGTCCTGTCCCGCTGTTCAACCGGGCCTCGTCGCGCTCAATGCGGGACGCCACCTGCTCCACGTCGGCCTCGGCGCGCTTAAGCTCGGTCTCGGCGTCGTGGACGGCCATCTTGGCTGCGCCCAGTTCACCGCTGGCCACCGAAAGCGCGGACTGCAGATCCTCGATCCGGGGATCTGTTTCAAGGGCACGGCGGCGGTTGGACAAGGACTTGAGCTTCGCATCCAGCCCCTGCAGTTCGAGCAACTTCAACTGTTCCGCCGGTGCTGCCTTAGCCACTGATACCTCCGCTTGATCCATCCGGCCGCAACCGGGCACCGTTCCGGCGCTCTATAGACTCTAGCGCCTGGCCTGCTCCCCTGCGCTCCCCCGGCGCCCCTCGCATTCCAGGCCTAGCCGGGAGTCAGAATGAAGTCCCAGGGATCACTGTTGGTAGTGCTTACCCGGATCTCGACATCATGGCCCTGATCGGCCAGCACGTTGCCCAGTGCGGACGCGGCCGCGGGGAGCCACAGCCATTCGCTGGCGAAGTGCGAGACGTCAATGAGGTAAGGCCGTCCGTTCACGGCTCCTTCCCTTGCCTCCGAGGCCGGGTGGTGCCGGAGGTCAGCGGTGACATAGACATCGGCGTTACTGGCACGCACCTCGTTGAACAGCGAATCTCCCGCCCCGCCGCACACAGCGACCCTGCGCACCAGGCCGTCCTTGTCACCCGAGACGCGGACGCCTCCGGCCACCGATGGAAGGATGCCGAACACGCGGGCAGCGAAATCACCCAGGCTGGTCACCTCCGGAAGCTCCCCCACGCGCCCGATCCCCTCTTCCGGCAGACCGTTGGCGGCTACCGTCAGCGGGGCGACGCCCTCAAGCCCCAAGGCGTCAGCCAGGACATCGGAGACACCCCCAACGGCGGAATCACCGTTGGTGTGGACGGTCAGCAGGGCGGTGCCCGACTCGATGAGCCGGTGGATCGCTTTGCCTTTGGCTGTGGTCGCTGCCACCGACGTGACGCCTTTAAGCAGCAGGGGGTGATGGGTGATGAGCAGTTCGGCGCCCCACTCCACAGCCTCGTCAATGACCTCCAGTGTCGGATCCACGGCGAACATCACCCGGGTGACAGGTGCGGAGGGGTGGCCGGCCACCAGTCCCACTTCATCCCAGTTCTCCGCCAGCGATTCAGGCCACAGTTCCTCCACCGCCAGCAGCAACTGGCCAAGGGTGGGGGCGTCCGGCTTGTCGCCGGCAGTAGTTTTGCCGGAAGCGCCGTTCCCGTCGCCGCCGTTTCCGTCCGTGCCTGTAACACCGGTATTTACGGGATCCATAGTCACAGTTTTACCCCATCCGAACGTCTGGCCTGCACGCGTAACAGTCTCGTAAGGTGGTGGGGGAATCATCCGGGACGGCCGACCATTGAAGAGATCATGAAAACTTTTGTTCTTGGCGGAGGCTGCTTCTGGTGCCTCGACGCTGTCTACCAGAAAACAAAGGGCGTCAGTTCGGTGGTTTCGGGCTACACGGGCGGCCACGATCCACAGCCGGACTACTACTCTGTATGCAGCGGGACCACCGGTCATGCCGAAGTAGTGGCTGTCACTTTCGATGAGGACATCATTCCAGCGGAGGTCATCCTGGACATGTTCTTTGCCCTGCACGATCCCACCACCCTCAACCGGCAGGGCTACGACGTCGGCACACAGTACCGCTCGTCCATGTTCTACCAGACGACCGAGGAGAAGATTCTCTTCGAGGAAGCTATTGAACGGAACCAGGCGCTGTGGGCGAACCCGATAGTCACCGAGGTCAGCAGGCTTCCCCGGTTCTACGTGGCGGAAGAATTCCACCAGGATTACTACGCCAAACATCCCGAACAGGGTTACTGCCAGGTGATCATCAATCCCAAGCTGGCCAAGGCGAGGAAATATTACTCTGCATGGCTTAATGCTTAGCAGCCGCCGGGCCGCCGTCGTTAGGCTGACCTCAGTATTCACTCTTCAGAGATAGGCATATGTACATGGCACGGATCTATGACGATGTAACGCAGCTGGTCGGCAACACCCCGCTGGTCCGCCTGAACCGGCTGACCGAAGGGCTGGACGCCACGGTTGCCGTCAAGCTCGAGTTCTACAACCCGGCCAACAGCGTCAAGGACCGTATCGGCGTGGCAATCATTGACGCCGCTGAAAAGTCAGGCGCCCTCAAGCCCGGCGGAACCATCGTCGAAGGAACATCCGGCAACACCGGCATCGCCCTGGCCATGGTGGGCGCTGCCCGCGGCTACAAGGTCATCCTGACCATGCCTGAAACCATGTCCACCGAACGCCGTGTCATGCTGCGCGCCTTTGGCGCCGAGATTGTCCTGACCCCCGGCTCCGAAGGCATGCGCGGCGCTGTGGAGAAGGCCCAGGAAATAGTGGCCAACACGGAGAACTCCATCTGGGCCCAGCAGTTCGCCAACGAGGCCAACCCCAGGATCCACCGTGAAACCACGGCGGAGGAAATCTGGAAGGACACCGACGGCAAGGTGGACATCTTTGTCTCCGGCATCGGCACCGGCGGCACCATCACCGGCGTCGGACAGTTCCTGAAGGAGCGCAACCCCGACGTCCAGATCGTTGCGGTCGAGCCGAAAGACTCTCCCATCCTGAACGGCGGCTCCCCCGGCCCGCACAAGATCCAGGGTCTGGGTGCCAACTTCATCCCCGAACTCCTGGACACCAACATCTACGACGAGGTCCTGGACGCGACCCTGGAGGACTCCGTGTCCGTGGCCCGTGACCTGGGTATCCGCGAAGGCATCCTGGGCGGCATCTCCTCCGGCGCCATCGTCTGGGGCGCGCTGGAACTGGCCAAGCGTCCCGAGAACGCGGGCAAGCTGATTGTGGCGGTCGTCTGCGACTTCGGTGAGCGTTACATCTCCACCGTGCTCTATGACGACATCCGCGGCTGATTAATCCGCCGTCCGCCCGTTTCCTGTAGAAAGATCTTTGTGGGCTTTTTCGCAAGACTTAAGGAAGACCTCGACGCCGCCCGGTCGCACGACCCGGCGGCTCGAGGTTCTTTTGAGAACTTTTTCGCCTATTCAGGGCTGCATGCCATCTGGATCCACCGGCTGACCCACCGTATGTGGCAGAATCCAGGCCTGCGATTCCCGGCCCGGCTTGTGTCCCAGCTTGGCCGGTTCCTGACGGGCATCGAGATCCATCCCGGCGCGACGATCGGCCGGCGGTTCTTCATTGACCACGGCATGGGCGTGGTCATCGGGGAGACGGCCGAAATCGGCGAGGACGTGATGATCTATCACGGCGTGACTCTCGGCGGCCGTTCCCTGGCAAAGGTCAAGCGCCACCCCACTATCGGCGACCGTGTGACCATCGGCGCGGGCGCCAAAATCCTGGGGCCTATCATCATCGGCCGGGACAGCGCTGTGGGTGCCAACGCCGTGGTAGTCAAGGACGCACCGCCGGAATCGATCGTTACCGGGGTCCCTGCCAAGTGGCGCCACCGCGACGCGCAGCGGGAGACCAAACCGGCCGTCGACCCGGCCGAATACGAGATCGAATACCATCTCTGACGCTCAGCCCGCCACGCGTTTTCAGCACTGCCATGACCAGCGCGTCGTAAAGCCGGTCCGGCAAGAGCCGCCTGAGACCAAGAATGGGCCTGGCGCCCCTGCCCACCGGATACCGGGTCCTGGGGTGTGCGGAGCTGGCAGCGTGGAGTACGGCGCCGGCAATCAATCGCTCTGCGTGCTGGCCGGATCGATGATGGACACGGTGATCCCGTGCGGCTTCAGTTCCAGCCGCAGGGCGTCGCTCATGCCCCTCTACAGCGAACTTCGTCGCGTGGTACCAGGTGCCCAATGGCTCATAGAACTTGCCGCCGATGGATGAGATGTTGATGATCCGTCCCTGGCCGGCCCGGCGCATGACGGGCAACACCAGCTGAGTCATCCTGGCGAGGCGCCGGCATAGACGGTGAACCCGTGGCTGCTGAGCTTCCTGGCAGCTTCGAAACCGATCCCGGCGGATGCTCCAGTGATGAGGACTACTGGTGTGGCCATGTTTGACTCCCTGGATGGACGGACAACGCCACCGGGAACACCAACGGCCGGCATTTCCCAGAATATCCGGGAATTGCCGGCCGCCAATGAGCGTGCTGGTGAAGCGGTCAGTGGAAGTTAGTGTGTGTCCACGGCTTCGATTTCGGACTTGTCCTCGCCCCACAGGGTGTGGAATGTGCCCTCGGCGTCGACCCGGCCGTAGGTGTGCGCGCCGAAGAGGTCACGCTGGCCCTGGATCACTGCAGCAGGCAGGCGCTTGCGGCGCAGGCCGTCGTAGTAGGCAAGTGAAGAGGAAAAGACCGGGACCGGGATGCCCAGCTGGACGGCGGTGGAGACCACACGGCGCCAGGCAGGCAGGACCTCGGCGATGGCCTTGGTGAATGCCGGGGCGAACAGCAGGTTGGCCGGCTTGTCCTCGGCAGCATAGGCCTTGGTGATTTCCTTCAGGAGTTCGGCGCGGATGATGCACCCGCCGCGCCACAGCGAAGCGATCTCATCCAGCTTCAGGTCCCATCCGTATTCCACGGCGGCGGAGGTCAGCATGTCCAGGCCCTGGGCGTAGGAGACCAGCTTGGACGCGTACAGCGCCTGGCGGACATCCTCAACAAAGGTTTCCGGAACGTCGACGTTGATTTCCTCACCGGCGAGCAGCTCCTGGGCGAGCTTGCGCTGCTCTGCCTGGGAGGACAGCGCGCGGGCAAACACGGACTCGGCGATGCCGGACGTGGGTGATCCGAGCTCAAGGGCTGAGATGACAGTCCAGCGACCTGTGCCCTTCTGGCCTGCGGCGTCAACCACCACGTCAACGAACGGCTTGCCCGTTTTGCCGTCCACGTGGCCCAGGACTTCGGCGGAGATCTCGATCAGGAAGGAGGCCAGATCGCCCTTGTTCCACTCAGCGAAGATCTTGGCTTGCTCTGCTGGCTCGATGCCTGCACCTGAGCGGAGCAGGTCAAAAGCTTCGCCGATGACCTGCATGTCGGCATACTCGATGCCGTTGTGGACCATCTTGACGAAGTGGCCCGCGCCGTCGGTGCCGATCCAGGCGCAGCAGGGCTGGCCGTCGACCTGGGCAGCGATCTTCTCAAGCAGCGGGCCCAGTGCATCGTAGGACTCCCTGGAGCCGCCCGGCATGATGGACGGTCCGTTGAGGGCGCCTTCCTCACCGCCGGAGACGCCGATGCCCACGAAGTGCAGGTCCTTCTTCGCCAGCGCGGCTTCGCGGCGCCGGGTGTCCTCGTAGTGCGAGTTGCCGGCGTCGATGATGATGTCGCCGGCCTCCAGGAGCGGTTCAAGCTGCTCGATCACGGAGTCGACCGGTTTGCCGGCCTTGACCATGATCAGGACGCGGCGGGGCTTCTCCAGGGAATCAACGAGTTCCTGCAGGGTTTCAGTCCGGACAAAGTCCCCGTCGTTGCCGTGCTTTTCGAGCAGTGCATCAGTCTTCTCGACCGACCTGTTGTGCAGGGCGACGGTGAAGCCGTTCCGGGCCAGGTTGCGGGCCAGGTTGGCGCCCATCACCGCAAGGCCGGTGACACCGATGTGTGCTGACATCAAAACTCCAATTCATTTCTGTGCAGTGTGTGTGCAATGGGTTCCGCACTTCCTGCGGAACACGCTTCTTTAGAACCAGTGGTTTCAATAAACCATATGTATTCCCACGGACGAGGGGAAAGTAGCGCCCACGTGGTGGAAAGCCGCGCGTCACATTCAGTTTAGAATGCCTCCGCCGGCGCTCCTGCTCCCGCCCGGCTCCGCCCACCGGGAGCCTGTTCCGGGAGGGTTGTGATTGCCTCTCGGCACCCCTTCCTCCGATTATGCTTACCCCTATGTCCACCAGCCTGCACCACCGCGCCATCGAGAACCTTGGCACCAGGATCGTCACCGGCGATCTTCCCGCCGGCCATGTCATGCTGGCCGAACAGCTCGAGGAAGAGCTGAGGGTGTC
The DNA here is from genome assembly GCF_030816475.1 of Arthrobacter pascens. Lineage (NCBI taxonomy): Bacteria > Bacillati > Actinomycetota > Actinomycetes > Micrococcales > Micrococcaceae > Arthrobacter > Arthrobacter pascens. Next base: position 1,655,462 of record NZ_JAUSXF010000001.1, on the reverse strand, counting down.
GCGCTCCGTCATCCGGGAGGCAGTGCGGGTGCTGCAGTCCCTGGGCCTGGTTGAGACGATCAAGCGAGTCGGCATCCGGGTCCTTCCGTCCAGCAGCTGGAACCCCTTTGATCCTTTGGTCATCCGCTGGCGCCTCGCAGGAGAAGGCCGGGGCGCCCAACTGCGCTCCCTCGCCGAGTTGAGGTCCGCCGTCGAGCCTGTTGCCGCGGAGCTGGCAGCGGCCAATGCCCCTGTCAAACTGCGGCACGAGCTGGTGGATATATCGCACGCCATGCGCGAGGCGGGCCACGCGGGTGATGTGCCGAGGTTCCTGGAGCTGGACATCCATTTCCACTCCCTCCTCCTCTCCGGTTCCGGCAATGAGATGTTCGCGAACCTGATGGGCCAGGTCGCCGAGACGTTGACCGGACGTACAGTCCACGGCCTGATGCCAGACCATCCTCATGAGACAGCCTTGCAGTGGCATGTGGACCTCGCGGAAGCCGTTGCGGCGGGCGACGGTCCCGCGGCACGGGACGCCTCCGACCGCATCATGCGCCGCACCATGGCTGAAATGGAACCGACCTGGACGGAGCAGCCCAGGGTGTTCATTCCCGTGCGTCATCACTAGTCGGCCAAGCCGGCCGAAACCCTTCCGTACACCCATGCGGGGCCCTCTGGTTAGTGGTGCCCCGCGCAGGTGAACAGTGTTCACGCGCGGGAGTGTGTTCAATATTCTAGCCTTCATTCAGTATGATGAACACTATGACGTCTGAAACCATCGTCGCGATCGCCGTCCCCCTCGAACCAGAGCTGGTTGACAGCATCCGCGCCGTAGACCCCTCCGTTACCGTTCTCTACGACCCGGAACTGCTGCCACCTGAGCGCTTTCCGGCGGATCACTCCGGTGATCCCGGCTTCAGGCGAACTCCCGAGCAGGAGAACCGCTACTGGTCAATGCTGAACCGGGCCCAGGTCCTGTACGGCTTTCCGAACGAGGACCCGGCCGGCCTTGCCCGGATCGCGCGTGAGAACCCTCGGCTGCAATGGGTGCACGCCATGGCTGCCGGAGCTGGTGGGGCCGTCAAAGCGTCCGGCCTGGACCAGGCAACACTGGGGAAGTTCCACGTAACCACCTCCGCCGGTGTCCATGCCCTGCCGCTTGCCGAATTCGCCGCACTGGGGATTCTCAACGGCTTCAAGCGCAGCGCCGAACTGGCACAGGACCAGGCCGCGAAGGTGTGGCCTGAGCTGAGGACCCCCACACGGCTCGTCAGCGGTTCCACCCTGGTGGTGACCGGCCTGGGCGAAATCGGCCTGGAGACGGCCAGCATCGCGCGTGCCCTGGGAATGAAGGTCACGGGCACCAAGCGGACAGTGGAACCCATCGAGGGCATCGAGCAGGTCACGGACAATGACGGCCTCGCCGGCCTGCTCGCCTCTGCCGACGCCGTCGTGAACACCCTGCCCGGCACACCGTATACGGAAAAGCTCTTCAACCGCGAGGCATTTGGCGCAATGAAGCCAGGCACCGTCTTCGTCAACGTGGGACGTGGCACCGTGGTAGACGAGGACGCCTTGCTGGAAGCCCTGGACAACGGGCAGGTCTCGTATGCCTGCCTCGACGTGTTCGCGGTGGAGCCTCTGCCCCAGGACAGCCGGCTGTGGGACCACCCCAAAGTCATGGTGTCGCCGCACACTTCCGCACTCAGTTCGGCCGAGAACCGCCTCATCGCGGAGCGCTTCTGCAGTAACCTGCGCACCTTCCTCGCCGGCGGCGACCTCCCCCACCTCGTGGACACCCTTCACTTCTACTGACCGGCGTCCGCCGTCCGCGTATGACGCAAACCGCTCAGCCCGCCCCGGCCGGAGTTCCTGGACAGGAACTCCGGCCGGGGTTTTTGCGACGGAATCCGAACCCGGAACACGCCGGCGTCCGTGAGCTGAGCCACAGGGCTGCAACCTCGGCGCAACCCTCCCGTCCCTAGGCTGAGGACAACGACCTTCGCACCGCTCACAACAAGAGCGAACGATGCTCGTGCTTCACACCGCGGATCACACGGTCGGAGTGACGTTCCACGACACGGGCCGGCGTCGGGCGTGAAACCCACCCGTGATGGTGGGACCGACGGCTACTCAGCAATCAGCCGGGCTTCTGGCGTGCCGTTCCGATTCATTCCCGGCGCTCTTCGCTGCCGGCACTAACGACGAAGGAATATCGACAATGACGACGATGCAAGCAGCAGTAGTTACCGAATTCGGCAAGGATCTTCAGATCCAGACCCTCCCCGTTCCCGTGCCCGGCCGGGGGCAGGCCCTGGTCAAGGTACTCACCACTGGCGTCTGCCACACTGACCTGCACGCCGCGGAGGGCGACTGGCCAGTCAAGCCGTCACCGCCGTTCATCCCCGGCCACGAAGGAGTCGGCGAGGTCGTTGCCCTCGGAGAGGGCGTCACCGATCTGGCAGTCGGCGATCTTGTGGGCAACGCCTGGCTCTGGTCGGCCTGCGGCGACTGCCAGTACTGCCGGACCGGTTGGGAAACCCTGTGCGAGGCCCAGCAGAACGCCGGCTACAGCGTTGACGGCTCCTTCGGCGAGTACATGCTGGTGGACAGCCGTTTTGCCGCCCGCATCCCGGCCGGATCCGACCCTGTGGAAATCGCGCCCGTGCTCTGCGCCGGCGTCACTGTCTACAAGGGGCTGAAGATGACCGAGACCCGGCCCGGCCAATGGGTCACCATCTCCGGGATCGGCGGGCTCGGCCACATCGCCGTCCAGTACGCGGTGGCCATGGGCCTCCGGGTCGCCGCGGTGGACATCGCCGACGACAAGCTGGCCCTGGCCAAAAAACACGGAGCCGAGCTGACCGTCAACGCCCTGCACGAAGATCCCGTCGAAGTCATTCAGCGCGAAACCGGAGGTTGCCATGGAGTCCTGGTCACTGCAGTGCACCCGTCGGCATTCGGGCAGGCGATCGGGATGGCCCGCCGCGGCGGCACCATCGTGTTCAACGGCCTGCCGCCGGGCGACTTCCCGGCACCCATCTTCGAGATTGTGCTCAAGGGCCTGACCGTCCGCGGCTCCATTGTGGGAACACGGCAGGACCTCCAGGAAGCCCTGGAATTCTACTCCCAGGGCAAGATCCACCCCACTGTGTCGATCCGGGAGCTTTCCGAAGTGAATACCGTCCTTGACGAGATGAAGCACGCCAAGATCGACGGCCGCGTCGTTATCAAGTACTGATCACCAATAGTTCAATGAACCACCGGGAGTCAGCTCGTGGGCGAGGTGCCGCAGACGGCGCCTCGCCGGCGGAAACTCACGACGCCTTGCGGCTGCGAAGCCGTGCAACACCGCACCGGAACGCCGACCAGACCTGCCAAGAGGCAGGAAGGGGCGGCCCGGAGCTCAATCAAGGAGATCAACGATGACTGCAGCATTTGAGCCTACCCAGCCGTCCGCCCAGGACATGGCAAGCGAGCAGGCTGCCGCCCTGGAGCTCGAGTGGGCCGCCAATCCCCGCTGGGAAGGTGTGACCCGTGACTATAAGGCAACGGACGTCGTCCGTCTCCGCGGCCGTGTCTCCGAGGAACATACCTTGGCCCGCCGCGGTTCGGAGAAGCTGTGGAAGCAGCTCACCGAGGAGCACCGGACCGGTGGCTACACGAACGCTCTGGGCGCGTTGACCGGTAACCAGGCTGTGCAGCAGGTCAAGGCCGGCCTGCGGGCCATCTACCTTTCGGGGTGGCAGGTCGCTGCGGACGCGAACAACTCCGGTCACACCTACCCGGATCAGTCCCTCTACCCGGCCAACTCGGTTCCCACCGTGGTCCGGCGGATCAACAACGCTTTGCTGCGGGCGGATCAGATCGAGTTCTCCGAGGGCATCCAGACCGTTGAGGACTGGATGGTCCCGATCATTGCCGACGCCGAGGCCGGCTTCGGCGGCCCGCTGAACGCCTACGAGCTGATGAAATCCATGATCGCCGCCGGCGCGTCAGGCGTGCACTGGGAGGACCAGCTCGCGTCTGAGAAGAAATGCGGGCACCTCGGCGGCAAGGTCCTGATCCCGTCCCAGCAGCACGTCCGGACCCTGAACGCGGCCCGCCTGGCGGCCGACGTCGCCGGCACCCCGTCGGTGATCATCGCCCGCACTGACGCGGAGGCAGCCACCCTGATCACTTCCGACGTCGACGAACGGGACCAGGAATTCATCACCGGTGAGAGGACCGCGGAGGGCTTCTACAAGGTCCGCAACGGGATCGAGCCCTGCATCGCCCGCGCCAAGGCCTACGCCCCGTACTCGGACCTGATCTGGATGGAGACCGGCACCCCTGACCTGGAACTGGCCCGCAAATTCGCCGAAGCCGTCAAGGCCGACTTCCCGGACCAGATGCTCTCCTACAACTGCTCGCCCTCGTTCAACTGGCGCAAGCACCTGGACGACGCCACTATCGCGAAGTTCCAGCGCGAACTCGGCGCGATGGGCTTCACGTTCCAGTTCATCACCCTGGCCGGCTTCCACGCCCTGAACTACTCGATGTTCGACCTCGCCCACGGCTACGCCCGCGAAGGCATGAGCGCCTACGTCGAACTCCAGGAAAAGGAATTCGCCTCCGAGTCCCGCGGCTACACCGCGACCAAGCACCAGCGCGAAGTCGGCACCGGCTACTTCGACGACATCGCCACCGCGCTCAACCCGAACGCCTCCACCCTCGCCCTGGTCGGATCGACCGAAGAGGGCCAGTTCCACTAATCCCCGCCTACGGTGAGCCGTTAGCTTCGCTCACCAAAGAGGCACGACGGCGGCGGTTGGGTCCGCCGACGGACCGGACGATCCTCTGCCTGCTATTCCCCGTGTCCGCCCCATGACCTCGTAGAACTCGGTCGGGGGCGGACACAGGGCCCCTTTTACGCAGGCTGCCGGATGCCCGGACCGCCGTCTTAGTGTCTCAGTCGCCACCCTGCCGCTAGCCGCCGTCGACCTTCCCTTCTTGCTTTTGAGGAGCAATTGAGATGAATACCTTTACTGACAGCTTCACTATTAATGGCATTACCCTGACTGCGCAGCCCATCTGCCGGCAGGACGAGGTGCTCACGCCCGACGCGCTCGAGTTCGTCGCGAAGCTGCACCGGGCCACGGCTGAGCGGCGGCAGGAACTGCTCCAGGCACGCCGGACCCGGCGGGCAGACATCGCCGGCGGCCAGGACCCCCGGTTCCTCCGGGAAACCGAGGACATCCGCAATGACCCGTCCTGGCGGGTCGCACCGCCGGCGCCGGGCCTGGAGGACCGACGCGTGGAAATCACCGGCCCGGTGGATAAGAAAATGACCATCAACGCCCTGAACTCCGGCGCCAGGGTCTGGCTCGCCGACATGGAGGACTCCTCCACCCCCACCTGGCGCAACGTCATCAAGGGCCAGCTGAACCTCACCGACGCCCTCGAACGCCGCATCGACTTCACCAGCCCGGAGGGCAAGGAATACAAGCTGCGCCCCGCCGGGGAACTGCCCACCATCGTGGTCCGCCCCCGCGGCTGGCACCTGCCCGAAAAGCACATGCTCATCGACGGCACCCCCGTAGCCGGCGGCATCGTGGACTTTGGCCTGTTCTTCTTCCACAACGCCCGCCGCCTCCTCGCCCAGGGCAAAGGCCCGTACTTCTACCTGCCCAAGATCGAAAACCACCTCGAAGCACGGCTCTGGAACGACATCTTCATCCTCGCCCAGGACCTGCTCGGCATCCCGCAAGGCACCATCCGCGCCACCGTGCTGATCGAAACCATCACCGCCGCCTTCGAAATGGAAGAAATCCTCTACGAACTGCGCGACCACGCCGCCGGCCTGAACGCCGGCCGCTGGGACTACATCTTCTCCCTGATCAAAAACTTCCGCACCCGCGGACCCCGGTTCGTCCTGCCCGACCGCGCCCAGGTGACCATGACCCAGCCGTTCATGCGCGCCTACACCGAACAACTCGTCCGCGCCTGCCACAAACGCGGCGCCATGGCCATCGGCGGCATGGCCGCAGCAGTGCCCAACCGCAAAGACGAGGCCGCCAACGCCAATGCCTTCGAAAAAGTCCGCGCCGACAAAACCCGCGAAGCCAACGACGGCTTCGACGGCTCCTGGGTCGCCCACCCCGACCTCGTTCCCATCTGCCGCGAAGTATTCGACTCCATCCTCGGCGAGAAGCCCAACCAGCTGCACCGCACCCGCGAGGACGTGACCGAAGACGACGCCGCCCTGATCAACGTTGCCGCCACCGAAGGCACCATCACCGAGGAGGGCATCCGGAACAACATCGAAGTCGGCATCCGCTACATCGAATCCTGGCTGCGCGGCAACGGCGCGGTAGCCATCCACAACCTCATGGAAGACGCCGCCACCGCCGAAATCTCCCGATCCCAGCTCTGGCAATGGATGTACGCCTCCGCCATCACCGATGAAGGCGAGATCATCACCCACCAGTGGATCGAAGAGCTCCTCGACGAAGAGTTCGCCCGACTCGAACGCTTCGACGGCGACCGCTTCGAAGACGCCCGCGACATCTTCGAAGAAGTCACCCTGGCCCAGGACTTCCCGTCCTTCCTGACCCTCCCCGCCTACGCCAGGTACATTCACGGGTCCCGGGAAACGGAGATCCTCGCCGTTTGACACGACCGTCCGCGCTCCGTGATCCCGCCCCCGTGACCGATCCGCATCCGCGGACGTGAACATTTGGCCCGGTGTGCAGTCTGGCGGGGCGGGGCGGCAGTAAATTGCCCGCATTTTCACCGCAGAGCACCTTAGAGGAAGAACAGTCATCCATGTCTAACGCACCCACCACGGCATCCTTCGTTCCGCTCCAGGACGGCGACGCCGTTGAGAACCTCTCCCGCGAGGCCCGCAGATTGGCGCCCTCCGCGGGGTTCACCGCGAACGCCGTCGTTGGCGCGGCCGAGTACGCGGAGGCTGACGCGGACCGGCCGGCTTTTTGGGCCAGGCAGGCGCGGGAGCTGCTGACCTGGAGCAAGGACTTCACGCAGGCGCTGGATTGGTCCAAGCCGCCGTTCGCGAAGTGGTTCGTCGGCGGTGAGCTAAACGCCGCCTACAACGCACTGGACCGGCACGTGGAAAACGGGCTCGGGGACAGGGTTGCCATCTACTTCGAAGGCGAACCCGGAGACACCCGCACCTACACCTACGCCCAGCTCACCGAAGAAGTTAAGAAAGCTGCGAACGCGTTCGAGTCCCTCGGCGTGGCCAAGGGCGACCGGGTCGCGGTATACCTGCCGATGATCCCGGAGGCCGTCATCACCCTGCTGGCCTGCGCCCGGATCGGCGCGGTTCATTCAGTGGTGTTCGGCGGGTTCTCCGCGGACGCGCTGCGGTCCCGCATCGAGGACGCCGAAGCCAAACTCGTGGTCACCGCCGACGGCACCTACCGCCGCGGCAAGCCCAGCCCGCTCAAGAGCGCCGTCGATGAGGCCTTGTCGAAGGACGGGCACACCGTGCAGAACGTGGTGGTAGTCAAGCGCAACGGAGCGGACGTGGACTGGCACGGGGGCCGGGACCACTGGTGGGCAGACACCGTGGACCAGGCCTCCACCAATCACCAAGCCGTCGGCCATGACTCCGAGCACCCGCTCTACATCCTCTACACCTCCGGCACCACCGGCAAACCCAAAGGCATTCTGCACACCACCGGCGGCTACCTCACCCAGACCGCCTACACCCACAAGGCAGTCTTCGACCTGCACCCGGACACGGACGTGTACTGGTGCACCGCTGACGTCGGCTGGGTCACCGGCCATTCATACGTTGCCTACGCCCCGCTCATCAACGGCGCCACCCAGGTCATGTACGAGGGAACCCCGGACTCCCCGCACCAGGGCCGCTGGTGGGAGATCATCGAGAAGTACAAGGTCTCCATCCTCTACACCGCCCCCACGGCGATCCGGACGTTCATGAAATGGGGCAAGGACATCCCCGCCAAATACGATCTCTCCTCCATCCGGGTCCTTGGTTCCGTGGGCGAACCCATCAACCCCGAAGCCTGGATGTGGTACCGGGAAGTCATCGGCGGCAACGCCGGCAAGAACGGCGAACGCAAGGAGAACCCGGCCCCGATCGTGGACACCTGGTGGCAGACCGAAACAGGGGCGCAGATGATCGCCCCGCTCCCGGGAGTGACCGCGACCAAGCCCGGCTCCGCACAGGTCCCGCTGCCGGGCATCGCGGTGGATGTCGTGGACGAAAACGGCGCCTCCGTGCCGGACGGCCACGGCGGGTTCCTGGTGATCCGCGAACCCTGGCCCGCCATGCTCCGCGGTATCTGGGGCGACCCCGAGCGGTTCAAGGACACCTACTGGTCCCGCTTCGAAGGCATGTACTTCGCCGGGGACGGCGCCAAGAAAGACGAGGACGGGGATATCTGGCTCCTGGGCCGGGTGGATGACGTGATGAACATCTCCGGCCACCGGCTCTCCACCACGGAAATTGAATCGGCACTGGTGTCCCACCCCGCGGTGGCGGAGGCCGCCGTCGTCGGTGCGGCAGACGAAACGACCGGCCAGGCGGTCGTGGCGTTCGTGATCCTCCGCGGCGACGCCGTGGACTCCGGCGACACGATCATCCAGGAACTCCGCAACCACGTCGGCAAGGAGATCGGCCCCATCGCCAAACCCAAAACCATTCTCGTCGTCCCCGAACTGCCCAAGACCCGCTCCGGCAAAATCATGCGCCGCCTCCTCAAAGACGTCGCCGAAGGACGCGAAGTGGGAGACGCCACCACCCTCGCCGACAACACCATCATGCAAACCATCACAGACTCCCTCAAGAGGCGCAAGTGAAGCCATCCGCCGGAGCCCGGCAGGGGCGCTGCTGCCCGCACCGAGACGATCAGTGCAGCCGCAGCATGCTGCCTTCGCTGCTTCAGCATGAGGCCAGCCTGGAGGAACAGCGGCAGGTTCTGTTCGCCTTTCGGCACCTTGGGTGGGCCGTTTGTGTTAGCCGGTAGCGGACATCGCCGCTGATGGCGACGGCATAGCTGGCGCAGCCGTGTTGGGTGACCAGGATGTCATGGCCGCGTTCCCCGGGCGTTTTCGCGATGGAATCCCCTGGCCGCACTGCATGCGACGTTGCCGTTATCGGACCAGACTCGGGCGCCGAGTGCCTACAGAAGCCACTGGCCCTGCTGACGGCGGCACGCTATGTTGCAACTGTCGAGGCCCTGGCCATCTAAACCCACGAGCAAGAAGCCCGACTCCCAACACCCTAACGGGAAGCCCTAGGCTATACACGACCAAGTACGACAGGGGGTGATGAACTTGGGCAGCGTAAAAGCGGTTGACGCTCACTACGAAACGCACTTTGGCGCCGAGCCAGAATATTGGAAGTTCGACAACAGGCCAGGCACGATTGGGGTGCTCGAGTGGCCGAGTGGCACATCCCGTCACCGGTTTCACCTGTATGCGACGGTTGGACTTCACGCGCTGGTGCCAGCTCCCTTGAACCACGGACACGGGTTCGAACTGTATACGTGCGTCTCCACTGGCAATGAGACATTCAGAGCGGCATTCGCCATGATGGCCAATGATCTGATCTCGAGTGGGACATTCCTGGAACCCGGCCACCTCGTGACTCCGAGCAATAGCCGCGTCCTCAACGGCCTGCCCTTCCGGTCTTGGCTGATGCTTGAGAGAACCGACGACTTCATACCGCCGCTGCAACTCGACAACGGGCATCACGTAGTCTTCCTGGACGCCACTCCGGTTTTCGCCGAAGAAGCCCGGCGCGTGAGGGAACATGGCTTGGAGGGGCTATTGGATCTCTGGGATGAAGACCCACCCATCCTTTCCGACCTGAACCGCAGCCTCCCGGGCCCCCTAGAAGTGTGACGCACTCATATCGTGCGGCACGCGTGCAAGGCTGATTACATCAAGCTTCAGCCCACCCCTGCCCAGGCAATGGCATTGTTCGCTTCAGGGCTGTTGCATGCCGACGACTTCCCTGACATTGCTGCTCGGTGGCTGGGCAACGGCATGGATTCGGAGAACCTTCGCATCCTGGCCGGCGCAGACAACGAGGATCCTGACGACATCCGAGACCTGTGGAAGGCAACTCTGCAGGACTTGAAGATTCAGGCCATCCCACTCGAAAAACGGTGGCCCCTGGTCTGGGCATACGAGTTAGCATCGTGGAAATCCGGTGACCGAACCTCGCAACAGGTACTCCGGGACGCAGTGGCCTACCTTCAATGCTGAGATCTGGGCTGATGCGGACCAGTACCTCCACAGCTTCAGCTGACCTGACAATCCCCAACGCGTTTGGATAACCCGGATTGCCCCCAACCATGGACAGCTCCACCTCACCTTGGGTGCCAGCAGCCAATACCTCGTCCTCGCCAGATACCGTCCGGGAAATCTTCGCCGTCAGGTCAGGCAGGTCACGGAGCAGTGTCTCGAAATTTTGCCGCACAGCGTCTTGCCCCCGAACGGATTCCCCGCGACGTGTCGGAGCCTCGTCAAAATAGGCCCTGTCGAAGCAGTCCACCGCTGCTTCGAGGTCATCTAACGACAAGGCTCTGACCCACCGTTGCGCCACTGCCTCCGGATCGTTGCCCATGCACGCAATGCTGGAGGTCGGGGAGCCGGTTTGGCAAACCTGTCTGCTAGTCATGAGTGTGTGTCCCACCTCGTTAGAACTGGGACGAGAGAAAGACGATTCCTAAGGCTTGGGTGCCGGAGGATCTCCAGGGGATGGGGCCGGCGCTGGAAGCTCATGCTGGATCTTTTGTATCTGTTGAGCCTGATGAGTTTGCGGGCGGAAGATTTCGTCCGCGATTCCGAAGAGTTCCCCACTACCTCGGCGCCTGACACCTTTCCGTCGATTACTTCGCGAGGACCAGTACCAAAGGCCAGCCAAACCGGCTGGCACCCCAAGCACCGCTATTGCGCCAATCAATATGTCCATGTCGGCAACCCTAGTGGGGAAACCACGCTGACTCTGCGATGTCTCATTTCCTCGGTTGTGGAACACTCCCCCAGCGGTTCAAATCCGCAGAATCACTCGTAACACGAGAGTAGGAAGCAGCGACGTTCTCGGCCATCTCCAGCCACGCCGTAGCGCGGAGGAAAGTGTTTCGCTGTACTTCCGCTCCCTGGAGGCCGGTCTAACGTCCTTGGCGTCGAGGCAATGGTGAAGTCTGCGACGGAGTCCCTTCAGTTTTCCCGAACTCACGGGAAAACGATGATCGGCTGGACGCAGAACCGCCGCGAAGACCGGGCCCCCTGACTGGAAGGGGGGGCCGTGGACCCCGATTCCTCTCGATTCGAATACTCTTGGGATCCCTGTTTTGAAGAACCCCCACGGTTCAGGAAGCCGGTGGCCGGTGCACGCTAGGGCGAGGGAAGCACGTGCCACGATAGTCGAGCCTGCCGGTTCCACGGATGGTTTCCGACAGGCTCGACAGCGGTGAAGGGATCACCGGTGCAGGCGGCTGAAGTACTACTGTCCGTTTCCGGCTGGGACCTTGAAGAGAACCTCGAGGATGCTCATCACGTTGTCGGTGACCTCGCCGATTCCGCCGATCCCGCCAACCCTGGCCAGGATTCCGCGGGCTGCGTACCTGGCCACAACGGCTTCGGTCTGCTCGTGGTAGAGATCAAGGCGGTGGCGGATGACAGCTTCGTTGTCGTCGCTGCGCCCGGTCTCCTTGGCGCGTCCCAGCAAGCGGGCAACAAGTTCCTGGTCGTCGGCCGTGATCTGCAGGACGACGTCGAGCTTTTCATCCTTCCCGGCGATGATGTAGTCCAGGTAATCGACCTGGGCGGTGGTTCGCGGGTATCCGTCGAGGAGAAAACCGTCCTGGACGTCGGCTTCGTTGAGGCGGTCCCGGACCATTTTGTTGGTCACGCTGTCCGGTACGAAGTCCCCGGCGTCCAGGTACTTCCTGGCTTCGATTCCCAGCGGGGTCTGGCCTTTGACATTGGCGCGGAAGATGTCGCCGGTGGAGATCGCGGCAACGCCGAGGCGCTCCGAGATCCGTTCCGCCTGCGTTCCCTTGCCGGAACCGGGAGGTCCGATAATCAATATTCTCGTCATTCAAGAGCCCTTCGTGGTGCCTGTTTGTTGAACGCTTGCGGTGGTCCCTGACCGGGCTAGAAGAAGCCGAGTTTGTTTTCGGAGTGGCTGACCAGAAGGTTCTTGGTCTGCTGGTAGTGGTCCAGCATCATGGTGTGGTTTTCACGCCCGATGCCTGAGGACTTGTAGCCGCCGAACGCGGCGCCGGCCGGGTAGGCGTGGTAGTTGTTGACCCAGACGCGGCCGGCTTGGATCTCGCGCCCGGCGCGGTAGGCCACGTTGCCGTTGCGGGACCAGACGCCGGCGCCGAGGCCGTAGAGGGTGTCGTTGGCGATGCCCATGGCGTCGTTGTAGTCGCTGAACTTCGCCACCGAAACGACCGGGCCGAAGATTTCCTCCTGGAAGATCCGCATCCTGTTGTGGCCTTCGAAGATTGTGGGCTGGACGTAGTAGCCGCCGGCGAGGTCGCCTTCCAGCTCGGCACGCGCGCCGCCGGTGAGCAGTTTGGCGCCTTCCTGCTTTCCGATGTCGATGTAGGAGAGGATCTTTTCCAGCTGGTCGTTGGAGGCCTGGGCCCCGATCTGGGTGTCGGTGTCCAGCGGGTTGCCCTGAATGATCTTCTGAGTCCGGGCCAAGGCGTCGGCCATGAAGGAATCGTAGATGCCGTCCTGGACCAGGGCCCGGGACGGGCAGGTGCAGACCTCGCCCTGGTTGAAGGCATAAAGGGTGAAGCCTTCCAGGGCCTTGTCATAGAACGCGTCGTTGGAGTCCGCGACGTCGTTGAAGAAGATGTTGGGGCTCTTACCGCCGAGCTCCAGGGTGACCGGGATAAGGTTCTGGCTGGCGTACTGGCTGATCAAACGGCCTGTGGAGGTTTCACCGGTAAACGCGATCTTGCGAATCCGCGGGCTGGAGGCCAAAGGCTTGCCGGCCTCCACGCCGAAGCCGTTGACCACGTTCAGGACCCCGGCTGGCAGCAGGTCGCCGATGAGTTCCATCAGCACCAGGATCGAGGTCGGAGTCTGCTCGGCCGGCTTAAGGACCACGGCGTTGCCCGCCGCCAGGGCAGGCGCCAATTTCCACACGGCCATCAGGATCGGGAAGTTCCAGGGGATGATCTGGCCCACCACGCCGAGCGGCTCATGGAAGTGGTAGGCCGTGGTGTCCTCGTCGAGCTGGGACAGCCGGCCCTCCTGGGCCCGGATAGCTGAGGCGAAGTAGCGGAAGTGGTCCGCGGCCAGCGGGATGTCCGCGTTCAGCGTCTCCCGGATGGGCTTGCCGTTGTCCCAGGACTCGGCCACGGCCAGCATCTCCACGTTGGCATCGATCCGGTCCGCGATCCTGTTCAGCACCGCGGCCCGCTCTGTGGCCGAAGCCTTGCCCCACTCCGGGGCCGCCTTATGGGCGGCATCCAACGCCAGCTCAATGTCCTCGGCGGTGCCGCGGGCCACCTCGCAGAATGCCTTGCCGGTAACCGGGGTAAGGTTCTCGAAATACCGGCCCTTGACCGGGGCGACCCACTCCCCGCCGATCCAGTTCTCGTAGCGGTCCTTGAAGGTGACCTTCGATCCTTCGTGGCCGGGCTGTGCATAAACAGTCATGGTTCCTCCTCTGGAAAACGGACGTCTTCGTCCTGGCCCCCATGCTAAAACTTCAAAGGTTGCGACCAGGCTGCAATAGGGACCGGAATACCGGCGCGCGGCCCCGGCGCCCTTCTTGTCGAACGGGGTCTCTTGTCAATGATCAGCACCCCGTCGGGGTCGCCCAGGTGGCGGTTGACGTAGCTGAACAGATCATCACGCACCGCCCGGGTGCCAGTCCGTGGTGCATTGTCCCGGCATCCAACGATCCGCTGACCCGGACCAGGCAACCTACACACGGCGTATGCTTGTGATCAGGGCCACATCTGTCCCCTTCTGCCTGTCGATTACGGAGCCACCGTGCCCAAGCCCCGATCGCTGTCCCATGCCCCCGCGACGGCGGCAGCCACGCCCGCTGCCCAGCACGTCCCGGCGTCGAACCAGCTTGGGGTCAGGTCCGGGCAGGGGGTGCTCCGCAGAATCATTGAGGAATCCTGGCAGCGTTCGTTGGGTCTGCAGGCCGACCCCGATATGCCGCCGTCTGCGCTGACCTTCGACGGCGACGCCCTTAAGGAGTACCGCCGGGGCCATCCCTTGGCGTCCATCATGCCGGTGATTAACAAACTGCTGATTCAGCCCAGTTCCGAACAAGGGTTGCTGGTCGCTGTCGGGGATGAACTGGGCCGGCTCCTGTGGGTCGACGGAGATGCTGCCCTGCGCCGGCGCGCCGAGGGCATGATGTTCGTTGAGGGCGCGGACTGGTCCGAGGCCAGCGTCGGCACAAGCGCACCCGGGACCGCTCTGGCGCTGGGCCGCAGCGTCCAGGTCGCCGGCGCCGAGCATTTCAACCGGGCTGTTCACCCGTGGAGCTGCACGGCGGTGCCCTTCCATGATCCGGACACGGGGGCCGTGATCGGAGTCCTGGATATCACCGGCACCGAGATGGCAGTCGCCCCGCATACCCTGACCCTCGTTGAGGCCACTGTGGCGGCAGCGCAGGCGCAGCTGCGCGTGGAGCGGCTTCAGCTGGCCGCCGCGGAGCGGGACCGGCTCGCGGAGCGGCGCATGCCGGCTAGGGCCGCCGGACACAAAACTGTCCACGGGACCGGAAGCCGGACCAGCGCACCTGTGCGCAGTCTGTATCGCAACAGCCTGCAGTTGCTCGGCCGGGACAACGCTCTGCTTAGCATTGAAGGCAGGACGGTATCGCTGTCTCCAAGGCACAGTGAGATGCTTGCCCTGCTGAGCATCCATCCGGATGGTCTCAGCGCTGAGGAGCTGGGCAGCCTGCTCTTCGGGGAAGTCCCGGCCATGACACTTCGGGCGGAGATGGTCCGGTTACGGAAGGTACTTCAGCAGTTCAATCCTGCCGCCGTGCCGGAATCCCGCCCCTACAGACTCACCGTGGACGTCCTGCCGGACGCGGGCCAGGTTCTTGGCTGCCTCCAGCGCGGCGCACACCGGCTCGCCCTCGAAATTTATCGCGGTCCGGTCTTGCCCCACTCCGAGGCCCCAGGGGTGGTGAAGCTCCGCAGGCGCGTCTCCACACTCCTTCGGGAGGCGGTTCTAACGGACGGCAGTGCGGAAGCCCTGCTCCAGTACGCGGAACTTCCCGAAGCGGGCGATGACATTGCCGTGCGCATGGCGGCGCTGAAGCTGCTGCCGCCCCGCTCACCCAAGAGGGCCGCGGTGGTCGCCGACCTGGAGCGCCTGGAATCCGAACTCGGGACACACCGGCGTCCGTGAGCTGACCCACGGCGTTGCAACCTCGGCGCAACCCTCCCGTCCCTAAGCTGGGGACACCGGCCGCACTATGCTGACGCTTTCCTACTAATCCGCCAACACTTACGGTTGCGGCGTCCTGCTTCAGAAAGAAACCCCTGGTAGATTTCCGTGTCCGATGGGGACGCCAGCCAGCGAGAAAAGAGACATTTCATGACGACCTGGCGGATCAGGGATTTTCATTCGGCGGACCTGGACGGGATCCTGCATTTGTGGGAAACCCTCAAGGCCACCAACGTTGAACCGGTTTATGCCCTCTCCGAGGTGCTCGCTTCCTGCGAAAAGGACCACGCCGTGGTGGCGGTGCTGGGAGAGCAGGTGGTGGGTGCCGCCGTCGGACGCGCCGCCCACGACCAGGGCTGGATCGTCTTCCTGGCCACCCTTCCCGAGTTCCGCGGCCGCGGGATCGGCACCTCGCTACTGGCCGCCGTCGAGAACCGGATGGCCCCGCACGGGCTCAACAAGCTCTCCGCGCTGATGCCGGAGGCCGAAACCCGGGTGGAGGCCTTCCTGGGCCGGGGGTTCGCGCTCAAGAAGAACCTGCGCTACTTCGAACGGACCATTCCTGTGCAGCGCCAGGAGCTCGGCGCGCTGGGCCAGCTCGGCGGCCGCATCCTGGCCCGGGACCTCTGGGAAAACGTGGCCGGCATGCGGCGTGAGAAGGAACTGCTGGAACGGCGCCTGGTCCTGCCGCTGGCCCAGGCAGACCTGGCCGATGAGTATGGCGTGGTCCCGCCCCGGGCCGTCGTCCTTTTTGGTCCGCCAGGCACCGGAAAGACGACCTTCGCGAAGGCGATCGCCTCCAGGCTGGAGTGGCCGTTCGTGGAGGTGTTCCCGTCGCGGCTGGCCTCGGATCCGAAGGGTCTGGCCGGCGCGCTGCGGGAGACGTTCCTGGAGATCGCCGAACTGGAGCATGCTGTGGTGTTCATCGACGAGGTGGAGGAGATCGCCTCCCAGCGGTCGGGCGAACCGCCCTCTCCCCTGCAGGGGGTCACGAACGAGCTGCTGAAAATCATTCCGGCCTTCCGCGAACAGCCCGGCCGGCTGCTGGTCTGCGCCACCAACTTCATCCGCGCCCTGGACACCGCGTTCCTGCGCCACGGCCGGTTCGACTACGTCATCCCCATCGGCTTGCCGGACCCACAGGCCCGCGAAGCGATGTGGCAGCGCTTCATTCCCGCCGCGGTGGTGGACGAGGTGGACGTGGAACTGCTGGTGGACCGCACCAAGGGCTTCTCCCCGGCGGATATTGAGTACGCGGCCCGGAGTGCCTCCCAGCGGGCGCTGGAAAGCGTCGTTTACGGCAATGACAGCGACCGCCGGCTGTCCTCCGGCGGCGCGGCCTCCCGGGGAGGGATTTCAGTGCGCACGGCCGTCCGGAAGGGCCCGGCCACCCAGGATTACCTCGACTCGATCGTGGACACTCGGACCACGGTGAGCGAGGAGGTCCACGAACAGTTCCTCGAGGACATCGACGCGCTGGGCCGAGTGTAAGCCTGGTCTTCTTTACCGGCAAGACGAACGAGATTTACACCAAGGCGGCCTCCCCGATTCCGGGAAGGCCGCCTTTTTGCGGTGACTGGCAGCGTTAGCTCGCATCCTCCACGAGGACCAGATCGCGTCCGCTGGTCTCCGGAGTGAAGAACGTGGTGCCGAACGAGATCAACGCTAGAACCAGTGAGTACAGCGCCGGCACCAGCCACGAATGGTTGGTGGCTGCCAGCAGTGTCACGCCGATCAGCGGGGCGAATCCACCGGCGAGGACGGCGGAGAGTTCGCGGCTCAGCGCCACGCCGGTGAAGCGGTGCTGGGAACCGAAGAGTTCCGGGAGCAACGCACACTGAGGGCCGAGCATCGATTGGACACCAAGCGCGATGCCCACCACCATGACAAACCAGACAAGTGTGACGTTGCCCAGGGTGACCAGATAGAACGCCGGCAGGGCAATGATGGCCTGGAAGAGCGCGCCGTACCGGTACACGGGAATACGGCCGAATCTGTCGGACAGGGCACCGAAGGTCACCACCATCACAGCGGCGAAGCCCGCGGCAATCAGCAGCCCCGTTGGACCGATGAACTTGTCGCCGGGAAAGACCCCGGCCGGCATGCTGATGAAGGAGACCAGAAGCGCGGAGTAGATCGAGGAGTTTCCGTTTTCACCCATGCGCAGTCCGATGCCCATGAGCACATTCTTCTTCGAGTGCTTCCAGATCTGCCCCACGGGATTCTTGACCACAGCCTTGTGCTTTTCCAGCTCCTGGAAGACCGGGGTCTCCTTGAGGCGGAGCCGGATAAAGACGGCGATCGCAATCAGGACGACGCTCGCCAGGAAGGGCACTCGCCACAGCCAGCCGAGCAGAACGGCCTTGTCAGCCAGTGCCATCAGGGCGAACGTCCCGGCTCCCAGCAGGGTCCCCAACTGAATGCCGACGAACGGCAGGGAGGCAAAGAAGCCACGACGGCGGCGCGGGGCAACTTCAGAGATCAGCGTGGTCGCTCCTGCCTGTTCGGCGCCGGCACCCAGGCCCTGGAGGATGCGCAGTGCCACCAGCAGCACGGCACCGAGCATGCCTGCCTGCTCGAACGTGGGCAGGAGTCCGATCGCGAAGCTGGCCATTCCCATGATGCCGATGGTGAGGATGAGCACCATCTTGCGGCCGAACCTGTCTCCGATGTAGCCGAACACCACGCCGCCGAAGGGGCGGGCGGCAAAACCCACGCCGTACGTGGCAAAAGAGGCGATGACTGCTCCGCTTTCACCAAGCGGGGAAAAGAAAAGCGGTCCGAAGATAAGGGCCGACGCGAGACCGTAAATGTAGAAGTCGTAGTACTCCAGCGCGGAACCTACAGAACTGGCAAGAGTTGCCCTACGCAGCTGCTCCGGATCGACGACGGCGCCGTCCGCTTCAACCTGCGGTGATTTAGTACGAGTTGTCACATGAACTCCCTCAAAGCACTCCAGACCCCCGTTGGCCTGGTGGATAGCGACGCGACCTATGAGGTAGGTCACTATATTGAACAGAGTACAGTAAGTTGAACACTCTGCAACAGGGGCTTCGAAGTATCCCAGCTGCCCATCGAGACGGGAGGAAGCGGCGTCAGCCCATGGGATTCCCCAGCGACCGGGCCAGTTCCCTGAGTTCCTTCACCATCTGCGATTCCTGCTCAGGAGAGTAGGTTGCCTTGAGTGCCGTGACCGACAGCCCGAGGCTGGGACCGTGTGCGCCGCGTGTGGGCACTGCGACCGCCAGGCAGACTACGCCTGTCGTTGACTCCTCATCTTCGAAGGCGTACCCCTGCGCGCGGATGGTCTTCAACTGCGCTTTGAGTTCGGCGCCGGTCCGCAACGACTTCGGGGTCATCACCGGAAGTTCGGCATCGTCCGGGAACATGGCCTCTATATCGTGATCGTGGAGGCGCGCAATCAGCGCCTTGCCCACGGCGCACAGCGAAACGGGCATCTTGTCCCCGATATTGGATGTGAGCCGGACAGCCGGGTGCCCTTCGTACCTCGCCAGATAGATCACATGGGTTCCGTCAAGCATGGCTATGCGGACCGTCTCGCCGGAAAGTGTGGGTGCCTGCTCGCAATAGCGGTAGAACTCCTGCACCTCATCAAGCCGGCTGAGGTAAGCGGCCCCGAGTTCCACCAGCTTGCGGCCCAGGGTGAACTCGGCTCCCTGCCTGTTGATGAGCCGCGCCTCCTCGAGGGCCAGAAGGAGATTTGACGTGGAAGACTTGGGGATGCCCAGTTCCCGGGCAAGATCACTCAATGTCAGCCTCCCCGTCGCCGACGCGGCAAGCGCCTCCATGACGGCGGCCGCGCGGGTAACAGCAGGCGCCGGCGACGCGCTTCCCAGCCCGTCGGAGGCTCGTGATGTGCGGGAATCGGCCATGATTCTCCTTCAATAGCGGGGGCGCCGATGCTCTTCTGCATCAAGGGTGTCCATTGCAGTGAACAATAACCATCCTAGTGGTTGGTCCAGGCTTCAAGGCGGCTGCGCGCTTTCGATGGCCCGCAATGTTGGGGACGGAACGGCGTGGTGTTTTTTGTTTCAGGAAGTTCACGGTATATTCATCTCAGACCCTCCACCGCGGCATCCCCCAATAGTCGCGGTGGAGGGTTTTCCAATGCCCGGGTCCCGGCGCTCAGGCGATGTCTGCCAACCCTGCTCACGCCACGTCGGCCACCGACCTCCTCAGCTGCCAGCCGCCGCCAAGGCCGTCCCTCTCGAGCAGCATGGTGGTCAGGGCTGACCTCTCGTTGCTCCCAAGCCGGACCTGAACCTGCAGAACCTCCACGTCGACACGGCTGAGCCCCCGGGGCATCCGGCGCCGGGACTCCCACCATCGCACCCGCTCAAACCACCTGACCGGATCGGCACCGACGGCCCATTCACGGCCGTTGCTCACCACCGCCGTCGGCGTTCCGTTTGCTGCCGTTTTCACCACCACGTGTTCCATACAGGAGACAGTAGGCGGAGGCACCGACAATATCCGAGCGCCAGTCAGGCGCAGGGCGAAAGTCACCATACGGCACAAAAAACCCCGCCGCTCCATACTTGGAGCAACGGGGTTCTGCTGGTGGGTCCTACCGGGATCGAACCGATGACATCCACGGTGTAAACGTGGCGCTCTACCAGCTGAGCTAAAGACCCAAAGTGCGGTTTCACCGCGTTTCCGCGCTTCACCAACGAACATAGACTCTACCTGACCTGCGGGACCAAATGCCAATCGATGGCCGGTTGGAAAGAGGGTTACAGGGGCGGCAGCTCTGCGGCGAGCCAAGTCAGGGCCTCGCTCACGCCGGCATCCAGTTTGATGGTTGCCCGGTCGTCTCCGCGGGTCTCGCCCCGGTTGACGATGACCACAGGCTTCCCGTGTTTTGCCGCATGCCGGACGAACCTCAGCCCGCTCATCACGGTGAGCGATGAGCCTGCAACCAGCAACGCAGCGGCATCGTCCACTATGGCGTAGGACCGCTCAACGCGCTCCCTGGGGACGTTTTCGCCGAAGTAGACAAAGTCCGGTTTCAAGGTCCCGCCGCACGCCGGGCAGAGAGCGACCACGAAACTGCTGATGAGCCCCTGGTCCTCAACGGTGGAGTCGGCGTCGGGCGCCATTTCCACCAGGCCAGACTGTGTGGCCTCCTCCAGGAAACCCGGGTTGAGCTCCTCCAGCACTGCGGCAAGGAGGCTGCGGGAGTATATCCGTCGGCAGTTCAGGCACACCACCTGGTCATACCGGCCATGGAGATCCACCACGTTGAAGCTGCCGGCATCCTCGTGCAGCCGGTCCACGTTTTGCGTGATGACGCCGGAGAGCAGTCCGCGGCGCTCCATCTCCGCCGCGGCCCGGTGTCCCTCGTTGGGATCCGCGTGCCGTAGCCGGGACCAGCCGATGTGGTTCCGGGCCCAGTATCGCTGGCGGTTGGCCGGATCGCCGACAAACTCCTGATAGGTCATGGGCGAACGCGGCGGGGAATCGGGTCCACGGTAGTCGGGAATGCCCGAGTCAGTACTCAGCCCCGCGCCGGTCAGAAGCGCAATGCGCTTCCCTGCGAGCAGGCTGCGGATGCTGTTCAGCGTTTCCAGGTCCCCGTCCGATGGAGCGGCAGGGCTGACAGGCGGCATGCTGGCGAAACCTGTGAGTCCGACGCCATGCCGTTTCTGTTCCATCCGGAGTCAGGTCCCTCCGAGGTCCGCCAGGGCGCTTCGGTATTCTGCCAGCTCGCGTGCCTGGCCGCGGGGGTTCACCACGACGTGGCGGATGATGCCGGTGGCGTCGATGATAAAGGTTCCGCGGCGTGCCATTCCGCTTTCGGGATCAAAAACGCCGTAAGCCCTGGCCACGGCCCCGTGCGGCCAGAAGTCGGCCAGCAGGTCGAAGCCGTAGCCTTCCTTTTCCGCATACGCCCTCAGGCTGAATTTGCTGTCGACGGAGACGGCCAGGACGGTGGCATTGGCGTCTTCGAAGGATGCGAGGTTGTCCCGGATTTCACACAGTTCGCCGGTGCAGATGCCGGAGAAGGCGAAGGGGTAGAACAGTACGACGACGTTTTGCCCCCGGAACGATGACAACCTGACCGGTTCGCCGAACTGGTTGCTGAGCTCAAAGTCAGGGGCGGCATCGCCCACTGCGGGGACAACTGCCTGGCCGGCAGCAGTCCCCGTGAGGGCTGCTGTCACTTGTTCTTCCTGGTCACCAGCCGGGTTGCACTCCAGTCCTTGGAAACGCCGACCGACGTGGTGCAATGCAGTCCCGCCGTGGGCGCGGCCTCCTGGATCTCGGCAGGCGACACGTAGCCGGACCGGCCGGACTTGGGTGTCAGCACCCAGACCACTCCGCCCTCACCCAGGGTAGTGAGCGAGTCTACGAGGGTGTCAACAAGGTCGCCATCGCCGTCCCGCCACCAGAAAATGACAGCATCGACAACGTCGTGGTCGTCCTCATCAAGGAGCTCGGAACCGGTGAGCTCCTCTATATCGTCACGTAAGTCGAAATCGACGTCGTCGTCGTAACCGAACTCCTGAATCAGATCCCCGTTCTTGAAACCCCAATTTTTCCGCCACATTTACCGAAGTGGCGGCGTCGGCCTCGCTCACGTGTTCCTCCAATGCCTCATACATGCGGTGCGCATAGTGATTTCCATTACTCCAAGCCAACACCCTTTGTGCCTGCGCTTCAAGCTGCAGGCACCGCGATCCGCCATATTCTGCGTCACATCCGGTACCGGCAACCCGCATCGCAGCGGCTTTTCGTCACACAACCAGTATGACGGCGAAATACAACAGGGGTGCCAAGGACGCGGCTACGCATCGCGCTGCGGTCAGAGTTAGAGTGACAGATGACGACTATGCCTGCGGGGCGACCGCCCTGGAACTCAAGGCAGGCATGGGCGTGATGAGGACCCTGCCCGGCGCACATGACCGGGCTGATGTAACCGATACGTCGCACACGTCGCATTTACGCCGGACAGTCACCCTGCCCGGCCTAGGGCGCCGATGCTTGCGCGCAAAGAGAGGTTGGACGTGGCTGCAGGAGAAGAGACCTCCCATATCCTTAGCGGGTTGACTGACCAGCTGCCTGATCGCGATCCGGAAGAGACTGCCGAATGGGTTGAGTCCCTGGATTCGTTGATCAGGGAACGGGGCACGGAACGTGCCCAATACATCATGCGGAGCCTGTTGCAGCGCGCCGGTGCGCAGAGCGTCGGGGTGCCGATGGTGACGACCACGGATTACGTGAACACCATCCCGGTGGACCAGGAAGCCGAGTTCCCCGGCAATGAGGAGTTCGAGCGCCGGTACCGGGCATATATGCGCTGGAACGCCGCGGTGATGGTGCACCGGTCCCAGCGGCCCAACATCGGGGTGGGCGGGCACATCTCGACCTACGCCGGGGCCGCCACCCTGTATGAGGTGGGCTTCAACCACTTCTTCCGGGGCAAGGACCACCCAGGCGGAGGGGACCAGGTATTCTTCCAGGGCCACGCCTCCCCCGGCATGTACGCCCGCGCCTTCATGGAAGGACGACTGTCCGAGGAGGACCTGGACGGGTTCCGCCAGGAGAAATCCCGCGCCGGCCACGCCCTCTCCTCGTACCCGCACCCGCGGTTGATGCCGCATTTCTGGGAGTTCCCGACAGTCTCGATGGGTATCGGGCCGATGAACGCGATCTACCAGGCCCAGTCAAACAGGTATCTGCACAACCGCGGCCTGAAAGACACCTCGGACCAGCAGGTCTGGGCGTTCCTGGGTGACGGGGAAATGGACGAGCCAGAGTCCCGCGGCCTGCTCCAGCTTGCCGCGAACGAGAACCTGGACAACCTGAACTTTGTGATCAACTGCAACCTCCAGCGCCTTGACGGGCCTGTGCGCGGTAACGGCAAGATCATGCAGGAGCTCGAAGCGTTCTTCCGCGGCGCGGGCTGGAACGTCATCAAGGTCGTCTGGGGCCGGGAATGGGATGAGCTGCTCGCCAGGGACACCGACGGGTCGCTCGTGAAGATCATGAACGAGACCCTGGACGGGGACTACCAGACCTACAAGGCCGAGTCCGGCGGGTTTGTCCGCGAGCACTTCTTCGGCAAGACCCCGCAGACCAAGGATCTCGTCGCGGACCTGAGCGATGACCAGATCTGGAACCTCAAGCGCGGCGGCCATGACTACCGCAAGGTCTACGCCGCGTACAAGGCGGCCACCGAATTCAAGGGCAAGCCCACCGTGATCCTGGCCAAGACGGTCAAGGGATACGGACTCGGACCGCACTTCGAGGGCCGCAACGCGACCCACCAGATGAAAAAACTCACCCTGGATGACCTGAAGAAGTTCCGCGACCACCTGCGGATCCCGGTCAGCGACGAACAGCTGGAGAAGGACCCCTACCAGCCCCCGTACTTCCACCCCGGCACCGACGCCCCGGAAATCGCCTACATGATGGAACGCCGGGCCGCTCTCGGCGGGGCCGTGCCCGAACGCCGCTCCCGGCATCAGGGCATCGAGCTTCCGGATGCGAAGGCCTACGAGGTCGCCAAACGCGGATCCGGCAAGCAGCAGGCCGCGACCACCATGGCCTTCGTGCGGCTCCTCAAAGACCTGATGCGGGACAAGAACTTCGGCCAGCACATTGCCCCGATCATCCCGGACGAGGCACGCACCTTCGGCATGGACGCGTTCTTCCCGACCGCGAAGATCTACAACCCCAAGGGCCAGAACTACCTCTCCGTGGACCGGGACCTCGTCCTGGCCTACAAGGAATCCCCTGCCGGCCAGCTCATCCACCCGGGTATCAACGAAGCCGGCGCGGTCGCGGCGTTCACCGCTGCCGGCACCGCGTATGCCACCCACGGCGTGCCCCTGGTCCCGGTTTACGTGTTCTACTCCATGTTCGGCTTCCAGCGCACTGGCGACGCGTTCTGGGCCGCCGCGGACCAGATGACCCGTGGCTTCATCATCGGCGCCACCGCGGGACGGACCACGCTTACCGGCGAAGGGCTCCAGCACGCCGACGGCCACTCCCCCCTGCTCGCGTCGACGAACCCGGCAGTGGTCACCTACGACCCCGCCTACGGCTACGAGATGGGTCACATCATCCGCGACGGCCTCGAGCGGATGTACGGACCCGACTCGTCAGACCGTAACCTGATGTACTACCTCACCGTGTACAACGAGCCGATCATCCAGCCCGCCGAACCTGAAGAGCTGGACGTCGAAGGTGTGATCAAGGGCATCTACCTGCTGGCACCGGCAAAGATCGACGGCCCGCGGACCCAGATCCTGGCGTCCGGCGTTTCCGTGCCCTGGGCCATCGAGGCCCAGCAGCTCCTCGCCGATGACTGGGGCGTGTCGGCAGACGTCTGGTCTGTCACCTCCTGGAACGAACTGCGCCGCGACGGCATGGCCGCCGAGGAAGAAGCGTTCCTGAACCCCGGCCAGCCCGCACGGGTTCCGTTCGTCACCCAGCAGATGGCGGGGGCAACGGGCCCGATCGTGGCAGTCTCGGACTACATGAAGGCCGTCCCGGACCAGATCCGCCAGTTCCTGCCGAACGAGTTCGCCTCCCTCGGCGCTGACGGATTCGGCTTCTCGGACACCCGCGCCGCAGCTCGCCGCTTCTTCAAGAACGATATCCACTCCATTGTGGTGCGTTCCCTGGAAATGCTGGCCCGCCGTGGCGAGGTTGACGCGCAGTCGCCGATCAAGGCGATCGAAAAGTACCGGCTGCACAACGTCAATGCCGGTTCAACCGGCAATGCCGGCGGAGAGTCCTAACCCGACCACCGCAAGCTGCACCACGCGACGACGGCGGCCCTCACCGAAAGGCGGGGGTCGCCGTCGTCGTCTGTTGTTACCCTTTGTCCGGGACCGGAAGCCGGCTGTGACGCTCAGCCCTGGGCGTTGTAGCCTTCGCACAAATGGAGCTTGGCGGACAGGCACCGTATGCTCAAAGAATGCCAGAGCCAACCACCCCGCCTGTGAAGCGCAAGCCGTCCTCGCGCAGCACGACGCCGGAGAAATCCGAAACCCTGAAAAAGCTTCGGGCGAGCGTAGGCCAGTTGTCCACGACCACCATGCGCCAGCTTGAAAAATCATTGCCCTGGTACAGCCGGCTGAGCTCGGATGAGCGCTCGGCGCTGGGCATGGTGGCACAGAACGGCATCGCCGCCTTTGTCACCTGGTATGAACGCCCCAGCTCGCCGTCCTGGATTCTCACCGACGTCTTCGGCACGGCTCCCACTGAGCTGACCCGGTCAATCAGCCTCCAGAAGGCCCTCCAGCTCATTCGCATCGTGGTTGAAGTGGTGGAGGACCAGGTGCCTGTCATCGCGCCCGAAGCCGACCAGCCCTCGCTCCGGGAAGCGGTCCTGCGCTACTCACGCGAAGTTGCCTTCGCCGCGGCGGATGTCTATGCACGGGCCGCCGAATCCCGGGGATCGTGGGACACACGGCTTGAAGCCTTGATCGTTGACGCCATCCTGCGCGGCGAGAACACCGATGCTTTGCGCTCCAGGATCGCCGCGCTCGGCTGGAAAGCGCAGGAGCGTTTCACCGTGATGGTGGGAAATTCTCCTTCTGAGCCCAGCGCGAGCTATGTCAGTGAACTCCGCAGGATGGCTGGACGCTACGCCGAGGACGCCCTGGTAGGAATCCAGGGTGACCGGCTGATCCTGATCCTTGGGGGCGTGCAGGACCGCGAAACGGCATACCTGAAGCTCAGCGAAATGTTTGCGCCCGGACCGGTTGTCTACGGGCCGGAAGCCGGTTCCCTCCTTGAGGCCAGCGGGTCTGCGCAATCAGCATTTGCCGGCCTGACCGCCGCGCGTGCCTGGCCCTCCGCACCGCGCCCCGTGGCGGCCGATGATCTGCTCCCGGAACGCGTCATCTCCGGCGACGACGCGGCGCGCCGGTCACTGGTCAAGAACATCTACCGTCCACTCGTGGCAGCCTCCAACGGGCTCGTGGAGACGCTGGGGACCTACTTGGAACTGGGGCATTCCCTCGAGGCCACCGCCCGCGAACTTTTCGTCCACGCCAACACTGTCAGGTACCGGCTGAAGCGCGTATGTGACGTCACAGGCTGGGATCCGCTGCTTCCCCGGGAGGCTTTTGTGCTGCAGGCGGCCCTTGTTGTCGGGCGGCTTTCGGCACCTCCGAAAGCTCCTGCAGAGCGTCAAACGGCGCGGAACCAGAGTTGAAGCGTTGTAGACTTCCTACAACCTGATCCCATGAGCTTGGTGCAGTGAAACACCGCTGATCACACACATATTTTGGAAAGCTGGAGATGTGCTTGCAATAGTCTGCCCTGGACAGGGCTCACAGACCCCGGGTTTTCTGGCCCCCTGGCTGGAACTGCCTTCGGTAGCAGGCCAGCTGGCCTCCCTCAGCGAAATAGCAGGCATCGACCTGACCGCCCACGGGACCACCTCGGACGAGGAAACCATCAAGGATACTGCCGTGGCGCAGCCCCTCATTGTGGCGGCCGGCCTGGTCGCGGCGGCCTCCTTGTTCGACGTCGAGCTCAGCTCACTGCCAGTGGTCCTTGCAGGGCACTCCGTGGGTGAGATCACGGCGTCGTCCCTCGCAGGGGTCCTCACCGAACAGGAAGCCATGACTTTCGTCCGCGAACGTGCCAACAGCATGGCCGCAGCAGCCGCCGTCACTCCGACCGGCATGAGCGCGGTGGTGGGCGGGGATCCGGCCGAGGTCCTGGCCGCAATCGAAGCCTCCGGCGCAACGCCGGCAAATGTGAATGGCGCGGGCCAGACTGTGGCCGCAGGAACATTTGAACAGCTTCAGTCCCTGGCAGACAATCCTCCGGCCAAAGCTCGCGTTATTCCCCTCAAGGTGGCCGGCGCTTTCCACACCGCCCACATGTCGCCTGCCGTCAGCGCCCTGGAGGCTCTCAAGCCGGAGCTTAAGCCGCAGAAGCCGCAGGTGCCGCTGCTCTCCAACTTCGACGGCCGGGAAGTCATCGACGGGGCCGCTGCCGTCGACAGCCTGATCGCCCAGGTCTCCCGCCCCGTGCGCTGGGATCTGTGCATGGAGTCGCTGGTTGAGCGCGGCGTCACTGGTGTCATCGAACTGGCCCCCGCGGGCACCCTCGCCGGCCTGGCAAAGCGCGGGATGCCCGGCGTGAAAACGGTCGCCGTCAAAACCCCGGACGACCTCGCTGCAGCCCTGGCACTCTTCGCAGAATTGGAGGGAAACGCATGAGCGTTCCCACACTGAAACAGGCCCCCGTCAACGAGAACACCCGGGTCCTCGGCATCGGCGCCTACCGGCCCGAAATCATCGTCACCAATGACGACGTCTGCCAGTGGATCGATTCCTCGGACGAATGGATCCGCCAGCGCACCGGCATCATTACCCGCCACCGGGCCCCTGCCGAAGTCAGCGTCATTGACATGGCTGAAGGTGCGGCGCGGGAGGCACTCCAGAAGGCAGGAATCGAGGCTTCCCAGCTGGGGGCAGTCATCGTCTCCACGGTGACGCATCCCTATGCAACACCGTCGGCGGCCGCCAGCCTGGCCGACCGCATCGGCGCCACTCCGGCCCCGGCCTTTGACATCTCGGCCGCCTGCGCCGGGTACTGCTACGGCATTGCACAGGGCGACGCGCTGGTCCGCTCAGGTGCCGCCGACTACGTCCTGGTGGTTGGAGCCGAAAAGCTCTCCGACGTCATCGACAACCATGAGCGGACCATCTCATTCCTGCTCGGTGACGGCGCCGGCGCCGTGGTGATCGGCCCCTCGGACACTCCGGGAATCGGCCCGTCCGTGTGGGGCTCGGACGGCAGCAAGTGGGATGCCATCGGCATGACACGCTCCATGCTTGATGTGCGCGACCTCAGCACCTCCGCCCGTCAGGCCGACGAGTCAGACGACCAGGCCATCATTTCCGCGGCGCAGGACCTCTGGCCCACCCTCCGCCAGGACGGCCAGACGGTCTTCCGCTGGGCGGTGTGGGAAATGGCCAAGGTCGCCCAGCAGGCTCTCGACGCCGCCGGGATCCGGGCCGAGGAGCTCGTGGCTTTCATCCCCCACCAGGCAAACATGCGCATCATCGATGAGATGGTTAAGAAGCTGCAGCTTCCCGAAACCGTTACAGTTGCCCGGGATATCGCCGACGCGGGAAACACCTCAGCCGCCTCCATCCCCCTTGCCACCCACCGCCTGCTCCAGGAAAACCCCGGACTCAGCGGCGGCCTGGCGCTCCAGATCGGCTTCGGCGCCGGCCTGGTCTTCGGCGCCCAGGTAATCGTCCTTCCTTAGGAACGCCCCACACAGACCGCATCCGCGGTCTGCACCGTTTCCGGCAGCCCCCGCCGGCAATAACAAGAAAAGGAGCCATCAATGGCTAGCAACGAAGAGATCCTGGCCGGCTTGGCTGAAATCGTCAACGAAGAGACCGGCCTGGCCCCGGAGGCTGTCGAGCCGGACAAGTCCTTCACTGAGGACCTGGACATCGACTCCATCTCGATGATGACAATCGTGGTCAACGCTGAAGAGAAGTTCGGCGTGCGCATCCCCGACGAAGAGGTCAAGAACCTCAAGACCGTCGGCGACGCCGTCAGCTTCATCGCCGGCGCACAGGCCTAATTCGGGCCCCGGCCACTTACGGCCGGCTGGACTGCCGGTGCCGATTTTCACCGGGCCGGCAGTCCACCGCATCCACCCCGGCAGCCAGATGCCGCACACCCCACACGCGGGACCGCCGGAAGCAACCGGATACGGCCTGCCCACCGACAGAGAGTGATCCCATGACACGCAAAGTAGTCATTACCGGTCTGGGTGCCACCACGCCCATCGGCGGCGACGTACCCACTATGTGGAAGAACGCGCTTAAGGGGGTCTCCGGTGCCCGCACCCTGGAAGACGACTGGGTTGCCAAGTATGAACTTCCGGTCCACTTCGCCGCACGGTGCAGCACTCCCGCCCTCGATGTCCTGGGCCGCGTCGAGGCCAAGCGGATGGATCCGTCCACCCAGTTCGGCGTGATCGCCTCCCGTGAGGCCTGGGCGGACTCCGGCATCACGGAAATCGACCACGACCGCCTGGCTGTTGCCTTCGCCACCGGCATCGGCGGCGTCTGGACCCTCCTGGACGCGTGGGACACCCTGAAGGAAAAGGGACCGCGGCGCGTTCTGCCCATGACTGTGCCCATGCTGATGCCTAACGGCGTCGCGGCGGCCGTCAGCCTTGACCTCGGCGCCCGTGCCGGCGCGCACACCCCCGTTTCAGCCTGCGCTTCCGGAACGGAAGCCCTTCACCTCGGCCTGGACATGATCCGCTCGGGCAAGGCCGACGTCGTCATGTGCGGTGGCGCCGAGGCAGCCATCCACCCGATGCCCCTCGCGGCGTTCGCCTCGATGCAGGCACTCTCCCGCCGCAATGATGATCCGCAGGGCGCTTCGCGTCCGTACGACCTCGGCCGTGACGGCTTTGTCATGGGCGAAGGCGCCGGTGCGCTGGTCCTCGAGGCCGAGGAGCATGCCCTTGCACGCGGCGCCCGCATCTATGGCGAACTCGCCGGCACGTCGGTCACAGCGGACGCGTACCACATCACGGCCCCGGACCCCGAAGGCCTCGGCGCAACCCGGGCGCTCAAAGCTGCCATGTTCGATGGCCGGATCCAGGCCGAAGACGTGGTGCACGTCAATGCGCATGCCACCTCCACTCCCGTGGGTGACAAGCCGGAGTACACCGCGCTGCGTGCCGCCCTGGGCAGCCATATCGACCATGTGGCAGTCTCGGCCACGAAGTCCCAGATGGGCCACCTTCTGGGTGCCTCGGGCGCTGTGGAAGCCGTCCTCACGGTACTCGCTGTCTACGAACGCAAAGCTCCGGTCACGATCAACCTCGAAAACCAGGATCCGGAGATCCCGCTCGACGTCGTCACCTCCGCGCGTGACCTGCCGGCCGGGCACATCGTGGCCCTGAGCAACTCGTTCGGCTTCGGCGGACACAACGCCGTGATCGCTGTCCGCAGCGTCTAGCACCCCACACAAAGAGGAGGCACCGCCGGTTGGCGGTGCCTCCTCTTTTGCTATGGAGTCTTACAGTGGTGGCCACCCGGCCAGGGGCCGGAAAACGACGGCGGTCAGACCACCTGGTGCAGCCAGCGCACCGGAGCACCCTCGGCAGCATGCCGGAACGGCTCGAGCTCTTCGTCCCAGGCCTCTCCGAGCGCGAGGGACAGCTCATGGTAGACGGCGGAGGGATCCCCCGCGCCGGACTCGTAGGCGTAGCGGATCCTGTCCTCTGACACCATGATGTTGCCGTGGACGTCCGTTACGGCATGAAAGATCCCAAGCTCAGGGGTGTGCGACCATCGGCCACCATCGACGCCCTGGCTCGGTTCCTCGGTGACCTCATAGCGGAGGTGCGCCCAGCCGCGGAGGGCGGAGGCAAGCTGCGAACCTGTCCCCGGAGTGCCCGTCCAGGAGAGCTCGGCCCGGAACATCCCGGGCGCGGCAGGCTGAGGGGTCCACTCAAGATCCGTCCGCTTGTCCACGACGGATCCGATGGCCCACTCCACATGCGGGCACAGTGCAGTCGGGGCCGAGTGCACGAACAACACACCGCGGGTCATTGCAACAGACATTCCATCCTCCATAGCTGTAGGTACGTCTTCCCCAACGACCTCTGCCTGGATGGAACTGTCCTGCGCCGTCTCCCTCACGGCTCTGATCCCTGACTGTCTATTAAGCTGTGTCCGGACTAGCCATGACGGGCGAAGCATAGAGCTTCAAGCGACACTTGAAAGTTGCCGGACGTGACTCTTATTGTGCCGTACGCCGCCTAATTACGCCAGTGCAATTACCCCGGTCACCATGCGCGGGCTTTCTCATGACGCCGGATGTACCATGACTGCCATGGCGGGTATGCGAATTCGGTTTTGTGGATCACCACTGCTTTGTGGATCACTAGTGATCGTCGGCCCTTTCATGGCTGGTCGACGGCCGTGACGTCAATGGATGGTCGAGTGGCGCTCGTGACGGGCTCCACCGGTGGACTCGGAAAAGCGATCGCTGCGGCGCTGGCACGCGAAGGCGGGACGGTGGTGGTTGTTGGACGCTCACAGGCTCGAGTCGAAGACGCTCTGCGGGACGTTCGTGCGTCCGTCCCCGGGGCGAAACTGGAGCCGCTAACGTGCGACCTCTCCAGCCAGGCATCCATTCGCACCGCCGGGCATGAGTTCCTTTCCCGCCACGACAGGCTGGACGTGCTGGTCAATGCCGCTGGCGTGTTCCGCAAGGAGCGCCATGTGACGGCCGACGGTCTGGAGCTCACGTTCGCCACCAACGTGATGAGTTACTTCCTCCTCACGAACCTGCTCTTGGATGCGCTCAAGAAGGGCGCAGCGCAAGGCACAGACTCCGAACGCGCCGAACTGAACCCGGGAAGATCGGGGGCGTCGCGGATCGTCAACATCGCCTCCAGGTATTCGAACGGACCCTGGTCCACGAAGCTCGACTTCGACGACCTGCAGACTGCCAAGGGCAAATACAGCTTCATGCGCTCGACGCCCCCTACGATGCTCGCCCGCGTTCTCCTCACCCAGGAGTTCGCGGAGCGCCTGCGCGGGACGGGCGTGGTGGTCAATGCCGTCCACCCGGGCCTCGTTAAGGACACCGCGCTCCTGCAGGACGTGGGCGGACCGTTCCGGCTGCTCACAAATACCTTCGGTGCCTCCGCCGATAAGGCCGCCGACACCCCAGTCTGGCTGGCTACTTCCCCTGAGGCGGCAGGGGTCTCGGGTAGGTTCTGGGCTAAGCGCAAAGAGCTGCCGACCCCCGGGATGGGTTCGGATCCGCAGGCACGGAAGCGGTTGTGGGAGGAATGTGAGCGGCTTTCCCGTCCCGCATGACAGGAGCCGTGCCCACTGTCATGATGCGCCCACTGTCATTCTGTGCCCACTGTCATGATGCACCCGCGGTTCAGGCGCGTGGATGCGCCTGCTGGTAGCTCTTCCGGAGCCGGTCCACTGATACGTGGGTGTAAATCTGGGTGGTGGCCAGGCTGCTATGTCCCAGGATTTCCTGGACTGCCCGGAGGTCCGCGCCTCCATCCAGTAGATGCGTTGCTGCCGAGTGGCGGAGGGCGTGCGGCCCTGTGGCGGAGGTATCCCCCAATGCCTCCAGCAGGCCCCTGACGACGGCCCGGACCTGGCGCTGGTCAACCCTGTTGCCCCGGGAGCCCAGGAACAGTGCGGGCCCGCTGCCCTCCTTGGCGAGCAGCGGCCTTCCCCGGCGGAGCCAGTCGTCGACGGCGACCGCAGCGGGGACACCGTAGGGAACAGTGCGTTCCTTGTTGCCCTTGCCGACCACGCGCAGGGTTCGGCGGTCCGGGTTGAGGTCATCCACGTCCATCCCCGCCAGTTCCCCGACGCGCAAACCGGTGGCGTACAGGAGCTCCACCATGGCGCGGTTTCGTACGGCCAGCGGCGATCCCTCCGCGGCCTCCTCAGCCAGGCCGCCAAGCATCCTGGCGACCTGCTGGGGCTGGAGCACCCCTGGCAGCGACTTTTCGGTCCGAGGAGCCCGGAGCCGCAGTGCCGGGTCGGTGTGAATGATCTCCTCCCGCATGGCCCACGTGGTGAAGGACCGGGCCGTGGCCGACCGCCGGGCCAGGGTGGAGCGGGACATTCCCGCCTGGCTCTGTGCCCCCAGCCAGCGCCGGAGGGTTCCCAGCTCGAGTCCGGGCAGATCAGTGATGCCTTCGGAGGCGGCGTACGCCAGAAGGCTTCGGAGGTCCGCCAGGTAGGCCCGCAGGGTGTGGGCCGATCTGGCGCGCTCACTTTCGAGATACCTGCCGAAATTGCGGATCGCCTCTTCCAACGCCGGAGGCAGTTCCTGATTGTCCACATTCCTACCTTCGCAGCATTCTGCCTGTAATCATGCAACTGACACGTCCGCTGCATGAATCCGACGGATACCCATCTCAGGAAGATTCCCTGGCCCGCTTCCATCCTCCCCTCTCCGCGGCCGCAAGCCCCAGCAGCCCGAGCCTGCCCAGTCCGGCACGGACGGATTCCGCGCCGAGCCCGGCGACGGCGCAAAGTTTATCCACGGAACTTGTAGACCTCAGCGGGAGGGCATCCAGCAGGATCAGGTCCTCCAGGGTCAGCCCGTCATGGACAGCCCCTGGACCCGTTCTGGGCTCGGTGAGTGCTTCACCGCTGGGCGCCGCCAGCTCGGCGATTTCTGCGGCGTCGGTAACGCAGACGGCGCCTCCTTCCCGAAGCAGGCGATGGCATCCTGCCGAGTTGGCACTGTGCACGGACCCGGGAACGGCCCCTACCGCCCGCCCCAGGGTTTCTGCGTGGTGGGCCGTGTTCAGCGCCCCGGAGCGCCAACGGGCTTCCACCACCACTGTTACGGCGGACAGGGCGGCAATGAGTCTGTTCCGCTGTAGGAACCTGTAGCGGGTAGGCGCCGACCCAGGCGGTACCTCTGCTATGACGGCTCCCTGGTTGCAGACCGCACGCAGGAGGTCCTCGTTGCCGGACGGGTAGAACCTGTCCACGCCGCCGGCCATGACAGCGATGGTCGGCACCGCCCCCGATCCCCCGGCCAGGGCGGCCCGGTGGGCGTGGGCATCGATACCGTAGGCGCCTCCGGACACCACGGTGAAGCCACGCTGGGCCAGTGAATAACCGAGGTCGCCTGTCACGGAGGCGCCATAGCTGGTGCTGTCCCGGGACCCCACCAGTGCCACGCAGCTGGAGGCTCCGGGCAGTTGCTGTTCCAGGCCGCGCCACCACAGGCAGATAGGTTCGTGGATGCCCAGGTCTGCGAGCTGGGCGGGCCACAGCCCGTCTGAGGGTACGATCAGCCTGCCACCCAGACGCGCCATGGTGGCCAGGTCACGCTCCGGTGCGAGGTCGGGAATCCGCGGTGCCCAGCGCTTGAGTGCCGCGGCCATTCCGCCCCAGCCCGTCGAGCCGCCGATGCCCGCCAGCAGTTCCGTGATCTCCCGCTCCAAGGCCGGCCCCGGAGCCAGCTGGCCGGTGGCGATCCTCAGCGCGTCCACTGCGCCTGCGGCCTGCACCAGGGCAAGGCCGGCAGCGTCCTGCGGCTCCATCAGCCGCGAAAGGGCAGCGCGGGCGATCCGTTCGTTGTCCATGGGTCTGCCCTTCATGCCGCTGCCGAGGCAGCCTGCCGGAGGCTCAGCGCCTGTCCGACGTCGTTGGTGTCCGGTCTCTCCCGCTGCGCGAGATCGGCCAGGGTCCAGGCCAGCCGGAGCACCCGGTCGTAGCCCCGGGCAGTGAGCACTCCGCGCTCCAGTGAATGGTCAAGGATCCTTGTGGCCGTTGCGGGGAGCCGAAGTTCGCCGCGCAGGATCCTGCCCGGCACCTGCGAATTGGTTTCCAGGCCAAGGGACATGAGGCGCTCCGTCTGGCGGCGGCGGGCATCACTTACGCGTAGTGCGACGGAAGCGGTGTCCTCCTCCGAACCCGCCTGGCCAAAGTCCGCCAGGGAGACGCGCTCCACCTGGAGCTGGATATCCACGCGGTCCAGCAGCGGGCCGGACATCCTGGCGAGATACCGGCGGCGCATCATAGGGGTACAGGTGCAGTCGAGCCCCTTCCCCGAAGCCTTGCCGCAGGGGCACGGGTTCGCGGCAAGGACCAGCTGGAAACGGGCTGGATAGGCTGCGGTGCCGGCGGAACGGTGGATCACCAGTTCCCCGCTCTCCAGCGGCTGGCGGAGGGCGTCCAGGACACGTCGTTCGTATTCGGGAGCCTCGTCCAGGAAAAGCACGCCACGGTGCGCCCGGGATGCGGCACCGGGACGGGGCAACCCTGAGCCTCCTCCAATGATGGCGGCGGCTGTGGCCGAGTGATGCGGGTTTTCGAAGGGCGGACGCCGCAGTAACTGGACGGCGGAGGACGGAAGGCCGCACAGTGAATGGATGGCCGTGACTTCCATGGCTTCGTTGTCAGCCAAGTCCGGCAGCAACCCGGGCAGTCTCTCCGCCAGCATGGTCTTCCCGGCGCCGGGCGGCCCGGTCAGAAGAAGATGGTGTGCCCCGGCCGCGGCAACCTCCAGCGCGCGCCGTGCGTCGCCCTGGCCTGAGACGTCGGCCATATCCGGCACGCTCATGTGACCAGCTGAGGCATCCCCGTGATCCGCCTCATCCTCGGGGTCAAAGTCCAGCGCGAGTTCCTGCGGGTCGGCGCCGAAATCGAGGGCCAGCCGGGCCAGTGTGCGGTAGCCCGCGACGTCGGCACCGGGAACGAGGGATGCCTCCGCCAGGTTGGCCTGAGCCACCACGACCTTGGAGTAGCCCGCCTGCACGGCTGCCATGACTGCTGGAAGAATCCCCCGCACCGGCCGAAGCCGCCCGTCCAGCCCCAGTTCGGCGATGAAGACCGTCCGCTCTGTGGGCCTGATGTCATTCGCGGCCCGCAGCACTGCCATCGTGACGGCCAGATCGAACCCGGAGCCCCGCTTGGGCAGGGAGGCCGGGATGAGGTTCGCGGTGATCTTCCTCCGGCTCAGCGGGATCCCTGAGTTTTTCGCTGCGGAGCGGATCCGCTCCTTAGCCTCATTCAGGGCTGCATCCGGCAGGCCCAGGATCACAAACGCGGGAAGTGTCTGCCCGATGTCAGCCTCGACTTCCACAATGTAGCCGTTCAGCCCTACGAGGGCGACCGAGTAGGTCCGGCCCAAAGCCACTTACCCCACCCCCTTGAGGTGTTCCAGCAGGGGTTCGCCGGCGCCGTCGTCCAGCACGGCGATCACGTCCACGCGGCGCAGTGGCATCCGCAGCTCCCGGTCCCGGCACCAGGCGGACCCGAGCCGGTGCAGACGTGCCAGCTTGTCCGGCCCCACAGCCTCAAAAGGATGCCCGTAGTCGAGGGAACGGCGGGTCTTCACCTCCGCTATGACCAGGGCATCGCCGTCCAGGGCCACAATGTCGATCTCACCCTCGGGGCAGCGCCAATTGCGTTCCACCACCAGCATGCCCAGTGATTCAAGGTATCCGGCAGCGAGCTCTTCCCCGCGCCGGCCCAACAGGTCTTTGGATTTCATGTCCACCTCCGCAATCAGCCTGCAGGGGCAGGAACGCGAAGGACAGGGAGCTATGTCCCTATGTGGGTAATCCGGCTACGGCCCAGGCGTGTGGAGGAGGAGTCCAGGCCATGGCGTGCCGGACAGCCGGAGTGCCCGCGGGTCCCGGCTGCATCAGTTGCCGAGGTCAACGTCCTTGGGCAGCGCCAGTTCCTCGTTGCGTGGAAGCTCCTCCACGTTGACGTCCTTGAACGTCAGGACGCGCACACTCTTAACGAACCGGGCTGAGCGGTAGACGTCCCAGACCCAGGCGTCCTGCAGCGTGAGGTCGAAGTAGACTTCGCCGTCGGCACTGCGCGCCTGCAGGTCAACGTGGTTGGCCAGGTAGAACCGGCGTTCCGTCTCGACAACGTAGCTGAAGAGCCCGACAACATCGCGGTATTCACGGTAGAGCTGAAGCTCCATGTCGGTTTCATAGTTTTCAAGATCCTCAGCGCTCATGCTTCCATCTTGCACCATCCACCGCACCCCGGGCGCCACGGACTGCAGCTGAAATCAGAGTTCGCCGTCAAGGTCATCGACGAGTTCGCCGCCCAGGAGGTTCCAGCTCACGCGGTGGTAGGGCGTGGGTCCGGCGGCCCGCAACACGTCGCGGTGGAATACCGTGGCATACCCCTTGTTCAGGTTCCAGCCGAAATCCGGGTATTCGGCGTGAAGCTCGCACATCCGCTGGTCGCGTTCCACTTTGGCGATCACACTGGCCGCAGCGACGCTCAAGCACTGCATGTCGGCCTTGATGCGCGTGTGAACGGGGGCGTCGCATCCTGGTTCGGAGGCTGCATCGTCAAACAGGGAAGGCTGCGCGGCAGGCGAGAGCCAGTTGTGGCTCCCGTCCAGGAGCACAAGGTCCGGTGTGACGCCTGAGGCGAGGATGTCGAACCAGGCGCGCGTGCCCGCAAGGCGCAGGGCGGCGATGATGCCCAGCGCGTCGATTTCTGCCGCACTGGCGTGGCCCACGGCAGAGGCCACGCTCCACTTGCGGACCAGCGGCTCCAGACGCTCCCGTTCGGCAGGATTGAGCAGCTTGCTATCCCGGACGCCCGCGAGCGGCTTCTGTTTCTCAAGATCCACGACGGCGATCCCGACACTCACCGGCCCCGCGAGGGCACCCCTGCCCACTTCGTCGACGCCTGCCAGGTATCGGGCGCCTAGGGCTTTGAACGTCCGTTCATGGCGCAGCGTGGGAGCTTTGGAGCGTACCCCTGTGGCCGGGCGCCCGGCCGATTTGGCAGCGGTGACTGGTACAGCTGAGGGCATGGCTAGCCTGCCGGCGGCACGTTCCGGAACACGTCCGGATAGTTATCCAGGGCGGTGATCCGGTTCAGCGGCCAGGCGATGACAGCCGCCTTGCCTTCAACGTCCGGGAGGTCGATAAACCCGCCGTTGGTTTCCAGATGGGAGCGTGAATCGGCGGAGTGGTTCCTGTTGTCCCCCATGACCCAGACCTTTCCTTGCGGAACAACAACATCGAAGGCGCGGATCAGCGGGGTCTCAGCGTGGTTCACATACGTTTCGTCAATGGCGGATCCGTTGATGGTCAGTTTACCGCCGGCATCGCAGCAGATCACGTGGTCGCCGGGCAACCCGATGACGCGCTTGACGAGGTGCTGCTCGGAGTTGTCCGGCAACAGTCCTACGAAGATCAGCCCTTGCTGCACCCAGGTGAAGGGGCCGGCGGGCTTTTCCTGAACTGGCGGCAGCCAGCCCTTGGTGTCCCGGAAAACCACCACGTCCCCGCGGGAAAGAGCAAACGGTTCGGGGACGAGGAGGTTGACGAAGATGCGGTCATCTATATCAAGCGTATTGACCATCGATTCGGACGGAATCCAGAACGCCCGGAACAGGAAGGTCTTGATCAGGAATGACAGAACAACGGCGATCACCACTACCGTGGCGACTTCCTTCAGCCAGAGAAACAGCGGGCTTACGGCCGAGGCCTCGGGATGGGGGGCGGCGGAGCGCCGTCCCGATACTGGCGCCGGCGGGGCGGCGGCTTTTCCTTCCGGGGCGGCAGATCGTCTCAGCGAAGCTGGTGCCGCCGGAGCGGCGCCTGTTTCTTCGGGGACGGCAGTGAGGGCTGTCGCGTCGGCAACCGGCGGCGCTGTTGGTTTACCTGCCCCGTCAAGGTGCGGATCAGGTGTCCCTGCATGGTTCTCGGGCATCTACTGTCCGTCCTCCGTTGTTGGTCCTGCCGCTGCCGGCCGTGGTACTGCTGCAAATCTATCAAGCGGCCAGATGATCTGGACCGGCCGGCCGATTACCCTGTCAACCGGCACCATGCCGCCGCCCGGGGCGCCGAGGAGGCTGCGGGAATCGGCGGACAACGACCGGTGGTCTCCGAGCAGCCACAGCCTGCCTTCGGGCACAATAGCACTGAAGGCCTGCTTGCTCGCGGCATCACCGGGGAATAGGTAGGGCTCATCAAGCGGCTCACCATTAACTGTGACGTGTCCGGCCGCGTCGCAGCAGACAACTTTGTCTCCGGGAAGTCCGATGACCCGCTTGACGTACGTGGTGTCGCTGCCCGCCAGGCCGAGCCATTGTCCGGCTGCCGCCCCTGCATCAGCGAGCGGTCCCTTGCCGCTGTTGAGGGGGGCGAAGGTGCCGCGTCCGTCGAAGACAACAATGTCCCCGCGGCGGATGGGGTCCGACTGGAAGTCGGTCCGGGAAACCAGGATGCGGTCCCCGCCTTCCAGGGTCGGTTCCATGGACTCGGACGGAATGTAATACACATCCAGCCACAGAGAGCGGACAAGGCCGCTGATCGCGATGGCCATCAGCAGGGCCAGGAACACAAAACGCCAGCCCATTCTTTTGGGCTGGCGTTCTGTCTGGTCCATGATCCGTATCCTGGGGCGCTGTTGCGAATGGCTTCGGCGCGGGGCCTGATACAGCTGGGGCCTGCCGTGTAGGTCTTTGAAGACTTACTTGGCGGTGGAGAAGTCGCGCTTCTCCCTGATCTTCGCAGCCTTGCCGCGCAGTGCACGCATGTAGTAAAGCTTGGCGCGGCGCACGTCACCCTTGGTGACGAGTTCGATCTTTTCGATGATCGGGGAGTGAACCGGGAAGGTACGCTCCACACCGACACCGAAGGAGACCTTGCGGACCGTGAAGGTCTCGCGGATGCCGTCACCCTGGCGGCCCAGGACGAAGCCCTGGAATACCTGCACACGGGTGTTCTTGCCTTCGATGATGTTCACGTGAACCTTGAGGGTGTCACCTGCGCGGAACGCGGGAACATCGGTGCGCAGCGAGGCTGCATCTACAGAATCGAGAATATGCATAATTGCACTCCTGGTGAACGCCACAGGTCATTCACTTTGGGTCACGGCGGCCAGGCCCGGACGCGCAGTACGCACCGAAAATTGCTGCCGAAAGTGTTTGGTCCGGTCCCGTCACTGGCTGACGGCACCGGGTTGCCCGGCTGTTGGTTGCGCTCCCCCTGTGGCAGGTGCGAACCCAGCAGACACAAGGGTTAATTTTGCCACACTCGGAGGCAGACAGCTAATTACCCGCGAGATTAGCGCTTACTTCAGGCGGGCGCCTGGCCTCCGCCGTCCCCGCGCTGATGCAATTGCCCGTCGACGACGTCGTACCCTAGGTCGGCGAGAACGGTCCGGTCGGCACGGGGCAGCGTCCCCGCGTCGAGCGACTCCAGCAGGTCCGGGCGGCGTTCCGCCGTCCGCCGGTACTGCTCGTGGCGGCGCCACTGCGCGATCTTTCCGTGGTTGCCGCTCAGCAGAACCGCCGGCACGTCGCGGTCCCGCCAACTCGCCGGCTTGGTATAGACGGGATATTCCAGGAGCCCGTCTGAATGGGATTCCTCCACCAGGGATTCGGGGTTGCCCACGACTCCAGGCAGCAGCCTGCCGATGGCTTCCACCATGGCCAGCACGGCAACTTCGCCACCGTTCAGGACGTAGTCTCCAAGGCTTACGGGCCGCACCGTGAAATGCTCCTCAGCCCATTCGATAACCCGCTCGTCGATGCCCTCGTAGCGGCCGCACGCAAAAACGAGCTGGTCCTCCTCCGCGAGCTCGTAGGCCAGCGCCTGGTTGAAGCGCTCCCCTGCAGGCGACGGAACAATAAGGACGGGTTTGGAGTCCTGCACTCCGCGGGCTTCAGCCACCGACGCGAGTGCCTGCGCCCAGGGTTCAGCCTTCATCACCATGCCCGCGCCGCCACCGTAGGGCGTGTCATCCACCGAGCGGTGCTTGTCCGTGGTGAAGTCGCGGAGGTCGTGAACGTGCAGGTCGAGCAGGCCGTCCTGACGGGCCTTGCCGATGAGGGACAGTTCCAGGGGCGCCAGATACTCCGGAAAGATACTGACGACGTCGATGCGCATTTAGGCCCTATCCTCGGGTCCGGGGGTCTCGCCGCGGTCCTCGGCATCGGCGTCGTCGGCGTTGACTTCGAAGAGGCCCTCCGGCGGAGTTACCAGGACAAACCCTTCGTCAATGTTGACCTCGGGAACAATCTGTTCCACGAACGGGATCAGGATTTCCTTGCCGTCGGGCGTCTCCACCACCAGGAGGTCCTGCACGGGCAGGGTGTGGAGGCCGGAAACCTTGCCAACCACACGGGAGCCGACTCGAGCTTCGAGGCCGACCAGCTCGTGCTCGTACCAGCCTTCGTCGTCGTCCTCGTCCAGCTCTTCGGTCTCGATGAACAGCTTGGCGCCGCGGAGGGTCTCGGCCTGGTTCCGGGTTTCAATGCCGTCGAACCCAAGCAGGAGGATGTCCTTGTTCCAGCGCGCGCTGTCGACGGTCAGGGGCCCGACGGAGGCGGGCTCGACCACAAACTCTGTCCCCGGAACGAACCGGTCGGCCGGGGCATCCGTTAATACCTGGACCGTGACTTCCCCGCGGATTCCGTGGGGTTTGCCGATTCGTGCCACCTGGAGCTGCATCTGTTCCTCTGTTTCCCGTCTTGCAAGATTTGCGCTGTTGCTGAAAGCACTCCGGCCCCTCCACCTGCGGGTGGAGGGGCCGGAGCAAAAACTGATATTGCCGGGCGCTTAGCGGCGGCGATCGGTATCGACGACGTCGACCCTGACCGGCTCGCCGTCTGCCAGTGCTGCCACCACAGTGCGCAGAGCACGTGCAGTGCGGCCCTGGCGGCCGATCACCCGTCCCAGGTCATCCTGATGAACGCGAACCTCGAGGGTATCCCCGCGGCGGTTGTTCTTCGAGCTGACCTTGACATCCTCCGGGGAATCAACGATTCCGCGGACTAGGTGTTCGAGCGCTTCTGCCAGCAATTTACTCAGCCTCGGTGGTCTCTGCTTCGGCGTCGGCCGGGGCCTCGGCTGCGTCAGACTGCTTTGCCTTCTTGGTGATGGCTTCCGGGATGATCACGGAACCCTTCTCGGGGGCAACAAAGGCAGCCTTCGGAGCCTTGGTCTTCAGGGTGCCTTCCTGGCCCGGGAGACCCTTGAACTTCTGCCAGTCACCGGTGATCTTGAGGATCGCGGCAACCTGCTCCGACGGCTGCGCGCCGACGGAGAGCCAGTACTGTGCACGGTCGGAGTTAACCTCGATGTATGAGGGCTCTTCGGTGGGGTGGTACTTGCCGATCTCTTCGATGGCCCGGCCGTCACGCTTGGTGCGTGAGTCCGCGACGACGATGCGGTAGTACGGTGCGCGCATTTTGCCAAAGCGCTTAAGGCGAATCTTTACGGCCACTTTTGTGGTCACTCCTGTTTCAGAAAAGGGGGTGAACCCGGCGTTCTGCACCCGTGGGGCGGGCCATACTTGAGGGTTCGAAGGACAGGATCCGGACGCGGAGAGAGGGGCCACGCAGATCGAGTACCTGTTTATTGTGCCAGATCGGCGCCGGGATTTCGACTTGACACGCGCCGCAGGCCTCGCGGCGACGCCAGCCAACACCGGTACGGAGGCTCAGGAGGACCAGACGTAGAGTCCGGTGCGCTCCGCGTCGTCGATTCCGGCCGCCAGCTCAGCCAGCTGCTGCACGTACTTCCGGGCTTCATCGGCTCCGAAAGGCATGTCGTCCTGGGCGGCCCACCGCTCCGCCACATCATCCAGCACGTTGCCTTCGCCCTCGGTTTCGTAGCTGAGCAGTTCGGCCAGCGCCCGGACCATCGCGGGGGGAACTCCCAGCAGCGAGTCGCTCGCCACGTCCACCATGGCAAGTTCGTAGTCTGCACCGCCGGCGTGGACGGCAGCCCCTGCGAGGTCGCCCAGCTGTTCGATTTCAAAATCACTAACTCCGGGAATCCGCAGGGCCTGTCCTGACGGCGAGCCCGCCGATGAGCCTCCCTCGTCCAGGAGGCCCGCGCGCTTCAAGGCGGCGTCGTGGGTTGCAACAAAGATTTCGGTGAAGCCCATGGGAATCGCCCTCATTCCGTCGACGGTGCGGCGCTGAAAGGCGACAAATAGGACCGCCCCGGCCGTTCGGAATCAGCCTAACGCACGGGGGAACCGCACTGGCTCAGCGGGCAGCGACACGGATGCGGTTGCGCCAGGGATCCTCGAAACGCAGCTCGGCACCGGTGTGGTGCGCCGGAACTCCGGCGACCTTCAGGCGGTCGGCGAGCGCGCCGACGTCGTCACCGACGGGGACTTCGATGAGCACCTCGCCCAGTCCGAGCGTGTCCTTGCGGGGACCTGCGCCGCGGCTGTTCCACACATTCATGGCCATGTGATGGTGGTAGCGCCCGGCCGAAACGAACAGCGCCTGCCCGTGCCAGCCCGCGGTCTTTTCAAATCCCAGCGTGCGCACGTAGAAGTCATGGGCGGACTGTACGTCACCCACCTGCAGATGGACGTGGCCCACGCCTGCTTCGCTCCCCCGCTGGCCGTCCACAGACTCCTGGGTCAGATGCTCCTCCAGGTAGCGCTGGGGCGGCAGCGCCAGGCTGTCCATCACCACATCCTTGCCGTTCCACGACCAGCGTTCCCGCGGACGGTCATAGTACAGCTCGACCCCGTTGCCTTCCGGGTCCGTGAAGTAGAACGCCTCGCTCACGAGGTGGTCGGCACTGCCGGTGAACGACCTCGGCTCATACTGTGCGGCGGTGGCAACGGTGGCAGCCAGCGACGCCTGGTCCTCAAACAGCAGGGCGGTGTGGAAGAGCCCGGCTTCACCCCTGCCTGGGAGGCTAAGCCCGGTGGCCGGCGCCAGGTGGACCAAGGGCCTGCCGAGCCTGCCAAAGTAGAGGCCGCCGTCCTGCTCGGCAACGATCTCCAGCCCCAGCGCCCGCTGGTAGTAGTCGGTCATCAGTTTCATGTCACCCACCTTGAGCATCACCGTGCCCATGGTGAGTCCGGCAGGAAGAAGATCCTGGCTGTTGGGTCCTGCAGTCATTGAACGCTCCCGGTCCAGTGGCCTTCTTGGTTCGAGGCCTCTACTTATAAAAGTAGTTGAAGCTTCAATTTATTCCAAGTGTCCAGGCCGATTCGGGTTCGAGGTCCCCGGCGGGACCAGGTGCCC
Organism: Arthrobacter pascens; assembly: GCF_030816475.1. NCBI lineage: Bacteria > Bacillati > Actinomycetota > Actinomycetes > Micrococcales > Micrococcaceae > Arthrobacter > Arthrobacter pascens. The sequence goes on along the minus strand of NZ_JAUSXF010000001.1, from coordinate 1,611,518 downwards.
GCCCAGCACCACGTGCTGGAGCCTGGAAACGGTTGACAACAGCTTCCGCGGGTCCTCGCGGCAGAGCACAACGTCCGCCGGCGCGCCTTCCGCCAGGCCGTCCGCGCGCAGCCATTCACGTGCGCCCCAGCAGGCGGCATCAAGGGCGGCAACCGTGGGCAGGCCGGCTCTGTGCAAGGCAAGGATCTCATCCGCGATCCTGCCGTGCCCGATCACGCTTCCGGCGTCGGTGCCTGCGTAAATGCGGACCCCGGATTCAAAGGCTTCCAGCACGCGCTCCTCCCGTCGTTCCCAGAGCGAACGCATATGGGAGGCGTAGCGGGGAAACTTCGGTTCAGCCTGGCGGGCAATGTCCGGGAAGGTGGCGATGTTGATGAGTGTGGGGACAATCGGGACGTCCTGTTCCACGAGCCGGGGAACGTGCCGGGGAAGCAGCCCTGTTGCGTGCTCAATGCAGTCGATATCAGCATCCAGCATCTGGTCCAGGGTTTCCCCGGCGAAGCAGTGGGCTGTCACCCGCGCCCCTTCGTCGTGTGCCGCCTGCACGGCTTCCTTCACGACGGCGGCTGGAAAGGACGGCGCCAGGTCGCCGATGTCCCGGTCGATCCAGTCCCCCACGAGCTTGACCCAGCCGTCGCCGGCCCGCGCCTGTTTCCGGACGGCCTCAACCAGCCCGTCCGGTTCCACTTCAATGGCAAAGTTCTTCAGATAGCGGCGCGTGCGGGCGATGTGCCTGCCTGCGCGGATGATCCTTGGCATTCCGGGACGCTGCTGCAGCCAGCGGGTGTCACTCGCCGCGCCGGCGTCCCGGACCAGGAGTGTTCCGGCGTTGAGGTCGGTGCGGGCCTGCTCTTCGGCTACCTCATCGGCCACCTCGCCGAGCGGCCCCAGGCCGATGTGGCAATGGGCATCCGCAAAGCCCGGGAGCACCCAGCCGGACAGGATCCTGTCCGGAGTGGCCTCGGGACGGTGGAAGGTCAGCCGGCCGTCCACCGACCACATTCCGTGGCGTTCCCGGTCCGGCCCGGCAAGGACTGTTCCGCTGAATTCGATGATTTCACCCATCGGGCCAGCCTAATCCGGGTTTCGGCCGCCCCTTGTGGAGGTCACTTTCCCGTCGGTGCCGTGATAGCTTCGTCTTGACCACACGGGTGCCCTTGCAGGGGCTGAGATCGGGCTGACGCAGCCTGCGACCGTTGAACCTGTCCGGGTAATGCCGGCGAAGGAAGTGAGTATTCCGTGAATACGCAAGAAAAACAGCTGATCCCTGCCCAAAATGAAACCCGCCCCGCTGAATCGGGTCCTGCCGAGACGCAGTCGCTGAAGTCCCATTCGCTGGCCTTCATCAGCGATGAAGCGGCGGGAATCAGGGTCCCGGTAACGGAAATCGCCCTGGAGCCCTCGCCGAACGGCCTGGCGAACGCTCCTTTCCAGGTGTACCGGACAGCAGGCCCCGGAAGCGATCCGGTAGTCGGCCTCAGCCCGTTCCGTTCTGAATGGATTGAAACGCGCGGGGATACGGAGCCGTACGGCGGCCGGGAGCGGAACCTGCTCGACGACGGCCGGTCTGCAGTCCGTCGCGGCGCAGCGTCCGCGGAGTGGAAGGGGGCACAGCCGGTGCCCCGCCGCGCCGTTGAGGGCCGGACCGTGACGCAGATGCACTACGCCCGGCAGGGCATGGTCACTCCGGAGATGAAGTTCGTTGCCCTCCGTGAAAACTGCGATGTGGAGCTGGTCCGCAGCGAAGTCGCGGCGGGCCGGGCCATCATCCCCAACAACATCAACCATCCTGAGTCCGAGCCGATGATCATCGGCAAGGCCTTCCTGGTGAAGATCAACGCGAACATCGGCAACTCCGCCGTCACCAGTTCCATCGCCGAGGAAGTCGACAAGCTGCAGTGGGCCACGCAATGGGGGGCCGACACGGTGATGGACCTTTCCACCGGCGATGACATCCACACCACCCGGGAATGGATCATCCGCAACTCCCCTGTGCCGATCGGCACGGTTCCCATCTACCAGGCGCTGGAGAAGGTCAACGGCGAGGCAAACAGGCTCACGTGGGAGATCTTCCGGGACACAGTCATTGAGCAGTGCGAGCAAGGAGTGGACTACATGACAATCCACGCCGGGGTGCTGCTGCGGTACGTTCCGCTGACAGCCAACCGCGTGACTGGCATCGTGTCCCGCGGCGGCTCCATCATGGCCGGCTGGTGCCTCGCCCACCACCAGGAAAACTTCCTCTACACCCACTTTGACGAGCTCTGTGAAATCTTCGGCAAGTACGATGTCGCGTTCTCACTGGGTGACGGGCTGCGGCCCGGAGCCACGGCGGATGCCAACGATGCTGCGCAGTTCGCCGAGTTGGACACCCTTGCTGAACTGACGCAGCGCGCCTGGGAGTTCGACGTGCAGGTCATGGTGGAAGGGCCCGGCCACGTGCCCTTCCACCTGGTCCGCGAAAACGTGGAGCGGCAGCAGGAGCTCTGCAAGGGCGCGCCGTTCTACACCCTGGGCCCCTTGGTGACCGACGTGGCTCCCGGCTATGACCACATCACCTCGGCCATCGGCGCGACCGAGATTGCGCGCTACGGCACCGCGATGCTCTGCTACGTCACTCCGAAGGAGCACCTGGGCCTGCCCAATAAGGACGACGTCAAGACAGGCGTGATCACGTACAAGATAGCCGCCCACGCTGCCGACCTTGCCAAGGGCCACCCAGGTGCGTACGAACGCGACGACGCCCTGTCAAAAGCCCGCTTCGAGTTCCGCTGGCGTGACCAGTTCGCCTTGTCCCTGGATCCGGTCACCGCAGAGGCCTTCCACGACGAGACCCTGCCGGCCGAACCTGCCAAGACGGCTCATTTCTGCTCCATGTGCGGGCCCAAGTTCTGTTCCATGCGGATCAGCCAGGACATCCGGGATGAATACGGCTCGGCGGAATCACAGGCAGCCCTGGCGGAGATGGCCGCCGGGATGCGCGAAAAAAGCCAGGAGTTCCTCGCCGCCGGCGGCAAGGTGTACCTGCCCGACCTGGAAGTGCCGGCGGCGCGCTAGCGGGACCCGGGCAGGCGCGGCAGAAGCGAGTCAGGAGGCCCGGGATGACTGCCCGCGGCTGACTTCGCCGATGAAGGAACGGATGGCGCGGTCGCCCTCGGCAGTATCCTGGGGCCGGTGCCCTCCCGCAGCAACGCGGTGCAGGGCACCGGTTTCGCGCAGGTAGCCTGCGATTTCCTCGTACAGCGGTTCCCAGCCCCCAGTCAGGACCAGGGTGGGCACGCCCGGGACGATATGCAGCGGAGCCTCCCAGGGCGGGGACTGCAGCCTCAGCCGCCGCGCCGAGCGTTTTTCCTCCGGAGTGGAGGGCTCATGCGGGACCGCTGCGAACACGCGGCGGAGGAATTCCCGCTGGAAGTCCTCATCGCCTAGCTGATGCCTGGCATCAAAGAGCGGCTGCATCAGGGTGCGGTGCGCCGCCGTGGCCGGCAGCTCGGCCGTCAGCGACAGGCAGGCCGGTTCCACCAGTGTCAGGGAAAACACCAGGTCGGGGCGTTCGACTGCGGCCATCATGGCCGAGATGGCGCCCTGGGAATGGGCGACGACGTGACCGCCGGCGGCCCCCCGGCCATCGTCCGCCAGGGAGCGCAGGATGATCGCGGCATCTTCGGCGAAGGAGGATTCCGCGGGGTCAGCCACAGGGTCAAAGCCGTGCCGGCGCAGGAACAGCGCGTCATAAGCCAGTGCCATCCCGTGCTGGCGGGGCCAGGCCGCCGCGCCGAAGCTTCCGGCGCCGTGGACGAACACTACCCTCTGCTTGAACATGACCCAACCCTATTCCACGGTTCCGACCGTGGTGACTACTTGCCGAGGAACTTGTCGAACCCCTTGGGCAGGTTGAGCTCGGAAGGATCAAAGTCACCGGACTGCTGGCCGAAGGCGGCACCGGTGGGAAGTGCCTTGGCAGCGCCGGCGCGGCGGGCCTCAGCCTCCCGGAGTTCCTGGGCGGCCTTGGCCGGGTTGCCCGAACGGGCCTTCTTCTTCGGCGCGTTCTTGGCGCCCTTCCGGCCGTTGCCGCCACCAGGACCGCCCATACCCGGCATGCCCGGGATTCCAGGCATGCCGCCGCCCTGAGCCATCTTCTTCATCATCTTCTGGGCCTGCGCGAAGCGTTCCAGCAGGCCGTTGACCTCGGAGACGTGAACACCCGATCCGCGGGCAATGCGTGCACGCCGGGAGCCGTTGATGATCTTGGGAGCAACGCGCTCATGCGGCGTCATGGACCGGACGATGGCCTCCACGCGGTCGATCTCGCGTTCGTCGAACTGCTCAAGCTGCTGGCGGATGTTTTGCGCGCCCGGCATCATCATCAGCATCTTTTTCATGGAACCCATGTTGCGGATCTGCTGCATCTGGGCGAGGAAGTCGTCCAGGGTGAAGTCTTCCTGGTCAGCGAACTTCTTCGCCATCCGGGCTGCTTCGTCCTTGTCCCAGTTCTTCTCGGCCTGCTCGATCAGGGTGAGGACATCGCCCATGTCCAGGATGCGTGAAGCCATCCGATCCGGGTGGAAGAGCTCGAAGTCGTCAACGCCTTCGCCGGTGGAAGCAAACATCACGGGCTTGCCGGTCACAGACGCAACGGAAAGCGCAGCCCCGCCCCGGGCGTCGCCGTCGAGCTTTGACAGCACGATACCGGTGAAGTTGACTCCCTCATCAAACGCGAGGGCCGTGTTGACGGCGTCCTGGCCGATCATCGAGTCGATCACGAACAGCACTTCATTGGGCACGATGGCCCGGCGGATCTGCCGCGCCTGCTCCATCATCTCGGCGTCCACACCGAGTCGGCCGGCGGTGTCCACGATGACGACGTCGTGGAGCTTCTGGCGTGCCTCCTCAACCCCGGCGCGGGCGACGGCGACAGGATCGCCGGCAGGATGGTCGAGTTCGGATGTGGCGCCGGGGTGCGGGGCGAAGACCGGCACGCCTGCGCGCTTGCCCACGACCTGGAGCTGGGTGACGGCGTTGGGGCGCTGGAGGTCGCAGGCTACCAGGATGGGGCTGTGGCCCTGGGACTTCAGCCACTTGGACAGCTTGCCGGCGAGGGTGGTCTTGCCGGCGCCCTGGAGGCCGGCAAGCATGATGATGGTGGGCCCGGTCTTGGCCAGCCGGATGCGCCGGGTCTCACCGCCGAGGATTTCGACGAGTTCCTCGTTGACGATTTTGACGATCTGCTGGCTCGGGTTCAGCGCCCCCGAGACCTCTGCGCCCAGGGCACGTTCACGCACGCGGCCCGTGAATTCGCGGACCACCGATACGGCGACGTCAGCATCCAGGAGGGCGCGACGGATCTCACGGACGGTGGCATCGACGTCGGCCTCGGTCAGGCGGCCCTTGCCACGGAGATTCTTGAAGGTTGCTGTCAACCGGTCAGAGAGTGAATTGAACACGCGCCGTGCACTTCTTTCAGTGGATCTACGGATGGCGGCCCTTCGGCACACCAGCGTCTTGGCTGTTGCTGACAAACGCCAACTGCCTTGACAACGGGACTCGACTATCTAGGGTACCAAGACGGGCCTGCAAGATGGCATGCTGGCACGGTGACCAGTCAAACCACTGTAAAGACCTTGCTGATTCTTGGCGCTTCCGGCGACCTCACAGGACGGCTCCTGCTTCCCGGACTCGCCCGGCTGGTGGCAACCGGCGGAGCCCCCGGCCTCAAACTGGTGGGCGCGGGATCCGATCCCTGGACGCCCGAGGAGTGGCGGGACCGGGTCCGCTCAGCGTTCGCGGACGCGGGAACGTCCGGCACCGCCGGAGCGGAGGCCCTGGCCGCCGTCGAGAAGGACACCGTGTACCACCAGCTGGATGTCACCGCTGACGGCCCGCTCGCAGCCCTGCTGGCGGAGCTTGAGGGTCCCGTGGCCGTCTACTTCGCCCTGCCCCCGCATGTCAGCCAGAAGGCCTGCGAGGTACTTCACCCCGGCCAGGTTCCGGACGGGACACGGCTGGTCATGGAGAAGCCGTTCGGCTCCGGTGAGGAGTCAGCGCGGGAACTCAACCGGACGCTCCTGACCCTGGTCCCGGAAGACCATATCCACCGCGTGGACCACTTCCTGGGCAAGGCCACCGTCCTGAACATCCTGGGACTTCGCTTCGCCAACAACTTCCTGGAGCCTGTCTGGAACCGCGAGCATGTCGCCAGAGTGGAGATCATCTTCGACGAGGATCTGGCCCTCGAAGGCCGCGCACGCTATTACGACGGCGCCGGTGCCCTGCGGGACATGATCCAGAGCCACCTCCTGCAGATCATGGCACTGATGGCAATTGAACCGCCCGCCACCATCGGGGAGCGGGACCTCCGCGATGCCATCGCAGCCGTCCTCCGGGCCAGCAGCATCAAGGCACCCTACGAGACCAGCACCCGGCGCGCCCGTTACACGGCCGGAAACATCAAGGGCCGGCAAGTCCCCGACTACGTCAACGAGGAAGGCGTGGACTCGGGCAGGAACACCGAAACGCTTGCCGAAGTCCGGGTGGACATCGACAACTGGCGGTGGAAAGGCGTGCCCTTCATCCTGCGGTCCGGCAAGGCCCTGGGCGACCAGCGGAAAGTAGCCGTGGTGACCTTCAGGCCCGTGCCGCACCTGCCCAAGGGTTTCACCGGCGTTGACATTCCCAACCAGCTCCGGATCGGTTTCGGCCCGGACACGCTGGAGCTCGACGTCGATGTGAACGGTCCCGGTGACATCTTCAGCCTTGACCGCACCACGCTTAATGCCCAGCTGAACGCCTCCGACCTGTTGCCGTACGGCGAAGTGCTGGAAGGCGTCCTCACCGGCGATCCCCTGCTGTCGGTCCGAGGCGACACCGCCGAGGACTGCTGGCGGATTGTTGAACCGGTCCTCAAGGCCTGGTCGCGGGATGCCGTCCCGCTTGAGGAGTACGACGCCGGTTCGTCCGGTCCGGACCGGTGGTCCGAGTCCTCCGCTGAGTAATGCAGGCAAGGGCTGAAAGCAGAAAGTGCGGGCAGGAAACCTGGAAGGTTTCCTGCCCGCACTTTTGGGTCTTTGCCTGCTGGTCTTTGCCTGCTGTTCTTTGCCTGCTGTTCTTTGCCTCCGGCGCGTGCTGCCGGCTCTAGATTGCCGCTACGCCGCGTTCGCCGGTGCGGACCCTGACCGCTTCAAAAACATCCACGGTCCAGACTTTGCCGTCGCCTGCACGTCCGGTGTTGGAGCTGGCGATGATGACGTCGAGGATGTCATCTGCCTGCTCGTCGGTGGCCAGCACCTCTACCCGGATCTTGGGCAGGAGGTCCACGTTGTATTCAGCTCCGCGGTAAACCTCCGTGTACCCGCGCTGCCGGCCGTAGCCGCTGGCCGCGCTGACCGTCAGTCCCTGGACGCCATATGCCTCCAGGCCTTCCCGGATCGACTCGAGCTTCTCCGGCCTGACGATTGCTGTAATCAGTTTCATGCGCCCACGCTTTCCTTGCCCGTTGCCGACTCGGTGCTCTTGGCGTCGGTCCCGGCACCAGTCCTGCTACCGGCGGGAACGCCGTCCTCGGAGAATCCCTTGCCCGTGATCAGTTCGTGCAGCGGCTGGAAGCTTCCGCCATGGCCGCCGACACCAAACTCGTAGGCCGTTTCAGCGTGCAGGCTCAGGTCAACACCCACGGCCTCCTGCTCCTGCGAAACGCGGAAGCCCATGGTCTTGTGGATGGGGTAGGCGATGATGAAGGTCATCACAGCCGTGAAGATGATGGACAGCAGTGCCGCCAAGGTCTGGGCGACGAGCTGGCTGGTGCCTCCGCCATAGAACAGACCGGCCGTTCCCTGGGTCGGGGTGGCCAGGACGCCGATTGCGACTGTACCGACGACACCGGAGACAAGGTGGACACCGACGACATCCAGGGAGTCGTCGTAACCGAACTTGAACTTGAGGCCCACAGCGAGGGCAGATGCAACGCCTGCGACGACACCGAGGGCAATGGCGCCCAGCGGGGAAACGTTGGCGCAGGCGGGGGTGATCGCGACCAGGCCGGCGACCACACCTGAGGCGGCACCCAGCGAGGTGGGGTGGCCGTCACGGAAGCGTTCGACAGCGAGCCAGCCGAGCATGGCGGCGGCGGGGGCTGCGAGGGTGTTGATCCAAATGAGGCCGGCCTGCTCAACCGTCGCTGCGGCTCCGGCGTTGAACCCGAACCAGCCGAACCAGAGGATTGCAGCACCAAGCATGACGAACGGGATGTTGTGCGGGCGGTGGTTCGGGTCTTTTCCGAAGCCCTTGCGGTTGCCGATGATCAGGACCAGGATGAGGCCGGCCACGCCGGCATTGATGTGGACCACGGTGCCGCCGGCGAAGTCGATCACCGGAGCAAAGGTCTGGCCGAACCAGCCATCCTTGGAGAAGAGTCCTCCGCCCCAGACCATGAAGGCCAGCGGCGCGTAAACGAGGGTGGCCCAGATGGGCGTGAAGATGACCCAGGCCGAGAACTTCGCACGGTCGGCGACCGCACCCGAGATCAGTGCCACGGTGATGATGGCGAAGGTGGCGGCGTAGCCCACCTTGAGCAGATCAGCGGGGTCCGTGAAGTTGTGCAGCCCGAAGTGGCTGAACGGGTTCGCGAAGATCTGGAAGAAGTTGTCTTCGTTGCTCGTGGCCATCGAGGCGCCCCACAGGACCCACATGATGCCGACGGTTCCTATGGCGACGAAGCTCATCATCATCATGTTCAGAGCTGATTTGGCGCGAGTCATGCCGCCGTAGAAGAATGCCAGGCCCGGGGTCATGAACAGCACGAGTGCTGAGGCGACCAGGAGCCAAACGAGACCTGCGGTGAGTTCCATGGTCTGCGTCCTCTCTTGCTTTAATGTGCGGAGTTATCCGCCTGTCCCAACGCCATTTGCGTTCTGTTTCAAGTTTTGCCTTGCTGTGTTTCGCTGGCGGAGGATTTACATTGCCGGTTTGTTACAAGAACCTCTAGGAAGTAAATGGTGCATATCTGGCTTGTTACGGTTATGTTTCAGCCATTCCCCAAGTGCACCTGAACTTAAACTGCAAGGACTCCCCACCATGACGGCACCGCCCCGTGTGAGCCGCGCCGCAACACGGATTTTCGCCGTCCTGCGGCCCGGACACGCCCCGCTTCCGCGGGACATTAAGGTGATGCTCGCCGCGGCGTTCCTCATCGCCCTCGGATTCGGGCTGGTCGCCCCGGTCTTGCCGCAGTTCGCCACCACCTTCGATGTGGGGGCCACTGCTGCGGCGGTGATCGTGAGCATCTTTGCCTTCATGCGCCTGATCTTCGCGCCGGCAGGCGGTGCCCTGATCGGACGCCTCGGCGAGCGGCCGGTGTATGTGGGCGGGCTGCTGATCGTGGCGGCCTCGACGGCGGCCTGCGCCTTTGCCCAGGACTATTGGCAGTTGCTGGTGTTCCGCGGGCTCGGCGGTGCGGGCTCGGTCATGTTCACGGTGGCGTCCATGGCGCTCGTGGTCCGGCTGGCGCCGCCGGAGAGCCGCGGCAGGGTATCGGGAGCCTACGCATCCGCGTTCCTGATCGGGAACGTGTGCGGGCCGATCGTCGGCGGAATGCTGGCCGGGTTCGGGCTGCGGGTGCCGTTCCTCGCGTACGCGGCCGCCCTGGTGCTGGCAGCCGCCGTCGTCCAGACCCAGCTCAGCCACCGGCCCGCGGCCAGCGGGTCCGCCGGCACCCGCGCCCCGGACATGCTTGTCGCGGAAGCGCTGCGCCTCGGCGCCTACCGCTCGGTGCTACTTTCCAGCTTTGCCAACGGCTGGGCAACGTTCGGTGTTCGGATGGCCACGGTTCCGCTGTTTGCCGTAGCGGTCCTGGGGTCGGGTCCTGAAGCCGCAGGCCTGGCACTGGCAGTGTTCGCCGCCGGGAATGCAGCCGCCTTGACTTTTTCCGGCCGCGTGGCGGACACCCTGGGCCGGCGGCCCATGATGGTTTCAGGGCTGCTTGTCGCCGGGATTTCCACGGCAGCCATCGGATTCACGCACGAGCTGGCCTGGTTCCTCGCCGCCTCGGCACTGGCCGGCGTCGGGTCGGGCCTGCTGGGACCGGCCCAGCAGGCCGCCGTCGCCGACGTCATCGGAACCGAGCGTTCCGGAGGAAGAGTTCTTGCCGCCTATCAGATGACATCAGATACCGGTGCCATTGCCGGGCCGGTCCTGGCGGGAGTGCTGGCCGACAGGCTGGGTTACGGGTGGTCGTTTGCGGTGACCGGCGGCGTGCTGGTGCTTGCCGCAGCGGCCTGGGCGTTCACCGCCGAGACGCTGAAAACAAAAAGCTGAGGGTCAGTTCAGCAGTGCGTCCACGAAGCTCTCAGCCTCGAAGGGCGCGAGGTCATCGGCGCCCTCGCCAAGACCGATCAGTTTGACCGGCACACCGAGTGACCTCTGGATCGCGACGACGATGCCGCCCTTGGCCGTTCCGTCCAGCTTGGTCAGGACAATGCCGGTGATGTTCACGACCTCGGAGAAGACGCGTGCCTGGTTCAGCCCGTTCTGGCCGGTGGTGGCATCCAGCACCAGAAGCACCTCGTCCACTTCGGCCAGTTTTTCGATGACCCGCTTGACCTTGCCGAGTTCGTCCATCAGGCCCACCTTGTTCTGCAGGCGTCCCGCCGTGTCGATCATGACCACGTCGACCTCCTGGTCGATACCTGCCTTGACCGCCTCATAGGCGACGGAGGCCGGATCGGCGCCATCGACGTCGGACTTCACTGTGGGGACACCGACCCGCTGGCCCCAGGTTGCCAGCTGCTCGGCCGCGGCGGCACGGAACGTGTCCGCAGCGCCCAGCAGGACGTCCTTGTCTTCAGCCACGAGCACGCGCGCAAGCTTGCCCACGGTGGTGGTTTTGCCCACGCCGTTGACCCCGACCACCATCATGACGGCCGGCCTGTCCGCATGCCTGTCGATGTTGAGGCTCCGGTCCATGGAGGGATCCACCAGCTTGATGAGTTCTTCGCGGAGCAGGGCCTTGACCTGCTCAGGCGTCCTGGTGCCGAGCACTTTCACACGCTCACGCAGGGCGTCCACCAACTGCATGGTGGGCTCGGTCCCGAGGTCGGCCAGCAGGAGCGTTTCCTCGACTTCGTCCCACACGTCTTCGTCAATAGTGTCGCTGGAAAGCAGCGCCAGAAGGCCTTTCCCAAAGATGTTGTTGGAGCGGACCAGGCGCTCCCGCAGGCGGGTGAGGCGGCCGGCCACCGGGAGGGGAGTCTCAACCCGGATCGTTTCCAGGCCCGCGGCATCATCGGGGACCTCAGTGGTTTCCAGGTCCAGCACGCCTTCGCCGGCGGGAGCCCCGCGTTCGGCCGGCGCCGCCAGCGAGTCCTCCAGCAGCGTTCCGCCGCCCTGCGGGGCGGGATCGTTGGCATCGCGGGTGCCCGGGTACCGGGTGATGTTCCTGCGGGTCTTCAACAGGACCGGAATCAGTCCGCCAACAACCACCAGGGCAGCAACAATGGACACAATTATAGGGAGGATATCATTCACTCCCCTAGCTTCTCACAGACACAGAGGGCGTTTCCCGGGAACGGCCGGCTACACCTCTGCGCCCAGGCGTTGGCTGATGACGGTGGACACGCCGTCTCCGCGCATGGTGACGCCGTAGAGTGCGTCAGCGATTTCCATCGTCCGTTTCTGGTGCGTGATCACGATGAGCTGGCTGGATTCCCTGAGTTCCTCGAAAACGGTGATGAGCCTGCCAAGGTTGGTGTCGTCGAGTGCTGCTTCCACCTCATCCATGACATAGAACGGGGACGGCCTGGCCTTGAATATGGCCACCAGCAGTGCGACGGCGGTGAGGGAGCGCTCACCGCCGGACAGCAGGGAAAGCCTCTTGATCTTCTTACCCGCGGGGCGTGCCTCGACCTCGATGCCGGTGGTGAGCAGGTCCGCCGGGTCCGTCAGGACAAGCCGGCCTTCCCCTCCAGGAAAGAGCCGGGCGAAAACCCGGACAAACTGCGCCTGCGTGTCCTCGAAGGCCTCGGCGAAGACCCGCTGGACCCGGTCGTCCACTTCCTTGATGATGTCCAGCAGGTCCTTGCGGCTGGCCTTCAGGTCCTCGAGCTGGGTGCTCAGGAACTGGTGCCGCTCCTCGAGGGCGGCGAATTCCTCAAGGGCGAGTGGGTTCACCCGGCCCAGGCTGGAGAGGTCCCGTTCGGCCTTCCTGAGCCGTTTTTCCTGTTCCTCCCGGACAAAGGGCTTTCCCTCTGCCACCGGTGCGCCGTTGTCATCCACCGGTGTCCGAAGCGCAGCCCATTTGTCTCCGGTTTCTTCTGCCGGAACCGGCACGGGCACGTCGGGACCGTAGTCCGCTACCAGCATGTCGGGGCTGATCCCGAGTTCGTCGATGGAACGGCTCTCGAGCGCTTCGATGCGCGCCCGCTGCTGCGCCCGGGCCAGTTCGTCGCGGTGGACCGAATCTGTCAGTTCCGCCAATTCGCGCGCGAGGGCCTCGTTTGCCGTCCGCACTTCCAGGAGCGCGCGGTCCCGCTGCTCCCGGTTCTCTTCGGCCAGGTCCCGCTCCCCCCGGGCTAGCTCCACGGATAGGTCGATGAACCGGGTGGCAAGCTCGACGGCGGCCGAAACGGCGGCAGCGCGCTTGGCCTGGATCCGGCGGCGCCGGGCCCGCTCCGCCGCCTCTTCACGGGCGCGGCGTTCCGTGGCGGCTGCCCGTTCCAGCGACACGGCGCGGTTGCCTGTGGCGGCCAGCTGCTCCTCGGCGCTGCGCAGCGCCAGCCTCGCCTCCATCTCCTCGGACCGCGCCGCTGAGGCGGCCAGCGCCAGGGCATCTCGTCGGGCAGTGGAGGGCTCCTCCTCCGCGGGCGCCTCCTGGGCGGCGGCCAGGCGGGCAGCAATGGCTGCGAGCGCCGCTTCCTCCGTCACCACGTTGGCCTCAGCAGCGGCCAGCGAAGCGGCAAGCCTGTCACTCTCGCCCACGGCGCTGCGCAGGACCGAGTTCAGGTGGCCCAGCCGTTCGGCGACTGCTGCGAGGCGGGCATCGGATTCGTGCAGCCTGTCGAGGGCGGCGTCGGCCCTGTCCTGCATTTCGGCGCGCCGTGCCTCGGCACCGGCCAGGGCGAACCTGTTCCGCTCCAAGTCAGCTGTGACGGCGGCAAGCCGGGTCTCGGCGTCGTCAACCGCTGCCTGCACCTCCAGGAGTGACGGAGCTTTCGCGGAGCCGCCGGTGATGGTCAGCGCTGTGAAGACATCACCGCCCCTGGTGACGGCAGTCAGTTCAGGCCTTTCGGCCACCAGTCGGGCGGCGGCCGCAAGGTCATCGACGACGGCGGTTCCGGCCAGGAGGGCCCCAACGGCTCGCATCCCGACGCCCGACGCCGAGGCCGGCGCGGAAACAAGGCCGACAGCGCTGCGGGCACCGGCGGGCAGTTCGGGTGCAGGCTCTGTTCCCTTCCCCCCGGCCGGAAGGGCCGATTCCAGCAGCAGCGAGGCGCGTCCGGCGTCGTCGTCCTTGAGGAACTGGAGCACAGCCACGGCCACGGCCGGATCCCGAACCAGGACCGCCTCCGACGCCTCCCCGAGGGCGGCAGCAACTGCGGTTTCGAATCCTGCCTCGACGGTAAGTTCCGATGCGAATGTTCCGGCGACGCCTGGCAGTCCCGAGTTGAGCGCGTGTTCTCCGCCGTCTTTGCGGTCCAGTCCGAGCTGGAGGGCATCCCGCCGCGCCACCAGGGCATCACGTTCACGAACAGCCTCCCCGACGGCGGCGGTGAGGTCCTTGATCTCCTGGAGGACGCCATCCAGCCGCGCAGTTGCCTCCTCGTAGTCGGCGTCGAGGCTTTCTTCCCCCTCCTCGACTCCCGCCACCTGGCTTTCCAGGGCCGTGAACTCCTCCTGTGCGCGGCGGCGGCGCTCGGTGCCGCCCGCCACAGATTCCCGCAGCCTGCCGAGCTCGGCGTGGGCGGACTCCACCCGTGAGCGGGCAGCAGCCACCTGGCCGGCAAGCCGGGCAAGTCCCTCCCGCCGATCGGCGGCGGCACGTAGGAGGGCCGTCAGCCGTTTCTCCTCGGCAAGGGAGGCGCGCTCAGCCTCTGCTTTGGCCGCTGCGGCGGTATCAAGGGAGCTGCGTTTATCCAGGATGTGCCGTTCAAGTTCCGCCACCTCCTCCCGGACACGCGCGGCCTGCCGTTCCAGCTGTTCCGGATCCCGCCCGGAGTATGGTTCGGCGTCAACGGAGCCGAGCAGCCTGCTGCGTTCCTGGGCGAGGGAGCCCAGGGCACGGAGCCGTTCGCGGGCCGCGGACAGGCGGTACCAGTCGTCCCGCGCGGCGTTAAGCCTGGGAGTTGCCTCTGCGGCGAGCTGCTCCAGGTTCGCCTGGCTCCTGCGGCCGGATTCAAATTCCTGTTCCACGATGGCCCGGCGGGCCTTCAGAGCGGCCTCATCCGCTATGTCCTGGTCAAGGGAGCTCTGCAGCCGGACAAGGTCATCGGCCAGGAGCCGGGCGCGGGCATCCCGCACGTCAAACTGGACGCGCTGGGCCCGGCGGGCCACTTCAGCCTGCTTGCCGAGCGGCGTCAGCTGCCGCCGGATCTCCCCCGTAAGATCGCTGAGCCGCTGCAGGTTGGCCTGCATGGCCTCGAGTTTGCGGACTGTCTTTTCCTTGCGACGGCGGTGCTTGAGGATTCCGGCGGCTTCCTCGATGAACCCGCGCCGGTCCTCCGGGGTGGCGTGAAGCACCTTGTCCAGCTGGCCCTGGCCCACAATTACATGCATTTCCCGGCCCAGGCCTGAGTCCGACAGCAGTTCCTGGATGTCCAGCAGCCGGCAGCCGGCACCGTTGATGGCGTACTCGGAGCCGCCGGTGCGGAAGAGGGTGCGCGAGATGGTGACCTCGCTGTATTCGATGGGCAGAGCACCGTCAGTGTTGTCAATCGTCAGGGAGACGTGTGCCCGGCCCAGCGGCGGCCGGCCGGACGTTCCCGCGAAAATGACGTCCTCCATCTTGCCGCCGCGGAGCGTCTTGGCGCCCTGCTCCCCCATCACCCAGGACAGGGCATCCACCACATTGGATTTCCCCGAGCCGTTCGGCCCCACGACGGCGGTGACGCCAGGTTCGAAATCGAAGGTCGTGGCGGACGCAAACGACTTGAACCCCCGGACGGTCAGGCTTTTGAGGTGCAAGGTGTTTCGGATCTCCTGAGTGGCTGAAGCGGCTGCTTTGCTGCCCCAAATCTACTGCGTTTTAGCGGATTTCCGCGGATTTCGGCAGACCGGTCCTGAAGTGTACCGCTTACTTCCGGACCACGGCCGGGGACCAGGCATGCTCAATGAACAGTGCGGGCTGCGCGGCAGGGTCGGTGCCCAGGGACCAGATGTCGCTGTCCTGGCCTGATCCTTCGCGCGGAACGCCGTACAGAACCGTGGTGTTATCGAGCCATTCCAGCTGGTCGTCGATGCTTCGCTGCTCTGGGAGGACCGTTTCCGTCCCCGCGGCGATGTCCAGCACCGCGATGTTCCGGTGGCCCACCAGCGTTCCGTCCATACTCTTCTTGAAAGCGATCCGTGTACCGTCCGGAGAGACTGAAGGGCATTCGACGCCGGTAGCGACCTCCGTAAGGGTTTGGTCCCGGAGGCTTCCCCGGACCAGCCAGATCTTTCCTTGGGAGGACGCCGTGGCGTAAAAAACGTCAGGCTGTCCGGGGGCGAACGTGACGCCCCAGATATTGCGGTCCGGGGCCTTGATCCGCGTTCCGCCGGCAATGAGGGCAAAATCCTCGAGGTTGGCGTGAAGGGCGCCATCGCTGCTGCGGATCACGGTCTCGGTGGAGAACCCTGCAGACGAGTAGGAGTGACCGCCCACAAAGACCGTCGAAGCAAGGAGTAAGCCATCCGGGCTGATCCGCGTCCTGCTGGGTATGCCGGGGAGCGCCCAGGATTCAATAGCCTTCAGCGAGCCATCGTATGTCGTGGCCTCGAAATTGGTGGGCACTTCATTCTTTGTACGCAGGCAGCTCACGAGGTGACGCACGGCATAGACCCTGTCACAGCTGTGTCCGCTGACCGCCCGCTGGCCTGAGGGATCAGCCAGGAGGACAGTGGCTGCTTCGCCGAAGCCCTGGCCGGGCGCTGTGTTCCGGAACATCACGAACGGTTCGGCCGGCAGGCCGTCGGCCCTAACCACGTCCACCGCTGACTCCGCTTCCTGGCTGGTCTTCGCACCCTGGAAAGCTGCAACGGCATAGGCCGCCGTGCCTCCGGCCACCAGCAGTACGACGGCGAGCAGCGTCAGCCAACGCCCCCTGAGGCTCACCGGGCAATCACCTGACGGCCCGGTCCGCGCATCAGGATGGCTGCCGCGCCAAGGGCGGCGGCCAGGAGTACGGCCACGCAAACCATGGCGGTACCCGCTCCAACGGCAAACCAGAGAACGCCGAATCCTGATGCTGCAGCCATCCTGCTCAGCGCCACCACTGTCTGTGCCGTTCCAAGGGCTGTCCCTACTTTCTCCGGTGCCGACAGCTGGCTGACCAGGGCGGCCAGCACACCGTCCGTCGCTGCGTAGAAGAGCCCGAGCAGAACCAGGCACCCCAGGGTTACGCCAAGACCTCCAAACGGCAACGCTGCCAGCAGGTAGCAGGCCAGCAGGGCCACGTGGCCGGACAGGAATACCGGAACCCGGCCCCAGCGGTCAGCCAGCCTGCCCAGGGGGACCGCAAACAGCAGGAATGCGGCGTTGGTCCCGACGAAGAGGAGCGGGAACCACTGGACGGCAAAGGAATCGCGGTTCTGCAGGATCAGGTAGATGAAGCCGTCACCGATCGTGAGGATGCCCAGCAGGCCGGCGGTCAACATCAGCCGGCCCAGTCCCTGTTCCTTCAGATGGGCCCACGTGATCCGGGGGAAGCGGAGCCGGGGACCTCGTAAGGGCCGGCGGGTTCGGGCCTCCCGCCTTGGCCGCGGGCCTTTCCTGCCCGGAACGATGAGCACCAGAACAGCGACGCCGATGGCCGAAAATGCCAGCGAAACCACGAAAACCGTACTGAAGCCCTGAGGAATGGCCAGAAGCACCAGGAACGCAATGAGCGGGCCGGCGGCAGCACCGATGTTGTCCAGCATGCGGTGGATTCCAAAGGACCTGGCCAGATAATCCGGCTGTGCCGCCTCGGAGATCAGTGCATCACGCGGCGCCGTCCTGATGCCTTTCCCGATCCGGTCCCCCGTGACGATCGCGGCGACAGCCCCAACGCCTCCGGCGAAGAGGAAACCGATCCTGGCCAGCATGGACAGCCCGTAACCGGCCACGGCAACACGCTTAGGATGGCCTGTGCTGTCCGATACCCAGCCGGCGGCGATCCGGACAATGGCGCTGGCACCCTGGTTGATGCCGTCAATAAAGCCGAAGGCGATGGTGGACAGTCCCAGGAACCCTGTGACATAGAGCGGCAGGATGGCAGACACCGACTCTGAGGATATATCCGTCATCATGCTGACGACGCCAAGCCAGATGATCACCGGGGACAGCCGGAACGCCGCTCCGGGGGCGGCGGGCAGGTCCGACTCCGTGTCCTTCCGGCCGCCGCTGCGGTCCGCCATCGAAATGTACAAGGGCTGCCTGGTTCCTGGTCAAGGGCTGGGACTGGTGCGTTATGCGCCTAGTCTGCCAACGGACTCCACATTGTGGAACCGCAGAATCCGCACACTTTGCCCGGCCGTCTACCCGCGCCTGTTTACCATCGTCCCTCTACCATCGCCCCCTTCGGGGCTTCGGCTGGCATACCGGACAGGTGTAGGAGGAGCGGTTCATGAATTGATCCCGCCGGATGGCAGAGGTGATTCCCGCAGCGGCGCAACGGCCGCAGGGCTGCCCTTCGCGGCCGTAGGCATTGAGTGAACGCTCGAAGTATCCGGAGGCGCCGTTGACATTCACGTAGAGGGAATCGAAGCTGGTCCCGCCGGCGGCCAGGGCATCCTGCATGACTTCCCGGGCACAGTCCAGGACTGTTTCGGCCTCGTTCCGGCGCAGGGTGTCTGTGGGCCTGGCAAAGTGCAGTTTTGCCCGCCACAGGGCTTCGTCTGCGTAGATGTTCCCGATTCCGGACACCAGGCCCTGGTCCAGCAGCGCACGTTTGAGGCCCGTCCTCCGCTTCCGGAGCCTGCGGTAGAACAGCTCGAAGGAGAACGCCGGGTCCAGGGGATCCCTGGCGATGTGCGAGGCCTCCTCCGCGATCAGGGGAAGCGGGGATTCGGCAAGGCCGCCGGGGGCGCCGTCGTCCGTGGGGACCAGCGACGTGACGAACAGCCCACCGAAAATTCGCTGGTCCACAAACCGTAGCTGTTCGGGCATCCCTTCCCGGGCGCTGAGGCGAAGCCTGACTTTCAGATGCTTCTCGTCAGGAACGCTGTCGTCCTGCATGAGGAGCTGGCCGCTCATTCCAAGATGCGCCATGAGCGCGACGGCGGGAGGTCCGTAGCTGTCGGCGTCGTCCTGCAGCGGCATCCACAGGAATTTCCCCCTGCGGACCACGTCCGTCACAGTGGCACCCACCAGATTGCCTGTGAAGTCCTCGCGGCCCAAGGCATGGCGCCGGATGGAACGCTCATCCAGGACGTCCACTCCATTGATGGTCCGGCCCCGGACCCAGTTCACCAGGCCGCGGCGGACGACCTCCACTTCCGGGAGTTCCGGCATGACAGCCTAGACGTTTGCAGCAGAATCGGCCGGGCCGGCGGTCTGCACCGAAGCGATAGTCCCGGAGAGCACCCGCCAGGCATCGGCGGCAGCTTCCTGCTCCGCTTCCTTCTTGGAGTGTCCGGATCCCTTGCCGTAGGCGGTGCCGCCGATTTCCAGCACGGCAGTGAACGTGCGGGCGTGATCCGGCCCTGACCCCTGCACCGCGTAGTGGATGCTGCCCAGCTGCCGGCTCGCTGCCAGCTCCTGGATGCTGGTCTTCCAGTCAGTTCCCGCACCGAGCGCGGCAGCGTCCTTCAGGAGCGGGCCGATCAGGCGCATCACCAGCTGCCGGGCAGTCTCGATGTCATTGGACACATAGGTCGCGCCAATCAGGGCTTCCATGGTGTCAGCGAGGATGGACGCCTTGTTCTTGCCCTCGGTGAGCTTTTCGCCCTGGCCGAGGTAGATGTAGTCGCCAATACCCAGGCTGCGGCCGATACCGGCCAGCGCACGCGTGCTGACCACGGCGGACCGCCGCTTGGCGAGGTCACCTTCGGGCAGAGTGGGGTTGTCACGGTACAGCGCATCCGTCACGGAAAATCCCAGGATGGAGTCGCCCAGGAATTCCAGCCGCTCGTTAGTGGGGATACCGCCGTTTTCGTAGGCGTAGGACCTGTGGGTGAGCGCAAGACGAAGCGTCCCGGCGTCAATGGAGACACCGAGACGCTTCAGAAGCTCTTCAGTTGAAGACATCATGTCAGCCTGAATGGCCGATTAGACGTCCGCGACCTTGCGTCCCTTGTACTCAAGGAACAGCGCAGTGCCAGCCGAGTCGGTAACGACCTTTGCCTGGTGCGGCAGGCTGTAGGTAACCTGGCCGTTCTCTACGGTCTTCACCAGGTGGGGGGCAGTTGCCTTCCACTGGGAGCGGCGGGCGCGGGTATTCGAGCGAGACATTTTCCGCTTGGGAACAGCCACGGCTAACTCATTTCTCTCTAGACAAACACGTACAAATCAATTTTGCCGGTCAGGCTTAGCCATATCAGCTAGGGCAGCCCAGCGAGGATCCAAGACCTCGTGGTGGTGCCCCGGCTCGTCTTCCAGGCGAGCTCCGCATTCGGAGCAAAGGCCCTGGCAGTCTTCCCGGCACACCGGCTGGAACGGCAGCATGGTGACAACCGCGTCCCGCAACACCGGTTCAAGATCGATTACATCGTGCTCGACTCGACGTTGCTCTTCATCATCTTCTTCATCCGAAAGCAGGACGCCTTCATAGAAGAAAAGTTCTTGCACATTGACCTCAAGGTCATACGCAAGGGGATCCAGGCATCGGCCGCATTCACCGGTTACTTCGGCGACTGCGGTTCCTGAAACCAGAATTCCTTCGTGTACGGCCTCAAGCCTCAGATCCAGCTCGATATCCGAGCCTTCCTGAACGCCAATGAGTGCCACACCAAGATCACTTGGTGCGGGTACATGTTCTTGAAGTGTTCGCATACTTCCCGGGCTGCGCCCAAGGTCCTTGACGTCGAACGCCAAGGGCGAACTAGCATCTCGCTTAATGAGAACTCCTGTTGAACATATGACCGACGTACTATCTTAGCCTGAAGAACCTTGGGGACTCAAACCAGGCCGGTGACGGCCACCGAAGTACCGGACCAGCCTACCCTCTCGGCCGCTGGTCGGGTGGAGACTCGCCAGCCAGCAGCCTCTTTTGCACCGAGCGGGGCACGTAATCGGACACGTTGCCACCCAGGCCCGCGACTTCCTTGATCAGCGTTGACGACAGATGCAGGTAATGCGCTTCGGCGGGCAGGAACACAGTTTCCACGCCGCTCAGCTGGCGGTTCATGGTGGCCATGGGAAGTTCGTAGTCGAAATCGGACGAGGACCGCAGACCCTTCACGATCGCCGATACACCCCGTTGCCGGCAGTATTCCGCCAGTAGCCCCTCACCCACCGGCTCCACCACGATGCCTTTCAGCGACGCCAGCGTTTCACGCGCCATGTCGATGCGGTCCCCGAGGCTGAACCTGTACTTCTTGGAAATGTTGGTGGACACGGCCACGATGACCTCATCGAAAAGGCCTGCGGCGCGGGCAATAACCTCGAGATGGCCGTTGTGGATGGGGTCGAAGGATCCGGGGCAAACAGCACGTCTCATGCTCCGAACCTACCGCATCCCAAGGCCGGGATACCATGACTGGATGCATCCACCAAGGGAACTTTTCAAGGCCTCGGCTCCGGCTCCCTGGCAGCGTGCGGCCCTCGGTGCCAACCTGCTGGGTCCTGACGGCCAACTCGGGATCACCATCTTCGAGGAGATGACTGCGCTTGCCCAGCGGACCGGGGCCATCAACCTTGGGCAGGGATTTCCTGACGAGGACGGGCCGGCGGAAATCAAGGACGCGGCGCAGGCTGCGATAGCGGCAGGCGCCAACCAGTACGCGCCGGGCAAAGGCATTCTTGAACTGCGGGAGGCGGTCTCTGCCCACCAACAGCGGTTCTACGGCCTCTCCCCGGCCCCGCAGACTGAGGTCCTGGTCACCACCGGCGCAACGGAGGGCATCGCGGCTGCACTCCTGGCGTTCGCCGGTCCCGGTGATGAAGTGCTGACCTTCGAGCCCTTCTATGACTCCTACGGCGCAGTCATCGGGCTTTCCGGCGCAACCCATGTCACAGCACCGTTGCTGGCGCCGGATTTCCTCCCCGACATGGACGCCCTCGAGGCGGCCTTCAGCGAGCGCACCCGGATAGTTCTCCTGAATAATCCGCACAATCCCACAGGTGCGGTTTTCCCGCGCCAGGTCCTCGAGCACGTGGTTGACCTGGCCCGCCGGAACGACTGCCTGATCATCACCGATGAAGTGTACGAACACCTCACCTTCGGCGTCAGCCACATCCCAGTGGCCACCCTGCCCGGTGCCGGGGACAGGACCGTCACCATCTCCTCCGCCGGAAAGACTTTTTCGTTCACTGGTTGGAAGATCGGCTGGCTGTCCGGCCCGCAGGAGCTCGTGGCAGCCATCCGCACGGTGAAGCAGTTCCTCACGTACAGCTCCGGAACACCTTTCCAGGCAGCCATCGCAACGGCCCTGGCGCTCCCGGACGAGTTCTACCAGGGTGTCGCGGACACCCTCCGGCGCAAGCGTGACATCCTCAGCGAAGGCCTCCAGGCCGCGGGATTCGACGTCTATTCTCCCCAGGGGACCTACTTCGTGAACGTGGACACCGCACCACTGGGCATCACGGATTCTGTTGACCTCGCCCGGAGACTTCCGGGGCTGGTGGGAGTGGCCGCCATCCCCGTCCCCGTCTTTTGCCACCCGCAGGGTGCCGAAAGGACGCGCAGCCTGCTTCGGTTCGCGTTCTGCAAGAAAGTGGAAGTCCTGGAAGAAGCTGCGTCCCGGCTGGCCGGTCTCAGCGGAAAGCTCTGATGCCTGAGGCCGGAAGCACACGCGCCAGGTTCCTGAGGACCACAGGCCAGCACGCCTCGATCCAGCCGGATGCCTTCACGGACGGCTCATTCGTCCTAAGCATCGGCGGAGCTGAACAGTCCCACGTGAACCTGGCCCGGCCCGAGGAGATCTTCTACGAATACCTGCGCAGGATCGGCCACCTCGTAGATCTTGCCAAGCCGGCAGGGACGCCGCTCACGGCACTCCACCTCGGGGCCGGCGCGCTGACCCTTGCCCGCTACATCCAGGCCACCAGGCCGGGCTCCGTCCAGTACGCGGTGGAGCTTGAGCGCGAGCTGTTGGATTTTGTGCTGCAGCAGCTCCCCCTCCCGGAGGGAACGGACCTGCGCACCATCATCGGCGACGCGAGGGATGCCCTGACGGAGCTGGAACCGGGACTGCGCTTCGACGTCGTGATCCTGGACATCTTCTCCGGCCCGGCAGCTCCGGAGCACATCGCCTGCGAGGCCTTCTACCGGGAGGCCCGTGCACGCCTGGAGCCGGACGGGCTGCTGATCGTGAACGTAGGCGACGAGCCCGGGCTCACCCTGGTGCGGAGCCAGGTGGCCGCGATGCGGCGCGCCATGGCCGACGTGGCTGCCTTCGCTGAAGCCGGGATGTTCGCCGGCCGCTACCCCGGCAACATCATCCTTGCCGGAACCCAGACAACGTGGCCCGCCGGGTGGACAGCCGAACTCATGGCGCGCGGCCCCCACCCGGCGAAGGTGCTGACAGGCGTGGAACTGGACGCCCTGGCTGGCTAGGCCTCAACCACCGGACGGGCCCAGCGCGTCAATAACCAGGTCATCCTGGATGGCGTCAGGCACCGAGGGTTCGGCGAACCAGAGCCTGGTTTCCCCATACTTCTTCTCCGCAAAGCGTTCCATACCGTCCGGCCAGTCCGGTTCCGGTGACCGGGACGACCTTTCGACAACCACCACGGCGGACGAAGCGAGATGGGCGGAGAGTTTCTCCAGCACCGCCGATAATGCCGGTTCGTCCAGTGGATACGGGGGATCCAGGAAAACCAGGTCCCAGCTGCTTCCATCCACCGCCCGTTCCAGGAATGACTCCACCCGGGACCGGTGCACAGTGACCGCTTTGCGTCCCACCACCCCGTTGATCAGGTCCGCGTTACGTTGGCAGACGGCGCTTGCCTTGGCATCGAACTCCACCAGGTCCACGGTGTCAGCGCCCCTGCTGCCGCTCTCGACGCCCAGCGATCCAGACCCCGCATACAGGTCCAGGACCCGGGAGCCGGCAATGACGCCGAAGGCGTCGAGGCGCGAGAACAGCGCTTCCTTGACCCGGTCTGTCGTGGGCCGCGTCATGCTGCCCGGAACATTGACTAGTGGAGTGCCGCCGGCGGCTCCTGCAATAATCCGGCTCATGTCCGGACCCTGCCTGAAGGACCCGAGGTTCCGGCCGTCCCGGCTGTTCGGTGCAAAGCCGCGTCATCCTCGTTCAAGGAAGGCCTCCTTCTCGGGGTTCAGGTACTCATCGATTGCCCCGGCCAGCCACGGATGACGCTCCAAGGAGGGGTCATGGCCCACGATGTCCTGGGCGTCCTGCCTGGCACGGGCAATGATGTCCTCGTGCTCCAGCACCCTGAGGAGCCTCAGGGTGGAACGGCCGCCGGACTGCGAAGCACCCAGGATGTCACCCTCCCGCCGGAGCTTCAGGTCCTCCTGGGACAGCTGGAAACCGTCGGTGGTGGAGGCGACGGCGTCAAGCCTGCGCCGGCTTGGATGCCCGGGTTCCAGCGTGGTGACCAGCAGGCAGGTACCGGGCAGCCCGCCCCGGCCGACCCGGCCGCGGAGCTGGTGCAGCTGGGAAATGCCGAACCGGTCGGCGTCGAGGATGACCATCAGGGTGGCGTTGTGGACGTCAACGCCCACTTCGATGACAGTGGTGGACACCAGCAGTTTGATCCTGTTTGCCGTGAAGTCTGCCATGGCCGCCGTCTTGGCTGCGGGTTCCTGCCGGCCGTGAAGCGGTGCCACCGGGATGCCGGCAAGCGAGGGCTCCTGCTGGAGATGTTCGACGATGGTAGTCACCGACGCGAGCTCGCGTGCGGCGCCGTCGCCTTCCAGGTCCGCGGGGGAAGGTTCCGCTTCCCCGGGACTGAAGTCGCCGTCGTCGTCCGTTCCAATGCGAGGACACACGACATAGACCTGGTGCCCTGCGTCGATCTCCTCGCGGGAACGGGACCAGATGCGTCCCGCCCAGCCCGGGTTCTCGAACAGTCCCACCACATGGGTGGAGATGGGTGCCCTGCCCGCCGGAAGTTCGTCCAGCACCGAGGTTTCGAGATCGCCGAAAACGGTCATGGCCACGGTGCGCGGGATGGGTGTCGCTGTCATGACGAGCAGATGCGGAGGCTTGCTGGCCTTGGATCTCAGGACATCTCGCTGCTCCACGCCGAAGCGGTGCTGCTCGTCCACCACGATCAGGCCAAGGTCGTGAAAGGACACGTTCTCGCTGAGGAGCGCGTGCGTCCCGATCACGATGCCGGCCGTCCCCGAGGCGGCGTCGAGCAGGGCCCGCTTGCGCGCCGCGGTGGGCATAGATCCGGTCAGCATGGTGACCTGCACGCCATTTCCGCCCAGACCGGCGAGCAGTCCGTCCCCGGAGAGCATCGGATCCCGCGACAGGGAGCCGAGGGTGCGGCGGATCGATTCGTAGTGCTGGGCAGCGAGCACCTCAGTGGGGGCAAGCAAGGCTGCCTGTCCCCCGGCGTCGATGACCTGCAGCATGGCGCGGAGGGCCACGATCGTCTTTCCGGAGCCGACGTCGCCCTGAAGCAGGCGGTTCATGGGAGCGTCCTGTCCGAGTTCCTCGGAGAGCGTCTTGCCGACGGCGGACTGGCCGGCCGTGAGGGTGAAGGGCAGCTGCCTGTCGAAGGCCGACAGGAGCCCGTCCGGGACCGAACGCCTTGCAGTGGCCTCCTCCGCCGCCAGCTGGGCGCGCCGCCGGGCAAGGGCGGACTGCAGGACCAGGGCTTCCTGAAACCTGAAGCGGTCCCGGGCCCGCTGCCAGTCCTTAGGCGTCTCCGGCGCGTGGATGAGCCGGTAGGCTTCGGCCATCGGGAGGAATTTCTCCCGGACCGAAACCGCGGCGGGTACGGGATCGGGAAGCGTTCCCAGGTCCACCGTTTCCAGGAGCGTGGCAATGACCTTCTGGATGGACCAGCTGGTGAGTTTGGCCGTGGCGGGGTAGACCGGAATGGGCATGGCCGCCAGCTGCTCCGGGTCCCTTCCCTTCGTGAAGGGGTCCTCGTCCAGGAGGAGGAAATCCGGGTTGGTAAGCCCCAGCGAACCGCCGAACCGGGTGACCTTGCCCGAGAACAAGGCCCTGCGTCCCTGGAGAAGCTCCGCTTTGGCCCGGTAGCCATTAAAGAAGCTGACCTTGAGGGTTCCCGGGACTTTGCCACGGTAGTCGCGGCCGCCCACCACCCGGAGACCCGTCTGTCCGTCGTCGTCGGAAATGACGACGTCGGTGATGGTTCCCCGGCGGGCCCGCATGGAGCGCGTGCTGCTGGAGACGACGCGGGCGATGAGAGTGACGTCCTCGTCCAGCGGGACCTCGCTGATTGGCGTCAGTTCGCCCCGGTCCAGGTACCGGCGCGGGAAGTAGTTCAGCAGGCCGCCCACGGTCGTGATGCCGAGATGCTTCTCTATGACGGCAGCGGAGCGCTTTCCGATCCGGCGTTCAAGGCCCAGGTCAAGTTCAGCGCTCATGCCCATTGAAGTTCACCGGGTCTGCTTGGGGATCACGGGGCAGGGCGAGCTCACTGACGGTGATTTGCGTGGGGTCCCCGAGGGAGCGGATAAGCCGGACTGCAGGGTCTGCGTCGGCGACGTGGACATGGACCCGCCAGCGGTAGTTGCCGTCCGCGTCAGAGGAATTGCCCACCTGGCTCATGATGACTGACTCACCGATCTCGTCCAGGCGCTGCCGAAGGGTGGCTGCGTTCAGGGGCGACAGGCTGATGGTGCACATGACTTCCACGCCGTCGTCGTCGGGCATGTCGTTGTGGATGTGCGGATCCTGGACGTCATAGCCGTGCAGGCCGTCCAGGAGCTCGCTTTGCAGTTCCTCCCCAAGGACGGCCGAACGGAGGCAGTCAAGGATGAGGAGCATGCCAACGCCGCCGGCGTCGACGACATGCGCGGCCTGCAGGGCGTCCAGCTGGACTTCAGTACGGATCACCGCAGCAAGCGCACCCTCCACGGCCGCATCGAGCGCCAGTCCCAGGGCGTGATTGCTGTCATCGCCGTTCTGCCCGGCATCCACAGCCGCGGCGGAACGGGCAGCCCCTTCCATCACCGAGAGCATGGTTCCGGGAACCGGGTCGCTCAGGGCGGACCAGGCACGGATCTGGGCGCGGTTCAGGGCAGCCGCCAGGAGCGTGGACGTCAGGCGGGTGTGGCCCACCAGCGGCTCGGCCGCGGCGCACAGGAAAACCGAGAAAAGCGTCCCGGAATTTCCGCGCGCCTGTTCCATGGCAGCCTGGCCGGCCCGGGCCAGGACCGCTCCGACGTCGGATTGACCAGCTTCGGGCCCGCTGGGGTCCGCGTTGAGGGCCCGGGCCGCGGCGCGGACTGTGAGGTAGAGATTGGTCCCGGTATCGCCGTCCGCGACCGGGAAGATATTGATGGCATTCAGCCGGTCGCTGTGGTTGCCGATAGCCGTTTCAGCCTTACCCAACCACCGCTTCATCGCTTGCGCGTTAGCGGCAACCTTAGTCTGCAAAGTGATCCCATCCCCCGGCGCCAGTGACCCGGCCCGCAATTTTGACGCCCGGGCTTTCGGTGGTCCCCAGGGCTTGTACTGAGCCTATCGCAGTGAATCCGGAAGGCAGCTGAATGCCGGAAGGGAATGTAGCGAGCAGCCCGTGATCCTCTCCGCCGCCCAGCACCCACGTCAGCGGGTCCACGCCAAGCAGTTCTGACGCCGGTCCCAGGCGTTCGCCCAGCCGTCCCAGCTCCCGGGGTTCGAGGTCAAGAACCGCCCCGCTGGCGCCGGCGAGCCGCGCCCCGTCCCGGACCAGACCGTCGGAAATGTCCAGCATGGCGGTTGCCCCGGCTGTCCTGGCCAAGGGCCCGGCCCACAAGGGTGGCTGCGGCCTGCATTGGATGTCCAGCAGCGCCCGCTGCTCAGGTGTCAGGGAGTGGACGTCCAGCTCCGATTCCAGGAGCGCCAGTCCGGCAGCGGCGTGGCCAACGGTGCCGGCAAGAGCCAGGACATCACCGGGACGGGCACCCGAACGCAGGACGGCGCGGCCCCCGTTGAGCGTGCCCAGCACCGCGGCGGTGACCGAAATTTCCCGGCCCCGGCCCAGGTCTCCGCCCGCCACTGAGCATTCCTCGGCGCCGAGTTCCCGGATACCTGCGGCGAGGCCGTCGGCAAGGTCTTCCACCCAGCTCACAAGGGTGCCCGGAGGCAAGGTCAGGCTGACCACCAGGGAGGTGGCTGTGGCACCCATCGCGTTGATGTCACTGAGATTCTGCGCGGCCGCCTTCCAGCCCACGTCAAACCCTGTGGTGTGGTAACCGTTGGCCCATCGGAGCCGGAAATCCTGGTCCTGCACCTGGGTATCGATGCTGATGACGGTCCGGCCGTCGGAGGCGGAGATAATGGCGGCGTCGTCTCCCGGCCCAAGGACGGTGGCGGCCGAATGCCGGGCGTCCATTTCCAGGCGCGGAAAAATCCTCGCCAGCAGGTCGGATTCGGACAACCCGGCAACAGTCAGGGTCTTTTCGGATAACGGAATTTCAGGCACGCCACTACGCTACCGTCAGGGACTGACAATGCATGGCGCCCGACACTGGCCCGATGAGCCGTGATGCTCGGACTGGAGCAGAATTGGTCTGGAACATTGCGTAGGAACATCGAGATGCCGGCCGGACAGTGCACTGTTGACTGCAGGCATCTTGTTCAACGTCCGCGTAACTCCTGACACGGAATTTGAACCTGGGCAAACTTCCAGCCCGCGGGTGCAACCAGCACTGGTGAGCTGGACAAGGCCTGGTCACTTTGACATGCGGCCCTGGCCGAATTCACTCCTGCCGACCAGTCCGGGCCATCTTGGCGAAAGGTCGTTGCAGGAAAGTAACTGACCATGAGGAAGGCGAGGAAAAACCAGGCAACCAGTGCGGAAGAGGGGCGCGATAACCGCCGTCGTTCAAGTGCGGCCGCTACAGCGAGCGGGAGCAGCAGGAGCAGGAACATTGCCGGGGCCGCCGCATAGCGCATGTAGCCAAATATGCCCCCCTTCGTCCAGTCGGCCTCCGTGAAGTTTGCATAGTTGAACATGATGTTGCCGCTCAGCATGACTGACGCGATCCAGCAGATCCAGGCGGCGATGAAAGTGCCTATGGCGGCGATCTTCAGTTCGGGCCGACCTGTTACAACGGTGTAGACCAGCAGCCCGAGGACCAGGAGTGCAGGGACAAGCAGCGACCACGCCCCGAACGAGACGATGTTTGAACTCATGGTACGGCTGTCGGGGTGCCAGATTGAGCCGATCGGCAGCAATCCAAAACCCATAAAGACCGACCAGCCGTCCGGAAAATACTTGAGTGGGGCTCCGGCGAACCGGGGATTGTTGAACGTTGTCAGCAACTGCACGCCGATGCCCAGAAGTAGTCCCGCCGGTGCTGCAAAACTGCGGCGCCGGAACATTGTCCAGAGGGCCAGGGGCAGGAACATGCCGGTGATGATCTCACTGGCAGCACTAACGAATGCCACAACAAACATCGTCCCGCGCGCAACCGGCGACTTGGGTTTATACAGCAGCAACCAGGGCATGAGCCATAGCAGGAACCAGTGCAGGTTGGCGGCATTGCCAAGCACTTCCTCCGGACCAATCGGCAGCAGTACCGGGATAACTGCGATCATGCACCGTACCGGTACGGAAGCGGAGACGGACCGGGAAAGGTGGAAGACAGCGACAGAAACGAGCGATACAACGAAGCAGCTCATGAGCGACATTGCCAACGCGTAACCCTGAAGTGGCGCCAGGACATGCGCAACGCTGGCCAGCGTACGCGGAAGTACATGGAGGTAGCCGTCGTAGGGCAACGCAATGCTGCGCAGCTGACCGTGGCTTAGCACGTCCCTGAGGAACACACCGCCGTCCTCGGCCCATACTGTCTTGCGTGCCATGGCAGGGAGGCGCGCCCACGTCAACAGGGCGAGGACCACCACCACACCGGCCCAAGCCAGGAATTTGAGTCCTTTAGCCGCCGGAGTCACCCGAACGAAGTTCTCGTCCTTCGTGACGGTACGGCGCGGGCGATCAACCTCGATAATTTTAGTCATTTGGTCAGTAGTTTATAGTCTGGCCACCCGGCTGACCGAATCTGCGCGCAGCACTGATTTTGCGCAGAAAAGCCGGCGGATTGGCGCCGGCATCACCAAACCTCGGCGCCGAGTTCCCGGATACCGGCGGCGAGGCCGTCGGCAAGGTCTTCCACCCAGCTGACAAGGGTGCCCGGAGGCAAGGTCAGGCTGACCACCAGGGAGGTGGCTGTGGCACCCATCGCGTTGATGTCACTGAGATTCTGCGCGGCCGCCTTCCAGCCCACGTCAAACCCGGTGGTGTGGTAACCGTTGGCCCATCGGAGCCGGAAATCCTGGTCCTGCACCTGGGTGTCGATGCTGATGACGGTCCGGCCGTCTTGGGCGGAGATGATGGCGGCGTCGTCTCCGGGCCCAAGGACTGTGGCGGCCACATGCCGGGCGTCCATTTCCAGGCGCGGAAAAATCCTCGCCAGCAGGTCGGATTCGGACAACCCGGCAACAGTCAGGGTCTTTTCGGATAACGGAATTTCAGGCACGCCACTACGCTACAGCGCGGCACTGACAAGATGCCTGCAGGCCCCGTTTTGGGCACATTGGAGGGCCGTGACAGACTCATAGGCGTGCAGCATTCCATCCGTAGGGTGATCACGGCATCCCGCAGGGTGGCCATAGTTGCCGTGGGGTGTTTCCTACTGTGGCTGGTTTTGGCGGTACAGCTATTCATGTATGTCGATCCGCTCTCAGTGCACCGTACGGACGCCGTCATCATGTTGGGCGGTTCGGCCGAGGAGCGGCTGCCGGAAGCCAGGAAACTCCAGCAGGAACTTCAGATCCCCGTCCTGGTGCTTTCAAATACAGAGACGAAGGGCAACGCGAAGGCCGATGAGGCCTGTGATGATGCGGCTTTCCCGAATGCCGAACTTGTGTGTTTCCGGCCGGAGGGGATGGATACGCGCGGGGAATCAAAGGCTATTGCGCGCCTGATTGAACTCAACCGCTGGCACTCCGTTTCGGTTGTGACTTCCAGTTACCATGTCGCTCGCGCCGGGCTGCTGATCGGTCAATGCACGACGGCGGAGGTACAGGTGGTGGCTTCCCACCCGGACCTGAGCCCGGCCCAATGGCTGGGGCGGTTTGTTATTGAGACCGGAGGCCTGTTGGACGTGACCTTTAGGCCGGAATGCGGTTCAGCAGGCGCTGATGTAAGAATTGAAAAGAAAATTGGTTGAACTGTAAGCGCTATCTACATTTGTTAGAAGGGAGGAGGACGAGAATTTGGAGAACACTCCAGACGGCGAGTCGCCGCTTGTCCCAGCTCCCCGGCACCTGCGTCGTCGCCGATTAGGGCGGGACACACATGGCTTCTTCCCCGTCTCGGTTACGCAACCGGTACCCTTACTGCCGCCAGCGGAGCGGCCCGCACCTGCTAAGCGCTCAGCCCAACTGGACTCAGACCACGAGGAATTGATTTATCGCCGCAAACGCTTCGTGGCACTGCTGGTAGTGATTCTTGTGGCCATCAGCGTCCCCGCCCTGATCATCGCCTTGGTGTTCCTAGGCTGAACCTCGCTATATGCAGCTTCACGCTGCCAGCTCAACCATCGCCGAATCCAGGAGGATATTCCTTGCACTGCATCATGCCAATCTTCGGGACCAGGCCGGAGGCCATCAAGATGGCTCCCATCGTCAGTGCGCTCATGGAATCCCCTCATTTTCACTGTGTCGTCACGGTCACGGGACAGCACCGCGAGATGCTGGACCAGGTCAACGAGCTGTTTGGCATCGTTCCAGACCACGACCTGAACATCCTGCAACAAGGCCAGTCACTTTCCGCCATCATGACGCGCACAATGGAAGGCCTGGAAAAGCTGTTCCTGCAGGTGAGGCCGGACGCGGTCGTCGTCCAGGGCGATACCACCACTTCTACAGCCGCTGCCATCGCGGCCATCTACCATGGTGTTCCGGTGGTACATGTCGAGGCGGGCCTGCGCAGCGGCGACCCGCTGTCACCTTTCCCAGAGGAGGCCAACCGCAAGATCACCAGCCAGATCGCTCGCCTTCACCTGGCTCCCACAAGCACCAGTCGCACCAATCTGATGAACGAGGGCATCAATCCTGCTGACATCGTGGTCACCGGGAATTCTGTAATCGATGCCCTCTTGGCAACGGTGGATAAGCAAATAACGTTTACTGACCCTAAGTTGGAGGAACTCGTAGCTTGCGGCCGGCGCATCCTGCTGGTCACGACACACCGCCGGGAGAACCAGGGTGCTATCATGCGCGGCGTCGGACGTGCTCTCGCCCGCATCGCAGAGGCCGAGCCGGATCTGGTCATCGTGCTTCCCATACACAAAAATCCGGTGGTGCGTGAAGCGGTGCTTCCTGCGCTCGAAGGCAAAAAAAACGTCTTGGTTACCGAACCGTTGGCATACGGAGAGTTCACACGCCTGATGTCCATGGCGCATATGGTCTTGACCGACTCGGGAGGCGTGCAGGAAGAGGCGCCGAGCCTTGGCAAGCCGGTGCTGGTGATGCGGCAGAACACCGAGCGTCCGGAAGCCGTCGACGCAGGCACCGTGCTGCTCATTGGGACAGATGAGGACCGCATTGTTACGGAGGTAACCCGGCTGCTCTACGACGAAGAACACTTTGCCACCATGGCAAACGCCCTAAATCCGTATGGCGACGGAAGGGCTTCAGCCCGAACATTGGCCGCGATTGAGGAACTATTTGGTGTCGGGTTACGGATCGACGAATTCGCCGGTCATTGATCTTTGACCATGGAGATCTGTCGCAGAAGCGGTCGCCTATATTAAGGTTTCGAGGCGGGCCACTTTGGGTGAGTCATGACCGTGCCGTTATGCTTGTCCAGGGGGAAGAGACCACCGGGCCGTTCACACGGCGCTGGGGCGACCTTGAGTGATGCCGCGGCTCGCGCTTCCGCCAAACGGATCACTTGTCGAACAGGAATCACTTATGAAAATCCAGGCCGTAATTCTTGCTGCCGGTATGGGAACGCGACTTGCACGTCCACACCCCAAGCCTATGACGGAACTCAGCGATGGCCGGACCATCATGCACCAACAGGTCCAGAATCTCCAGAACAAGTTTGGCAAAAAGAAGTTGCGACTTACCATCGCCGTGGGTTTCAAACTTGAGATGATTCTCGAACATGTGCCCCACGCTTCATTCGTCTACAACGAGAACTTTGACCAGACCAACACGTCGAAGAGCCTCCTGAAAGCGATCCGCAACTCCGCCAAGGGCGGGGTGCTCTGGATGAACGGAGACGTAGTTTTCGACCCGGACATCCTCGACATGCTAATCCCCTACATCAAGCGCGACGAATCTTTCATCACCGTAGATGTTTCCTCCGTGTCGGACGAGGAAGTCAAGTACACAACCGACTCTGATGGGAAGATCCAGGAACTCTCCAAAAGAGTGCCGGCCGACGTGGCCCAGGGCGAGGCTGTCGGCATTAATTATGTCAGTTCGAAGGATAAGAAGAAGTTTCTCAAGCGTCTGATTGAAGTGGATGATCAGGACTACTTCGAGGGCGCAATCGAACTCACCATCACGCAGGACGACGTCAAGTGGACTCCTGTGGACATCAGCGAATTCTATGCCGTTGAGGTTGACTTCCCAGACGACCTGGCTCGGGCCAACGCCAGCATCTAGGTGAGCTCCTAGGGTATCCGGTGCTCAGTGGTCACACGGTTCTTGATGCCATTGCCCAACCCACCGGAACATCAGAGGTCACTTTAGCAATTGCAACAGCAGAACCAGAACCAAGTATCTCGACGTGAAGCCATTAGGTGGTCAATAGCCGGAGCCACGGGAATCACGCTGCTCGGGATGTCCGGATCGTCGGGAGGCACTCGCATGAAGCCGCAGGCGTGTGTTGTACCAGCCACCACGCTGGACGGCGCGGTTGTGCTCGGGTCGCGACGTGTGCCGGATCTGCCTTACCGGCAACTCGCGCTCGGCCCGGCTCTCACGATGCAAGTCCGAGAAGAATTGGGCCCTCGCAGCAGCGCCCCTAGGGACTCACGGAAAGGGCTGGCGGCTTTCGGCCACCTGACTGACAGTCATGTGCTCGACGCTGCCAACCCGGGGAGGCTGTCCTTCCTTTGGCAGTACTTCGACTTCGACTTCTCGGAGGGATTTCCTATCTCAGGTTTGTTCCGTCCGCAGGACCTTCTGACCGTTCATGTGCTGGACGCAACCGTCCGGAAGCTCAACGCGGTCGCGCGGGGACCTATTTGTCAGCGACCCCTTGATTGCCTCGTCATGACGGGTGACCTCACGAACTCGTTTGCCCTCACCGAACTGTCCGCCGGGATCGGTGTGTTCGAAGGTAAATCCGTAACAGCGCACCCGGGTAGCACCTATGAGGGCCTCCAAGATCATGGGCCGGCCCCGCTCGAACTGTCGCGAAGAATTTGGCACCCCGAACCGGAACCGTCGTTGACGGCACCCGATGAATGGAAGGCGCTTTACGGCTATCCCTCCGTCCCCGGACTCCTCCAAGCCGCCATCAAGCCTGTGACAGCGGAAGGTTCACGTTTTCCTTGGTTCGTCGGCGTGGGCAATCACGACGAAGCCGGACGTTCGACGACGGAGACGATTTCGGCGAAGACACGTTTTATAGACACTCTTCGCGTCGGAGACCGGCTTCCGATCCAACTACCTCCCCGGATGGACGAACAGGACTTTTGGGAGAACGTCAATCATTCCAGCGATAGTGGACGAAAGTCCCTCATCGCATCGATGCCGTCGCGAAAGGTAACTCCGTCTAGCCTTCGTCGCGAATTCAGCAAGGCGGACATCATGAACTCGCTGGAGAATCGCGGGCATGATGACGAGATGCGCAGATC
Source organism: Arthrobacter pascens (assembly GCF_030816475.1). NCBI lineage: Bacteria > Bacillati > Actinomycetota > Actinomycetes > Micrococcales > Micrococcaceae > Arthrobacter > Arthrobacter pascens. The sequence continues at coordinate 1,577,217 of NZ_JAUSXF010000001.1, read as the reverse complement.
CAGCCCGAGTTTAGAGAATCACGCATACTACACATTCGATTTATCGCCGCTTGTTATCGGGATCATGCTGAACACAGCGAGTCCGGACGGCGGCGGCGTAGCAGTGATGGACGCAACTCAAGCGGAGTGGCTTGAGGAACAACTAAAAGCAGTTACCTCGAGGTCATACGATTCGAAGGGCAGGCTGACAACAACAAAAGTCGTAGACCGCCTTGTGGTCTTGTTCAGCCACCACCCACTGGCGGACTTCGAGGAGAACACAGAGTCTTACCACGGCGGGGAGCGTAGGCTGAACCGCTCAGCGGTCCAAGGACTCATTTCCCGGTTTCCCAATGTTGTGGCATGGATGAACGGCCACATTCACAAGCACAGGGTAACGCCGCACGCAACGAAGTATGACCGCGGTGGATTCTGGGAAATCACCACTGCATCGCTTATCGATTACCCCCAGCAATCAAGAATTGTTGAACTATTGGATAACGGAGACGGAACGCTATCGATTGTTGCCACCTTGGTAGACCACTCCTCCCCGGAAAGCGTGCTCTATGAACGCCACAGCCCCCAATCCATGGCTGCCTTGAGCCTGGAGATTGTTACCAACTACCCAGGCCTTGACCACGATGAGGTGGTGGGAAGCCTGGAGGACCAAAACGTGGATTTGATAGTAAGAAGTCCCTTTTGACGCTAAAGCCTTCAAATCGACATTCTTGTTCCGAACCGCCGTGTATTGGATGTCAAAAGCGTTAAACTGCAAGAAATTGCGCAATAAGACCCCGGCTGCAAACAAGACGAGAGAATCGAATTCAAGAATGCCAAGTCCGAAGCAGAACCAAGCAATAGCTGCCTTGAGGGCAACCGCTGAGAGAAATCTTCGGCGCGTCTGGCGGGCATTGCCTCCCGAGCAGCAAAAGAAGATACGGGCGGTTGCTCATCCGGCGAATAGGGCAAAGGTCCAGCGTGCCGTGACCGCATCCGCCGTCGCACCCCTTCAGCAGCCGCAGCTCTCCGTCATCGTCCTACTGACGGACCACGCAGCCGATCCGTCCGGGACGCTGCGCAGCCTGGTGGGCCAAAAGCCTTCGGCAATGGAAATGGTTGTTTTGGATACGTCTTCGGCCGGAGTGGGTCGAGTTCAGGTGGAGGAGTTTGCCAGGCGGGACGGTCGGGTCAAGTACCTCGCGCTTCCAGAAGCCCGCGAAGAAGCAGCCCGTGCACGCGCCGTGGCTCAGTGTCAGGCCCCGTATTTGATGTTCCTGATGGCCGGGGATGTGGTCGAAAAGGCCAGCCTCGACGTCATGTTCCGGTCGCTGCGTGAGACCGGCTCATCCTTCGCCGTCGGTATGACGGGGATAGTTAAAGGCAAGACCAGTACCACGCTGGCGTGGCAGACGGAGATCCATGCGGAACCGTGGCCTGCCGCAGCCGTTTCGGACGTTCCGGGGATTCTGCTGGACGGTGCACTCTCCAACAAGGTCTTTGCCCGGGACTTCTGGACGTCGGCATCCGCCGGCATCGCAATGGACCGGGAGCACTGGCAGTACGAGGCGGTTCCGACGCTGTACTTGCGTGCACATTCGTTCGACATCTTGGATCTGAAGGTCGCTGACACGTTTGGCGACGCTTCCGTACGGCCTCCGGTGCGCGAACTGCTTTGCCAGACGGAGCAACTCAATGACCGTCTTCACCGCTTAGAATCGCTGGCTGCAGTGGTCCGTGAACTTTCCGCACCGGACGTCTACCGCCGTTGGCTATCCGAAGAACTGGGCAACGGGCTGTTCCGCTACTACGAGGTGGTTCCCCGAACCGAGACTGCGTACTGGGAAATGCTGCACGCCACAGTCCGTCGTCTCGGCGAAGGCCTCGAGCTGGACTGGGATGTCATCAGGATCCACAACCGGCTGATCCTCTCGGCGGTCCTCGCGGACCAGCGCGAGGACGTTGTTAGGATCTGTAACCACCGGAGCGACTACGGTTCCAGCTTCCCCACCCAGGTCAACGAATCCGGCCTGCTGGCGCAGCCCAAATACCTGAATGAACTCTCCAGTTACGACGCGGCGCTCCTGCCTTGCCGCGATATCGACCTTCGCCTGATGAGCAAAATGACACACTTCGCCTGGCAGGCCGACGGCCGGCTGGAAATCGGCGGTCATGCGTATATCTCGTCAGTGGACCCGATTGATGGGAATCTATCGATCGGAGTGTCGCTGGTAAACTCCGGCAGCGACGAAAGCATCCCGCTGGACGTGCAGCGCCACACGGACAGCTCCATTGACTGGGAATCCAACGACAACTGGACCTCCTACACAGAAGCCGGTTTCAGCACTGCCATCGACCCGGCCGTGATGCTGGATGGAAACGGAGCCGGGGAACCCGCCAGTTGGCACGTTCTCCTGACTGTCAGTGCTGGCGGCAAGACGCTCGCGGCGCCTCTGACGCGCCGGGATCTCACCGGATCCACCGGCCAGCTGCCGGTGGGCCCGATGTCGGGCACGTCCCGAATGGCCGTGGAGATGCGCCCCGCGACCACGGGTCTGACCTTCATCCCAGTCACTCCGCTGTATGCCGCCACCGCCTTGGACCTGACAGGCAGAACCCTGACACTGACCGTAGAGGCCCGGAATGCCCCTGTCGCCGCAAAGGTCTCCATCGAGTCCGGCAAGCTCGGCATCCGGAAGACTGCGACCTGCCTAGGTGTGAACGGCAATCAAGCGGTTTACGCAATCGATGTTCCTGTACTGGGAGCGGGCGCGGCCGCGACCGCGGAGTATGAATGGCAGCTGCGCCTAGACAGTGGGTTCAAGACCCCACAGCCGGTCGCCTGGCAGGAATCATCCACCGAGCTGGAAGCCCAGTCCGACCAAACCCGCAGCCTCAGACTGGGACTAACCGGTTACGGCTTTATTCGTCTCGAGGAGCGGAAGAATCGCGTTATCGCCTCGTCTTTGGAGGTGTCCGCAGACAGGCGGACCCTCCGGATTGAGGGCACCGCGGACCTGTCGGTGATCCGTGCGCCGCGGCTTGTCCTCTCCAGCGGTAAGGCAATAATCCCAGCCACCGACGTTGCGCTCACGGTCCGTACCAACGATGGGAGCAACTCCTTCACCGCCGATTTCCTGCTGCCCCAACACCCGTGGGAGGGCGACGAAGTGATGCCGGAGGCCGGCGCGTACAGTGTGCGCTTCGTTCTCCCAGGAGTGGATGACCATGTGGGGCACTGGTTCCCGGCGTCGCCCCAGCTGCAGACGCAGATGCCCCGCAGGATCCCGGCTGACCGGCTGGAAATCGGCATAAGCCGTTCCCCGAAGGCCGCTGCCCTGACCATCCACCTCAGGCCTCCGTTTGCCGCTGATGAGATAGGCAGGTTCGGACAGCAGTCGCTGCGCACATCCGTAACGGCTGCCGTGGACACGGAAAACGAGCAACTCGCTGACGCCATCCTGTTCATGTGCTTTGGCGGACGACGCGCGACGGACAGCCCGCGACGCGTCCTTGAGGAATTCCAGCGCAGAGGAACCGAGTGGCCCATGTACTGGGCTGTTGCTGATTTCTCTGTTCCGGTGCCCGAAGGAACCGAACCGGTGCTGATAGGTTCGCGGCGGTGGTACCGGCTCCTGACCGAGGCGCGGATTCTCATCAACAACAACAATTTCCCGTTCTACTTCCGCAAACGCGAGGGGCAGGTCTATATCCAGACCTGGCACGGAACCCCGCTCAAGAAGTTGGGCAACGACGTCGCCCGGACCAATTTCTCGCTTTCGTACTGGAACCTGATGTGGCGGGAGGCAGAGTACTGGGATGCCCTGCTTGCGCAGAACGAGTACGCCGCTGAGGTCCTGGCCAAGTGCTTCGGCTTTGACGGCCGGGTTGTGGCTGAGGGCTATCCCCGTAACGACAGCCTGACCCGTGAGCGGATGGAACTGAACCGGCCGGAGATCCGCCGTCGGCTGGGCATCCCGGAGGGGAAGACAGCGATTCTTTATGCGCCCACTTGGCGCGACGATGCCAAGAACGCTTCAAGGCAGTACGAGATGGTCACTTACCTCGATTTCGAAACGGCACAGCAGCAGCTCGGCGACGGCTACGTGGTGCTCCTGCGCGGACACCACAACATAGCGGGCCAGCGGCAGACGGCAGCTAACAAGTTTCTCATTGATGTAACTGAGTACCCGGAAGTCAATGATCTTTATACGGCTGCGGATATTCTGGTGAACGATTATTCATCGGTCATGTTCGATTTCTGTGTGACCGGCAAGCCAATTGTCTTCCTGACGCCGGATATCGCCCAGTACAGGGACGAGACCCGGGGTTTCTACTTCGATCTGGAAGAAAAGGCTCCGGGCCCTCTTCACAACACAACAGAGGAAGTAGTCAGGTCCATCAAGAACATCTCGGCCGTTTCACGCAGGTACGCTTCCAAATACAGCGAGTTTGTTGAGACCTTTGCGCCGAAGTGTGATGGAAACGCCACCCAGCGGGTGTTCGATGTTCTCTGGGCGGATTGGCCGGATGTCCAAAGCATGCCGGTCCCGGTGGGATCCAGCCACTCATCCTCCCTGACAGGGAACTAGGCGGCCCTGGCCGCGATCGCGACAAAAATGCAAAGATTTACCAGCCGCCGGCCGGTTCCACCCCATGGCAGCCACGACCTTAGGATGCAGTACACATCATGAACCCCGAGCTAAATACGATCGAACATGGCCGTCTTCTTGAAGAGCGAAGAGAATGGTCAGCCGCGATCGAGGTCTATGCCGCGCTGCTGGACGACGCGAACGGACTCGACGCGGAGCTGGCATTCCGTCTCGGGCATGCCCACTTCCATCTCCGGCAGTATCAGGAATCAGCCGAATTGCTCCAGAAGGCTACGGTGCTGGCACCAGACGTAGCCGCTTGGCATTACCGGCTGGGATTCGTCCAGGAGCAGTTGGGGAATTTCGACGCCGCCGTGGCAGCCTACAAGACCTCCCTTGCGTTGGAACCTGGAAGAACCCGATGGGTACACCGACTTATCGCCGCTGAGGCGTCGGCAGAACAGGCAGCCGAAGCGTCTCGTGAACTGCGTCGCGCCGAACGCCGCCGCCATAGGGAACGGGTAAGGCAGCTGGTGACCAGCAAGGCCCCTCTGTGGCAACAGATCGAAGCACTGAACGAAGGCCTTGCCACGAACGACGACGATGCTGACTGGCTAATCCAGCTCGCTGATGCACAGTTCTCGATGAACAGGTTCGCTGAGGCTTGCGAGAACTATGCGGCGGCGGCGCTGCTGAAACCCGGACAGGCGGACCTCCACTTCCGTGAGGGCTGGTGCTGGGAACTCCTGGAGCAGCCGGGGAAGGCCCGGCGCGCCTACCAACAGGCTATCGCTGCGGATACTGAGCTGCAGGCGAGAGCCTTCGGCATCGGAGTGTTCTTCCAGAAAAGGGGTCGATGGGTAGCCGCCGCGGATGCCTTCAAGAAGGCCCTTCGTCATGAACGAACGTCCCCCGAGCTGCATTACAGGCTTGGGAATGCTCTCGCGCGTTCCTACAAGTGGAGGGATGCCATCGAATCGTTCCGGACTGCCGTGGCTATGGATCCAGCCGTCCCCCAGTGGCATTACCGCTTGGGGTTTGCCCACGAGCGGCTCGCGGAGTGGAACGAAGCTGCTGCCGCCTATGAATATGCAATTGCTGTAAGTAGCCCCGCGCCCTCTTACTGGTGCTATCGCTTGGGTTACGTCCTTACCCAGGCATCCGAGTTCGAAGGAGCATGTTTGGCGTTCGCCGCTACTCTCAAACCCAAAACTGACCTTCTTGACACCGTGATTGACCAACCAATCAGTGCCTATGAAGAGAGAGTGCTGGGCGACGTCGTGGATGCCGCTCTTCGATCCCAGTCGGCTCAACGGTGCTTGGAGGCCGGAGAACGCCTGCAGTTCCGTGGACTGCGCCTACTCGCAGCGAAAGCCTTCGACGCCGGCGTCAAACGGCTGGAAAGCCACTCCCCCAATGACTATTACCGATTGGGCCGGGCACTTCAGGACCTCGGAGACTTCGAGCCGGCATGCCGTGCATATCTGGAGACACGCCTATTCAAACGTGCACATGGCGTCGACACCTCTGCGTACCTGAAGAACAAAGAGGTCAAGCAGTCGATGATTTACACGGAGTACCTTGAAACGCTTCCTCTGCTGCCCACAACCGTGCTCTACGAGAGCAGCCACGGCGACTCGGTTTCGTGTAATCCATTGCAGATTTTCCGAAACCTCTTGGCCGATCCGCGATTCGACTCTTGGACTCACATTTGGGTACTCAATGACAAGGACCGAATTCCATACGAGCTAGCTGGCCGGCAGAATGTCATTTTTGCTGCCCGCGATAGCGACCTTTACCTGCGCTATCTGTCCACGGCCTCGTATCTGATCAACAACAACACCTTCCCGCCCTATTTTGTCCGGCGTGAAGGTCAGAAATACCTCAACACATGGCATGGGACCCCCCTCAAGACTTTGGGCCGCGATATCCAAAACGGATTCATGGACCATAGAAATGCTGCCAGAAACTTCCTGCATACGACCCATATGATTGCCCCGAACCAGTTCACCGCAGAGTGCCTCATAGACAAGTACGACGTCACGGGCATTTTCGCTGGAAAGCTGGCGGTCACGGGGTACCCACGCGTTGACGCGACAGTTGGAGCCAGTGAACAGCAGAAGCTGGAACTGCGCCGTCACCTGGGGATAGAGGATGGTAAGAAGGTCGTGCTCTACGCACCCACTTGGCGCGGCTCCCTCGGCTCACTCGAGACAGGCAGCATTGACGTTCTGAGCGTGATGCAGGAGCTGGAGACCCTGGACTGTGTGCCGCTTTACCGAGGCCACGCATTAACGTCAAAGGATGGGTCCGCACGCTCGCTGGACAACTTCGTCGTTCCGGACGACGTCCCCACGAACGACCTGCTCGCCGTCGTGGACGTGCTCATCACCGACTACTCCAGCATTTTCTTTGATTTCATGGCGACAGGGCGGCCCATCGTCTACTTTGCGTACGACCTTGACGAATACGCTGCCCAGCGCGGACTGTACTTTGAGATGGAAACGCTGCCGGGCCGTGTGTGCGTCGAAACGGCTGGGCTGCTAAGTGAAGTCGCAGCCGCTCTTCAGGATGAGGGGTCCGCAGACGAGAAGTACTTGCGCGGCATAGAAACGTTCTGTGCCATCGAAGATGGATCCTCCACTCAACGAGCGATCGACTTCTTCTTTTTCGATGCGGCCGAATGTGTTGTTCCAACGGATCGGAACCCGAAGCATAAGGTGCTCTTCTACCAAGGTTCGTTCATTCCAAATGGCATCACCACGTCATACCTGAATCTTGTCGGAAACGTGGACAGCGTCAGCACCCGCATGTTCCTGGCGATTGAGCCGTCCAGCGTCAAGTCCGAAGAACGGCGACTGGAAAAGTTTGCCCAGCATCCCGAGCATGTCCAGGTCTTGGGGCGAGTCGGCGGCCAGCTCGTGACTGCGGAAGAACGATGGGTTATCGACAAGTTCAACGCCACCGGCGATCTCGCATCTTCCGAGCTCTGGGATATCTATGACGGGGCATTCAGACGAGAATTCCGTCGTATGTTCGGTGACGCGAACTTCGATTCAGTGGTTTGCTTCGAAGGCTATGCAAGGTTCTGGGCAGCGTTGTTCGCCAACACGACCAACCCGGCTGCCCGGAAGTCCATCTATCTGCACAACGACATGCACAGAGAGTGGCGTCATCGCTTCCGCTATCTCGAATCGATGTTCCGGCTCTACGGTAAGTACGACCAACTTGTGTCCGTTACCAAGAGCGTCCATGAGGAGAATGTTAGGCAACTATCAGAAAAGTTTGATCTCCCGCCAGCCAAATTTGTCTACTGCAACAACGTGGTAAGCGCTGCGGAAGTGAAGGAGCTTGCTGCCCGTCCCCTTGAAGACGATCTGTGCGAATGGATGGGCGCAGGGGCAACACAATTCCTAACACTGGGACGTCTATCCCCCGAAAAGGGTCACGCCAAACTGATTAGGGCGTTCGCGGAGGTCGTACGAGCAGCGCCAAATTGCAGGCTAACCATACTAGGCGACGGGCCGCTGGGGCAGGATCTGCAGGATTTGATAGAAGACTTGTCAATGCAGGACCATGTGCTCTTGGCCGGGCTACGTCTCAATCCGTTCCCTGCGCTACAACGTTCCGAATGCTTCGTTTTTTCATCGGATTATGAAGGACAGGGCCTCGTTGTCCTTGAAGCTTTGATTCTTGCAAAGCCTGTCATCTCAACGGATGTTGTGGGCCCGCGGAGTGTTCTTGAGGATGGATACGGTCTCCTGGTGGAGAATAGTATCCGGGGGCTAGTATATGGAATGAACGCGTTTCTAGGCGGAGAGTTGGAACGGGAAACGTTCAATTACCGCTCTTATCAGGACGAGGCGATTACGAAGTTTGAACTTGTAGTGCTAGGAATAAGCGGAGAAACCAAATAGCGGGAAAGAACACTCCAATGTCGTTCATCCGGTGTGGCGACAATTGTGAGTTATTAGAGCTTCGGCCTGACCGGATCCCCGCGCTGTCTGCTGGGGTATAAATTACACGTGCGAAAGAGCTGATTTCTGTGCAAATGTTTTTCTCCGTCCGACGGGATTACTTCTTTGTCGCGACCTAAAATCGAGCCGGACGTTTCGGTTTCACTCGAATCAATCGGGCGGCTGAATGGAATCGACCAATCTTCAGTCAAGCACAATTATCTCGGGATCTATGAACAACAACTGGCCCGACAAGAAGTGCCTCTCACCGATATAGTGCTCATCAGCGGAAGTAATGCAGTAAAGACAGCAAATACGTTCGCCGCGTATTTTTCCGATGCAACAATTCACGTCTTGAGCACAAAGCATATCGCCGGGGACGAGCTCCTCATGCTGTTGTCTAATGTGGATTTAACGATTTGTCGTGACATCGATTCAATACACGAAGCATTGATACTGCGTCCGCGTCCGCAAGTGATCATTGACGACGGGGATAACAAAAAGAGTCAAAAGATTAATCTCTTTCGAGAGCTTTTTTTCTACTTGCCCGAAGGAGGGCAGTACATCGTTGAGGACCTTCACGCGGCGTACATAGATCAACTCGTCGACGTCGATGGTGACGATATTGCGACCCTTATAGAGCGTCTGGTCAGACACAAGCGATCACCAAGAACCGTATTGGCTGGCACTTCAGCGGACGATTTGTCTCTATCGCGAGCGATACAGAGTTACACATCATTTGGAAAGATTGCCTTCGTGACCAAGGCGGGGGACCATCTGTACAAATTGAGGGAACATCAAACGAACGCAGCCTTGGAGGCAGCATCCACAGATACATGGGGCTCTCGTATTGACGCCATTCCGGCTCGAGAATGGGAATCTCGAGCACGCGTCTCTTCGAACAGACAAGATCTTCGGCAAAGATTCAAACAGAATCTGCACGTGCCCGACTTGCAGTTGCGGGAATACTTGTGGGCCACATGCCAAGCACGGCAGGTTTGCACCCTTGGAAGCTTCCTACTTCCGGACAGTTTTCGACATTCGGGGGCTAGACGATTGAGTAACGTGGCACTTGAGGATTCGAGCGCCAGATTTGCACAAATTAAGCCTAAAAATGAAAGGAGAAGTCTAAAGGGCACTTTCTTCTATTTAGACACAGAGTATCCCGGCCACTTCGGACACGTCATGACAGAGGTAGTGTCTCGGCTCTGGGGCTGGATTGAGGCACGACGAGTCTTCCCTGATATCAGGGTTCTGGTTAGTCTCGCCCACGACCAGAAGTCCATACCGACTTATCAAGCCGAGATATTGGCGACGTTTGGTATTGAAGAATCGATGATTGAGTATATTTCTCCTGATGAGGAAGTCGTCGTGGAACGACTGGTTGCTGCGACCCCCCAGTTCAGCAATCCTAACTGGAGCGACACCGCTTTGAGTACCATATGGGGAAATATTCGTGACTCGTTGGCTACCACTAGCATTGAACTTCCGGAACGCATATTTATTTCGCGAAAGCAACGGGCCGTTCGATCGTGTAACAATACGGCACAGCTGGAGGCTCTCTTTGAGGAGAACGGTTTCACCATAGTTTTCCCCGAGACCCTGAACTTTAGAGAGCAGGTTGCCATCTTTTCTACGGCCAAGGTTGTAGCAGGTTTCGGCGGTAGCGGTCTTTTTGGCACCATGTTCGCTAAAGAAGCTGGAACACGAATTGTGATTGCTGGTGAGACGTACATTGCGATGAATGAGTACCTGATATCGGCAGTTCTCGGGGATGATCTACACTATTTCTGGTGCAAGTCCGACAAGAAGTATCCGCCGGGCTTATGGACGGCTGAAGCGTTTCGGTCAAATTTCACATTTGATTTCGAGGCTGACGGCGAGCGGCTGACAACTCTGCTGAATGACTTGGGCTAAATCGAAATTCAGCTCCTCGCGGTTCATAGCTCTTCGCGGTTTGCGCCGTTTGATGCGGTAGGGCGGTGGCCGCCGGCTGCAAGTAGGCAGGTGCTTCTGTAGTTTGTGAAGTTGCCGAAGCCACGGGCGATTCTGCGGGTGGTTTCGATGACGGCGTTGATTGCTTCGGTGGCGCCGTTGGCGTCGGAGTGGGCGGGGATCGCGGTCTTCCATTGTTTGAGTGCGCGTCGGAGGCGAGCGACTTCCGGGATTGGGCAGGTCGGGAAGGATGCCATGACTTCGTTGACGAGTTTCGTGCCGCGTTCCGGTTCTGGCGTGATAGATGTCCGAGCTTTTGGGGCTCTTCACGGTTGATGGTGAAACAGGTTCCGTGTCTTGAAAGCTGAAGGGCTCGTAGCCCTGCTGTGATGGATGTTCTCTACGCATTCATCAAGAGTCAGGAGCTACGAGCCTTGAACGAGCCTACTTCCCCGCGCGCCGATGCTGCCACCGCCATCTTCAACCTGCCCGACCACCGCGTCACCAGCACCGAGATCCTGGCCTTCGGGCAGCGACGGATCCACGTTGAAGCAACCGCAGAGGCCGGCTGCCCGTCCTGCGGAGTGATCAGCACCCGGGTACATGGCTCTTCACGGTTCGTGGTGAATGTTCTGCCGTGATGAATGTTCATGCCGCCCAGATCAGTGACTGATGAGAGCGTGCCAGGACTTTGACTTCTCCGGCGGCATCACTGTCACTGGTGATCGGGCGGTGATGAGCGCGGTCAGTTCGCACCAACTGGGCTAACACCAAGGCATCGCCTTTATCACTCTTCGCCCCAGAGGTCCCGTGCCGTTCTCGGTACCGGGCGGCCTGCAGCGGATTGACTGCAAAGACGGTGTAATTGGCCGCCAACAGCGCGGCAACCCACGGGCCGCGGTCCGTTTCGATGCCCACCATTACCTGGCCGGACCCTTCCTGGTCCAGATGATCGGCGATCAGTCCATGCAGAGCTTCGATTCCCTTGACACCTTCTGATAGCCGGCGGCGAGCCAGCAGCCGGCCTTCCTCATTGATTAGAGCAACATCGTGGTGCTCCTCGGCCCAATCATCACCGACGAATAGCATCTGCAGCTATCCTTTCCAATCGCGTCCCACTGTCCCCGAGCCGCCTTGGAGAAGGAACCAGCTGCGACCTAATGGATCAGTGCTCGACCGGCACGACATCCCACCAGCGCTTTCGACCTCCTCGCTCACCGGCAGGGGCACGATCTTGATATAGGACTCCTGAGGAAAGCGTCCAGGCTCGTATAGTGCTTACCTACCAGCGGCTCGGATACCAGTCTGTCCCCGAAAGAGCCAGCCGGTACACTCCCATTAGGCTCGTAGCTCCTGACTCTTGAGGAATGCGTAGAGAACATCCATCACAGCAGGGCTACGAGCCCTTCAGCTTTCAAGACAGGGAACCTGTTTCACCACCCACCACGAAGAGCCGGTTATGGTCGAAACGGATCAGCCGCCTGGCTGCCCGAGCTGCAGTGTCATCGCATCGCGGCGGAAGGAACGCCGCCTCCAGCGGCTCAGGGACATTCCTGTCGCCGGTCCGGTAAAGGTGCTCTGGTCCAAGTACCGCTCGTACCGCTGCGAAGAGACGGCCTGCGACCGGCTGTCCTTCTTCGAATCCCCCGGCAGGTGCGGCGCCGTGCGCGCTCGACCGGCCGGCTCCGGGACCACCTCGTGGCTGCTGTCATCGCTCTGGCCGGGCCGTTTCGGAGACAGCCGCCGGGTTCGCCGTGTCCTGGTGGATGGTCCGGGCGGCGCTGAATGAAGCCTGTCTACTCCGGCTGCCGGACGTGGATGCGCTCAGCCCCGGATGCTCTGTATTGATGAACACCGGTTCCGGTCCGTGCGCTACTTCCAGAACGCCGCCACGAAGGCCGGGCCGAGGTTCGAGTCCTGGATGACGACAATCCTGGACCGGGACACCGGCCAGGTCCTGGGTGTCCTGGTCGGCCCCCGACCACAAGGGCGCCGGGACTGGCTCTTCGCCCGCCCGCTTCAGTGGCGCCTGGGCCGGCAGGTCGTGGCGATCGACCCTTCCGCTGAGCTTCGCAAGGCGTTGCGGATGTGGCTTCCACGCACGGCGGTAGGTGTCGATGCCTTCCATCTGATCTCGTTGGCGAACCAGGCCGTGACCGAGACCCGGCAGAATCTTGCCCAGCAGGTCAAGGACCGGCGCGGCCGGGCCGTCGACAAGGCCTGGGCCCACCGCATGCTTCTCCTGCGGGGCGGGGACACACTCAGCTGTAGGGCCGGCCGTCGGCTGGATGAGGTGTTCGCCGTTGACGATCCGACCGGAGCCCTCCAAGCAGTCTGGCGCATCAAGGAACAACACAGGGCCCTTCTGCGCACCGGGTCCCTGGAGGACGCGGCGGCAGCGAAAACCGAACTGGAGGAACTGGTCAAAGCAGCCCGCACGACCGGAAACGAACAGGCTCTACCGCACTGTCTGCCGGTGGTAGAAAGAGATCAAGGTGCTCATCATTACCGGAGCTACGACAGGCAAGGTAGAAGCCAACAACACCGCCATAAAAAAGTAGTGCCCCATTAGCGTGGTGTAACGGCCCGGCTGCGGGCGTGTTGTTCCCGGACTTGAGACGGCCATCGCGTGATTCTTGGAAAGACCGACCAAAGTCTTCTCTCAAGTGGACAACACTGGAATCAAGCACATCGAACGCACCGATTGCGGGCCAAGTGGCGATCAAAGCCAGCATTGGACCCACGTGGGGCTTGGACTCTCTCTGCGCACTCTAGGATGGTGAGATACCGATTCGCTGGAAAAGCTAGCGCACGGAAACAAATGGAGGACTCCAAAATTGGCGATCAGCTTGGACGACATCGGGGTGCGGAATAAGATCGATCAAGCTTCTGGAGGCCACAACTACCTCAAGCATTACGAGTCACTGTTCGCTGGGCTTGACATTCGGCGGCTTGCGATCGTCCTAGGCACCAGACCAGTGGCCACTGCCAATACGTTCGCTGAGTTCCTCCCAGACGCGACCGTAACCGCTATTAGCTACGCGCCAGTTGATGATCTCGCCCGGCTGAGGTCAAACGTGCGGATGTACCCGGCGGGGAACATGGACCGAATGCACAGAGCGCTGGCAATTGCCTCTCCCTACGACGTCCTTATTGAGGACAGCCCCAACCGCAAGAGTCAGAAGAGAGAGATATTCCGGCTGTTCTTCCCAGCGGTCCGTAACGGGGGGCTTTACATCGCTGAGGATCTTCATGCGAGCCACATCCCGTCCCTTCTGGACGACGACAAAGAGGATCTGTGGCAACTCGTTAGTCGCCTATTGACGCTCAAGGCCTCAGGGGGCAAAACCCCGGCAAATGCAACGGAGGATGATCTGAACCTGGCGCAGGCCATCGGCCGAGTAGAATTCGACGGAAAATTCCTCGCCCTCGAAAGACGCGGCGAAACGCTAATCAAACTTCGGCATTCGGAAGCCAACAGCCTCCTTCAGGATCGCTATGGCGATACCTGGGGAAGCGTCCTATCTCGGCTACGGTCGACCAAAGTGACTTCCGACGCCCTTGTTACAGCGAACAAGCTCGACGTGGCCCAGCGGAAGTACCCTAACCCGATAAGTGTGCCGGACCTAGACGTCCGCGAGTATCACGACGTTGTAGCCGTGCCGAGACAGATCTTGCTGAAAGATTCAACACTCCTGCCCGACTCTTTTCGGCTTGCTCTCCTGGGCCGGCTGGGCAACAGCGCGCTCAGGCCTCTGAATCACTACTTCTCTTGGTCCCCGGAGTCCACCGCGGAGCCCGAGCGACTTAACGGGCAATACTACTATCTCGACCTCGAAATGAACCGACACTTCGGCCACTTCATGACGGAGGCCATCCCCCGCCTTTACGCTTGGGACAATGCGAAGGAGCAGAATCCAGCACTGAAGGTGTTGATGAGTTCCCCGACACCGGAAGGGAATCTTTTGCCCTACCAACTGGAGATCCTAACGGCATACGGCATATCCCAAGGGGACATTCAAACCTTCCTGTCACCAGTGCACGTGGATTCCCTGATTGCGGCCACGCCACTCTTCCACAATATGAAGTACGTACACCCGATGCTGCGGGAGACATATGAGCGCTTGGGTCGGGAACTGCGGCTGGACACCGGACCGACAGGCGAGCGCATTTTCGTTTCCCGCCGACCCGGAATGTGGCGGGAGTGCCTCAACATGCCTGAACTCGAAGCTGTCTTCATCGAACATGGCTTCAAGGTAGTTTACCCGGAGGAACTCACTCTGCGTCAGCAAGCCACCATGTATGCCAACGCCAAGGTTGCTGCCGGTTATATCGGATCAGGCCTGTATGGCACCATGTTCAGCAAAACGCCAATGGACATCATTGGCTTTGTGAACACATCTTACCTAGCTACAAATGAGTACTTCATAGCAACCGCCCTCGACCACCGAATGCACGTTTTCTGGTGCGAGGACATCAAGGGCAACCGGGATGTCGACGCCGCCGGTCGCCCATTAGGAGGGACTAACCATGACTACGAGTTCGACTTTGAACGGGATGGCGAGACGCTGAAGAGGCTTCTAGCAGGACTCTAAGTGCAAAAAGATACACTATGAACTCGTCCGTGGAGAAGGTGCCACGAAAGGGAGCTGCCCCCGTCTTCTTTGACTCTTGGATTCGGTCTTCTTAGTCGACTTTGAGGTTACTTGGGACTTTCCCCGGTTTTGTTGACTCCTTGACCTAGCGAGCTTGTGCTCGTGGAAGGATGTTGACCATGCCGACGGCTTATGGGGCGGAGGTCCGCCAGGATTTATTGATGAGGCCCGCAAAGGGCGAGGCGCCTTTGCGGGCAGATTGCGAAGGATTTCGGGCTGTCGGTCATGATCCTTGCGTCTTTCGCGTCGGTCTTGCCATCTCCGCGGTAGGTTGCTGCGGCGTAACGCACGATCCGTCCAGGAATATAGAAGCAGTTGCTGGGCGTGGGAGGCCAACAACTCGATCAACAGGGCCGCGCCGCGGGCGTTCAGATCCGTGGCCCAGCAGACTTCGCGTCCGGCCGCGATCCCGCAGGACATTCACGGAGGAGACTGATCAGGTCCCGCCCAGGGCGGGGTCGACCCGGAGGCTCCGGGGCGCCCTGGTGGCTGCCGTGATTGGATCTGGACGGGCCGCGGCGGAGGCGGCTATCTCGTTCGGCGTCTCGTGGTGGCTGGTCCAGCGGGCTCTGGATTCCGCGGCGCTGACACTGCCTGACGTCGATGCCTGGCACCGCGGATGCTCGGGATCTATGAACACCGCTACCGGTCCGTCGGTTCTTCCGCGACCCGGCCACCAAGGCCTGGAAACGCTACGAACCCTGGATGACCCCCATTGTCGATCTGGACACCGGACAGGTGCTCGGGATCGTGGACGGCCGCGACAGCGAGGGCGTCAGGGACTGGCTGTTCGCGCGTCCTCTGCGGTGGCGCCTGGGCGTCCAAGTCGTGGCGATCGACCCCTCCGCGGCGTTCCGCAAGGCCCAGCGGATGTGGCTGCCACGAACCGCGGTCTCGGTCGACGCGTTCCACCTGGTCAAGCTCGGCAACGACATGCTGACCGAGGTCCGGCAACGGCTCACGCAGGAGGTCCATGGCAGGTGGGGGACGATCCATTGACCCGGTCTGGGCCAACCGGTGGCTGTTACTCCGGGCCGGGGACACGCTTTCGGATCGGGCCCGGAACAGGCTCAGTACCGTGTTCGACACCGACGACGCCACTGGGAAACTGCAGGCTGCCTGGCTGGTCTAAGAGCAACTCCGGACGCTGCTCGCCACGGGATCCCTCGCCGATGCGTCGGCCGCGAAAGACCGAATGCAGGCCTTGGTAGAACAGTCCGCGCAGCCGGAAACGAACCGGCTCTGGCGCACGTGTCTGCCGGTGGTGGAAAGAGATCGAAGTCCTCATTGTCACCGGCGCGACAACGGCGAAAGTGGAAGCCAATAGCACCGCGATCAAGCACATAAAAAGGACAGGGCCGGGATTCACCAAAGCATGCAACTGCAAAACGCGTATCCTGTTGCGCAGTGCCGCCAGAACAGTGGTATGAACGTCCGTCACGGCAGAACATTCACCACCAACCGTGAAGAGCGCGCGCGTCAGGTGCCAGGTCGTCGCGCGACCGGATCGTGGGCGCCAACCGCGAAGAGCGCGCCGGGCGGCTCTTCGTGGTTGGTGGGGATTTGGTTTCGTGTCGCAGCTGAAAAAGGGGCCCGTGGTCCTGCTGGAATGAGTGTGTCGAAGCATTCAACCAGGAACAGGACCACGAGTCTTGAACGAGCCTACCGGGGTGGGAACTGACGCTGCCAGCAGCATCTTCAACCTGCCCCACTACCGCGTCAACGGCGAGGCGCCAACATGCTGGCCTACGTCGACCGCCGCGGCACCAGCAACGGACCTACCCGGCCTGCTCGACACCGGCAAGTTCTGAGGCGCCTACACCCTCATCGGCGATGAACCATGCAAGCGGCCAACAGCCCTGTGCCGCTATCAGGTTTCCTAGGGAAGCCCCACAGTGGCTACGACCATGTTGTGGTCAGACGGAATGATTCCCACAAAGTTGCCGGCACTGTCAACGTTGGCTACAGTCTCCCACTGCGACACTCGCATCTTGGATGTCAGGATGTAGTCGATGTAGGAGCCATTGGCCGCCTTATTAGAGGTGCCAGGAGCCACAATATTGTAACCGTTCCAGCTGTCGAGAAATGCGTTGATGCGTTTTTCTGCAGTGGCTGCCATGCTGGGGAAGTCCTGCCAGTAGTCATTGCCGAGCGGATCGATAAGTCCGAAATTGGTGAAGACGTCGTAGGGCGCATTGGAAGGTTTCTGCCACTTGCTCGAATTGAGATCTCCGGTCATGAGTATTGGAAGACCGGCAGAGTTTTCCTGCCTAATGACACTGACGATCGTCTCCGCCTGTAGCTTCCGGAGTTCATAGAATCCCTCGGCTTTACTGGTGGACAGATGAGTATCTCCGAAGAAGAAGAGCTTTCCGGTCGATTTCTGTTTGGCGATTGCCCACGCGAAGAATCTTGGGTTCTCCGGAACGCTGGCCACCGGAAGTGCTTTCGAACCGCTTTTGACTATTTCCACCGCCGTGGGGTTGTAGAAGATACGCGCCCCCTGCGAGGCACCCTGATCGGCATAAACACAGTTCGTCGGAGTCGTGGAGTCCACGCAGTTGTTGCGTTTGTTGTTACTGACCGCGTAGTTGGCTCCGGCACTGTTGAGCCGTTGGAGCAGATCCTCGAACTGGGAGAGCGACACCGTTTGGCCGGGCTCGTTCAGCCAGCCCTGGGATGCCTCCTGGACGCCGATAATGTCCGGCATCCTTGACTTGATATTGGCCACGACGGCGCCGCGGCGCTCCGACCAGGGCAACGGATTGGCCGTGTCTGTGTCCTCGGGCGTACAGGTTGCGCACATGACGTTGTAGCTCGCGACCTTCAAAGGATTGGTCAGGGCCGGTGGTGCCGGCGGCTCCGCTTTGGTTGCGATACTCAGCACCGGCGTATAGGCGCTGAGGGCAGTTCCGGCATCGTCAATTACCCGAACCTGGAAATAGTAGGTTGTGAGCTGGTTCAGGCCACGGATTTCCGCCGTGTTGGTTCCTGCATAACGGCGCCATTCGGCGTCGGACATATCGGGTTTGGTGGCAATCGCTAGCCGGTACCCCGGTGCATTGGGTACGGGGTTCCATGTCAGGTTTGCCGTGCGGTAGGTGGTAGTTGCACTGAAGCCGGTCGGAGTCGGATACGGATCAACAGGGGTAGTAAACGTAAATGGGGCAGAATAGGCGCTAAGGCTTTCTCCTGCCGATCCGATAACCCTGACTCTTGCGGAATAGCCTGTTTCGGGCGTAAGCCCGTACGCGACTCCGGAAGCCGCCGTGAACCGTCTGTAGATCGAGTCGCTCATGTCCGGCTTGCTGTAAATCTGTACCCGGTATTCGGGAGCGTTGGGCACCGGGTTCCACGACAGGGAGACGGAGGTCGCGGCAGTGGCTGTGGACTTCAAACCGGTAGGTACCGCATAGGCAGGTGCGGCTGCGGTGGTCGCCGTCACGGGTGCTGAATAAGCCGTCAGTGACGTCCCCCCGTCAGCACTGATCCCCCGCACCCGGAAATTGTACGCGGTGCTCTTCACCAGATTAGGGATAACCACTGCAAAGTCGGTAAACCGGTAATACACCGAATCAGCCATGTCCGCCCTGGTATAAACCTGCACCCGGTACTGAGGGACGTTCGCCGATTTAACCCAAGACAGGCTCACAGTCGTATCCGTCTGACCCGTGGACTTCAAACCGGTAGGCACCGCATAGGCAGGTGCGGCTGCGGTGGTCGCCGTCACGGGTGCTGAGTAAGCCGTCAGCGACGTCCCCCCGTCAGCACTGATCCCCCGCACCCGGAAATTGTACGCGGTGCTCTTCACCAAATTAGGGATAACAACAGCCGAGTCGGTAAACCGGTAATACACCGAATCGGCCATGTCCGCCCTGGTATAAACCTGCACCCGGTACTGAGGGACGTTCGCCGATTTCACCCAAGACAGGCTCACAGTCGTATCCGTCTGACCCGTGGACTTCAAGCCCGTTGGCACCGAATATGCTGGATCGTAGGCCACGGATGCGGGAGCGACCGCGAGGCCCAAGACGATTAAGAGTGCTGTGAGCGCCGCGATCGGCAGCTTGCGCATGGCGCCGCGAAAACGTTTGGTCTGCATCTAAACCCCCAAGTAGAGATCACCCGTTCCGATTTCCTGTCCGGAAGTGATCCTGCGTTGAACTCTAAAGATGCTCTAGAAAGAACCTGAGACGAGTCCTTCCCCACATCGGCACTAGGCCCCGCGGGCGGGCATCCAGCCTCGCGAGGGCGGAGATTTTGGTCCATCCACGCCAACTATCGATACGAGACAAGACCATGTTACCGGGCAAGGCGCAGGGTTGACGCAGGGAAAGCCCAGCTGTAGCGCAGGATCTTGCGAGGATTAGTCGACTGGCGCCAGTAGCATGTCATCACCGGTACTTCCTACACGACGATTGTTGTTCCGAAGCCTCTGGCGGGCCGCAACTGGTTCACTCATGTGACCGGTTGCGCGTCTTGAAATGGACCCGTAATCCAGCGGGGATCCGTCGCCCAGGTCGCCCCTCCAAGCTTTCTGTCTACTGCTGCCCGCATTGCCGTCCCCCAGGTCTGGACCACCAGCTCATCATTGAACGAGTGTGCTCTGGAGACTGCTGCTCGACGCATGTTCTTGAGATCTTCGGCGTCCATGTCACCTATTAGCCGGATCTTCTCCGCCATGGCAGGGATATCGCCGGCGGGTACAAGGAAACCATTGACACCGTCCTGGATAATATCCGCAGGACCGTAGGGGACGTCATAAGAGATGGGAATACATCCCACGCTCATCGCCTCTATCAAAACCAGTCCCTGGCCCTCGAGTTTGCTGGTCAGCAGAGTAAATGAAGCTCGCTCAAACTCCTGACGTGCGTCTATAGAGTAACCCCGAAGAGCGACGTGACCCTCCAGGCCGCTTGACTGAATCAGCCGCAATAGAGCGGCATGGTCAGGGCCTTGGCCGTAAATTTCCAGCCTGTAGTCTAAATCAGAAGACTCCCCTGCCTTGGCTACAGCGCGGATGGCGTGGTCCAACCTTTTGCGGCCCGTTAAGGCGCCTAGAACGATTCCCAACTCGGCGATATGGCCGTTCTCCGGCTCGGACAACGCAGGAAAGGATCGGCTGTTCGGGATAACGCAAGTGTTCGGTGGATTGTCGAAGACCAGATCCACATCTTTCTTCTGGCTCTCGGTTAGGAAGACCACGGCGTCGAAGGAATTCAGCCGCTCAAACACGTACCGTCGTGTTGGGCTTAGCTCGCCGTGTGGTGGAAGTGCGCCACTGGCCATGTGCGAGTTGTGCACCAGATGCAGTGTCACAACATTGTTCCGCCGATAGCGGGTCATGAAGTTAGCGGTCGACTTGCTGTCAACAATCATAAATGACTCTCGACCCGCAACAACGCAGTCAAGCCAGAACAGGTAAAGAGGCCAAACCTGGTTCCAGGAGGCTACTGGACGGCCGTCCAGACCGCAGAGGGTTATCAGTCGTCCACCAGCTGTTCCCTTAGCTTGAACATCTCGCCGGTCCGTGACCATAAGTGAACCGTCCGGGCGGAAATAGTCAATCTGCAGCTCAGTCTTTTGATCAGCCGCATAGCGGATCCGGCGCCGCAGGAGACCGGCGAATATTTCATCCGCTGATTCCTCGCCCGGACCGATAGGCGAGAACTCGCCTGTTACGTTCTTACCTGGTTTCGACGAGGCCAGTTGGCTTTCACTGAGCTCGCCGAGTTCTTCCCAGAGGTTCCGCAGCCGAAGTCCCGGAATCAACTCACCGGCAATCTCTAGTTCACAGCGAATCTCGCTGTAGTCAACTGACCATTCAAAGGTCAGGACGTCCACGGGGACGCCTGCTTCCTGGATGAAGGCCCTCGACCGGTGAAGCAGGGCATTTGTCATGCCGCCGTACTCCATGGGAATGCCCCAGGTAATGGCGCAATGGTAACCAGCGGGAAGGGGCGGAATGCCGGGTGCTTTGTCTTCGCGCGCGTCCTGTTTATTCATTAGCATTCTCCGAGGGTTTTAGATTAAGTCTGGTGTAACTACGGCAGGGGCGGGCTGACAGGGCGCAGGCTGAGGTTACCGTGCACTGTTCCATAGACTTCCATCCGCGTGGGGGCTGGGAGGCTGTAAGGCAGCCTCGACTTTACACGACGGCCCAGAAGCTGGGTTTCAAGTGTGGCGTCAGCAATGGAGTCGCTCATCGCCTGCATGACATCAGGAGTGAAGCGAAAGACGATGGAAAATGAACTGTCGGCTGTTTGTCCCGTCGTGTCGGCAGACACCCTGAAGAATAACTCGCCGCCCCGGCTTCTAATCCGACAAGAAAAACCAGGTGCATCCGTGTCCAGGCCGTCCCTGTCATAGGTCACATGAGCGGTCACACGCAAATCAAGCGTCCCGTCGGACCAGGTTCCCCATGCAGTGTCGGTGACAGCCACCTGCACTTCCGGGGAGGGGAGCGCCTTTCTCGTTGCCGCGGCTGTCAGCGCCTGAGACCACATGGAGACAACGGGCTCGTCGGAAAAGTCGGCCGCCCTGGATATTGCAGCCTCCCTTAACTTCGCCTGCTGTTGGGCAGGTAATGCCAAGAATTCAGCCACGCACTCGGCCAGGGCCCGCTCATTTCCGTATTCAACAATGTAGCCGTTGACACCGTGCGTAATGATGGAAGACGGCCCATAGTGAACGTCGTAAGCGATGGGTATACAGCCGGCAGACATGCTCTCCAAGATCACCAGACCAAACGATTCAGACGAACTCGTCAGCAAGGAAAACGAGGATTCGGCGAACACCTTGGCTGGTGAATGAGTGTGGCCCTTCAGCTGAACCAACGAGGAAACACCCAGCCGGGCGATGAGGCTTTCCAATTTTGGACCTTCAGCACCTTCGCCGTAAATGGCGAGGCTGGCAGTGCATTGGAGGCGGTGGTTTACATCGGTGATCGCACGAATAGCGTGATCAATCTGTTTGAGCGGCCTCAGTTGGGCCAAGAGGACACCCGCGGTGGGATTGCGATCACCCCTAGGCCGTGCGGACACCGCCCGGCTATTCGGAATGACGTGCGCGTTGCCGATGTCTCCAACCCGCGCCTTAATATCCTCGGCCTGCATCCGGGTGAGGATCACGACACCGTCGAAACTGTCAAGGCGGGGGATTATCACTTCGCCGGAGCCAGACAGCGGCGACGCTGGTCCGATTGCTGCAGTTGCAAGGTGGGAATCATGAACCATGAGCATTACCGTCGCGGTCGGCCGTCGATAGGTTTTCATGAACGTCGCGGCGTGCTTGTTGTCCACGATAAAGAATGACTCCTTGCCCTCCGTCAGGTGATCCAGCCACGAGCGGTACATTTCCCACGACGACCTCCACTGCTCCACCGGCAGTCCCTGGCCGTTGCAGAGGGTAATCGAGCGGCCCCCATAGACACCCGGGTTATCAACATCGCTACGGTCCGAGAGGAATAGAGTTCCGTCCTCCCGGAGATAGTCGGTCTGCAGCAGCGTGGTACCGTCGGAGGAGAATCTCTGTGTCCTGCTGCGTGGACCGCCTTCTACCGTGACAACCGGCGTTCCTGTTTCACCGAGCGGACTGAAGCCGATGAGATCCTCCAGTGGGAGAGCGGGAGCCGCGCCAGCAAGGTCGGGAAGGTCTTCCCAAATATTTCGGATAGTCACACCATCGACGAGTTTCCGCTGTTCGGTGAGCGTCTTTCGAATTTCTTTGTAGTCCCGAAAATTATCGAATGTCAAAATCTCAACCTGGGCGCCGCCTTCGGCCACAAAAGCCCTCGATCGGTGCAGCATGGCATTTGTCCTGCCGCCATGCACCACAGGCACGCTCCATGTTACGGCGAAATGCTTGCCGGCAGGCAGCACCGCCGACTTTTCAATTCGGTTTTGCATTGTTCTCCCCGCGGCGAGTCGCTTTCGGGCGCCCTGCACCGTTTTTTTCGTATACTTTTGACACAAAACTATCAATACCCTTGATTCATGTCCGCCTCGTCAGCGCCAGAATCCTCGGGTATCTATGACCTTCTTGTCCCCCAGAAGAGCCGGTTCAATATCACGGAATTTGTCGTGGTCCACCAACAGCACCACCACGTCGGCCGACTCGATGGCGCTGTACGCGTCAACGAGGCGGATGTTGGAGAGAGCGGCGAGCTCCTCGGGCAGGTGATCGGTGTGAGGCGCCACCACCAGAATCACATTGTCCGGGTGCAGCGTGGCCACGCGTCGCACGATCTCCAGAGCCGGTGACTCACGGACGTCGTCGATATTTGCTTTGAAGGCAAGCCCAAGGCACGCGATGACGGGATGCTCCAGGTCGCTGACAGCTTTGCGGATCTGGTCGACAATGTAGCCAGGCTTACCGTCATTGACTTCGCGGGCGGTCCGGATCAGGGTGGAATTCTTGGGGTCGGCCGTCACGATAAACCAGGGGTCCACCGCTATACAGTGGCCACCGACGCCGGGACCGGGCTGAAGAATATCGACTCGGGGATGACGGTTGGCCAAGCGGATGAGTTCCCACACGTCAATTTCCAAATTATCGCTGATGACGGACAACTCGTTTGCGAAGGCAATGTTGACGTCGCGGTAGGCGTTTTCCACTAGCTTGGTCATCTCAGCCGTTGCAGCGTCGGTAAGATGAATCTCGCCCTGGCAGAACACCCGATAGAGCGCCGCCGCAGCCTCGGCAGCCTCGGGAGTAAGCCCGCCCACCACGCGGTCGTTCGTCACCAACTCGATCATTATCCTGCCAGGCAACACCCGTTCGGGACAGTGTGCCACGAGGAGCACAGGCCTGCCGCTCTGGCCATCGAGGCTGAGGTCAGGACGCATCCCCAGAATCAGCTCGGCGAGCCGGCGCGTGCTCCCGGGGGGAGACGTGGACTCCAGAATCACCAGTTCACCGCCGCTGAGCTTGGGTGCGATAGCACTGGCGGCGGCGGCGATATATGACATATCCGCAGACTTGTCTGCCTTGAAAGGCGTCGGCACGGCCACGATGTAGGCATCTGCGCTGGGAGTTTCGAGCTGGGCCCGAAGCCTGCCTTGGCTTACAGCGCCCGCGACGTGGATGCTCAAGTCAGGCTCCACAAACGGCACATGGCCGTTATTAACGGCGTCTACGGTGCTCACATTAACGTCGACGCCGATCACTTCTAGGCCGTTGGTGGCCAGGATGGCCGCTGTTGGCAGTCCGATGTAGCCGAGTCCAACGACTGCGACCGTCTTAATCGGGACCTCACTCTCAGTAGTTTTAGATGTCAACATGTTCATGTAGCTTTCCATAGAATTTGAGATCACCGGAGGCAAGCAGTTCCACGTCCTCGATCTGCCAGGTGTGTCCGTCTCCGGTGCGGACCTGGAAGTAGTTAAAGCGATCCGCCGAGTAGATACTCCTGCCGGCGTCATGGGCGGCCCGCAAAAAACCAGTGTCCTCCCCAACGGCGACATGCTGGAACGGATGGTCGTTGAACACCTCCCTTCGAGCCATGATGGTGGGCCCCATCACGAAATCAGTGAATCGGTGCTCCCTGGCAGCGAACCGAAGGATCGCGGCATTCGACCTCTGGAGATGCATGTAGTGTGCCTGCTTTCCCACAATGTCGGCGCCGGAATAAGATAGGGCATAAAGCTGGTCGCTCAGGTAGTGCGGCCCGTAGTGGTCGTCATCGTCCATCTTCGTGAGAACTTCCCCACCGGCCGCGGCCGCACACCTGTTCAGGCACTCCCCCAACGATATTTCCCGCGGCGCCTCAAGGAGAACCACATTCCGGAGGCCGGACCCCTCGGAGAGTTCTGCCAGGCGTTCCGAGGAGATCCGGAAACCGTGAGTGAGCAGCACAAGTTCGGCGTCCACCCCGCGCTGTCCGGCTAGATCGCGGAAGACACGTTCCAGGTTTTGGGGTCTGATAGTAGGCAGCAGAACGGAGACGGTCGGCTGTCTTATGACCCTGGTCAGTGCGGGCGCCGCGCACTGCAACACCGTATCCACCCGGTGGGAGTAGGTATGGTTTGTCCAAATCGCACGCTGAGCCAGATGCGCCGTGCGATCGTTCAGCTCGGGACTGGAAACCAGCGCACGTGTGAGGTGCTCGGCTTCCTTGCGGGTGGTGGCCACGGGCACCGCCTCCGGGGTGAAGAACCGTTGCATTGCCTTACTGGGTGCGGTGACGACAGGCGTGCCGGAAGCCGAGATCTCGAAGACGCGCCTGGCACACATGCTGGGCGAGTCAACAACGGAGTTGACGTTGAGAAACACCTTGTACGCCTTGTAGGCGGACAGTGTCTGAAGGTAGCTCAACGAGCCGACCACGCGTGAGTCCAGCGGTGCGGGGAACTGGTATTCCGGGCTGCCGCCAAGCTGCCGGGAGAATATTTCCAGACCCGTCCCCATCCGGACCGACGCGTCCAGCGCCCCACCGAGCAGAAGGTCCATCTGTGCCCGGCGCTCGGGATACTTGTGCGCAAAGTACATTCCAGCAAAAGCAACGTCCCTCTTGTGCCAGCCATGCCCAGGCCTCACCGGGTTGTGGATCGCCGGTTGCGCGGCGAACGGAAGCACAGCGACGCGTTCGTGCCCGAGATCCACCTTGTACTGCGCGATACGACCGGAATCGGATGTGAAGACCTGATCAAAAATCCTGGCGGCGGGCAGGAAGTCGTCGTAGTGCGGCGGGTCTTCTTTGTTCCAAAAAACCGTTGGGATCCCCCGCTCGCGGCACCAATGGACCAGATCGCGGAACTCGTCGCTGGGCCCGCTGGGACCAGCTAGTTTTCCACGCCACAGTCCGCCGTTTCCGGACCATGCCGACTCCACAAACAGGAGATCAACGGCCCCGGCCGCGAGGTCGTTCCGCCAGGTGTACGGATGGACTGGCATGGTGGTCCACTCGTAGCCGAATGCCAGCGCGGAAAAGTCGTCCAAGATCACCGCAGCGCGGACGTCGGGTCGGGACGGCCGCGGTTGTGGCAGTCTCGCCGGCATCAGCGAGAGCCTGCGCTTGCGCCTCCTGCCAGTCCAGGCCGCTTCCACACCTTGCACGTTTCGCGGTGCGGCAAAGCCCTGTTCGATCCGTCGGCGGGAACGCCAGGTATTGAACTGCGTTGGCCCTCCCCTGCGAAGATGCCATAGTCCGGTGCGGATCTCCCGGAGACCCTGCATTAGCCTCGGCTCCGGCGTGAGGACCGCCCGCGGACCTCGGTGGCCACGAGGTTCGCTTTGGCGTCGTCGAGAATCTTGGTGGCTGAAATATTGTTGCCTTTGGAAAGGTGACGCGTGAAGTCCTGATAGGCCTTAATGGCCACGTCCGGCGCACCGTCCATGATCAGGTCGCCCTTGTCCAGCCAGACCGCACGCGTGCACATGTCCTTGATCGTTTCCAGGCTGTGGCTTACTAGGAAGACACAGCCGGCCTGCTCGCGGAGCTCATCCATCCGCCGCTTGCTGCGATCCCCAAACTGAGCATCACCGGTATTGAGTGCCTCGTCCACCAAAAGGATCTCAGGGTCGACGCTCGCGGCGATGGCAAATCTGAGGCGCGAAGCCATGCCCGAGGAGTAGGACTTCATCGGCAGATGGATGGATGTCTCAAGGCCGGAAAGCTCCACAATGCTGTTGAACTTTTCGTCCACGTCCGCCCGGCTCATGCCCATGGCCAGACATCCGAGGATGACGTTCTGGTCACCGGAAAGGTCCGGGACCAAGGCCGCGTTGACGCCAAGCATGATAGGGGTACTGGACGCATACACGGCCCCCCTGGTGGGCTTTGACTGGCCGCTGATGATCTTCATCAAGGTGCTCTTACCCGAACCATTCCTGCCAATGATCCCCACCGACTCCCCCCGTTCAACAACGAGGGAGAGCTTGTTCAGGGCCCTCACGGTCACCATGTTGGGCTTGCTGACAGCCTTGTGGAGGAATCGGGATCTGAACTGTCCAGTATCAGGTTCCGCAGCCGCACTGGAGGCAACGCGGTACCGCATCTCGACGCAGTCCACCACCACGCAGGGATGTCCCTCGATGAAAATTTCCTGTTCATCCGCGTCCATAGGATTCCTCCCCTTTCCAGAAATAGACCAAGCCGGCAGCTAGCATCCCTAGCGCCCAAGCGGCAAGGATGGCCCACGACTGCCATTGGGGAACCTTGGCGTAAAGCACGCAATCCCGGACTATGTCGATCACGTTAAAGAGGGGATTGAGCTTGATGGCAGCAAGCATCTGCGGTTGGGTGATGAAGCGGTCATATGTGTAGAAGATTGCTGAGATGTACATCCATGCCCGTAGCGCGAAGGGAAGCAGGTGCGTGACATCATGCACCCGGGAGATGACGCGGGCAAGAATGAGTCCAACCCCAAGGTTGAACAGCGACTGTAACAATATGGCCGGCAGGACCAGAATCCAAAGCCAGGTGATTTTCTCTGCAGGCGGCAGCACCACCACGATCAAAAGCATGGCCAGTATGAGGGGCACCGCGGCCAGCAATTCGCGTACGTTGGCCCCGATAGGCAGCGCTGCCCGCGGAAAGTTGAATGCCTGCACCACAGACTTACTCCCGTGGATGGAACGCGCGCCGGACGTGATGGCACCGGAGCTGAACTGGAACACGAATATCCCGACCACCAGGTAGCCAAGGAAGTTCTCGATGCCACGGCTTGTATTCAATAACAAACCAAAAATCAGGTAGTAGGTCAGACCATTGAAGATGGGGTTCAGGAGCAGCCAGGCGCTGCCAAGGCGGTCCCTCCGCGTACCGCTTTGGACACGGGCCCGGGCATCGTAAAAAATGAACTGCCGGAAGTTCCAGAGCTGAACAAGGTAGTCCAGGAACCCTGGCCGCGATCCGACACGTGTCAGCCGCCGCATATCTACGGAGAGGGGCTGTATGGCCACGGTCTCTGGGTCTACTGCACTATCTGCGGACACTACTTGCTCTCCTCATGTTCGTGGTGTAGCCCCGCATAACGGTTGGCCAGTGCTCTTGCATTGGCCGTCCAGGTCCTCTCGGCGAGAACGGCAAGCCGGCCGGCTTGCCCCATCGACGCCCTGCGGTTCCCGTCAGCCAGCAACGCCGAGATGGCGCGTGCAAGTTCGCCAGGTGATTCGGAAGGGGCCAATAGCCCGTTGCGACCCTCGACTATTATCTCCCGAAGGGCCGGCAGGTCACTCCCCACTACCGGTCGGGCGCTTGCCAAAGCTTCCACGGGCTTGAGTGGAGTGACCGAACGGGTCACTTCTAGGTCCTTCCGTGGGATCACGAAGACGTCCAGGGCCTGGTGATACAGCGGCGTCAGCTCCCGCGGAACCCGCCCCGTGAAAATCGCCCTGTCAGCCAGCCCCAGGGCGCGGACTTGCTCCAGCAACGCCGGACCGGCCACGCCGTCACCAACGATCAGGAGGCGCAGGCGTGGATGTTCAGGCGCCAGCAGCGCGAAGGCACGGACAAGGTCGTCAAGGCCCTCATATCCGACGAGGCTGCTGACGGTGCCGATATAGAGTCCGTCCTCCGGCAGCCCTAGTTGGCGGCGTGCGCTGGCAGCATCCAGTGGCTGCTGGAGGAAGCCGTCGCCAACAGCATTGGGCGCGATGATGACGTCCTCCGCCGGGATACCCGCAGCGACGATGTTCGCCTTCATAGCCTGCCCCAGAGTCACGACAAGATCGGCATTCCGCATGATGTCGGTTTCCCGGTCCTGGAACAGCCGGTACTTTTCACTGTCCCGAGCCTCAGGACCCCGCGTGGCTGCCCACGTGTCCGCTAACTGGCCGCGGACCTCGTACACCCAAGGAATCCCCAAGGCCTCCGCTACCGCCCGGACCACGAGTCCGTTGACAAAGTGTGTGGTGGTGTGAAGCACACTGGGTCGGAATTCCAGCGCCACCTTCAGCAATTCCTCGGCCTGCTGTTGCAGGCGCGCGTCCATCGTCGGCGCCAATCCTGCAGGCAGGAGACGACGGTATTGGACGCCGTCTACGACGTCTCCAGCCTGCGCGAAGAGTTTCCCAACCTGCACAGGATATGCGATCCTCGTCACGGCGAGCACCTCCCAGCCCACCTGCTGCTGCGCCTTCATGATGGAGTGCGACCTCTGGGCATAGCCGCTGGCGGTATGGGGGAGCGAATTGGTGAGTAAGTGCAGGACTCGGCCGGCAACCGGAGCAAAGGCCTGACTCGGCAACGACGGCGCCGTGCCCGCATACACCGCCGCCTCACCGGAAAGCCGAACTTGCTGCCGCCGTCCCGACGCACCCGAACCCTCTAGTACGGCGATGGCGCCGGTAAGGTTCCCGTCATGCCACAGCCTGCGGGCCTGTGCTGCTTGATACCTCCGCGCCAATCCGGAGCGAGCGAGGAAGACGTCGCCTAACTCCGGCCGGTTGGCAACCAATGCGATGTCTGCCAACCTTCGGGCCTTCTCGCCTGTGACCTTCCGGTCTGTAGCGAGCCGAAGCCGGCGGCAGACATCGCCGTCGTCGCCAATTACGAGCGATGCGAGCAGCGCAGGCACAGCCACGGAGTCTTTTGGCGTCGCCGCACGCACCACATGGGCCAGCCGACGGACCACCGTTTGCCGGAGCCTACGCGAAAGTTGGAGGATCAGCACCATCGGGTCGTCCGTGAAGTGCTGTCCCGCCGTGTGGGCCGCAAGCCGTAGATTTCTCAGTATCTGGATGATTGAGGTGGCTCCAGATGCCTTGCCAAGGAGCTCTGAGATTAGTCCCATGTAGCAAGTGGCCAGCTGCTCATACTCGGCATGTGTTTTGACCCATTCCCGGCTGTCGCCGTTACGGGCCAGACGCAGGCGGTTGGCGGCGAGATCGCGCCACAAGGCCGCCAGGGCTTCAGGGTCGCTGGCCACAATATCGCCAGCTTCGGCATCGGCGATGATTCGTGCAGCCTCGCCGC
Organism: Arthrobacter pascens; assembly: GCF_030816475.1. NCBI lineage: Bacteria > Bacillati > Actinomycetota > Actinomycetes > Micrococcales > Micrococcaceae > Arthrobacter > Arthrobacter pascens. Next base: position 1,547,186 of record NZ_JAUSXF010000001.1, on the reverse strand, counting down.
GGACCATGGCCGTGACGTGGCGGCCAACGGCAAGAACCTCATAGGTCTTGGACGGAACAGTGGTTTCGAAGGATTTCCAATCGTCGCGCAGTGAAACAAGGCAGGTGTCGGCCGAGGCGTAGCGTTCCATCACGGCATCGCCATGAAGGGGTGCATGAAAGGTCACCGGGGCCTTCAATTCGCGGGCGAGCTTCTCCAGTGCAGGACGCTGCGTCCCGTGGCCAACCATGTGCAAGTGCATTGAGCTTCCCACCAAGGCGCTTGCCCGGATTGCCACATCCAGGCGTTGACTCTCACCGTGGTTCCCCAAGTACAGCGCCTCGAAGATGGGCCGTTCAAGTCTAGGTGAATCCAGCACGGGGATAGCGTCCAGATTAAGTCCGTTGCTGACGGTCGCCACATTTCGGATCCCGCGGGCACGCAAGGAATTAGCGAATCCTTCCGTCACCGTGACCACTAAATCCGCGCGCTGTTGCACAAATTCAACCACGCGTTCCACGACACTTTTTACACTTCCCTGAACCAAACGTGCGTCGCGGGCAAGGTCCGGCCACGCGTCGCGCATCTCAACGATCAGTGGCACTCTTCGCAGCTTAGCCAGAAGGTAGCCGGCAGCGAGCGAAGGGAGTGCCGGTGCCGTGACAATTACAACATCTGGCCTCCGCAAGAACATCCCGGCTGGAACAGACAGTAACGCCGAATAGCACTGGTCCACCAAGCGGGCGGCCCGTGAATTGCCGTGCCGAAGGTAAGGCACGCGGAGTACGTTCTCTGTGAACTGTCCCTTCTGTAGCCGGAATGGCCGGCCCGCCATCCGCCGCGGCAACTCGCGACGCCCGAACGGATAGTGAGCGACAGGAGCGACTACGTCAACCCCCCAGCCTGCGCGGGAGAACTCCTTGATCATCGCGGTCCAACGGCGTTGGGGAGGACTGTGCTCCGGCCAGTAAGAGTGGGTGATGAGTGTGATCTGAATCGGGCTCAGGGTCGGACTTTCTGCCGCGGCGCCCATCGGCAATTCATGGCTCATGCGTCAGGACTTGCCAAGGACTGGGAGGTCCGGCCTCCTTTTTTCGACCCCAAAAACCGGAAGTAGGCGTACCCAAGGCACAGCAGGAGAGCGACGACGGCAGCGCGGACTCCGATCGAACTGCCGGTCGCTGCGGCCACGGCCGCCTTCACTGCGGATTTAACGGCTGCCGCGGGTTTTGCTGGCGCAACGGCTAGAGCCGTAGCCGTAGCCGTAGCCGTAGCTTCAGTGGGGACCGGCGTCGGCGTTGCTGTGACGGCCGAGTCTTCGGTAGTTGGTGCTTCCTGTTCGGCTTCTGTTCCCTGGACCGCGATTCCCGGCACAACGACTGGAGACCATACAGGCGACGTTTGAACGGGTGCAGGGGGGACGTAAGCAGACGCTGCCGGGAGCGGCGCCTCCGGCTGCACCGGTACGGGCACGGGCGTCGTCTCGGCCGGGAGGTCAGGTTCCGGCGCCGGAGCAGTGTCGGGAGCAGGCGTAGGGGCTGGTTCCGATGGCGCCGGGTCCTGGGTGGGCGCCGGGTCCTGGGTGGGGTCGGCACCGACCGGCAGATCAACGACTGGCGGGTACACAGGAGGTGTCTCCGTCGCCGAGGCTACTCCTGCAGGCCCGGACGCGACCGCCGCAACCAAAAGCGCACCCAATGCGATGCGAACAGACCAATATTTACGGCCACGGGCGTTCATGGCGGTACCCCCAAATTCGAAATGGTTCCATGCTCCTATTTCCCTACACTCATCCATGACGGAGAGCAAGAAAACAGGGCACGTCCAGACAGTCTACTCGAAGATGAATACCAGGTCCCTTTCAGAGTCCTATGCATGACTTCATTGGCAAACGTCTCAACGGAATCACCCGAACACATCCCGGCTGATGTGAGTTGAGTTAGTCCTTCCCAAAAACTTCCGGAGATGTGAAGACGATGGACCAGATCCCGCCGAGCGTTTTGGAGGTGGGGAGTCATGTTTAGCGGTTCCGTCCCGGTGCCGGGTTTGTGATGACCTGGCGGGGCTTGGCGGCGGTCCGGCTGCAGCCCGAACACCGCCAGATGCCCCGACGCTTGCCGAGGTCGCATACGTCAGCATGGGCCTGGCCACAGACGACACCCAGCCAGGCATCGTCCAGGCAACGCCACCTACAAATCTCCCCGATACCCCACAACCACCTGATGCGGAGAGATCACAGCATGCGCCACACACGGCATTGACAAAGCTATGGCCAGCTAGGCTTGATCCATGCTCTCCCTTGGCGCTTTTCTTGAAGGCCGTAGCTTCTCTGTCCCCGTCGGGCTGGCAGTAGGCACTTCTCTGCTCGCCCTGTGCGCCTGTTCTCCCGTGGTAGACGTGACAGCAGCGAAAGACGCCGCCAACCCGGCGTGCGCACCGATGATGGTGGCGCTCCCCGATGCAATCGGCGATGCTGCCCTCCGAAAGACCAACAGCCAGGCCACCGCGGCCTGGGGCGACCCGTCCCAGGTGGTCCTTCGTTGCGGCGTGAACGTTCCGGGACCGACGACGGATCGGTGCGTCAGCGTCAACGGTGTTGACTGGGTCATCAAGGAAGGCGACCCGGTGTGGACGCTGACCACGTTTGGACGCGATCCGGCCACCGAAATCCTGCTGGACCCGGACAAGATCAGCTCTGCCACTGTCCTGGCCGATCTCTCCGCACCGGAGGCAAAGATCCCGTCAACCCGGAACTGCGTGGGCCAGGAAGACCTGCAGAACTTGCCCGGCAGCCAATAGCTCTGCCTTCAGCTGGACGTGCTGCACCGAAGAGCTGAACTGCTCAGCGCAGGCCTGTCTTCCGGTGCAGTGCAAGGTAAATCAGTTCGTCGATCAAGTCAGCGTAGTCCAACCCTGACGCCGCCCACATCTGCGGGTACATGCTGTTTGGCGTAAATCCAGGCATCGTGTTTATTTCGTTGATGATCAGCTCGCCGTCAGGCGTATAGAAGAAGTCAACCCGGCTCAGACCTTCTGCCCCCACGGCGTCGAAGGCCGCGGCCGCAAGCTCCCGCACCCGATTGATGGCCTCCTCCGGGATGTCGGCGGGGCAGCTCAGTGCCGCGGCACCGTCCTCGACGTATTTCGCGGTGAAGTCATAGAATTCATGGCTGCCGCCGGCCACTGAGATCTCGCCGGGCAAGGACGTGCGCGGCCCATCGGCGCCGCGGCCTTCCAAGACGGCGCACTCGATCTCGCGGCCCGTGATGCCGGCCTCGATAACGAGCTTGAGGTCGTGGCGGCGGGCTTCCTCGACAGCTGCGTCCAGCTCGTCCAGGGAATCGACTTTGGAGATACCCATGGACGATCCAGCCCGGGCCGGTTTGACGAACACAGGAAAGCCGAGCCGGTCCACCTGCTTGCGGACAGCTTCTGCATCCTTGATCCACTGCCGGTCCGTGACCGCGATGTAGGGCCCCACATGGAGGCCTGCGGCCTCAAAGACCACCTTCATGTAGTGCTTGTCCATGCCAACGGCAGAGGCAAGTACACCGGCGCCCACGTAGCGGGTGTCGGACAGCTCCAGGAGCCCCTGGATGGTGCCGTCTTCACCGAAGGGCCCATGCAGCAGCGGGAAGACCACGTCAACGGTTCCGAGTTCCTGCGGGACTGCGTTCGGGGAGGCCACGATCAGCTGGTGCTCACCGCCGATTTCCGCCAGAGTCACCGTTTCCGACGACGGCGGCACCTCCGGCAGCGACGATGCCGACAGTGACCACTGGGCTGTGTCGGCTGCGGCCAGCACCCATTGCCCCGACTTCGCGATTCCAATCGGAATGACTTCGTATTTGTCTTTGTTGATGGCGCCGAGCACACCGGCGGCAGTCACGCAGCTCACGGCATGTTCGCTGGAACGGCCGCCAAAGAGCACGGCAACGCGGGGTTTGACGCTTCTTTCAGGTGCCGCATTCTGATCGAAATCGCTCATGCTCAGTGATCACCTTCAGATTTAAGTTCGCGGGAAAGTAGAAGCGGGCCCAGTTCATCAACGTGAAGTTTACCCGCCAGAACCGCGTCAACAGCGGCTGTGATGGGCATTTCAATTCCCCATAGCCCGGCCAATTCGTTGACTGCCTGGCAGGACTTGATGCCTTCGGCGGTCTGCTTCATCTCTTCGTTCACCTGGTCCAGCGTCAGTCCCCTTCCCAACAGCCGTCCTGCAGTATGGTTCCTCGATAGAGGGGATGAACAGGTGGCCACCAAGTCGCCCAGCCCCGCCAAACCAGAAATAGTATTAGCATGGCCGCCAAGCGCCAGCGCCAGCCGTGACGTCTCTGCCAAACCACGCGTGATCACTGAGGCTTTTGTGTTGTCCCCCATTTGCTTTCCCTCGCAAATACCTACGGCAAGCGCAATGACGTTTTTAACGATTCCGCCAATTTCCACACCAACTACATCAGTGGTTGTGTAGGGCCGAAAATATGGAGCAGTGCAGTGCCGGGCAATCCATGCTGCGGTTGCGGAATCGGCGCAGGCCACAACAGATGCTGTGGGCTCCCCACGGGCAATCTCCATGGCGAGATTGGGTCCGGAAACCACTGCCACCCGATCCTCGGGAATGTCCAGCTCCTGTTGGATAACCTCGCTCATCCGGGCGTCAGTGTGAAGCTCAAGGCCCTTCATTAGGGACACCACTACTGCACCGGGTGCGATGAGCTGTTTCCATTCACGCAGCTGCGGCCGCAGGGTCTGGGCCGGTACGGCAAGTATTACCACTCCTACGTCCCTAAGAACCTCCTCCACGTCCGTAGAAGCCGTGATGCTGGACGGAAGCACTATGTCCTTGAGGTATTGCTTATTCGTGTGCAAATCGTTGATCTGCTGGACGACTTCAGCCCGTCTGCCCCACAACCGGATACGGCGCTCGATTCCGGAGGAAGCGGCCGCGTCTGCGAGGACTTTTGCAAAGGTGGTTCCCCAGGAACCTGCTCCCAGTACGGCCACAGTGCTTGCAGATGTTGAGCGTTCAATATGGACCGTCATTTGTTGCTGTCCCCAGTATTCTCTTGCGAAGTTCCGCCGTCTGGAAAGGATCTGCCATTTCCGCCGGTACGGTCGACGTGCTGGCCGCGTTCCACGAACCGGCCGTGCTTGTCTTGGTTGTTCTTGGCAGGGTCCCAACGTTGGGCGGGCGGATCCTCGCCCCGGATACCTGCCAGCAGTGCTGTAACGGCGTCCATGATGGCATCCGTGGCGGCTGCCAAGTTGGCCTTGTCCAGGGGGCTGCCGGTAAAGGCGCTAAGGTCCACGGGATCCCCCACCACCACCCGTGATGTCTTGCGTGGGAAGAGGTGGAACCGCTTTGCGTACCGCGGAAAGACTTCGTGCGCGCCCCAGTGCGCTATGGGCACTACTGGGATCCCGCCTTCCAGGGCGAGCCTGGCCGCCCCGGTGTGGCCCTTCATGGGCCAGAGATCTGGATCGCGGGTGAGCGTTCCTTCTGGATAGATGATGATGGCACCGCCGTCGGCCACGATCTCCTGGGCCAGCCGCAGCGAGCGGTTGGCCCCCGCCGTCGAGCGTTCCACCGGGATCTGCCGCGTGGCCCGCAGTATCCAGCCCAGCACGGGAACTTTGAACAGCCCTGCCTTGGCAAGGAAGTGGGGCGCGCGCTTCTGGTTGTAGAGCATATGCCCCACGATGAGGGGATCAATCTCCGTGCAATGGTTGGGAGCCGCGATGAAGCCGCCTGCGGGCAGTTTTTCCGTGCCCTCCCATTTCTTGTCCATCATGACGTTCAGCAGGCTGCGCGCTATTGCGGCGATGACCACAAACGTGGCCTGGCTCTTGGCCGTTTCCTTCACGTGCGCACCACTACTTTGTTGCGGTGATGTCGAAATCCGCGCCGAGGCCCGCCAGCTTTTCCGTGAAACGCTCGTAGCCACGGTTGATGATGTCGATCCCCGTGACCCTGGACGTGCCGGTGGCAGCCAAGGCTGCGATCAGGTGGCTGAACCCACCGCGAAGGTCCGGGACATCGATATCGGTTCCCTTGAGTTGGGTAGGCCCGGAGATTACGGCGGAATGAAGGAAGTTGCGCTGGCCGAACCTGCACGGCACGCTGCCCAGGCATTCACGGTGCACCTGGATGCTGGCTCCCATCCGGATCAAGGCGTCAGTGAAGCCGAAGCGGTTCTCGTAGACGGTCTCGTGCACGATGGAGACGCCTTCGGCCTGGGTCAGCGCCACGACCAGCGGCTGCTGCCAGTCCGTCATGAAACCGGGGTGCACGTCCGTCTCCAGGACCAGCGGGTTGAGCTTGCCGCCGCGGTGGTAGAAGCGGATGCCGTCCTCGCCGATATCCATGCCTCCGCCCACCTTGCGGTAGGTGTTCAGGAACGTCATCATGTCGCGCTGCGAAGCGCCTTCAACAAAGATGTCCCCGCGCGTCACCAGGGCAGCTGAAGCCCACGACGCCGATTCGTTGCGGTCAGAGAGGGCCCTGTGGTTGTAGCCGCCCAGGTCCCGGACGCCTTCGATGCGGATTGTCCTGTCCGTCTGGACGCTGATGATGGCGCCCATCTTCTGCAGCACCGCGATGAGGTCGATGATCTCTGGTTCGGTGGCCGCCCCCGAGAGTTCGGTGATTCCTTCGGCGCGCGTGGCGCTAAGCAGGACCTGCTCAGTGGCGCCGACAGAGGGATAAGGCAGCGAGATTTTGGCGCCGTGCAAACCTTTGGGCGCCGAAATGTGGATGCCGCCCGGACGCTTTTCCACTACGGCGCCAAACTGCCGCAGGACATCGAGGTGGTAATCGATGGGCCGGTCACCGATCTTGCAGCCGCCCAGATCCGGGATGAAGGCTTCACCGATCGCGTGGATCAGCGGACCACACAGGAGGATGGGGATCCTGGAATCGCCGGCATGGGCATCAATGGCAGTGCTTGGAGCAGTCTTGGCAGCCTTGGGATCCAGCGTCAGGTCCCCGTTGACTGGATCCTTGGCTACCGTCACACCATGCAGCTGCAGGAGTGACGTGACCACCTCCACGTCTTTGATTTCCGGAACGTTCCGCAACACCGATGGTTCGTTTCCCAGCAACGCGGCCACCATTGCCTTGGGAACCAGATTCTTGGCCCCCCGGACGGTCACGCGGCCTGTAAGCGGGACTCCGCCGCGGATTGTCAGAACACTACTCATATACCGGTTTCCTTACGATTACTCGCCCCAAAATCCTTGCAAAGGCTCCAGCTAAGCATAGGAGGTCGTGTTACCGAACCGAAATACGGTGGAGTCCCGGCTGCTTTATAAGCGGACTCCCCCGGCGTCTAGCGAGTCCACGCCTTGATACCCAGTGCCGTTCCTTCCCGTCCCGGCAGCCGCCATTAAGACCCGTTCCCCTTCGATGCCATTGTGACGTGGAGCAAGTGTAGGCGGCAAAAAGACGAGTACATCGCCCTAACAAACAGGTAGTTCCGTTCATTGCCTGAGCGGGTTTGGACCAGCCATGCTCATGAGTGAAGGCTCTCCTACGAGCCGGCGGCACGGCTGCTGGGGCTGTTGTCACCAATAAGCGATTCCGTGATGACGAAAAAAGGATGAGACAGGTGCCCTTTCCCCAGCTTCGCCGATTTTCCCGAGTCCTCCTCGCCTTAGCGGCAATCACAGGGTTCGCAGGGAGCCTGGCCGCTTCCCCCAGCGCATCCGCGGACACCGCATGTGCGGCGGGATCTGCTTTGAACATCGTCGCCCATGAGGACGACGACCTCCTGTTTCAGAGCCCACGACTCATCTCGGCCATCCGAGGAGGACTCTGCGTTCGCACTGTTTACGTAACAGCCGGTGATGCAAATGATTCCGCTGCATATTGGGCATCCAGAGAGAACGGTGTGAAAGCGGCTTATGCGCAACTCGCTAACGTGGCCAACAGTTGGACGACGGCTGATGCCGGGATCCCCGGACACCCGATTCCAGTCACCACACTCAGCGGTGCGGCCAACATCTCGCTGGCATTCATGCGGTTGCCCGACGGTTTCCGGGATGGAAGTGGCGGGTCCAACAATGGGAACGAGAGCCTCCAGAAGCTGTACAGCGGCGTGATCAACACGATTACGGCCGTGGACAATTCGTCCTCGTACACGCACTCGACGCTTCAGGCCACCATTCTGGCGTTCATGAACAACTACCGGGCAACTCAGATTGTCACCTTGGACTATGCCGGCAGCTACGGCGACGGCGACCACAGCGACCATCACACTGTCGCCTACCTCGTGATGGCGGCACACCAACAGTACAGCTTGCCGCACACGATCACGGGCTATCAGGGATACGGCATCACCCAACGCCCCAGTAACGTGCTCGATCCCGATCTGACGGCGAAGACGAATGCATTTCTGGCCTACGCACAGTACGACTACAGGACCTGCAACACCGCGGAATGGTGCTCGTCCCGTTCGGAAGGAGCTTGGTTCTCGCGGTCATATACCGTAGGCACTCCTGGTCTGACACAAGGTACCGGTACCTTCAGCGGGACTGGCGTCTCCGCAGGGAGCAATGTCGCCCCATCGGCGACGGTCACCGCGAGTTCCCAGAACGAAGCCACAGGCCAAAGCGCCCTCAAGGCCGTCGACGGCGTCATCGCAGGCTACCCCGTCGACGGCACCCGGGAATGGGCCACAGTAGGCGGCAAGGCCGGAAGCTATCTCAACCTCGCCTTCCCCACCGCCGTGACATTAAATCGCGTCGTGCTCTACGACCGGCCCAACACCAACGACCAGATCACCGGCGGCAGCCTCACCTTCTCAGACGGCACCACGGTCGCCGTCCCCTCCCTGGAGAACAGCGGCCAGCCGACCACCATCAACTTCACCGGCCGCTCGACCACCAGCCTGCGACTCACCGTTACCGCCGTCAGTGGCACCACCAAAAACGTCGGACTCTCCGAACTCCAGGCCTACACTGGCACTCCGACCAATATCGCCCCATCGGCGACGGTCACCGCCAGTTCCCAGAACGAAGCCACAGGGCAAAGCGCCCTCAAGGCCGTCGACGGCGTCATCGCAGGCTACCCCGTCGACGGCACCCGGGAATGGGCCACAGTAGGCGGCAAGGCCGGAAGCTATCTCAACCTCGCCTTCCCCACCGCCGTGACATTGAATCGCGTCGTGCTCTACGACCGGCCCAACACCAACGACCAGATCACCGGCGGCAGCCTCACCTTCTCAGACGGCACCACGGTCGCCGTCCCCTCCCTGGAGAACAGCGGCCAGGCGACCACCATCAACTTCACCGGCCGCTCGACCACCAGCCTGCGACTCACCGTTACCGCCGTCAGCGGCACCACCAAAAACGTCGGACTCTCCGAACTCCAGGCCTACATGAACTGACGACCGTCTGCGTAGGCCAGCAGCGCGCCGTCGAGCCGCCATCGGAAATCGGTGGCGGCCCTCAGATGTAAAACCCAGGCGGGGACGTGCCTCAGGACAGGCGGGCCGGAAGCGTGGTGGGCTTGAACGCGGGACGGGTGGCCTCATAAGCGGTGATGTCCGCTTCGTGCTTAAGGGTAAGGCCGATGTCGTCCAGGCCTTCGAGCAGGCGCCAGCGCGTGTAGTCATCGATGTTGAATGGAGCCACGATGTTGCCACAGATTACCGTCTTGGATACCAGGTCCACCGTCACTTCGGTGCCCGGGGCGTTTTCCAGCTCTTTCCAGATCAGCTCGATGTCATCCTGGGCGAGCTCGGCAGCCAGCAGGCCCTGCTTGCCTGAGTTGCCGCGGAAGATGTCCGCGAACCGGGAGGACAGGACCGTCTTGAAGCCGTAGTCCTTCAGTGCCCACACCGCGTGTTCACGGGAAGATCCAGTACCGAAGTCGGGACCGGCCACCAGCACGGAACCGGTATTGAAAGGGGCCTGGTTCAGGATGAAGGACGGGTCCTTGCGCCAGGCGGAAAACAGCGCGTCCTCGAAGCCGGTGCGGGTGATGCGTTTGAGGTAGACGGCGGGGATGATCTGGTCAGTGTCGACATTGCTTTGCCGCAGCGGAACGCCGATGCCCGTGTGCGTGGTGAACTTTTCCATGGCGTCTCCTAGGCTGCGTGCGTGCTGATAGCGGATTCGGGGGCCGGATCGAGGTCCGACGGCGAGCTCAGCGTGCCCCGGACGGCCGTGGCTGCTGCCACCACCGGGGAGACCAGGTGGGTGCGTCCGCCCTTGCCCTGGCGCCCCTCAAAGTTGCGGTTGGACGTGGAGGCGCAGCGCTCCCCCACTTCCAGCTGGTCCGGGTTCATGCCCAGGCACATGGAGCAGCCGGCGAAGCGCCATTCTGCGCCAAAGTCCTTGAAGACCTTGTCCAGCCCTTCAGCCTCCGCTTCCAGCCGCACGCGGGCCGAACCGGGAACCACCAGCATCCGGATGTTCGGGTCCTTCTGCCGTCCGCGGATGATATCCGCGGCGGCCCGGAGGTCCTCCATGCGCGAGTTGGTGCAGGAGCCCAGGAAGACCGTGTCCACCCGGATCTCCTTCATCGGGGTGCCCGCCTGCAGGCCCATGTACTGCAGAGCCCGCTCAGCGGCCGCCTTGGCGTTTTCGTCGCCGAAGTCCTCCGGCGAGGGAACTTTCGAGGACAGCGACACGCCCTGGCCCGGGTTGGTGCCCCAGGTGACGAACGGCTCAAGGGTGTCGGCGTCGAGGTCGACTTCGACGTCGAACGTGGCGTCATCGTCGGTCCGCAGCGTGTTCCAGTACTCGACGGCGGCGTCCCATTCCGCGCCCTGGGGTGCGTGCGGGCGGCCGAACATGTAGTCGTAGGTGGTCTGGTCCGGCGCCACCAGGCCTGCACGGGCGCCGGCTTCGATGGACATGTTGCAGATGGTCATCCGGGCCTCCATGGACAGCGCACGGATGGCGGAACCGCGGTATTCCAGGACGTAGCCCTGGCCTCCGCCGGTGCCGATCTTGGCGATCACCGCGAGGATGATGTCCTTGGCGCTGACGCCGGGACGGAGCGTGCCTTCGACATTGATGGCCATGGTCTTGAACGGCTTCAGGGACAGGGTCTGGGTGGCCATGACGTGCTCCACCTCAGAGGTGCCGATGCCCATGGCCAGGGCACCGAAGGCCCCGTGGGTGGAGGTGTGCGAATCACCGCAGACAACTGTCATGCCGGGCTGGGTGAGACCCAGCTGCGGGCCGACAACGTGCACAATCCCCTGTTCGGCGTCGCCGAGTGAATGCAGCCGGACACCGAATTCAGCACAGTTGTTCCGCAGCGTCTGGATCTGGGTGCGGCTGGTCAGATCGGCGATGGGCTTGTCGATGTCCAGCGTAGGAGTGTTGTGGTCCTCCGTGGCGATGGTGAGGTCAGGCCGACGCAGCTTCCGGCCGGCAAGGCGCAGACCTTCAAATGCCTGCGGTGATGTCACCTCGTGGACAAGGTGAAGGTCAATGAAGAGAAGGTCGGGCTGGGCGTTGGCTCCTTCGCCGTCGCCTTTGCGCACCACATGTGCGTCCCAGACTTTCTCGGCCAGTGTCTTTGCCACGGCCATCTCCCTTCACTGCTGTTTTTGGCTATTCCTCAAGTGCTAAAACCACTGAATCAGTATGGCCGTGTAATTTGCTAGCCGAAACATTTGCATCTCAGATATTGAGACGGCAATATCATTACATGGACAATTCTAGTGGAGTCGGTGTCATTGATAAAGCGGCCCATGTGCTTGACGCACTTGAGGCCGGACCCACCACCCTGGCGCAGCTAGTGGCTGCCACCGGACTGGCCCGGCCCACTGTTCACAGGCTCGCCCTGGCACTGGTCCACCACCGGCTGGTCAGCCGCGACATCCAGGGGCGCTTTGTCCTGGGTAGCAGGCTCGTCGAACTGGCATCGGCGGCGGGCGAGGACCGCCTGATCGCCTCCGCGGGCCCTGTCCTGGTGCAGTTGCGGGACGCCACCGGCGAGAGCGCCCAGATCTTCCGCCGGCAGGGAGACTGGCGCGTTTGCGTGGCTTCCGCCGAACGCCCCATCGGTCTCCGTGACACCATCCCTGTCGGGACTCAGCTGTCCATGAAAGCCGGCTCCGCGGCCCAGGTCCTACTCGCCTGGGAGGACCACGACCGCCTCCTTGAAGGCCTTCAGTCCGCACGGTTTACGCCCACCGTACTTGCCGGCGTACGACGGCGGGGCTGGGGACAGAGCCTCGGCGAACGCGAGCCGGGAGTCGCCTCCGTTTCAGCACCGGTACGCGGGCCGTCCGGACGGGTGATCGCCGCCGTTTCCATTTCCGGGCCGATTGAGCGCCTGACCCGCCAACCCGGCCGCCTTCACGCCGAGGTGGTCTGCAACGCAGGCCGTATCCTCACTGAGGCCTTGCGCAAGAACAACGACTGACTGGCTAGGCTGTTCGGCATGGGCAGCTACGCAGTCTTCCTCCGCGGCATCAATGTGGGCGGGATCAACATCAAAATGGCGGACCTCAAGGACGCACTCAGGTCGTACGGGTTCGGGGACGTGAAGACCTTGCTGGCCAGCGGGAATGTGGTTCTCACCAGCGAGCTGGACGCTGCCGCGGTCAAGCAGCAGTTCGAAGAATGCCTGCGGAAGTCATTCGGCTACGACGCCTGGGTTGTTGTCCTGCCCGCGCAGCGGGTGTCGGAGCTGGTGGACGCCTGCCCTTATCCGGAAGACGATAAGAGCACCCACACCTACATCACGCTGGCCTCGGATCCAGCCATGCTGGATGAACTCGATGCCGCGGGAGCATCCCTTGAAAGGGCGGAACAGAAACGCCTTGGACCGGAAGCGCTGGCGTGGCTGGCCCCGGCCGGAGGCACCCTCGAAAGCCCCTTCAGCAAGATCACGTCAAAGGCCAGATTCAAGGCGTCCACCACCACCCGAAACCTTAGGACGCTCATCAAGGTCCGTGACGCGGCGGCCGCACTCTCTTAGCCGCAGCGCTGCGGCTCACCTGCCTATGGCAGTCTTCAGCGCCGCGTTGAACGCCTTCAGCCGGCTGATCTCCACTTCCACCGGCTCCACCACGAGCTCCTGCGCGACGGCCGCCACAGCATTTCTGAGACGCTTCCGGGCCTTCCCCGACCTGGCGTTCGCTGCCGCCGCGGCAATGAACTTCCCCGTCACGGCCAGGAAGATGCCAAGGACCACCCCGCCGGCAATCATCAAGGTAGGAATCGGCCAGCCCTCCACGCGCGGGACCTGCGGGACAGGCATCTGGAAATATCCCAGCGCGGCGAGCACTCCGAGCCAGCCGAGGCCTGCCAGCACAGTCAGTAACGCAAGCCACTGGACGACGTTGAACACTCCCCACCACCATGACTTACGGGATGCCTGGAGATCCGTGCCGGCGATGGCCTGGTCCAGCGCGTCGGGCAGCCGGTCCCTGCCCTCACGGGCTGCACCCCGGATAGCGGCGCGCCACGGGCCGGGGGCACCCGCGCTGGCGTAGTCTGCAAATTCACGGACAGCAGCATCCGTCCGTGCCCTTGCGGGGGCCCCTGCCGGCGGCAGGGAGGTCCTGCTCAATTCTGCCGGGGCGTTGCTGCGGAGGTTCAGCCGCCGCAGCGGATCGGGCCTGAACCGGGACAGCCAGCGTGTCACCGGCCAGCCAGTGCGGCGGGTCGATTCCAGCCGGTAGGAACGTGCCACCGCCCTGACCACGAGCGGAACATTGGCAGCTGTGGCCAGCTCGTCGGTAAGTCGTGATGTGGTGGCCGGCCTGACTCCGGCCGCCTCGCCGTCGCCGGACTCCTCCCGAAGCAGGCGGGCAGCTTTCGCCACGTCGGCGGCCAGCCGCTGCGACAATGCCTGGCGCTGCAGCGCAACATGCCGGATGGCGCTGCGCACCCTGCCGACTCCGGTGCCGAGCAGTGCCGAGGCCCCCAGCACCTGCACCGTGCCCAGCCCGTCCCGGGCCAGGATCCCCTTCAAGGATTCCAGGACGGGTCCTACATCCTTCTCAGGCAGCCGGTCCACCTGGTTGAGCACCACGAGGGTCACTGCACCGTGGGCGGCCAGGGGCGTCAGGAAGTCATTGTGTACAGCGGCGTCGGCATACTTCTGGGGGTCAAGCACCCAAACCAGAACATCCACCAGGCCCACCATCCGCTGGACGACCTCCCGGTTTGCTGCCCTCGTGGAATCGAAATCCGGCAGGTCCAGCAGGATCAGTCCGGTCCCCTCGTCCGCGAACCCCTCCACAGCAGCGGCATGGTGCCGGTTCCTGACCTCCAGCCAATCCAGTAGCGGTGCGCTGCCCTCCGCTCCCCAGATCCCTGCCAAAGGTTCAGATGTGGTTGGCCGCCGGGCTGCCGCCGTCGCGATTTCAGCCCCACTGACAGCATTGAAAAGGGATGACTTACCGCTTCCTGTGGCGCCGAAAAACCCCACCACGGTGTGGTCCCCGGACAGCGAGCGCCGCGAACTTGCGCGCTCCAGGAGCGAGAACACTTCGTTCAAAGGTTCCTCCGGGAGGACCCCTTCGGCGAGTTCGCGTGCATCGTTCAGGGCTTCCAGCCGGCGGTCCAGCTGCGACGATTCCCGCGCATCGCCGTGTCGGCTCATGCTGCCTCCGCCAGCCGCGCCAGGGCGGCAGCGTGGCCGGCCAGTACTCGCGCAGCGCCCGGGTCCCCGTCCGGCAGCCTGTCCAGAAACTTCCGCTGCTCCACCCGGAGCAGTTGCTGGCAGCGGACATGGAGGTCCTCGCGCGCCATCTGGGCGAGCGTGCGGACAGCATCTTCACCGAAAACGGCCTCCAGCAGCTTCTGTCCAACTAGAGCAGTACCTCCGGCGACGCCGATCTCCAGCCCGGTCAGCCCGGCCGTCATGGAGAACACCACAATCATCAGCGCGGCACCCAGTCCGTTGATGCCAAAGGAAAGCAATCTGGCCTGTGTCCGTTTGCCTTGGCCCTCGGTCCGGATCAGTTCCATCAGGCTGGACTGCCAGGCCCTGATCTCTTCGGCGGTTCTGTCCGCAAATCCGGAAGTGGTCCCGGAGAGGTCATCGGTTCCCAGGAGCTGCCGGCCCGCCGGGTCCGCCCGCCATCGTTGATCGGCCTGCTCCGCAGCGTTGGCTGCCTCGTCCAGGATGACGGCCTGCAGCCCTGTCTCAATGGCCACTTCCACCTGGACGGCGGGCGGCGGCTCTCCCCGGAAGAACGCTCCCACCCGGTCCCGGAACCGTCCGATGTTCTGTTCGAGGTTCCGGAAGAACTCGCCGGTCCCCACGAAATCCTGCCAGCGGGACAGCACCTCCCCCCGAAGCAGCGCACCGTCCTTGGTGGCGTCCATGATGCGGGCAGCGGCATCCTGGTAGGCAGCCTGGGCGTCAGCCTCCAGCGTGGCCGCAGCCCGCTGCTGCTCGTTTGCCGCGTCAGCCAGGCTGCTGACCCGGCCCGCCAAGGCCCTGACCGTTCCGTTGAGGGTCCGGCGCGCGATCTCCGAGCGGCGCACAGCATCGGCGGCCAGTTCCTCAAGCCACAACCGCAGCGGCTCCGCTGCCTGCGGGGGCAGCATGCCCAGCGGACCGAGCTCCGTTTCGTGCACTATGAACAGGCCTGCTCCTCCCAGCCCTTCCTTCCGCAGCAAGGCCCTCAGGTCACCGCTCACTTCGGCCTCAGCCTCCGGCGGGACCCTGTCCAGTACGACGGCCACCGTTATGTCCCGGGACGCGGCGTCCAGGAGCAGCCTCCAGGGTACGGCGTCGGCATAGCGGTTGGCTGTCGTAACGAAGACCCAAAGATCGGCCGCAGCCAGCAGCTGTCCGGCAAGCCTGCGGTTCTCGTCGGCGATGGAGTCGACGTCGGGAGCGTCAATGATCGCGATTCCTTGCGGAACCGCCGGATCGGCTACAAGCACGACGGCGGATGTTACGGATGCATCAGGAGTTGTCCCGGCCCGGCTGGCCGGGATGGTTTCCGTGGAACGGGTACCCCGGATCCTGCTCAGGCTGGGCAGGACGCGTTGATCTTCGAACCAACTAGCGTCGGCCGGATGGTGCAGCAGGATGGGCTGGCGAGTGGTGGGCCTGATCGCCCCTGACCGCGTGACCGGATGCCCCACCAGCGCGTTGACCAGGGTCGACTTTCCGGCGCCGGTTGACCCGCCGACGACGGCGAGCAAAGGGGCGTCCAGGCTGCGGTAGCGCGGGAGGATGTAGTCGTCCAGCTGGGCGATGGCGTTCCGGACCTCAAGACGGGCGTGCTCCGTACCGGGCAGGGCAAGCGGCAGGGAAACCATGGACAGATCCTGCCGCACGGCCTCAAGCAGACCGAGTGCCCCGGCCCCAGCCAGGGACGGCGCCGTGGCCGGCTTTCGGTCCGGGGGCGGCGGAGGCAGGTCGTTGGAGCTCACAGCATCATCATGCCAGTTGAGGACCGCTATGGGCCGCCTCTCCAGCAGTTCTGCAGCAACGAAAAAACGGCCCCGGGCTGATGCCCGGGACCGTTCTATGGTGACCCCAGCGGGATTCGAACCCGCGTTACCGCCGTGAGAGGGCAGCGTACTAGGCCGCTATACGATGGGGCCCTGCACTTCCAGGAAGCAAATTAGCTTCCGACCGGCATTTCTACCGGCAGCTAAGCGAGTATTTCACACACTCAGCAGCTGTTTCAAATCGGAGGAACCGCTCTGAAACCCCTGACTTCCGGTCTATTGCTGCGATAGAAATCAGAGCTGGGATACCAGGACTCGAACCTAGAATGACGGTACCAGAAACCGTAGTGTTGCCAATTACACCATATCCCAATGATACTTTCGGGCCGGATTTTCGGGCTTCAACCCGCGCTCCGTGCCCCTCAGCACGAGAAACTACTTTACCCGAGACTTTTAGCTCGCACAAATCGGCGCCGCCCGTCCACGCTGCCCGCCGGCGGCTAAGGCCGGCCTGACGTTCGACAGTTAAAACAATTGCCAATTCCCCGGTCATAAGTTTACTCTCGGTAAGTTACCCGAGAGTAACTACTGCCGTGTTTACGCAGGCCTGCCATTCGGCCGACTGTATCGCAGACAAAGGGGCGGCAGTCGTGCAGCTACCCGCTGAAACCGTCGAGAGGATTTACCTGTGACACAAAGTCGTGCCGCCAGCAAAAGCCGGCCCCCTGCTCAACAGATCGCCATCGGCACCCTTGCCCTGCTGCTGATCGGGCTGCTCGCGTTCTACACCCTCGTCACAGGCCGGATCACTGATGGCTCCGCCAAACTCCGTGACGGCGCGAGCCAGGCTTCCGCGGGCGCCAAACAGCTCAAGGACGGCGCCGGTCAGCTCGCCGCCGGAGCCGGCCAGGCGGACGCCGGTGCCGGCAAGCTCTCCTCCGGCGCGGAAAGGATCTACCTTGGCGTCACTGACAAGCTCGCCCCGGGTGCCGACAAGCTGCAGGCCGGAGCCGAGGAGCTGGCCACTGGGGCGGTAAAGATTGAGACCGACGTCAACAACAAACTCGCTCCCGGCGTCTACAAGGTCGACGACGGCGCCAGGAAGCTTGCGTCCGGAGCCTCCCAGCTTTCCGCCGCGCTGACGCCGACGGCGGCAGGTAACGCGGACAACAACCTCGCGGACGGCGCGACCCGGCTCGACGCCGGCGCGGCCCGGCTGGCTGACGGGACCGGAACCCTGGCAGCAGGCACCGGGCAGCTGAAGGGCTACCCCGGCGCCAACAACAACCCCGAGGCGGGAACCGGTACCGCCGCGCTGGCGCAGGCCCTCGACCTGCTCCAGGCCGCGGCTTCTGATCCGCTGCAGGGCCTGGTTCCGCTGGCGGCCGTCAAGGACAAGATCGCCAAAATCGCAGCAGGCGCCCACAAACTCGACGCCGGGGCATCCCAGCTGCAGGCAGGTGCGGGCCAGCTGCGCGAAGGAGCGATGCAGCTTCACGCCGGAACCGGCAAGCTTACCGGCGGTTTCAGGACGCTGGCCGCAAAACTCAACAGCACGGATCCCAACAACCCGGGGGTTGTCATGGGAACGGAACTGCTGGCTGATGGAACGTCGAAGATCCGGATCGGCATGGACGGCGTCCCCGGAGATCCGGAGCACCCGGGACTCATCAAGGCGGCAGCCCGGATGACGGACGGCAGCTCCCGGCTGGCAGACGGAACCGCGGCGCTGAATACCGGAATCAAAGGCGACCCGGCCGACACCGCGAACCCCGGCCTGCTCACTGGCACGCAGGCGCTCGCTGCCGGCGCCGCAGAGCTTTCGGCCGGAAACACCAGGCTGGCCTCCGGCTCCAGCCAACTGTCCACGGGTGCGGTCAAGCTGGCGGACGGCAACGCCAGGATCGCCGAGGGGACGGGCACCCTCTACTCCGGAGTGGCGGCCGTCTCGCCGTCCACGGTAGTAGGGCAGCCCGACGGTTCCCTGGCCCTTTGGCTCGTGGGGCTACTGGGGCTGGGGTCGATTGCGGCTTTTGTAGTCCTGCGCAAAAGACGCGCCGTCCTCTAAGGCATCCAGGCGCCGTGGCTGGTCCGGGTTTAGGGGTTGCTGCCGCTTCCCGGGGTGGCGGGATCCGTGGGCTGCGACCGGCCGGTACCCGGGGCCCGGCGCTGTCCGTTGGCTCCATTCTGACGCCCGTTCTGGAACCGCTGCGAGAACTGCTGTGCGGCTTCCGACTTTGCCATCGAGTATCCGATGGCGCCCCCGCCGCCTCCGGCCAGCAGCACAGCAACGCCTGCCGCGATAAGGATCTTCGGAATGCTCCACCACCCCCTCTTCCCCGGGGAGACAGGGGCATGACCCGTAGGAGCAGTAGGCGCATTGGGATGAGGCTGGGCCGGCGCCGGAGGCCCGCCCAGGACTGGGCGGACGGCGCCGGCGGGACCGGGAACGAGGGGCTGGTTGCTTTCCTGCTGCACGAATTGTCTCCTCAAGAACGAATGGGATCAGCGCCATCAGTTAAGTGCAGGAAACTGGTGAATGACTGGGGGCCAGCCGTGGACTCCCCGGGGCTGAGGATAGCGGGCCGCTCGCCGACACCCGAGGAGCGGCCCCGCCGCGCCAACGGAGCGCTACTGCGTTGGAATGTCCAGGAGCTCGGCCAGCGATCCGGCCTCGAATCCGGCGAAGCCATGCGCAGGTTCCCCCGCCCTGTTGAGCCAGACCCCCAGGAGGCCAGCCGCCGTCGCGCCTTCCGCGTCCAGCAGCCGGTTGTCACCGACAAAGAGGGTGTCAACGGGCGTCGTTCCGAGGAGCCGGACCCCTTCGAGGTAGATTGCAGGCTCAGGTTTGGCCACCCCGACAGTATCCGTGCCGACAAGCCTGGTGACGCGTTCCAGCCCGGCGCCGTCGAGTTTTGCCCGCTGGTAGTCGTGCACATTGTTGCTGACAGCACCGTAGGGAATTCCGGCATCGTCCAGGAGGTCCAGGAGCGGCGCAACGTCGTCGAAGGCCCTGACGTACGCGGGCTGCACGCGTCCGTAGGCGGAAAGCCACTGGTGCGCTTCCTCGCCGTCAGCGAGATCCACGCCGAAGTGCCCCAAGGCGGCGCGGCCGCGGAGCAGTCGCTGGTCGTTGAACGTCAGCTCACCGGCCAGATACCTGTCGTAATAGTGCGTGGTTTCATGGGTGAAGATCCTGCCGAACCTCTCCCACCCGGCCTGGTCCAGGCCGGGCAGGAGGTGTTCGCTGACCTCGCGCAGGGCAGTGGTCATGGCGTATTCGAGGTCAACCAGGGTGTCGTCAATGTCAAAGAGAACACCACGGATGGTTCCGAAGCGCGTCGCCAGCGATCCTGTCCTGGCGATGGAGGAACCAGACATCAGCCGCGGAAGGTGCGGAGCCGGCTCAAGGATGAGTCCTTGCCCAGGATCACCATGGACTCGAAAAGCGGCGGGGAGATCCGGCGGCCTGAGATCGCTGTCCGGACGGGTCCGAAAGCCAGCCGGGGCTTAATGCCGAGGCCTTCCACGAGCGCCTCTTTCAATACCGTCTGGATGCTTTCCGGGCTCCAGTCCTCAAGGGGCTCCAAGGCGCCGAGGGCGGCATCGAGCACTTCCGTGAGGTTCTCCGGGAGGCCCTTGCGGGCGTCATCCGCGATGTCTATCGCGTCATCTTTCTTGAAGAGGAAAGCCAGCATTTCCGGTGCTTCGCCCATGAGGGAGATGCGCTCCTGGATCAGCGGCGCCGCCTCGGTCAGAATCTCCTCCTGGCGCGCCGTCAGGTCCTCCCCCACCAACCCGGCCGCGCGCAGGTACGGTACCAGCCGGGCGCGGAAATCCTCGGGATCGAGCATACGGATATGGGTGCCATTGATGGCCTCGGCCTTTTTGATGTCGAACCTGGCCGGATTGGCCAGGACGTCCTTGACGTCAAAGTATTCAATCAGCTGGTCCACCGTGAAGATGTCCTCGTCAGCCGAAAGGCTCCAGCCAAGCAGTGAAAGGTAGTTCAGCAGGCCCTCGGGGATGAATCCGCGGTCCCGCAGCAGGAACAGGTTGGACTGCGGGTCACGCTTGGACAGCTTCTTGTTGCCTTCGCCCATCACGTAGGGCAGGTGGCCGAAGACCGGCAGGTAGCTGGCGACGCCGATTTCCATGAGGTAGCGGATCAGCACCACCTGGCGGGGCGTGGACGAAAGCAGGTCCTCGCCGCGGAGCACGTGCGTGATACCCATCAGTGCATCATCGACGGGGTTGACCAGCGTGTACAACGGGGAGCCGTCGGCCCGAACAATGACGTAATCCGGAATACTGCCTGCCTTGAACGTGATCTCGCCGCGGACCAAGTCGGTGAACGTGACATCGTCATCCGGCATCCTGACCCGCAGTACCGGCTGACGGCCCTCGGCTTTGAAGGCAGCGAGCTGCTCTTCGGTGAGGTCGCGGTCGAAGTTGTCGTAGCCAAGCTTCGGGTCACGGCCGGCCGCGCGATGGCGGGCCTCGACTTCTTCCGGGGAGGAGTAGCACTCGTACGCGTAGCCGGCGTCGATCAGCTTGCCGACCACATCCTTGTACAGGTCAAGGCGCTGCGACTGCCGATACGGCTCGTGCGGGCCTCCGACCTCCACGCCCTCTTCCCAGGTGATGCCCAGCCACTTCAGTGCCTCCAGCAGTTGCTGATAGCTCTCCTCCGAGTCGCGCGCGGCGTCCGTGTCCTCGATGCGGAAGACGAAGGTGCCCTTGGTGTGCTTGGCGTAGGCCCAGTTGAACAGAGCCGTGCGGATCAGCCCGACGTGCGGGGTGCCGGTGGGCGACGGACAGAACCGGACCCGGACCGGGGTGTCAGGAGTGACTTCCCGGATAGCTTCACTGGGCAGATCAAACGGGGCGGAGCTGGAAACGGCGTCGGGCGCGGAGGGAGTAGTCATAGTGCCTCCAACTTTACCGTCTGCCCGGCGGAGAACCCGGCTTAGCGGCGAACCACCGGGTTGGACAGCCGGCCGATCCCCTCGATCTCGACTTCGTAGCGGTCACCGGCATTCACCAGGCCCACTCCCGCCGGCGTGCCGGTCATGATGACATCCCCGGGCAGGAGCGTGAACGCCTGCGACACGATGGACACGAGTTCCCGGACGCCGCGGATCATCTGGCTGGTGTTGCCGTCCTGCCGGAGTTCGCCGTTGAGCCTGCCCTGTATCTGCAGGTCCTCGGTATCAAGCTCGGTCTCGATCCACGGTCCCAGGGGTGCGGAGGTGTCGAAGCCCTTGGCCCGGGCCCACTGGAGGTCGGTCTTCTGCACATCCCTGGCGGTCAGGTCGTTTCCGCATGTGTAGCCGAAGATGACATCGTCAACGCGTTCTTCCGGAACGTCCTTGCAGATCCTGCCGATGACCACGCAGAGTTCGGCTTCAAAGGAAACTTCTTCGGAAAAGTCCGGCAGCACGATGGGATCGTTCGTCCCCACCACGGCAGTGTTCGGTTTCAGGAACAGCAGCGGCTGCGCGGGGACCTCGTTGCCGAGCTCGCGGGCGTGCTCCACGAAGTTCCGTCCGACGCCGATGACCTTGCTTCGGGGAATGATGGGGGCCAGGAGCCGCACATCTTCGAGCTTGTGGCGGACGGAGGTCCGTTCCACTCCGTTGAAGAAGGGGTCGCCGTGGATGACAGTGATCTCCTCACTGCCGGACTCGCCTTCAACAACGCCGTAGAGAGGATCAGAATCGACTACAAACCGGGCAATACGCATGGTTCCAACCCTACAGTCTCCGGCCGGAGCCTCCCGAAACGGTCAGCCGCGGCCGGGATGTCCCCGCAGGTAGTCAAGCTGCGCAGCCACGGACGTTTCGGCCGCACGCCTGACGGAAGGGCCGACGTCGGCATACACGGCATCCGTGACCTCCGCCACCCCCGCGTTCCTGCCCAGGCGGTCCAGCGCTTGCCTGATCTGGGCAAGCCTCTCCTGCCGGTGGTCACGGTAGGAGCGGGTGACCGCCTCCAGCGAAGGCAGGACGGGACCGTGGGCGGGAAGGACTGTCGCCGGGCCCAGGCTCTCCAGCCTGTCCAGCGAGGCCAGGTAGTCCCCGAGCTTCCCGTCCGGGAAATCCAGCATTGTGGTTCCCTGGCCGAGGATCGTGTCACCCGTGAGCACGGAGCCGTGAGGACCGTCGTCGGGCAGCTGGAAGCATACGGAATCCGATGTGTGGCCAGGCGTGGCGAGAACTCTCATTTCGACGCCCGCTGCCCTGATCACGTCACCGTCCCGCAACGGCCCGCCGCCGTGACAGTGCCGGGGATCCGCGGCCCGCACGGGCGCACCCGTCAGCTCCTGAAGCCGCACCGAGCCGGCCGTGTGGTCGGCATGCCGGTGGGTCACCAGGATCAGTTCAATCCGGCCATGGTCCACGAGCCTACTGAGGTGGCCGTCGTCGTCCGGGCCGGGATCGACGACAACCCAAGTACTGGCTCCGGGCGCCGCGATCAGGTACGAGTTAGTACCGTCCAGGCTCATCGGCCCGGGGTTGGGCGCCAGGAGGGAAGCTGTCAGGGTGCTGCAGGGCACGACGCCGCCGCTCCGGTTCGGGTTCACGGGACCATCCTTGCACCTCACGGCGGACCGCGCCGAAATCAGTCGGACCCGGCCAGCGGTTCCTGTAGCCAGTTCATGGCCTCATTGCGGGAGGTGAAAAACCGGGTGGGACACGGGAGTGTCCGCCGTGCCATAGCGAAGTTGGCTATGACACGGTTCAGTGGGCTCGAGCCAAGCAGGGCAATTTGCGAAGCGGCGCACTTGATGCTGAAAGCGGACCTGGCCTGGCGGGTCACCGTTTGGGTGTTCGTTATGTCGATCAACATCGGGTATTCGGCACCGTCGGCAAGCTCATTGACCTTTGCGATCGCCGCATGTACGTCGTCGGCTTCCAGGACAGTCCCGGGCTTCCACACAAGGTGGAGAACTCCCTCGGCGTCGAGTTCCACCGTGCCTTTGCCGCCGTTAACAGTGATTGGTTTCATCTTTGCTCCCCCAGCATCTTGTGGAGCTAAGACTACTGCTTGTTTGAAGGGTGCGCAGCGAAATTGCCCGAACAACGCGGGGTCACTTAACGCCCGTCCCGAGGGGGTTAATGGGCGATAAGTGACCCCGCGTTGCAGGAGTCAGGGGCTTCTGGTATCAGGCCAGGCGGGTCAGCCAGCCATGGGTGTCCGGCACGGTACCGGTCTGGATACCCAGGAGCTGCTCGCGGATTGCCATGGTGGTCTCCCCCGCTTTCGCATCCTCCGAGCCGATGAACTCGGTGGCGTCCTTGAGCACGCCGATGGGGGTGATCACGGCGGCGGTACCGCAGGCAAAGACCTCGGTGATCTCTCCGGATGCCACGCCGTCGCGCCATTCGTCCAGGGTGATCTTGCGCTCAGAGACGTCCCTGCCCATGTCCTTGGCCACCTGGATGACGGAGGAACGCGTGACTCCTTCGAGGATGGTGCCGGTGAGCGCGGGCGTGGCCAGGGAGCCGTCCTTCATGACGAAGAAGACGTTCATCCCGCCGAGCTCTTCAATGGCGTTGTCATTGAACTGGTCCAGGAAGAGAACCTGCTTGCAGCCGTTGGCCTCGGCCTCCTGCTGGGCAATGAGGGAGGCGGCGTAGTTGCCGCCACACTTGGCCGCGCCCGTGCCGCCGCGGCCTGCGCGGGCGTATTCACGCGAGATCCAAATGGAGACGGGCTTGAGTTCCCCGCCGAAGTAGTTGCCGGCCGGAGAAGCGATCACCCGAAAGGAAACTTCCCGCGCTGCCCGGACGCCGAGGAAAGCCTCGGTGGCGATCATGAACGGGCGCAGGTAGAGGGCCTCACCGTCTCCGGCCGGGACCCACTCCTTATCCGTTGCCACCAGCTCACGGATGGCGCCAAGGAAGTATTCAGCGGGAAGTTCCGGAAGGGCGAGCCTGCGCGCGGATTTATTGAGGCGGGCCGCGTTGGCTTCCGGACGGAAAGTCCAGATGGAGCCGTCTGCATGCCGGTAGGCCTTGAGCCCCTCGAAGATCTCCTGGCCATAGTGCAGCACCGCTGCCGACGGGTCCAGGGAGATCGGCCCGTACGCTTCCACGCGCGGGTGGTGCCAGCCGCCGTCGCCGTTCTCGTCAACGCTGTAGTCGACGATGGCGGTGTGGTCGGTGAAGAAGTTGCCAAATCCCGGGTTCGCCAGGATGGCTGCACGCTCTTCAGCTGACTTCGGGGTTGCCGAGAGCTGCTGGTTGAATTCGACGCCATGGGCAGTCTGAGTCATGGTTCCTCCACGATCGGCTGCCTGTGAAAGTGGTTCACCCTTGAACCATCAGGCAGCATTTGGTGATTCGAAACTAGCTTACGCCGGTTGGCAGTGCCCTCAGAGCCGGGACCCTGCGCGGGTCCTAGAGGGCCGCGGCGATGGCATCGCCGACAGCGCTGGTGGTGCGGGCGCCGCCGTCGCGGTTTTCGACGTCGGCGATGACCGCCGCTTCAATCTTCCGTGCCGCTCCGGCGTACCCGAGATGGTCCAGCAGAAGTGCTGCGGAGAGGATCGCCGCGGTGGGATCCGCCTTCTGCTGTCCGGCGATGTCCGGAGCCGAACCATGCACAGGTTCGAACATGGACGGTGCAGTGCGATCCATGTTGATGTTCCCCGAGGCGGCCAGGCCGATGCCGCCGGTGACTGCTGCGGCAAGGTCGGTCAGGATGTCCCCGAAGAGGTTGTCCGTGACAATCACATCGAAGCGCGACGGGTCGGTGACCATGAAAATGGTGGCGGCGTCCACGTGCAGGTAGTCGTGGGTGACCTCAGGGAATTCCTGCGCGACCGCGTCGACGGTGCGCTTCCAGAGGTGGCCCGCGAACACCAGGACGTTGTGCTTGTGCACCAGCGTGACATGCTTGCGCTCACGTGCGCTGGCGCGGCGGAAGGCGTCCCGGACGACCCGCTCCACGCCGTGGGCCGTGTTAAGCGAGACTTCGGTGGCCACCTCGTGCGGAGTTCCGGCACGCAGGGTGCCGCCGTTGCCGACGTAGGGTCCTTCAGTGCCCTCGCGGACAACGATGAAATCGATGGTGCCCGGGTTTGCCAGCGGGCTTCCCACGGTGCCGAAAAGCCGGGACGGCCGCAGGTTGACGTAGTGATCCAGGCTGAAGCGGAGCTTGAGCAGCATCTCCCGCTCGATGATCCCGGAGGGGATCCGGGTGTCTCCGGGAGCGGCACCGACGGCGCCGAAAAGGATGGCATCGCGTGTGCGCAGGTCCGCCAGCACCTCATCCGGCAAGGTCTCGCCGGTCGCCAGCCAGTGCTCGGCACCGAGCTTGTAGTGCGTCTGCTCCAGGCCAACGCCCTCAGCCGCAACGGCCTTTTCGAGGACTTTCAGTGCCTCGGCGATGACCTCCGGGCCAATACCGTCACCAGGAATGACAGCGAGATTAATCGTGGATGCGCTCATGCATTTCAGGGTAGCCAAGTCATCCACATTCTGGTCAAGCTGTCTCATAATGCGAACAGTGCCAACGCTCCCTCATCTTTCGCAGCCAAAACAGCAACGCTTCCTCACCTTTTGAGCACGAAAGGTGAGGAAGCGTTGTCCAAAAGAGCGCGAAAGGTGAGGAAGGGTGTTAATCCTCGTACTTGGGGAATACCGGCGAGGGCGCGGGCAGCGGCGTTCCCGGGACGATCGGCGTCGGAATCGCTGCAAACTCGCGGTTCTGGCCTTCCGGCTGGCCGAGGGTGTCCAGCAGCGCGGCCGTGGCAGTGGGCATCACGGGCTGGGCCAGGATCGCCACGATGCGCAGCACTTCCAGCGTCACGTACAGGACAGTGTTCATGCGTTCGACGTCGGTCTTGCGCAGGACCCAGGGGGCCTGCTCGGCGAAGTAGGCGTTCGTGTCGCCCAGGACAGCCCAGATGGCTTCGAGGGCACGGCTGAATTCCTGCTTCTCGAACGCGGCCCGGGCTGTCCCGAGGAGCGCGTTGGCCTGGTCCAGGAGCGCGGAGTCCTCAGCGAAGAAGTCGCCCGGAACGGGGACCCGCCCTTCGCAGTTCTTGGCCACCATGGACAGTGAACGCTGGGCAAGGTTTCCGAAGTTGTTGGCCAGGTCCGAGTTGGCCCGCCCCACGATGGCCTCATGGTTGTAGCTGCCGTCAGCACCGAACGGAACTTCGCGGAGGAAGAAGAAACGCACCTGGTCCAGGCCGTACTGGGCCACGAAGTCAGCCGGCGCAACCACGTTGCCCAGGGACTTGGACATCTTTACGCCGTTGTTGTGCAGGAACCCGTGGATCATGACACGCTTGGGCAGCTCCAGCCCTGCGCTCATCAGGAACGCGGGCCAGTAGATGGCATGGAAGCGGGAGATGTCCTTGCCGATGATGTGCACGTCGGCAGGCCAGAACTTCCGGAACGCCTCGGAATCCACGTCCGGGTAACCCACTCCGGTCAGATAGTTGGTCAGGGCGTCAACCCAGACGTACATGACGTGCTTGTCGTTGCCGGGGACCGGGACACCCCAGTCGAAAGTGGTGCGGCTGATGGAAAGGTCCTCCAGGCCGCGCTTGACGAAGCTGATGACTTCGTTGAACCGGGACTGCGGGGCGCCGAATTCGGGCCGTTCCTCGTACAGGGCAAGGAGCCGGTCCTGGTAGGCGGACAGCCTGAAGAAGTAGCTCTCCTCAGCTGTCCAGGTGACCTCGGTGTCCGTCTCTTTCGAGTAGCGCACGCCGTCGTCCTTGACCACGGTGTCGTCCTCGACGTAGAAAGCCTCGTCCCGAACGGAGTACCAGCCCTCGTACTTTGAAAGGTAGATATCGCCGTTGGCCTCCATCTTCTTCCAGATTGCCTGCGAAGCCGCGTAGTGGTCAGCGTCCGTTGTCCGGATGAACCGGTCGTAGGTGATCCCCAGGGCGGAATGGGCAGCCTTGTATACCTCGGCGTTCCGGTCCACGAGGTCCTTGGGGCTGATGCCTTCCTTTTCGGCAGTCTGGGCGATCTTCATGCCGTGCTCATCCGTGCCGGTCAGGAACATCACGTCATAGCCGTCCAGCCGCTTGAAGCGCGCCATAGCGTCGGTGGCAATGTACTCATAGGCGTGGCCGATATGCGGCACGCCGTTGGGATAGGTGATGGCCGTGGTGATGTAGAACGGCGTTTTCTCTGAAGCAGTCACGAGCGGACGATTACCTTTGGTGCGGAGGGACAGGCTAGATCAGTTCAGTCAGCGTATCGCTCAGGCGGACCAGTTCGTGGTCGTGTGAGGCGACCAGCACTGCGATTCCGTCCGAGGTGGTGTCCTTGAGGATGCTGATGATGCGGTTGGCTGAGGCCCGGTCAAGGCTGGCGGTGGGTTCATCCACCACCAGGACACGGGTGCCCAGGATCAGGGCGCGGGCGATCGCCACACGCTGGCGTTCACCGCCGGAAAGCTGGGCGGGACGGTGGCGCATCCGGCGGCCCAGGCCCACGAGGTCCAGCAGGTCCTTGGCCATGTCCCGGCGCTGGTCCACCTCGCCGTCCGGTACCGCAGGCAGGAGCACGTTCTCCAGGGCGCTCATGCCGTCGATCAGGGCCCCGCCCTGGTCCACGTATCCGATCAGAGCGCGGCGGCGGTCCGCGATCTCGTCATCGCCCATGCTTTCGAGCGAGGCACCTTCCCAAAAGACACGGCCCGACGTCGGCAGCGTGAGTCCCGCCCCGACCGTCAGGATGCTGGTCTTGCCGGATCCGCTTCGGCCGGCCACGCAGTGCATCTCACCCGCGTGAAGGGCCAGGTTGAAGCCTTCCACCACGCTGACAGTTTCGGCTCCGCCCTTGCCGCCGCCGTACCGGATAGTGATGTCACTCAGTTCCAGCGGGGTCCCGTGGTCCTCGGACTTGACAATGGTGTTGGCGCGGGTCTGGAGAGGGCGGTCGGCGGAGTCGGACCGGCGGCTCCGCTGAACATTCGTCTCGTTTGTCATTGGACCACTTTCGTTGCAATCGGTATCCAGCAAAGTACAGCCACGAGGCCGGCGACTCCGGCCCACAAGGCGGCATACGGGGCAAGGAGCAGTCCTATGCCGAGGGCGCCCAGGACTCCCAGGGGCAGGGCGACAGTTCCTACGAGCGCGTTCTCGAAGAGACGGACCTGGCGGAGCATGTCCGGGTTCCAGCCCATGGCTTCAAGGATGCCAAGATACTGGCGTTTGGAGCTGAGCTCGAAGCGGCCGGTGACCAGGGTGAGGACGAGGCCCACAACGACCCCGGCAAGGGCCAGGAGGATGCTGGGCAGCGCAACGCTTGCTGCTGCCAGCCCGCTCAGCGCGCTGGCGCCGGCCGCCCGGGGAATGTCGATCAGTAGCGCAATCAGTCCGCCCACCGCGGCCCCGAACACGCCCACTGCCACCGCCAGTGCCAGTGTGTTGAACTTGTTGGTGCTGAGCTGCCGGTTGGCGAACGTCAGGGGCGAATCGACCGGGATCAGGCGCTCATCGTGCTGCGGTTCCTGGTCCACTTCGTCGCGGTGCCGCAACTGCTGGGCCGCGAAGAAAGCGGCACCGGCGTACAGCACGAGGACGGAGGCCGACACAATGGCAGTGGTCAAGCTCCAGCTCAGCAGGCTCAGGGCAGTCCCTGCCAAGGCAAGGAGCGCAGCACCGACAGAGAATTCCTCCAGCACCCAGTTCCGGATCCGCCGCTGGGTCCACCCCATGGCGCGGAGGGTTCCCGCTTCCCTCTTCCGTTTCCGGACGTAGCTGACGGTGGACGCTCCGGTGAGGAGCGCAGCGCCGCAGAGCGTGAGGAACAGCAGGGTCACGTTGGTGCTGGTCAGGGAGCCGCTAACGGCGTCGGCGGCATTCTGCCTGACCCAGGACTGCTGGACTGTGCCCAGGGGTGATTCCTTGCCGGCGTCGTCCTTCGAGTATCCGGGGACGAAGATGCTGACGTCCTCGCGGGCCGAACCGGCCACGACGGTCGCTTCCAGGCCCATCGCACGGATCTCGGAGGCGAGCTTCTCAACATCGGGCTGCGCCTGCTTCCAGCTGCCGGGAGCCTTGGCCCGGACACGCACGGCGTCGATGACCGAGGCGTTGTCCTTGTAGCCGCGGGCAGCCGCCAGGCCGTAGAAATCAGTAATGGCACCGGCCGACTGGCTCGCGAGTCCGGTGGCGCTCAGCGAGGGCTTGAGCTCAGTGGAGGCGACGGCTTTGCCATCGGCGTCCTTGGTCAGGGTCATCGGAGTGGGGTCATAGCCGCCCAGGGGAAGCCTGTTGACATCGCCGGCTGCCTGCTGGACAGCGCTCGGGTCAAACGTTCCGTAGACCATTGGCAAGGGTGCCGCGAGCTTTGTCCCGGTCGCCAGGTTCTCACGGTAGGACCGTTCGTCCACGGGCTTGCGCTGGGTCTGGTCCACCGCGTCGCCGTTGGCGCTCTTGTCCGGCAGCCGGTTGACGGTGACCCAATCGCCGGGGACTGCGGACTTTTCGACGGCGCCGTTGCCGGCGGTGCTGCCATCCGTGTATTTCGGCGCAGCCGCGAAGTTAGTGCTCCAGGTGGCAGGTGCGTAGAGGCCCTGGTTGAAGTTACCCGCGCTCCCGAGCAGGCCTGAATGGTCCGTGGACCCGGGCCAGGACAGAGCGAAGGGGTCCTTGGAAACAAACGGCAGGTAGTCCTTGCCCAGCGAGCGGGTGGCGGTGCCCACGTCCTTGACTACCTTGCCTGACCCGTCGATCTCCTCGATCTTGACGTTGTACTTCAGGTCAAGGGAGGTGCCCGAACGCACGATCAGGGGAATGGCCTGCGAGTCCGCGGTCAGCTGCCCGTCACGTTTGGCCTCCTGGTACTGCGTCATCAGCGGAGCCCAGTACTTGAGCTTGACGCCCAGGAAGTCCGGTCCGTCCTTGAGTTCCTGCATGCTGATGCCGTTGGTGAAGAGGCTTTCGAAGTGGCGGCCGATGGCGCCGGCGTTCCGCGCGTCGGCGGGCGGTGCCTTTTCCAGCGGCGCAAGAAAGTCGCCGGCCGAGCCGAGAAGGGCCCGCTCCGCGACCGGGTCGACGGCGACGACGGACTCCGTCACCTCGGGCGACAGTGGCAGCGATACAGAAAGGTTGAAGAGGTTGTGTTCGGAGCCCCCTGCCGGTGCGGGAAACTTGATGCCGGTCTCGCCGGCGGGGGCGGCAATCCGGATGGTGCTGCCTCCTGCAACTTTCTCCTCCACCAGCTTGGCCTTGCCCAGGCTGCCTTCCGCCGTGGCTTTGAACAGCGTCTGTTCGGAGGCCCCGTCGGAACTGACGGCGCTGGCAGTCAGGCGGTACTTCTTGGGCGTATCGCTCAGGACCGATTCAGCCGCAGGCCATTTGCTGGGGTCCGTTGCGCCGGCCGCCTGGTCTGCCGTGGCTGTGCCAGCCAGGCCGGAGTTGTAGCCGAGGTAATCCATGGCGTCCAGGCGGGGGGCCTCCAGGTTCTGCGTCACCCGGGACACGAGGCTGATCGGCGCAGCCACGGACGTCCCGGCGAGCTTCCTGATGGCGTCCAGCTGGTCAAAGCTGATCCCGCCGCTGCCGGTGGCTATATCCGGCTGCATGAGTGCCCCGGAGCCTGCCTTGGCCTGCACCAGGACATCGTACAAACCGCGTGAATTCTCATCCACCGTCCGGTCGAGCGCGGCCTGCGACTGGCCCTGGACGAGGACCGACAAGCACATGGCTGTGATCAAGATGGCCGCGGTCAGCAGCAGCACTTTGCTTCTGATGAACCTCTGGACGGCGTTCATTGGGCTCCCTGAAACCTTGATGGCGTGCGCACACCGCACCCCGCGGGCGGTAGGCATGGAGGATTTCCTGCCAGGTGTGCAAAAAGTATTGGCCGGCCTGCCGGCTGTGTTCCTGAATCAGGACCAAGCCATTGTAAGCAGACCGGCCAATCATACGTGGCCGACGTTAAGACGCGGTCACGCGTAACTCACAGTCACGCGAATTCACTGCCCCCCGTGATTCACAGTGTGCGGATTTGGCTAGTCTTCGAGGTCCACTTCGCGGACCATTTCCGCACCGATACCGGCTTTGATGGCGTCCAGGACCTGCTGGGGAACCGAGCTGTCGATGGTCAGCAGCGCCAGCACCTGCCCGCCCTCGGCCTGGCGCGCCACCTGCATGCCCGCGATGTTGATGTTGTTCATGCCAAGGATGTGCCCGATCGTGCCGATCACGCCTGGACGGTCGGCGTAGGCGACCACGACGAGGTGCTCGCTGATGGGGATCTCGACGTCGTACCCGTTGAGGCCAACCAGCTTCTCCACCTGCTTGGGACCGGTCAGGGTGCCCGCCACGGAGATCTGCGAACCGTCGCTCAAAGCACCCCGGATGGTCAGGACGTTGCGGTAGTCCTCGGCCTCCGGCGTCGTGATCAGGCGGGTGTTGATGCCGCGCTGTTCGGCAATGACGGGGGCGTTGACGTAGGAGACCTGCTCGGTGACCACATCGGCGAAGATACCCTTCAGGGCGGCAAGTTCCAGGACCTTGACGTCCAGGGCTGCGATCTCCCCTGCCACTTCAACGTCAATCTGGGTCAGGGACGCGTGGGTCAAGGCCGTGAAGATGCGTCCCAGCTTTTCGATCAGCGGGATGCCCGGGCGGACGTCCGGGGCAATCACGCCGCCGGCGACGTTGACGGCGTCGGGGACGAGTTCACCCGCCAGCGCCAGGCGCACCGACTTGGCGACCGAGACGCCTGCCTTCTCCTGCGCCTCGTCGGTGGAGGCACCCAGGTGCGGGGTCACCACGACGTTGTCCAGGGCGAAGAAGGGCAGGTCCGTGCTGGGCTCCTTGACGAAGACGTCGACGGCGGCACCGGCGATCTGGCGGTCCTGCAGGGCGGCGTAGAGGGCTTCCTCGTCCACCAGGCCGCCACGGGCGACGTTGACCACGTAGGCAGTGGACTTCATCTTGGTGAAGGCGTCAGCGCCGAGCATGCCCACGGTCTCCGGGGTCTTGGGCATGTGGATGGTGACGAAGTCAGCCTGGCTCAGCAGTTCATCCAGGGTGACGAGTCTGACGCCGAGCTGCGCGGCGCGGGCGGACGTGATGTAGGGGTCGTACGCGAGGATCTCGGTTTCGAAACCCTGGAGGCGTGCGGCCACCAGGGCGCCGATGCGGCCCAGGCCGATGATGCCGATCTTCTTCTCAAAGAGTTCGATTCCGGTGTACTTGGAACGCTTCCACTCACCGTTTTTCAGCGCCGCGCTGGCCTGCGGGATGTGGCGCGCCAGGCTGAGGATATGCCCGACCGTGAGTTCTGCGGCAGAGACGATGTTCGACGTCGGGGCATTGACCACCATGACGCCGGCCTGGGTCGCGGCCTTGATGTCCACGTTGTCCAGTCCAACGCCTGCGCGGGCGATGACTTTGAGGTTCTTGGCCGCGGCAATGGCTTCGGCGTCAACCTGTGTGGCGGAACGGACCAGGATCGCGTCGACGTCGACGATCGCAGACAGCAGCTGGGAACGGTCGGCACCGTCGGTCTGGCGGATTTCAAAGTCCGGGCCGAGGGCCTCGACAGTGGCGGGCGAAAGTTCTTCGGCGAGCAGTACTACGGGTTTTGACACGGCTGATCCTCTGCGTTGCAGTCCTGGGGGGATATAACAAGTCTAGGCCGACGGAAAGGCCGGGCCCACATTGTGAAGTGTGAACCCGGCCATTTTCCGGTACCCGGCTAGGCGAAAAGCGTGACCTAGCGGGCTACGGAGCCCTCGGTGTAGTCATCGTTGGTCTTGATCCAGGAGAAGAGCTTGCGCAGTTCGCGGCCGGTGGCCTCGATAGGGTGGTCCTCACCCTTCTTGCGCAGCGCTGCGAACTCCGGTGCTCCGGCGTCCTGGTCATCGATGAACCGCTTGGCGAAGGCACCGCTCTGGATGTCGGCCAGGACAGCCTTCATGTTTTCCTTCACGTCAGGGGTGATGACGCGGGGGCCGGAGACGTAGTCGCCGTACTCAGCAGTATCGGAGACGCTCCAGCGCTGCTTGGCGATGCCGCCCTCGACCATGAGGTCAACGATGAGCTTGAGCTCGTGCAGCACCTCGAAGTAGGCCACCTCGGGCTTGTAGCCGGCCTCGGTGAGGGTTTCGAAGCCGTACTGGATGAGCTGTGACGCGCCGCCGCAGAGAACAGCCTGCTCGCCGAAGAGGTCCGTCTCGGTCTCTTCGGTGAAGGTGGTCTCGATGACGCCCGCACGGGTGCCGCCGATTGCCTTGGCGTAGGACAGGGCCAGTTCCTTGGCCTTGCCGGAAGCGTTCTGCTCCACGGCGATCAGGTCGGGAACGCCACGGCCTGCTTCGAATTCGCGGCGAACGATGTGGCCCGGGCCCTTCGGAGCGACCAGCGCAACGTCGACGTCGGCCGGCGGCTTGATGTAGCCGTAGCGGATGTTGAAGCCGTGGCCGAAGAAGAGGGCGTCACCGGCCTGCAGGTTCGGTGCGATGTCCTCGGCGTAGACGTGGCGCTGGACCTGGTCCGGGGTGAGGACCATGATGAGGTCCGCTTCGGCGACGGCGTCGGCAACGTTCAGGACGCGCAGGCCCTCAGCCTCGGCCTTGGCGCGGGACTTGGAGCCCTCCTTGAGGCCGACGCGGACGTCGACGCCGGAATCGCGCAGGCTCAGGGCGTGGGCGTGGCCCTGGGATCCGTAACCGATGACGGCAACGGTGCGGCCCTGGATGATCGACAGGTCGGCGTCGTCGTCGTAAAACATTTCAGTCACTTTGGGTGTCTCCTTTTGAGTGGATTCTCTGGGTGTAAATAGTTTGTGGTGTTGCGGTACTGCACGGGCATCGGCTCCTGGGGCGGGACCTCAGGCTGAACGCAAGGCCCTGTCACTCATGGAGCGGGATCCCCGTCCAACGGCCAAAGTGCCGGACTGCACAATTTCGCGGATGCCGAAGGGCTCGAGCACTGAGAGCAGCGCGGTGAGCTTTTCGGGGTGGCCTGTTGCTTCAATGACTACTGAGTCTGTGGAGACGTCAACCACTGAAGCGCGGAACAGGTCTGCAGCCTGGGTCACCTGCAGACGAGTTGCGGCATCCGCACGTACCTTGACCAGGATGTGGTCTCGCTGCACGGAAGATTCGGAGGTCAGCTCAACGATCTTGATGACGTTGACGAGCTTGTTGAGCTGCTTGGTGACCTGTTCAATAAGGTCACCGTCGGCGTCGACGACGACGGTCATCCGGGACATGCCCGGAACCTCGGTCGGCCCGACGGCCAGGGAATTGATGTTAAAGGCACGGCGCGCGAAAAGGCTCGCGACGCGGGTCAGTACACCAGGTTTGTCTTCGACCAGAACGGACAGCGTGTGGCGGCTCATGATCAGTCCTCCTCTTCCCATTCCGGGGTCATGTTGCGGGCAACCTGGATCTGGTCGTTGCTCACGCCGGCGGGCACCATCGGCCACACCATGGAGTTGGGGCTCACCACAAAGTCAATGACCACGGGTCGGTCGTTGATCTCCAGGGCTTTCTGGATGGTGGCGTCAATGTCCTCGTCGCGTTCGCAACGGAAGGACGCGCAGCCGTAGGCGTCCGCCAGCTTCACGAAGTCCGGGATGCGGACGGTGTCGTGGCCGGTGTTCAGGTCGGTGTTGGAGTAACGGCCTTCATAGAAGAGCGTCTGCCACTGGCGGACCATGCCCAGCGACGAGTTGTTGATGATGGCAACCTTGATGGGAATCTTGTTGATGGCGCAGGTGGCCAGTTCCTGGTTGGTCATCTGGAAGCAGCCGTCGCCGTCGATCGCCCAGACCACCCGGTCAGGATCCCCTACCTTGGCGCCCATGGCGGCCGGTACGGCGTAGCCCATGGTGCCGGCGCCGCCGGAGTTGAGCCAGGCGTGGGGCCGCTCGTACTTGATGAACTGGGCGGCCCACATCTGGTGCTGTCCCACGCCCGCGACGTAGATTCCCTCGGGTCCGGTCAGGGCGCCGATCCGTTCGATGACGCGCTGCGGGGCGCTGAGGCCGTCGTCGGGTTCGGTCCAGCCCAGCGGATAGGTTTCCTTGAGATTATTCAGGAAGGCCCACCAGGTGGTGAGTTCCGGGGTGCCGGAGGACTCGAACTGGGCACGGACTGCCTCCGTCAGCTCGGGAATGATTTCCTTGACTGATCCTACGATGGGCACATCGGCTGTGCGGTTCTTCGAGATTTCCGCGGGGTCGATGTCGGCATGGATGACCTTGGCCAGCGGGGCGAAGGTCTTCAGGATTCCGGTCACGCGGTCATCGAAGCGAGCCCCGAGCGTAATGAGCAGGTCGGACTGCTGCAGGGCGGTAACAGCTGATACCGTGCCGTGCATTCCCGGCATGCCCACGTGCTGCGGGTGCGAGTCCGGGAAAACGCCGCGCGCCATCAGGGTGGTGACCACCGGAGCTCCGGTCAGCTCAGCCAACTCGCGGAGTTCCGCGGAGGCATGCGCTTTCACTACGCCGCCGCCCACGTACAGTACCGGCTTGCTGGCGGCCGCGATGAGCTTGGCTGCTTCGCGGACCTGCTTGTTGTGCCCGCGCGTCACGGGACGGTAGCCGGGAAGGTCGATCTTGGGCGGCCAGGCGAAGGTCATCTCGCCCTGCTGGGCATCCTTGGCGATGTCCACCAGCACCGGGCCGGGGCGGCCAGTGGATGCCAGGTGGAAGGCTTCGGCCATCACGTGCGGGATGTCGTTGGGGTCGGTCACCAGGAAGGAATGCTTGGTGATCGGCATGGTGATACCGACGATGTCCGCTTCCTGGAACGCGTCGGTGCCGATCACGCCGCTGGATACCTGGCCTGTGATGGCCACCAGCGGGACGGAATCCATGTGTGCATCCATGATGGCAGTGACGAGGTTGGTGGCACCGGGACCGGAGGTGGCGATACAGACACCAACCCGGCCGGTAACCATTGCATAGCCTTGCGCGGCGTGGCCGGCTCCCTGTTCGTGACGGACCAGCACGTGATTCATTCTTGAAGCCATCAAGGGGTCGTAGGTAGGCAGGATCGCGCCACCGGGCAAACCAAAAATATCGTCCACGCCGAGTTCTTCGAGCGAGCGGACAATAGCTTCCGAGCCGGTCATCACCGTTGGGGGTACAACAGTGTTCGGCCCGAGGACAGGAGAGACAGCGGCAAGATCGGCGACGACGGCGGCAGTGTCAGCCGGTCGGTCGGCGCGTTCCGGAGCCTTGGGGGCTCCAGCGGACTTTGTAGCCATCAGCGAGGGGCTGATCGGCGATCCTTTGCTCATCGGACTCTTCCTTGTGGATCATCTGTGTTCGTGGAAACTGCGGGGAAATAAAAAAACCCCTCAGCCTGGCGGCTCTTCGAGGGGTTTGCGCGTGACGGTTCGTTACCAGTCGGGCTATTTAGCCACGCGCCTGGTAAGGACGACTACTGCATCTGCAGCGGCGCAGCTGGTAACGAATGCGATCATGCGTTCAGTTTTCCCTCTCAGCAAGATACGTGTCAATGTGACCTTACCGCATCTCACCATGTGGACTTCATTGTCCACTAACTGAATGCCTCCCCCAACTGAGTAGCAGCAGATGTCGTTATGAGCGCTCAAAACGACACCTGCTGCTACCTAGTTGGGCTCGCAGGGCCTGCTACCCGCAGTATGCGCCAGTGGAGGCGCTGTGCACCAGTTTGGCGTACTTGGCGAGGACACCCTTGG
This sequence comes from Arthrobacter pascens, assembly GCF_030816475.1. NCBI lineage: Bacteria > Bacillati > Actinomycetota > Actinomycetes > Micrococcales > Micrococcaceae > Arthrobacter > Arthrobacter pascens. Next base: position 1,510,144 of record NZ_JAUSXF010000001.1, on the reverse strand, counting down.
TGAATTTCGCCGGCAGCGGCTCCCAGCCGACCTTACGGGACTCCAGTTCCGCCTCGTCGACCAGCAGGTCAAAGCTGCGGGCGGCAATGTCCACGCGGATCCGGTCGCCGTCCTTGACGAAGGCGATGGGGCCGCCGTCGACAGCTTCCGGGGCCACGTGGCCGATGCACAGGCCGGTGGTTCCGCCGGAGAAGCGGCCGTCGGTCAGGAGCAGGACGTCCTTGCCCAGCCCGGCACCCTTGATGGCGCCGGTGATGGCCAGCATCTCGCGCATGCCGGGGCCGCCCTTGGGGCCTTCGTAGCGGATGACCACCACGTCACCGGCATGGATTTCACCCTTGTCCAGGGCATCGAGGGCGCCCTGCTCGCGCTCGAACACGCGGGCAGTACCTTCGAAGACATCGGCATCGAAGCCGGCGCTCTTCACGACGGCACCTTCAGGGGCCATGGAGCCGTGCAGGATGGTGATGCCACCGGTCTTGTGGATCGGATTGTCCAGGGCCCGCAGGATCTTGCCGTCAAGGTCCGGCGGGTTGATGGACGCAAGGTTTTCGGCGAGGGTCTTGCCGGTAACGGTGAGGCAGTCGCCGTGCAGCAACCCGGCGTCGAGCAGTGCCTTCATGATGACCGGCACGCCGCCGATCTTGTCCACGTCCGTCATGACGTAGCGGCCAAACGGCTTGAGGTCACCGAGGTGCGGGATCTTGTCACCGATGCGGTTGAAGTCGTCGAGCGTCAGCTCCACTTCGGCTTCGCGGGCAATGGCCAGCAGGTGCAGAACGGCGTTGGTGGAGCCGCCGAATGCCATTGTCACGGCGATGGCGTTCTCGAACGCCTTCTTGGTCATGATGTCCCGTGCCGTGATACCAAGCCGGAGCAGGTTCACCACAGCCTCGCCGGACTTGCGGGCAAAGTCATCACGACGGCGGTCTGCCGAGGGCGGCGCGGCGGAGCCCGGAAGGGACATGCCCAGGGCTTCGCCGATGCAGGCCATGGTGTTGGCCGTGTACATCCCGCCGCAGGCGCCTTCGCCGGGGCAGATGGCCTTTTCAATGCGTTCCAGGTCCCCGAGGCTCATCTTGCCGGCGGCGCACGCACCAACGGCCTCGAACGCATCAATCAGGGTGACTTCCTTTTCGGAGCCGTCCTCAAGCTTGACCCAGCCGGGCATGATGGAGCCGGCGTACAGGAAGACGCTGGCGAGGTCGAGGCGGGCTGCTGCCATCAGCATGCCCGGGAGGGACTTGTCACAGCCGGCCAAGAGCACTGAACCGTCGATCCGCTCGGCCTGCATGACGGTTTCGACGGAGTCGGCGATGACCTCACGGGAAACCAGGGAGAAGTGCATGCCCTCATGGCCCATGGAAATGCCGTCGGAGACCGAGATGGTGCCGAACTGCATGGGAAAGCCGCCGCCCGCGTGAACGCCTTCCTTGGCGCCCTGCGCGAGCCGGTTGAGGGAGAGGTTGCAGGGAGTAATTTCGTTCCAGGAACTCGCGACGCCGATTTGGGGCTTTGCGAAGTCGTCATCGCCCATTCCTACGGCGCGGAACATGCCACGGGCCGGCGCGGCGTGGATTCCGTCAGTGACGACCCGGCTCCGGGGCTTGATGTCAGGCTTATTGTCGGTCGCGATCAGGGTGTCCTCACTCATGGGTCAAAGTCTATGGCTCCGATCAGGGGGCCAACGACCCTGAAGCGCCCGTTAAGCGCAATTCCGGGAATATTTCGATCAAGTAGTGGACTCTCGTCTCAGATATTGAGAATCCATACTGTCTGTCCGGATTGGACGTGCGCCCCATCACTCCGGGCCGCCTCCATCGGTAGGCCCTGTGGGCCCCGGCCACGTCCTGACGTGCTGAAACCTAGACATCCGTGTTCGCGCGGACGTACCGTCAGGGAGGCAACCTTGCCATCCGGACCGAAGGGCTCTGTTATGGATTTTGTCTTCTGGATCATCGTCATCGTGCTGATAGTCGGCGTCGTCTGGTGGCTGCTGAACCGCAGCAGTTCTGCCACGAACAGCGGTTCCGGCGGCAAGGATCAGGCCCGTTCTTCGGCCCCGGGCGAGGCGATCCGGGCAGAGGGTGCCCTCGCAGGCGGAAGCGCGGCAGCTTCCGCCGACGCGGCAGCCACCGCCGGTATCCCCAGTGCGGCAGGATTCGGACGGCCCGCCGAGCCGGTCCCTCCGACGACTGCGGATGATGAGCCGGGCGTATCAGCTGCTACCACGGACATGGAAACGACGGGCTTGGAAAAGGCGGACGCGGAAACGACCGAGTTGGAAACCGGGGAGGCCGCCCAGCCTGCGGGCGCCGACGTCGGCGCCCCCGAAGGGGCCCCGGCCGCCGCGCCAATATCCCGTCCCGGCGAGGAGGACCTGGCAACGCCGGAAGCCCCCCGGCTTGAGGAGGATTCCAGCAGGCAGGAAGAAGCGGCCGAGTGGGAGACCCAGTGGTCCGAGGCCGGCGGGTCCCCCGCAGCGCCACCTGCGGAGAAGCAGCAGGTGGACGGGAACACGGGAACAACCGACAGGTCCCCGGCCCAGCCGTCTCCCGTCCATCACGACGAATACACCGGCCCGCATACGCCGACGCTGCCCGGCGCTGAAACAGCCGCCGGCGAAAATGCGGCAGAGGAGAGCGCCGGTCAGGATCCGGTAGTGACGCAGCCCGCAGCGGCTCAGACCGAGGTTCCTGCCGACGCCACGGCACTGCCCGAAATTCCGGACAACGCGCCGGAAACTGAGACGGCCGACCGGACTCGGTCCTCGGAGGCGGTTGAAACGGCCGGAACCCACATGGAGGAACCGGCAGGGGCCGCTGCAGACTACGGGACAGGTGCCGTGCCGGCTGGCCACCTCGCCGCAGACGAGCCGTATGGCCAGGGTTCTGCCTCCCCGGCCCCCGACGGCAGCGGACCGGCGGACTACACGGTCAAAGGGGACGCCGGGTCGATGGTCTATTACGAGGAGGGGCACCCGGACTATGAGCAGACCAGGGCTGAAGTCTGGTTTGAATCGGCGGCACATGCGGAGGCCGCAGGGTTCCGGGCGCCGAGGCGGAACCGGTCCTAATTCCTCGTCTGCCCGCAGGCATGCAGCCGCCTGGGCAGCGTGCCTTGCCCTGCTGCTGTCGGGCTGCACGGGTGACGGAAGCGGACCGCCGACCGGCAGCAGCACCAGCACGGGCACGGGCACCAGCCCGGGAGGCAGCGCACAGCCCCAGGTGGTAGGCCAGCTGGACCTGGAACTGGAGATTCCCTGGTCGGCTGTCTTCCTGCCGGACGGGACAGCGGTCATCTCGGAACGGGCCTCGGCCCGGCTAAAGGCCGTCCGGGACGGCAAGGCAACCACCATCGGCCAGGTCCCCGGCGTCGTGCCGGCCGGGGAGGGGGGACTGCTCGGACTTGCCCTCTCCCCCGGCTTCGCCGCCGATAGATACCTCTACCTGTATTTCACCGCCGCCGGGGACAACCGGATTGCCCGGGTGAAGCTCGAGGAAAAGACCGAAGGTTCCTTATCGTTCGGGGACCCTGACGTCATCTTTACTGGAATCCCGAAAGCCTCCACGCACAACGGCGGCAGGATCAGGTTCGGCCCGGACGGCTTCCTGTACGTGGGCACGGGCGACTCGCAGCGCCGTGAACAGCCGCAGGATCCCAATGCCCTGGGTGGGAAGATCCTGCGGCTGACGCCTGACGGGAAGCCTGCCCCCGGGAATCCGTATGGCAACGCCGTTTACAGCATTGGGCACCGGAATGTGCAGGGGCTGGCATGGGACAGTGCAGGCAGGTTCTGGGCCTCTGAATTCGGGCCCGACGTCAACGACGAGCTCAATCTGATCCTTCCGGGCAGCAACTACGGCTGGCCTGCGGTGACGGGCGCCCCTCATCGTGAAGGCTTCCGGGACGCGGAGGTTGTGTGGCCCTCGACGGCGGATTCCTCACCCAGCGGACTCGAAATCGCAGGATCCACTGCCTATCTCGGGGCCCTTCGCGGCCAGCGGCTGTGGACGGTCCCCCTGGACGGCGAAAATGCGGGAACGCCTGTGGCCTATTTCACACAGGAGTACGGCCGTATCCGCGACGTCGTAAGGACCCCGGACGGTGGATTCTGGCTGCTCACCAACAACCAAAATCCTGATTTTGTAGTGGTCCTGGCGCCTCCCCGATGAAGCCGCGGCTGCGGCTCGGTGTCGATTTCACTTGGGCTGAAACTTCGTGTAGAGTTTCATGTCGTTGCGGAGATCAACGGGGAAAGAAAAAAGGCCCCGGGAGATCAAAAACACGATGCACCTCTAGCTCAATTGGCAGAGCAATTGACTCTTAATCAATGGGTTCCGGGTTCAAGTCCCGGGGGGTGCACCACGGAAACCCCGTCTTCTGGCCAGAGGCCATGAAGGCGGGGTTTCACTTTGTCCGCACTCCGGACCTGCCCCCCGTGATGCGGCAATTGGACTGAGATTCTGCCAACCGGAAATGCCGCTTCCGGCGCCGGGAAGTCATGCCGGACTCCCTTGGGGTGCTGGGAACTGGCGGCCACGCCGCGACCATGATTGCCCTCACTCATCGGTTGCCGCAGGAATTTGCCGGCTGAGTCGGGATCAGCGACACCTATCACCTCGGTCCGATGTTTATCCCATAGCAACTTGGCCGCCTGCCCAGCTTCGGTTCCAACGATGTAATCTCTGTAGGAGAGGCGGCTATCTGCCTTTACGAGAGGACGAAATGGCGATCACGATGCGTGACGTGGCCCAGCTGGCAGCCGTGTCAATCAAGACGGTGTCCAATGTGATCAACGATCACCCGAACATCAAGGCGGAGACACGCAGCCGGGTCCTGTCGGCCATCGATGACCTTGGCTACCAACCCAACCTTTCGGCGCGGGGGCTCCGCTCCGGCCGGACGGGCGTGATCAGCCTCATCATCCCGGACCTCAAAAACGCATACTTCGCCGAGCTCGCAGACGCTGTCATGACTGCCGCCACCCAGAGGGGGCAGGCGGTCATCATCGAGCAAAGCGGCGGGGAGCGGGAACGCGAGCTCCAAATCCTTCATGGACCGCGGATGAGGATGGTGGACGGCATCCTCTACAGCGTGCTCGGTCTTGGGCAGGAGGACGCCGGACTAATTGATATCCCGACACCTGTCGTGTTGCTCGGTGAACGCATCTTCAACGGCCCGGCAGACCACGTAACCATGCAGAACATCGAGGCGTCCCAAGCAGCAACCGAACATCTGCTTGAACTCGGGTGCACAGAACCCCTCGCCTTTGGAGCCCACTCCGGCGAGGTGATTGGCTCGGCCGGGCTGCGACTTGAGGGGTATCGCCGGGCGTTGAAGCGCGCAGCAGTACCTTACCGGGAGGAACTGATCATCGATGTCCAGGCCTGGCATAGATCTGACGGAGCCCAGGCAATGCGGCGGGTGTTGGCGTCGGGACTCACCTTTGACGGCGTGGTGGCCTTTAACGATTCGATCGCCCTCGGCGCCATGAGCGTCATGCAGGATGCCGGCCTTAAGATTCCCGACGACGTGGCCATCATCGGATTCGATGATATTGACGAGACGCGATACTCGCTGCCCGCACTCTCCACTGTGGACCCAGGACGCCAGGAAATTGCTGAGACCGCCGTGCGGATGCTTTTGGAGCGGATCGATGGAGAAGGGGCAAACATTCCACCCCGGGAGTTTGAATCCTCCTTCCGGATTATTCCCCGAGGATCCTCTGCTCGGGCCGTCTGAAACAACCCTAAAAATAACTCTTGACTTGCCAACGCCCTGCCATCAGTATGGTTTACATCGATTACATACATCGATGTAAATGAGTGAGCAGCCTCCTCTACATCCTACCAAAAGCCCCTAAACAGGCAGTCCAAGCACGCCTTTGGACAGGCAGGTGCGGAGACTCGCTTCAGACGATGACGTCCAGTAAATGCAGCACCGAAGGGACCCACGTGAACAAGAAAACAATCGCGGCCGCATTGTCGACGGTCGCCCTGGCTTCGAGCCTCTCGGCCTGCTCCGGAGGAGATGCCGCTTCCGAAGGCGCTGGCACGACCAATTGCACAAACAAGATCGTCCACGCCGATGCACCGAAAGTCTCAGTTTGGGCGTGGTACCCGAACATGGCCACGGTTGTGGACAATTTCAACAACGCGCACACCGACGTGCAGGTCTGCTGGACTGTGGCCGGCCAGGGAGCCCCCGAGTATGCCAAGTTCCAGACCGCCATCCAGGCCGGCAAGGGTGCACCCGATGTGATCATGCTCGAGGCGGACCAGCTAACGGGATTCGAACTGCAGAACGCACTGGTCGACCTGAGCGCGTTCGGCGCGGGCGACGTGAAGAAGAACTTCAGCGAGGGCTCCTGGAAGGACGTCTCCCAGGGGGACTCCGTCTACGCCATACCGGTCGACGGCGGCCCGATGGCAATGATTTACCGCAAGGACGTGCTCGACAAGTACGGCATTCAGCCGCCCACGACGTGGGCCGAATATGAGACGGCGGCCCAGAAGGTCAAGGACGCCGGCGGACCGGCCTTTGGTGACCTTGGCAGCAACGTTCCCGCCGCTTTGACCGCACTGATGGCACAAAAAGGTGCCGTTCCCTTTACATACGACCTGGCGGACCAAAAGAACATTTCCATCAACCTTGACAGCCAGCCGGCGAAGGACGTGTTGAACTACTGGGCCGGCCTGGTGAAGAAGGGCCTGGTCGACACTCAGGACCAGTTCAACACCGACTACATCTCCGGCATGGTCGGCGGTAAGTACGCCACGTACATTTCCGCAGCGTGGGCCCCGGGATACCTGACCGGCTCCGGAGTCGGCAAGGGGCAGGAGAAGGGCACATTCGCCGTCGCGCCTCTCCCCCAGTGGGATCCCGCCAACCCCGTCTCGGTGAACTGGGGCGGCTCAACCTTCGCAGTCACCTCGCAGGCAAGCGACAAGAAGCTGGCTGCCGAAGTCGCCAAGGGCCTCTACGCCGACGATGCGTCGCTCACGGATGGCTGGAAAACACAGACCATCTTTCCACTCAACCAGAATGTGCTGAAGTCGGACGCCTTCATCAATAACAAAGTCGACTTCTTCAACGGTCAAACGGCCAACAAGGACATCTACATTCCGGCCGAGAACGCCTACCACGGCTTCAACTACAGCCCGTTCAGTGTCTACTACTACGCCCAGCTGCAAGCCGAGACCGTCAAGATCAACTCAGGCGAAGTCAGCGGAGAGCAGGCGGCCACCGAGCTGCAGAACACCATGGTGACTTACGCAAAGAGCCAGGGGTTCACAGTCAAGTAGCAGCCCGGCCCTGCTCCGCCTGCCAGGCGTTGGCGGAGCAGGGCCGGATCGACCGACAGAAAGACGCAGGACAGATCATGGCAGTTCACGGGTCAACGGTGACACCCTTGCCGCAAGACGCTCCACCGGAAGTGCGGGGCCGCTCAGCACGCAATGAAGGCAGGGGTTCCCGCAACAAGACAATGGCGTCACGACGGGCACGGATGGGTTGGCTCTTCATCGCCCCCTTCGCGCTGGTCTTCGTCGCCTTCCTCCTCGCCCCCCTGGGTTATGCCCTTTACCTGAGCCTTTTCACAAAGGGCCTGGCGACAGGTACCCGGTTCAGCGGGCTGGAGAATTATGCGCACGCATTCACCGACCCGCAGTTCCTTAGCGGGGTCTGGTTCGTCGTCCGCTTTTCCTTGGTTCTCATACCGGTACAAATGGCGGTTTCCTTGGCTGCCGCCCTGGTCCTGGACCACCTGACCACCAAACTCGCCAAGTTCTCGCGGCTAATGATCTTCCTTCCCTACGCGGTGCCGGCAGTCATAGGTGCCCTCATGTGGGGATTCCTCTACAGCCCGTCATTCGGGCCGCTGCAGCAGCTATTCTCCCTCTTCCATGCTTCAGCACCCTTCCTTCTTAGCCAGGACAACGTCTTCTACGGGCTGCTGAACGTGGTGACCTGGCAGTGGGCCGGCTACTACATGATCATCATCTATGCGGCACTCCAGGGAATTGACCCTTCCCTTTACGAGGCAGCAAAAATCGACGGAGCCTCCACCCGCCAGGTTGCCTTCCGAATCAAGGTCCCCCTGGTGTCCTCTGCGCTGGTGCTGATCCTGATATTTGCCCTGATCGGAACCCTCCAGTTCTTCTCGGAGCCACAAATCCTGGGCCCGGTCGCCAACGGCAGCATCACCCCGGACTTCACACCGAACATCTACGCGTTCAACCTGGCCTTCGGCTACGCCCAGTTCAACTATGCGTCCGCCATTTCCTTTTCCCTCGGCATTGTCGTCTTCATCGCCGTGTATATCTTCATGTTCGCCACCCGGAAAAAAGGGAGCACCCTCTCATGAGCGCAGCCACGACCTCTGCCCCCGCCACCGTCCGTTCCCCCCTCGCCTCCCCCGCCAGACGGCCAAAGCCGCGTCGAAATCTCGTGGCGCACATCTTTCTGGGCGTCCTGGTGCTGTATTTCCTGGTTCCGATTTGGTGGCTCTTCGTGGCCAGCACGAAGGACGCTGAGGGGCTTTTTGCCGGTTCCTCAGGCGCCATGTGGTTCGACAAGAACTTCAACCTGGTGGCCAACCTCCAAGACCTATTCACCTACAACGGCGGGGAGTACTTGCGGTGGCTAGGCAATTCACTGCTCTATGCCGTTAGCGGCGGCCTTGGTGCCACCGCGATCTCGGTCCTGGCCGGGTACGGCTTCGCCAAATACAAGTTTCCGGGACGGGACCTGACCTTCGCCCTGCTCCTCGGCGCGGTCATGGTTCCCATGACTGCCCTGGTCATCCCCACGTTCATCCTGCTCTCCAACCTCAAGCTGACCGACACCGTCTGGGCCGTTATCCTGCCATCGCTGCTGAGCCCCTTCGGCGTCTACCTCATGCGTGTCTACACCGCTGACGCCGTACCGGACGAGCTGCTGGATGCGGCCAGGGTGGACGGCGCCGGCGAGCTGCGCACCTTCTTCCAGGTGGCCCTGCCCCTGCTCCGGCCTGCACTCGTCACCGTTCTGCTGCTATCCGTCGTCGGGACCTGGAACAACTACTTCCTGCCGCTGGCCATGCTGTCCACGGCAAAGCTCTACCCGCTTACCGTCGGCATCGGCCTCTGGTCTCAGCTGGCGTCATCAAACAACGGCGGTGGCCATTCACTGTGGAGCCTTATCATCGTCGGCTCCTTCGTCTCCATCATCCCCCTGGTCGTGGCATTCCTGACCCTGCAAAAGTACTGGCAGGGTGGCCTGTCCCTCGGAAGCCTCAAATAGTACGTCGTCGACACGCACGACACCGACAAGCGACCCGCCCCTTACCTAAAGGACCACCATGGTTTCCGCGCGCCTTACCATCGACCCGCAATTCTCCATCGGCCCCGTCAATCCGCGCCTGTTTGGCTCATTCATCGAACACCTGGGCCGCTGCGTCTACGACGGCATCTACGAACCCGGCCACCCCAATGCAGACGCCTCCGGATTCCGCACGGACGTTATCGAGCTCGTCAGGGAACTGGGCGTTTCTGCCATCCGCTACCCCGGAGGAAACTTCGTCTCCGGCTTCCGCTGGGAGGACAGCGTAGGTCCACGGGACCAGCGCCCCCGTCGGCTGGACCTGGCCTGGCACTCCACTGAGTCAAACGAAGTGGGCCTGCACGAATTCAGCTCCTGGCTGGAGAAAGTAGGCAGCGAGCTAATGCTCGCTGTGAACCTCGGCACGCGGGGCACCGAGGAAGCCCTCGACCTTCTGGAATATACAAACATCCGTTCTGGAACAGACCTGTCCGAGCGACGAGTAGCAAATGGCCGTGACGAGCCATTCCGCATCAAAATGTGGTGCCTCGGTAACGAAATGGACGGCCCCTGGCAGCTGGGGCACCGCTCCGCCGAGGATTACGGCAAACTCGCCTCCCAAACGGCAAAGGCCATGAGGCAGCTTGACCCGTCTGTCGAACTGGTGGTCTGCGGCTCCTCCAACGCACAGATGCCCACCTTCGGGGAATGGGAGCGGGTGGTCCTGACCCACACGTACGACGACGTGGACTACATTTCCTGCCACGCCTACTACGAGGAGAAGAACGGGGACCTGGCCTCCTTCCTGGCCTCCGCATCCAACATGGACCGGTTCATCGAATCAGTGGTTGCGACGGCGGACCACGTCAAGGCCGTCAACGGCAGCACAAAAACCATAAACGTCTCCTTTGACGAGTGGAACGTCTGGTACAACGAGCGGTTCGAGAAGGTGGACAAAATCGCGGGAATCGACAACTGGCCCACTGCTCCCCGCCTTCTGGAGGATGCCTACTCGGTCGCGGACGCCGTCGTGGTTGGCAACCTGCTGATCTCACTGCTCAAGCACGCCGACCGCGTTACCTCCGCCTCCCTTGCCCAGCTGGTCAATGTGATCGCCCCCATCATGACCGAACCCGGCGGTCCCGCCTGGAGGCAGACCACGTTCTTCCCCTTCGCCCTGACGTCCAGGTTTGCCAAGGGGAACGCCCTTGACGTCAGGCTGGAAGCCGAGGCCTATACCACCGACGTCTACGGTGAGGTCCCGCTGATAGATGCCGTTGCCACGTTCGACGCCGCCACCGGCACCACTGCCGTCTTTCTGGTCAACCGCTCCCAAACGGAAGAAGCCGACGTCACGGTAGATGTGACAGCCCTGAAGGGCAGCATAGTCTTGGACGCCCAGACCCTGTCCGATGCGGACGTGTATGCGAAGAACACCCTCGACCAGCCTGACCGGGTGGGCCTTACGAAGAACAAGACCGTAGCTGTCCGGGACGGCTTCCTCGGGATCACCCTGCCGCCTGTCTCCTGGACTGCCGTGCACCTCGGCTGACAGCTTCCCAGGTGGGGCAGGCCAGGTCTTTCGACCCCTAGAATCAGGTTTATGGGTACACGCGTTGTTTGCCTTGGGGCAGCGGCGATTGTGCTGACTGCATGCTCGCCCGTGATCCCCCCGGCACCCTCTTCCGCTCCCGGCACGGCACCTTACGCAACCGCGAGCGCCACACCTGCTCCGGCACCGTCCGTGGACGCTACCGAAATCGCGTTTGAGCTGAAGGCCAGGGTCCCGACCATCACAGCGGTCACAACACTTACCGAAGACCTGGACACTAGCAGGATGCTGGGCCGGCCGGGCCACTACCTCTCCGCTGCCTGGATCACGGACGCCGGTGCCGCCGAAGGGAGGACCGGAATCGATGCCGGCGCCGTTGTGGAGGTGTTCGCCAACGCAGCTGACGCCCGGGAACGGTCTGCTGACATTCAGGAGGTCCTGAAAAAGGCGAGCCCCGTGTTCGGGACCGAATGGCACTACCTGAAGGGTGCCACCCTGTTGCGCGTCAGCGGCAAGCTCGCACCATCCACTAATGACCGCTACGCTTCAGCGTTCCGTGCAATCAGTGGAGCCTGACTTCACGCCAATGGTGCCTCGTCTACCAGGGCCCTGGTGACCGGCGAGGCGAACTGGTGCGCCAGCTCCCTGACCACAGCCTGGAGTTCCTGTCGAAGTACGTCCGGGTCGATGGAAGCAGCGGCAAGCACCGAACGTTCCATCTCCACGGCAGCGGCTGCTGCCTCTTTGCCGCGTTCAGTCAGCGAAACAACGTGGCTGCGGCGATCGGATGTGCTCCGGACGCGGGCAATATGGCCATGGCTTTCCAACCGGCTCAAGGTTTTACCCATGGTCTGGGCCTGGACGCGGACATACTGGGCCAGTTGTGCCTGGGTCATGGGCCCCTGCGCCGCAAGAACTTCAATGGCGATCACACCGGCATGGGTCAGCCCAATGGCTCCCAGCTTTTCGTTCCATGAGTGTTCAACGAGACGGGCCGCAGTGGACAAGAGGCGCCCCGTGGGCCAGCGATCCATATCAGGCATATCAGCAGTATAGCCAAGTGCCGATTCGCACCGGCCCGGTGCTGTTACTAAAATGGTGTGTCCGGCCCGCTACAAGGAGACAAACATTGGCTGACAGACTCACCACGGGGGCCGACGCGCCCGACTTTACCCTCAAGGACTCCTCCGGCAAGGACGTCAGCCTGGCTTCCAGGCGCGGGCGCAGCACCATCGTCTATTTCTACCCGGCTGCTTCCACCCCCGGCTGCACCAAGGAAGCCTGCGATTTCCGTGACAGCCTGGCGTCCTTCCAGTCTGCGGGGTACGAGGTCCTGGGCATCTCTCCCGACCCTGTGGCAAAACTGGCGGCCTTTGCCGCCAATGAGGGTCTGAGTTTCCCGCTGCTGTCCGACGAGGACCATGCGGTTGCGGAGGCGTACGGCGCCTGGGGCGAGAAGAAGAATTATGGCCGGACATACCAGGGACTTATCCGTTCCACCATCGTTGTCGATCCGGAAGGCAAAGTGGCATTGGCCCAGTACAACGTCCGGGCAACCGGCCACGTGGCAAAACTCCGCCGTGACCTGGAACTTGACCGGCAGCCTGCTAAGTAATCGCAGGTCGGGCTGACGGGAAGCCCCCGGCCCGACGCTACAATGGAAACTGGCATCCGCCGTCGTACGCTTTTCGCGTAGTCGGACGGAGTTGGATATGGGTGCCGCGCGCGAGTGGTGAAATTGGCAGACACGCAGGATTTAGGTTCCTGTGCCTTCGGGCGTGGGGGTTCAAGTCCCCCCTTGCGCACAACTGTGGTGAGGCGGGTCATCCTTTACGCATGATTCGAATCACCCGTTTACACCCCGGTCTTTGGACCGGGGTGTTTTTCTTTCCGCGGATGCGGGCACCCAAAAACTCCTTGAGATTCAACCCATCCGGGCCGCTGCAGCGCCCGAATAGCCCTTGAGACACCAGCCCAGGCAGGTGCCTACGAGTCGGAAGAGGCGATTGCCGCAGCAGCACCGCGGCGGGCCATTGAATCGGCACTAACAAGGAGAACCGAAATGCAGTCATTCAAGCGCACAACCTTCACCGCTACAGGTGTTGCAGCCGCAGCCCTGCTGAGCCTGACCGCCTGCGGTGGAACCGCCGCCACGTCCCCGAACCCGTCGGCCAACACGGCGGCACCTTCCGCATCCAGCATGGCCTCGTCACCAGCGGCAACGTCGGCTGCGGCGATGGACCCTGCCCGCGACCTGGTCGGTCCCGGGTGCGCCGGCTACGCGGCAAAGGTTCCCAGCGGCGCGGGATCCGTAACGGGCATGGCGCTGGATCCTGTCGCCGTCGCAGCCTCCAACAACCCCATCCTGACCACGCTGACGGCCGCTGTTTCCGGCAAGCTGAATCCGAAGGTCAACCTCGTGGATACCTTGAACAGCGGCGAATTCACTGTCTTCGCGCCAGTGGATGACGCTTTCGCCAAGATCGATGCCGCCACCATCGAAACCCTCAAGACGGACGACGCCCTGCTGGGCAAGATCCTGACTTACCACGTGGTCCCAGGCCAGATCACTCCGGACAAGATTGCGGGCACCCACACCACTGTCCAGGGCGGTTCCGTGACTGTCACGGGCAGCAAGGACGCCCTCATGGTTGACGGCGCCACCGTCATCTGCGGCGGGGTCCACACGGCCAACGCCACGGTGTACCTGATCGACTCGGTGCTGATGCCCAAGTAAGCATGCACCAACGGCACCAGGCTGCGGACCGGTTTCTGGACCGGGCCGCAGCCTGATGCTCGTGGCGCCGGGACGTCCGTCGGGCCCGGCACCGGCATTCGCGAACCGCTGGCGAGCATCAGCCCGGAAGCACCAAGGTCTGTCAACTAGACTTGGCCCGGTCCGCAGTCAGCGGTGCCGGCAGCAGCCAAGAGGTGATAAACGAGTGCCCAGCAGTACATCGCGGCGAACGGTGATCAAGACCGGCGCCGTCCTCCTCGCGTTGACGGCAACGTCCTGCACGGGAGTCCCGGCACCCTCGCCCACCTCCACAACTCCCTCTACAACACCCCCCGAAGCCACACCAACGGCCACCTTCAACTTCGGCACCGCGTCCCAGCCCCTGGGACTGGACCCTGCCCTCTCCAACGACGTGGAAACCTACCGCATCACCCGGCAGATCCTCGAAGGCCTGGTGGGGGTGGACCAGACAACCGGCAAGCCCACTCCCCTGCTGGCCACGGAATGGAGCGAATCCGACGAAGGCCGTACCTACACCTTCACCCTCCGCAGCGGCGTCACCTTCCAGGACGGCACCCCCTTCAACGCTGACGCCGTGTGCGCCAATTTCAACCGCTGGTTCACCTTCTCTGAAGCGCTCAGGAAACAGGCCCCGGGCAGCTCCTTCAAGGGCGTGTTCAAAGCCCACTCCGACGAGGCGTCCCTGTCGATCTTCAAGAGCTGCACCGCCCTGTCCCCGGATACCGTACGCATCGATCTGACCCAGCGCTTCACCGCCTTCCTGCAGGCGCTGACCCTTCCCGCCTTCGCCATCGCCTCCCCGACAGCGCTCGTCAAGGGCACCGCCGACGTCCTGGACAAGACACGCGGGGGCCAGCCGTTGTCCGCCTTCGCCAGCAACCCCGTGGGAACGGGCCCGTTCAGCCTGTCCGCCTGGGGCGACACCGGCGTCACGCTGGTCAGCAACAACAGCTACTGGGGCAGCCGGGGCCAGATCGCCACGATCAATTTCCTCACCTACGACCACCCCGAGACGCGGCTCCAGGCCCTCCTGGACGGCAAGATCGACGGGTATGACGCCGTCACGGTCGGAAACTTCGACCAGCTGGTGAAGCGCGGCAAGCAGATTGTCCAGCGTGACCCCTTCTCCGTCATGTACCTGGGCATCAACCAGGACCTGCCGCTCCTGCAAAAAGACAAGATCCGCCAGGCGATCGAAATGGCGATCGACAAGGACTTCCTGATCCGCAAGTTCTTCATCGACAACACAGCGCAGGCAAGCCAGTTCGTCCCGCCCAAAATCAGTGGCTTCAACAACAGCGCTCCGACACTGGGCCACGACCCGGACAAGGCCAAGACCTATCTCTCCGACGCCGGCTATGCGGGTGAGGAGCTGAGGTTCTACTACCCGCTCAACGCCACCCGGCCGTACCTCCCCACGCCCGAGAAGGTGTACGCCGAAATCAGCCGGCAGCTGGTAGCCGTCGGACTGAACATCAAGCCGGTGCCGGTGGACTGGTCCGACGGGTACCTCCAAAAAGTCCAGTCACCCGGCGACCATGCCCTTCACCTGCTCGGCTGGAACGGAGCCTATGCGGATCCCGACAACTTCCTGGGCCCGCTGTTCGGCGAGAAGAACGGCGAGTTCGGGTACCAGGACCCGCAGGTCTTCTCCAAGATCAACCGCGCACGCGGCATGCCCGATGGCAAAGACCGCGACGACCAGTACCGCACCATCAACGCCCAGATCGCAGCCTCCATCCCTGCCGTCCCAATTGCCTTCCCCATCTCGGCGCTTGCCTTGTCTGACCGCGTGCTCAGCTACCCGGCGTCTCCTGTCTTAAACGAAGTTTTCACGAAGGTCCAGCTAAAGCCTTGACGGGCCCGGCCAATTTCAGTATGTGGCCGGGCGGGGATATTCTGTGACAGCCAGAGCCGCTGCTATCGGAGACTGATTGTGACTTTCATTTCCAAGACCCAACATGCCGACGTCGTCCTGATTGGCGGCGGCATCATGAGCGCCACGCTGGGTGCGTTCATCAAGCAGCTTGAGCCGGACTGGAGCATCTCCCTTTTCGAACGGCTCGATGAACCCGGACTGGAAAGCTCCGGACCGTGGAACAACGCAGGAACGGGCCATGCCGCCCTCTGTGAGCTCAATTACACCCCCGCAGCCAAAGACGGCTCCGTTAACCCTTCGAAGGCCTTGCTCATCAACGAGCAGTTTCAGCTCTCCCGGCAGTTCTGGTCCCACCTCGTGGAGCGTTCCCTGATCGGATCGCCCCAGGGCTTCATCCACACCGTCCCGCACATGAGCTTTGTCATCGGCGAGGACAACACCAAATTCCTCCGGACCCGGTATGAGGCGCTCAAGGGCCACACGCTGTTCCGCAGCATGGAATACTCCGAGGACCACGGCCAGATCGCCAAATGGGCGCCGCTGATCGTCAAGGGCCGCGACCGCCAGCAGCGCATCGCCGCAACCCGCGCAGCCGAAGGGACCGACGTCGACTTCGGCGCACTCACCCGGGAACTGACCACCTACCTGGGGAACAACGGCGTCGAGGTCAACTACGGCCATGAAGTCACTGGCATCTCCAAGGCTTCCGACGGCGGCTGGGACCTTTCGCTGAAGTACCCGGCCTCCGGGGAACACGGGAAGATCCACGCAAAGTTTGTCTTCGTCGGTGCAGGCGGCGGCGCGCTTCACCTGCTTCAGGCCTCCGGCATTCCGGAAAGCAAGGGTTTCGGCGGCTTCCCCGTCTCCGGCCAGTTCTTCCGCTGCACGGACCAGTCACTGGCGGCGCAGCACAGCGCCAAGGTTTATGGCCAGGCTTCCGTCGGCGCCCCGCCCATGTCCGTTCCGCACCTGGACACGCGCTACGTCAACGGCAAGCGCTCGCTGCTGTTCGGGCCGTACGCCGGGTTCTCCACCAACTTCTTGAAGAGCGGCTCGTACCTGGACCTGCCTCTGTCCATCCGGCCCCACAACATCATTCCGATGCTGGCAGTCGCCAAGGACAACATGGACCTGACGGCCTACCTGATCAAGGAAGTCGCTAAGCGCCACGGCGACAAGGTGGAAGCCCTGCGCGAATACTATCCGGAGGCCAAGGACGGCGACTGGGAACTCATTACGGCCGGCCAGCGTGTACAGATCATTAAGAAAGACCCGAAGAAGGGCGGCGTGCTGCAGTTCGGGACCGAAGTGATCGCGGGCCGCGACGGATCCATCGGAGCGCTGTTGGGCGCATCCCCCGGTGCTTCCACCGCGGTGCCCATCATGATCGAACTGCTGCAGAAGTCCTTCCCGAAGAACTTCAAGGGCTGGCAGGCCAAGCTCAAGGACATGATGCCCGGATACGGCGTCAAGCTCGATGACAACCCGGAACTGGCCGCGGAGCTCGAGAGTGCAACGGCAAAGTCGCTCCAGTTGGAGAGCGTCTCGGCCTCCCGCTGACCCTCAAACCACAGGAGTCCCGCGATGTTCCGGCTGGCACAACTCTCACTCGCGAACCGGGCCCTGATCGCGCTGATCACCGTCTTTGCCTCGGTGTTCGGCGTGATCACCATGTCATCGCTGAAGCAGGAACTCATACCCTCCATCGAGTTCCCGCAGATCACAGTCCTGACAGCCATGCCCGGGGCCTCGCCGGAAGTAGTGGACAAGCAGGTAAGCACGCCGCTGGAGAAGGCTTTGAACGGCGTCGAAGGCCTGGAGTCCACTTCCTCCACGTCGCGCAACGGCGTCTCTCAGATCACCATGGCCTTCACCTACGGCTCAAACCTTGACCGTGCCCGGAACCAGATCGACCGTGCCATTTCCAATGCCAAGCGCTCCCTGCCGGATGACGTTCAGCCGCAGGCGATCGCCGGCAGCATCAGCGACTTCCCCATCGTGTTCCTGGCCGTATCATCGGACAAACCGCTCAGCGAGCTGAACGCGGACCTGCAACGCCTCAGCGTTCCCAGGCTGCAGAAGATCGACGGCGTCCGCGGCGCTGACGTGACCGGCGGCGCCACCCAGCACATCGAAATCCTTCCCCGCGCCGATGCCATGGCAGCCATGGGCGTCACCATCCAGTCCATCCGGAATGCGCTCAGCAACAACGGCGCGCTGGTTCCGGCCGGGACCGTCGAGGAGCAAGGCAAGACGCTTTCGCTGCAGGTCGGCAGCCCCGTGGATTCCCTTGACGCCATCAAGGGCCTGCCGCTGGGCGGCGCCAAGGACGCGGCCACCATCGGCACGGTGGCCGATGTCAGCCTCAAGGACGACCCGCGCACGTCCATCACACGGACGAACGGGAAGGAAACCCTGGCTGTTTCGGTGACAAAGAAGCCCGAAGGCGACACCGTGGGAATTTCCCATGCGGTGAAGGATTCGCTGGCCGGGCTCGAAGCCGAGCTGGGATCCAACGCCAGGTTCACGCCGGTATTCGACCAGGCACCGTTCATTGAGAAATCCATCAAGGACCTCACCACCGAGGGCCTCCTGGGCCTGGGCTTCGCCGTCGCCGTGATCCTGGTGTTCCTGCTCTCAGCCCGCTCCACCCTGGTCACGGCAGTGTCCATCCCGCTGTCGCTCCTGATCACTTTCATCGGCCTCACGGCAACGGGTTATTCGCTGAACATCCTGACCCTCGGCGCGCTCACGATCGCCATAGGCCGGGTAGTGGACGATTCGATTGTGGTCATCGAGAACATCAAGCGCCACCTTAGTTACGGCGAGGACAAAGTCACGGCCATCCTGACCGCCATCCGTGAGGTTGCCGGCGCCATCACGGCCTCCACACTGACCACCGTTGCTGTTTTTCTGCCCATTGCGTTTGTGGGCGAGCTTGCCGGCGAACTCTTCCGGCCCTTCGCGCTGACAGTGACCATGGCCTTGCTCTCATCGCTGCTCGTCTCCTTGACGATCGTGCCGGTCCTCGCCTACTGGTTCCTGAAGACTCCCGCCGGATCCGCCGCTCTTCTTGAGTCCGCTGCCGTTCGTGAGTCAGCTGCCGCGGCCCGGGCGAAGGCTCAGGAGGCTGAGCGGAAGAGCATGCTCCAGCGCGGGTATCTGCCTGTCCTGGCCAAGACCCAGAAGCACCCGGTAGTGACACTGATAGCAGCTGTCCTGGTCCTGGGTGGTACCGCCGCCATGACGCCGCTGCTGGCGACCGATCTGCTCGGCCGGTCCGGTGAGAACAGCATGACAGTCCGCCAGGTGCTTCCGGCCGGAACAAGCCTGGCGGATACAAGCACGGCCGCTACAAGGCTGGAAGAGCTGCTGCGGCGCATCGACGGGGTGAAGAACGTCCAGGTCACTTCCGGCAATGCCCAAAGCGGGTTCGCCGCCCTGACGTCATCCGGCGCGTCCAATTCCACTTTCACTGTGGTCACGGATGAAAAGGCCAACCAGGCCCGACTGCAGGACACCGTCCGGGCAGAGCTGGCCAAAGTGGCTGACGCCGGGAAGATCTCGGTCGGCTCCCAGCAGGGCGGTTTCGGCACATCCTCCACCGTTGACATCACCCTCAAGGCGGGGAACTCGGCTGACCTCCGCCAGGCCAGTGATGCGATGGTCCAGGCCATGACCGGGGCACCGGGAGCCAGTGAGGTGGCCACCAACCTCGCCGCCATCCAGCCCGTGGTGCAGGTCAAACTGGACAGGGCAAAGACCGTGGCAGCCGGACTCAACGAGGAGCAGGTGGCAGGGGTCCTGGCCTCCACCATCAGCCCTGTGCCGGCCGGCAATGTCCGGATCGACACTGATGACTTTCCCGTCCAGATAGGCGAAGGAACACAGTTCACCAGCCTGGAGGCTGTGCGGAACATCGCGCTTCCGGCCGCCCGCGGGCCCCTGACGCTTGGCAGCATCGCATCCGTCGAGCAGGTGGACGTGCCGGTTTCCATCACGGCCAGCAACGGCCAGCGGACCGCAAAAGTCTCCGTGACGCCGTCGGGCTCCAATCTGGGCGCGGTGAATGCGGAGGTGCAGAAGCGGCTCACATCGGTCCAGCTCCCGCCCGGAGTCACGGCTGAAATCGGCGGTGCGACCACACAGCAGGCCGAGTCTTTCCAGCAGCTCGGGCTGGCACTCCTTGCTGCAATCGCGATCGTGTACGTGATCATGGTGGCCACCTTCAAGTCCCTGGTCCAGCCACTGATCCTCCTTGTCTCCGTCCCCTTCGCGGCGACCGGGGCGGTGGGGATGCTCCTGGTGACCGGCGTTCCCTTGGGGTTGCCCTCGCTGATCGGCATGCTGATGCTGGTGGGGATCGTGGTGACCAACGCCATTGTGCTCATTGACCTGATCAACCAATACAGGCAGCCGCGGAACGGCCTCCCTGGCATGAGTGTCGCGGACGCGATCACCCACGGGGCCAGGCAGCGCCTTCGTCCCATCCTGATGACAGCGCTGGCAACTGTCTTCGCGCTCACACCGATGGCCCTTGGGCTCACCGGGGGCGGGGGCTTCATCTCGCAGCCGCTCGCCGTCGTGGTGATTGGCGGCCTGGTTTCCTCCACGGCCCTGACACTCGTGCTGGTCCCCGTCCTCTACCGGCTCGTGGAGGGCCGCCGGGAAAAGAAGTCGCTGCTCCATGCCATGCATGAGCGGCTGGAGTTCGGACCGGCGAACGACGTGGACGCCGAGTTACAGGACTGGACCACCGGCATGGTTCCCAAGGTCAGCGGACGCCGTGCCGCCCCCGGGGACGCTGAATAGCAGAAGGGAATATTTTCTCCAAGGCTGCGTTATATGCGGCGATAGATGCAAATGCATCTAGTTTCGGGTACAGTGGAAAACAAGCCCGGAGAAGAAGCCAGCAACGGAAGGCACATCATGCAGATCGGCGTATTCAGCGTCAGCGACATCACCACTGACCCCACCACAGGCCGCACGCCCAGTGAGAACGAGCGAATCAAAGCCTCGGTGGCCATCGCCAAAAAGGTCGAGGAAATCGGCATGGATGTCTACGCCATCGGCGAGCACCACAACCGGCCCTTCTTCTCGTCGTCGCCCACCACCACCCTGGCCTACATCGCGGCGCAGACAGAGCGGATTATCCTCTCCACCGCCACAACCCTGATCACCACGAATGACCCGGTCAAGATCGCCGAGGACTTCGCCATGCTCCAGCACCTGGCCGATGGCCGCGTGGACCTGGTCCTGGGCCGCGGCAACACGGCACCGGTGTATCCCTGGTTCGGCAAGAACATCCAGGACGGCGTGGAACTGGCCATCGAGAACTACAGCCTGCTCCGCCGGCTGTGGGACGAAGACACGGTCAACTGGTCAGGCAAGTTCCGCACCCCGCTCCAGAACTTCACCTCGACCCCGCGCCCGCTCGACGGCGTCGCCCCCTTCGTGTGGCACGGCTCCATCCGCACCCCGCAGATTGCGGAAGTTGCCGCGTACTACGGCGACGGCTTCTTTGCGAACAACATCTTCTGGCCCAAGGAGCACTACCAGCAGCTGATCAGCCTCTACCGCGAACGCTACGAGCACTACGGCCACGGCAAGGCAGACCAGGCGATCGTCGGCCTTGGAGGTCAGTTCTTCATGCGGAAGAACTCCCAGGACGCGGTCAAGGAATTCCGCCCGTACTTCGATAATGCTCCCGTCTACGGGCACGGCCCGTCCCTTGAGGACTTCACGTCGCAGACCCCGCTCACTGTGGGCAGCCCGCAGGAAGTCATTGAAAAGACCCTGACGTTCCGCGAGTACTTCGGCGACTACCAGCGCCAGCTGTTCCTGATCGACCACGCAGGACTGCCCCTCAAGACGGTGCTGGAACAGCTTGACCTGTTCGGCGAGGAGGTCCTCCCGGTCCTCCGCAAGGAGTACGAGGCCCTCAAGCCGGCCCACGTTCCCGATCCGCCGACCCATGCCGGCCGCGTTGCAGCCCTGGTAGCTGAGCAGGGCGGCGAGGCCGCCCCGGCGGAAACAGCAGCCTCGGAGGCGTGATGAACACCACCCGATCCGAATCGCCCGTGCGGCTTGCCGCAGAGACCTGGGAGTCGCTGTTCCGGGCACAGGTGGCAGTGATGAGGAAGCTCCAGGCCGCACCTGCCTTCCGGAAACTGGCTCTCAACGAGTACGACGTCCTGTTCACCCTCTCCCGCTGTCCGTCCGGCTGGCTGCGGCTGAACGAGCTGAACGACCATGTCCTGCTGAGCCAGTCGAGCCTTTCCAGGCTGGTCGAGAGGCTGGAGAAGCGCGGCCTCGTCGCGCGGATGCCCGCCCCGGACGACGGCCGCGGCGTGCTGCTGAAACTGACGGAGGAAGGCGTGGAACTCCAGAAGGACATCGGCAGGGAGCATGTCCGGGACATCTCCGGGCTCATGGGACCCGCACTGACTGCCGCCGAGCAGAGGGAACTCAAGCGGCTGACCGAGAAGCTCCGGAATTCCGTGGGCTCCCGGCAGGCGGCCGCCCCACCGGCGGCGAAATAGGCAGCACTCTGCTAACGGCAGCGGCTAGCTCAGCGCAACCAGCCTGGCCGGGTCTTCGGTGGGCAGGGTGCCGTTCACGACAGCGGTGATCTGCATCCGGTTCAGGGTGAGGCTTCCGCCTACCGTTGACAGGAAGGCAGTGTCCGAGGAATCCCGGCCGGCCGTAATCCTCAACATTGATTCGCGCGGCGCCATGCCAGTGGGGTCGATGACGTGCCAGGCCCCGTTCACGTGCGCCTCGGCCACCGCGTGGAAATCCATGGGGCTCAGTCCGGGTGCATAGACTGCGGCAAGGCGGGCCGGGATGTCCTTGGACCGCAGCAGGGCGATCGCGAGGTGCGCAAAATCGCGGCACACGCCGCGGCGGTTCAGGAGTGTCTCCACTGCCCCGTCTGTTCCCCGCGACGAACCGCTGATGTAACGCAGCTCGCCATGGACCCACTTCCGCACGGCGTGGAGCAGCTCCTCAGCATGCAGCCCGCCGAATTCCGCGTAGGAGGTGGGCAGGAGCCGGTCCGATTCGGCGTAGCGGCTGGGCCGGACGTAGCGGATGAGCTCCGCCAGTGATGCCTCCTCGGGGAGGGCCTGCCCTGTCACGGTCGCGGAATACTCAACGGTGACCTCCGAGGGATCGGCGAACTCCATATAGTGGAGCCGTCCGCCGTGATGCTCAGGGAGTTCCGTCAGCCGGACTGGCTCCCCCCCGACAGTGACGGACAGCGATTCATCGAACGAGGTGTAGCCGGGATTCCTGGCAACCGCTATAGCCAGGGCTGCCTTGGTGTCGGCCACCGTCCTGAAAACCAGGCGGGCGGCAACGGTGCGTTCCATGTCTCTCCGGGGGTGAGTTGAGGCGGAACAGTCCACGCCCGGCCGGCATGACGACGTCGGCACGATGGAGCGCGTGTTGGCGGTGCCGGCAGCGGGACTAATTCTTGATCTTCAGAGACATTAGCATTCGCTGGACATTGGCGAATTCACTGTCCTGTGCGACGTACTTTGCCGCCTGGTCCAGTGTGTCATAGGCCTTGGCCGGAGCCACCTTTTCATCCGGGGCGTATGCCTTGAGCACTCCCACATCACCGAAGGAATAGTCGCCCTTACCTGCCGGGCCGCGGACAATGTTGAGTAACTGGCAGGCCTGGCCGCCGGCTCCGCCGACGACGTTGGTGATGCCATACGAGCCGAAGTACCGGTAGCCCTGAATCACCCGGAACACGACATGCGGGGCTATGGTGTCCTCCCCCGCCAGGGCCGGAAGTTCCACGGGCACGCTGCCGACAACCGTGTAGGGACGGCGCGCCGCATCGGCACATTCGGATGCGGACGGCGGCAGTCCTGTCCGCAGGACCGCGACAAACGTACCGTCCTGCTTCTTCACCTCGATCTTCAACGCCCCGGCCATTGTCCCTTCCTCAGGGGTGACCGATTGGGCGATCCACTCCTGCGGCAACTCGAAGCTGACCGTTTTGCCCGGATCCGAGAAGGTCTTCCAGACCGCTGCCGTCGCCCCCGGCTCGGGCGACCCGGGCGCCGTCGTGGGTCCACCCGTCGTCGGGCTCCCTGTTGCTGCCCCCGAAGCCGCGTTCGAAGCCCCGGAGCCAGGCGTGCCTGTTGAGTCGGCGGAACTGGATGTGTCAGGCTGCGGCGTCCAGGAAGGCCCGGCGCTGCCCTGGTTGCTGCACCCGGCAGCCAGCCCGGCCACCATCAGCAAACCAGTGAGCCGTAGCCCGAACGATGTTGCCTTGCCAGCCAGCACTTTGCCTGCCGGCGCTTTGCCTACCGTTGCCTTGCCAGCACTTGGCTTCCCAGTCATGGAGCCAGCCTAACCGTGGACAGCAGTACATCCATGGAGCAAACGGCTGTTAAGGGGCAGCGCCCGCGTGTGTCGCGGCCGGACCGTGAGCGGGCGTTGAGGGGACTAGGCTGGGGACTATGGCGGATGAGCAGTACAGTACGGCCGAAGACAGCCTCGCGGACATCTCCGCCCTCGACATTGCAGACTGGCGGCTGCGGACCTTTGCCATGTATGACACCGTGCGCAGGATTGCCGTGGAAAGTCCGGCAGAAGCACATACTTATTGGCGGCAGGAACGCGACCGGATGTTCGCTACCCACCCGGCGTCCGCGCTGACGCAGCAGGATAAAGCCCGCTTCTCAGGGCTGAAGACCGCGGACTATGATCCCATCTACCGTTTCCATGTGCCCCTGACCAAGGAGGGCGCCGGCCGGGAGCTGAACGTGGAAACAGCCACCGACGGCGTAGTCCGTTTCGTCCGCCTCGGCACCTTCGACCTCCCCGAGATGGGCCAGTTGGCGGTGTGGAGGCTGCACGGTTACGGCGGCGGGATTTTCGTTCCGTTCCGGGATGCCACCGCAGGCCAGCCCGGCGGCAGCTACGGCGCCGGCCGGTACTTGCTGGACACCATCAAGGGCGCCTTCCACGGCGTCCGCGGTTCAGGCCCGGGCGCGGAATTCGTCCTCGATTTCAACTTTGCCTACAACCCGTCCTGCGCCTACAACGAGGCCTGGAGCTGCCCGCTCGCCGGACCGTCCAACCGGCTCGCCGTGGACATCCCGGTGGGCGAACGCTACTGATGTCCGGCCCGCTCCGCGTCGCCCGGGTCCGTCCGCTGCCGCCGGCACCGCCGGGAGAGCAGTTCTTTGTCGCCAATGATGCAGCGGACTTCACCAGCGGGCCCGGCACTGTCTGGACAGTGGTGGACACGCCGTTCCCCGGCTCCCCTTCGAACGCCGGAAGCGCGCCGCGCCCCGGGTGGGAATCGGGAGATTCGGTCCTGCAGGAGTCGTTCGCCTTTCTTGCCCCCAGCGTTCCCGCCAACGTGCTGGGGATGGCGCACAATACCGGACAGGCAGGCCGAGACCTCCGGCCGCAGGCCTTCCATAAGGCGGCCACCAGCGTGATCGGACCCGGGGATGCCATTGAGCTTCCGTCGGGGGCAGGCCATGTGGATCCCGAAGCGGAGCTGGCCATCGTGGTCGGCGTCAGGGCCAAGGGGCTGACCCTTGCGAATGCCCGCAGTGCCATCCTGGGGTTCACCATCAGCAACGACGTGACATCTCGTGACCTGCAGAAGGCGGACGAACTGTGGATCAGCGCCAAAAGCCAGGACACTTTCACGCCGGCCGGACCATGGATCGTCACCAGCCTTGACGAGGCGGACCTTGCGATCAGCATTGTCCACAACGGCAACGGGCTGAATGCGGCAAGCACCGCTGACCTCGGCTGGAAGGTGGACGAGATCCTGGTCTACCTGACATCCTTCATGACCCTGCACCCCGGCGACCTGGTCCTGACAGGGTTCCCCGCCGAATCCGCTCCTATCGTTCCCGGTGACACGGTGACCTGCTGCGTGCAGGGAATCGGTGAGCTTTCCAACCCTGTGGAGGCTGCAGTCTGAAGGGTTCACGGCCCGATGTGTCAGGCTTGACCCCATGGAATCCCCCGCCGCGCCCGCCAGCCAGCTGACCGAACAGGCCCGGCGGCTCCCGCAGCCCCTGCCCGGCGAGGCCGGGCGCAGGGCACCGACGACGAGGCGTTACCGGGGAATCCTCCGCTTTCCGGTGGTCCGCCAACTCGTCCGCTTTACCGGAGTGGGCATTGTCTGTACGGCCACATCCCTTGCGCTGTACGCCTTGCTGCGTCCGTGGCTGGGACCCCAACTCGCGAACGCTTCCGCCCTCGTCCTCACGTCCCTGATGAATACCGCCCTGAACCGCAGGTTCACCTTCAAGATTTCCGGGCAGGGCCGGAGGGCCAGCGACCACCTGAACGGGCTCCTGGTCATCGGCGTCGCCCTGGTCCTCACCGGCGGCAGCCTGGGCGTCCTGCACTGGCTGCGTCCTGAGGCCACCGTTTCCGATGAACTCCTGACCACCACGCTGTCCGGATTCCTGGCCACTGTTGTGCGCTTCAGCATGTTGCGGCATTGGATTTTCCGCCGCGCCCGCCACCGCTGAACCGATGCCCGCCGCTCAAACAATGCCGCGTGCTGTCAGGCGCGCCCCAGTGTCCTGACGCTTGCGACGGCGTCCCGGACGGCCAGGGCCGCGGTGTCCAGGTCCTGGGAGCTGACGCCGGAGTCGAAACTGAACCTCACGGCTGTCTGCGCCACCTCGGCCGCTATGCCCAGGGCCGTGAGGACGGGCGACGGCGCATCGGAACCGGCGGCGCAGGCCGAACCGCTCGAGCAGACAATGCCTTGGCGCTCCAGCTCCAGGAGCACAGACTCCCCGCTGGTTCCCGGGAAGCAGAATGATGCCACTGAGGGCAGCCGTTCGCTTGGGTGGCCAGTCAGGACAGCACCCGGAACGCCGGCGAGCACCGCGTCGATAAACGCATCACGCAGGGCGGCCACGTGTTCGGCCACCTGCATCTGCCGGCCCGAGGCCAGGGTGAGGGCGCTGGCGAGGCCAACAGCGCCAGCCACGTTCTCCGTACCGGAGCGGCGTCCCCGCTCCTGGCCGCCGCCGTGGACCAGCGGCTCAATCCGGGTGCGTCCCCGAATGTAGAGAACGCCGCACCCCTTGGGCGCGCCGAGCTTGTGGCCGGAAATGCTCAGGGCGTCCACTCCCAGCGCTTTGACGTCCAGGGGCAGCCAGCCGGCGGCCTGGACCGCGTCGGTGTGAAAAGGAATGCCTCGCGAACGGGCAAGGGAAGCCAGCCGGGCGATCGGCTGGACAGTCCCCACTTCGTTGTTGGCGTACATCACGCTGACCAGGGCGGTTTCCGGGCGGAGCGCTGCAGCGAGCGCCTCGGGTGTCACGAGCCCGGTCGCATCGACTC
Source organism: Arthrobacter pascens (assembly GCF_030816475.1). NCBI lineage: Bacteria > Bacillati > Actinomycetota > Actinomycetes > Micrococcales > Micrococcaceae > Arthrobacter > Arthrobacter pascens. The sequence goes on along the minus strand of NZ_JAUSXF010000001.1, from coordinate 1,483,303 downwards.
CAATAACGTCAACGGCGAAACCGTGGAACCGCTCCAGGTACCGGGCCGATTCCTCCACGGCAGGATGTTCGACGGAGCTGATCACCACCCTGTTCAACGTCGGATCGGCGGCCTGCCGTGCCAGGGCAATTCCTTTGACAGCCAGGTTGTCCGCCTCTGTGCCACCCGACGTAAACGTCACCTCGCCTGGCCTGCAGCCGAGCACCCCCGCCACAGCGGCCCGTGCCCGGGCAAGCGCATCCGCGGCGGCTTCGCCAAGCGAATGATGGCTGGACGGGTTGCCGAACTCGCCGGTTAGGTAGGGCCACATTGCATCCAGCACCTCGCGCCGTACGGGGGTGGTGGCTGCTGCGTCAAGGAAGATCACGGCGTCCTCAATCCACGGTCAGCTCGACATCAAGGCCCAGGTCAAGAGCGGCCACGCTGTGCGTCAGCCCGCCGACGGAGATGACGTCCACACCGGTGGCGGCGATCCCGGACACGGTCTGCAGGTTCACGTTGCCGCTGGCCTCCACGCGGGCACGGCCCCCAACTTGCGCAACGCCTGCTTTGAGCTCGTCGAGCGTGAAGTTGTCCAGCATGATGGTGTCCACGCCGGCCGCCAGCACCGGTTCAATCTGCTCCATGCTGTCCACCTCCACTTCGAAGTGGGTGGTGTGGCCCAGCTGCGCTTTCGCCGCCGCCAGCAGGTCCGTGAGCCGGGCGGGATCCCCGCCGGTCATGACGGCGAGGTGGTTGTCTTTGGCCAGGACGGCGTCGGACAGGCTGTACCGATGGTTGGCCCCGCCACCGCATCGGACCGCGAACCGTTCCAGGACGCGCAGGCCGGGCGTCGTCTTGCGTGTGTCCGTGATCCGCGCGGAAGTGCCCTCGGTCAGCTTGACGAATTCCGCGGTTTTCGTGGCGATCGCAGACATCCGCTGCACCAGGTTCAGTGCGACGCGTTCCGCCAGCAGCACCGAGCGCGCTCTGCCCGTTACCCGCGCAAGGCGGGTGCCGGCGTCGAACGCCTCACCGTCTGCCAGCAGCAGTTCCACTTCCGTGTCCGGATCGATGAGCAGCATGGCGTCGCGGAAGACGGTTGCGCCGCTGAAGACACCGGGAACGCGGGCGTTCAGCACAGCCGTGGCCCGGGCTTCGGCCGGAATCAGCAGCTGGGACGTGATGTCGCCGGCGGGGGCGTCCTCGGCGTATGCCCGTTCCAGGATCTCCCGGACGGGCGCCGACGGGAGGGACAGCCCAATCCTGGTGGCTTCAGTGGCTTTAGTCATGAACGAGGCTCGCTTTCGGGCGCATACGGTAGGTCTCTTCAAGGTCGTCGTGGCCCGCTTCGGCATCGGCAAGGCTGTCACTTCGGTAGTGGGCGCCCAGGGATTCCCGGCGCTCCAGCGCGGCGCGGACCAGCAGCTGCGCGGCCAGCAGCAGGTTCACGTCCTCGTGTGCCCTGGCGTTGTCCGTGTCGGGAACATTTTCAGGAAGGACGACGGCGGCCCACGCCTCCAGTGCAGCCTCCGCCTCCCGCAAAAGCACCCCATTCCGCAAAACCCCGGCCTTAGCAGTCATCAACCTGCGCAGCGCATCCCGTGAGAATTGCTCCAGCGAATTCGGAGCCAACGAGAACCGGGTCTCTCCCCCGGTCGGCGCGTCTGTGGTGGCACTCCAGCCGAGCTCGCCATCGTCGCCTGACGGTGCTCCGGAAGCGTGCGTCAAAGGGAGGCCGCCAGCGGCCGAGCTAGCACGCGGAGGAGTGCCGTCAGGCGACCCCCAAAGGGACCCGTCAGTAAGGAACCCCTCAACGGCGCGCCGGCCGAAGACGAGACCTTCGAGGAGCGAATTGCTCGCGAGCCGGTTGGCGCCCTGAACCCCGGTGCAGGCAACTTCGCCGGCAGCGAGGAGTCCGGGCACGCTGGTCCGCGCGTGGAGGTCGGTGACAACGCCGCCCATCCAGTAGTGGGCGGCAGGAGCAACGGGCACCAGGTCGCGGGTCCAGTCGTACCCTGCTTGGCGGGTGCGCCGGCTAAGTGTGGGGAAGCGCGTTTCGAGGAATCCCGGGCCTTTCGCGGCCTCGACCAACCGTGCATCGAGGTACACGTGGCCGTTGGGGTCTGCCAGTTTGGCGAGGTGGAGGGCGATGCTGCGCGATACCACGTCGCGGGGGGCGAGCTCGGCGTCCGGATGGTATTCGGGCATGAAGCGCCGGCCGCGGGCATCGAGCAGCACAGCACCTTCACCGCGCACTGCCTCGGAGATGAGGAGCGGATCGCGTTCCGCCGCCTGGCCTGCCGGCCCTCCGAGGGGGACGAGGCAGGTGGGATGGAACTGGAAGAATTCCAGGTCGGCCACGGCTGCCCCGGCACGCCAGGCGAGGGCGAGCCCGTCTGCCGTAGCCACGGCGGGGTTGGTGGTCTGGGCAAAGAGCTGCCCGGCACCGCCGGTGGCCAGCAGCACGGCGTCGCCGGCCACGCTGTCGCTCCGGCCGCCACGCAGGAACTCGACACCTGTCACGCTTCCCCCGGACAGGACCAGGGCTGTGGCCCGGGCATCCCCGATCAGCCGGATGCTTCCATCCGCCTGCTTTGCCAGTACGGCGCGGATCAGCGCATTTGCCACTCCGGCACCGGTGGCGTCGCCGCCGGCGTGCAGGATGCGCGGGGCCGAATGGGCTGCCTCGAGTCCCAGGGAGGGGACGCCGTCGTGGTCTATATCGAAATGAACGCCGTAGCGCCGGAGCCCGGCGATGTCGTGGCGCGCTTCCGTGCAGAGAACACGTACGGCTTCCTCATTGCAGTGGCCGGCCCCTGCCTTGAGGGTGTCGGCGATGTGGGCCGCCACGGTGTCTCCGGGTGCCGGATGGTCCAGGACCGCGGAAATGCCGCCCTGGGCGTAGAAGGTGTTGCTCTCGGACAGGGCACCCTTGGTCAGCAGCACCGCATCAACGCCAGCGTCGGATGCCAGGAGCGCGGCATACAGCCCTGCGATGCCGCTGCCGACGACGACGAGGCGCCTGCCCTCCAGGTGCCGCCCTACCTGGTTCCGGGTCATGACGGCCTGGCGGCGAGCATGCGCTCGAGTGCTGTCCTGGCGTTCGCCTGCACGGCGTCCGCGACGGTGATCCGGTTGACGATGCGGCCTGCGACCAGTTCTTCGAGGACCCAGGCAAGGTAGCCCGGGTGGATCCTGTACATCGTGGAGCAGGGGCAGATGACAGGGTCCAGGCAGAAGATGGTGTGCTGGGGGTATTCGGCCGCCAGCCGGTTCACCATGTTGATTTCCGTGCCGATGGCGAAGGTGGTGGGCTCGGTTGCGGCGGCGATGGCCTTCTTGATGAAGTCGGTCGATCCGGCGGAATCCGCGGCGTCCACCACTTCCATGGGGCACTCCGGGTGGACGATGACCTGGACTCCGGGGAAGTCGGCGCGGGCTTTGTCGATCTGGGCCACGTTGAAGCGCTTGTGCACCGAGCAGAAGCCGTGCCAGAGGATCACGCGTGAATCGACCAGGTCCTGTTCGGCATTGCCTCCCAGTTCTTTCCGCGGGTTCCACATGGGCATCTGTTCCAGCGGCACGCCCATGGCCTTGGCGGTGTTGCGGCCCAGGTGCTGGTCCGGGAAGAACAGGACACGCTGCCCGCGCTCAAATGCCCATTCCAGGACGGTTTTGGCGTTCGAGGAGGTGCAGACGATGCCTCCGTGTTCGCCGCAGAAAGCCTTCAGGGCTGCGGAGGAATTCATGTAGGTGACGGGAATCACCGGGACCCGGCCGTCGGCGTCGGGCTCTGTCCCGAAGATTTCCTCCAGCTGTTCCCAGCACTCCTCCACCGAGTCGGTGTCTGCCATGTCGGCCATGGAGCAGCCTGCTGCCAGGTTGGGCAGGATGACCGCCTGCTCCGGCGTCGAGAGGATGTCAGCTGTTTCGGCCATGAAGTGCACGCCGCAGAAAATGATGGCTTCAGCGTCGGGTTTGGTGAGCGCTGCATTGGCAAGCTGGAACGAGTCGCCCACAAAGTCGGCGTACTTGATCACTTCATCGCGCTGATAGAAATGCCCAAGGATCACGGCACGGTCACCCAGGACGGCTTTCGCTGTGCGGATCCGCACATCCAGTTCGGCGTCGCTGGCCAGCTTGTATTCTTCCGGCAACTGGCCCTGACGGGGTGTGGCGGCCGGGGCTACGTCCGCACTGGACGCCCCCGGGCCGTAGGCAGGTACGCCCGCGAGTGCCTCGGCCAGGTCGTAATCCCACGGGCCCTTGGCCAGTGCCGGGCTGCAGGTGCTGCCCGCCCTGGTGCCTGCGGCCTGGGCGCCCTTTTCGGCCTGCTCGCGCGTGATCAGCTGGATTGCTGTGTTGACGCTGCTCATGGTGTGCTCCTGTTATCTGGGTCGAGGCCGGGGCGGCCGGTGAAGCGGTAGAGGCGTGGGGGACGGTGTTTGCCGCCCTGGAGGTACTCGCCGGTCTCTTGGATCTCCGGCGTGGACATGATCTGGCGGCGGAAGTTGGCGGGGTCCAGTTGGCGGTCCAGCACGGCCTCATAGACTTCGCGGACCTGGGCCAGGGTGAAATATTCGCCGAGCAGGTGGTACGCCACGGAGCCGTAGGCCAGCTTGTTGCGCAGGCGCCAGAGGGCGTAATCAACAATGGCGTTGTGGTCAAAGGCGAGTTCACCGAGGCGGTCCGCCCGGAACCACTTGACGTTCTCCGATTCGTCGGCGAGCGCAGCCTCGGTGGGCTGGACGAGCGCCCAGTAGACAATCGAGACAACCCGCTGGCTGGGCGAGCGGTGCAGTCCGCCAAAGGCGTAAAGCTGCTCAAGGTAGCTGGGGGCCAGTCCCGTGGTCTCCCGCAGGTTCCGCGACGCCGCATCCTGCAGGGACTCGGTGTGCGAAAGCGGTCCTCCCGGGAGCGCCCAAAGGCCTTTGAAGGGCTCGCGGATGCGCCGGACCAAAGGCATCCAGAGCGTGGGCCGGCCTGAGGTTTCGCTGGGACGAAGGGCAAAGATGACCGTCGAAATAGCAAGTGAGGGAGGCGCCGTCTGGCGTTCGGCCACGTTTGCTGAACTGGTGTACATGCCGCCGACCTCCCTCCGAACCCATACGGTCTAGTTATAGTCATGTTGACCAAAACTGATTCTACGACTGCGGACGCCGGAATCAAAATGTTTCGACCCGTGGCCGGGATCTCCTTTCCGTTGCCGGACCTTGGCGAGGGCGTTCACTGTTGAACCCCGCAGCCCGCAGGCAGGTAAAGTGGTGCCTACCTTCAGCGGGCCCGGCGACAGGATCAGCGTCGGCGAGCCCCTGCTCGTGTTCGAGGTGCCGGATGAAACAGCCGGGACTGAGGCACGGTCCGAGGGATGAGGCACCGAAGCGCCGGGTCCGCCTGGGCGCCGTACTTGATGAGGACTGACACCATGAGCGGCAGGCACACCGGCGGGCAGCATTCCCATACCGTGGAGGGAACCGATCCGCAGCTGTATGTGGAAGTACACGATCCGGAGTCTGACATCGGCTTCAGGCCAGTCCTGCTGCTTCACGGATTCTCGTCGTCCAGCAAACTCAACTGGGAGGACACCGGCTGGCTGGCCGCCCTGCTTGACGCCGGCCGCCGGGTCATCACTGTCGATCTGCCCGGCCATGGCCGCAGCGGCGCCCCGGAGGACCGGGATTCCTACTCCCCCAGCCGGATCCGCGCGGACCTTCTCCAAATAGCGTTCGACGCCGGCGTGCGGCCTGTGCAGGAAGGTGATCCTTCCAGCGGGCTCGATATTGTCGGGTACTCCCTGGGTTCCCGGCTCGGCTGGGAGTTCGGGGCGACCCAGCCCGAGATTGTGCACAGGCTGGTCCTTGGCGGCCCGAACATTGCGGATCCGCTCGCCGCTTTCGACCTGGTGGCGGCGCAGAATTACCTCGCCGACGGGACGCCCATTGCGGACGAATCCACCGCCGGCCTGCTCAAGATGGCCATGCTGCTGCCGAGCAACAATATCTTCGCCCTGCTTTCCCTCATCGAGGCCATCAAGGCCGAGCCGTACGATCCCGCGGAAGCTGTCCCGCACATGCCCATGCTCCTCGTGGCGGGGGAAAATGATGACCGTGCCGCCACCATGCCGCAGCTTGCCGAGCTGGGCATCAAGGCAGGGTCAATGGCTGAACAGCTGGTGCTGCCCGGCCGCAACCACACCAACGCCATCACCAGCAGGCTTTTCAAGCAGGGTGCCATCAACTTCCTCGCCGTCTGACCCTGACAGGAGATTCATGGGCAGCTAGGGAACTGCTGTCAGGAGTTTCATAGCTGCCGCATAGCCTGCGTTGGTTTGATCAGCTCATGCACGATCAATCCCAACGCCGCCTCCGTCTCCGGAGAGTCCTGGCCGGACTTGTTGCGGCGGTCCTGGCGGGTACCGTTTACGCCATGGTCCAGGCCCCGCCGTCGCGGACGGCGCCCCCGCCGCCGTCCACGGCGGCCCTGTCCGCTGCCTCGCCGGCACCGGCGGCTCCTGCCCCGCCCAGCGCGGCTCCCGCCGCTGCCAGCGCGGCCCCTGCCGCGGCTCCGGCGCCGTCGTCGGCCGGCTCAGCCGGCGCCCCTGCCCAGGCGGCTAATTCGGCAATCGGAGGTCAGCTTGGTGCCACGGTTGCCGGCATCATCAGCGCCAACAGCCAGTACCAGGTGGGGGTGGCCCTCATTGACCTGGGCAATGGCGCCCTCAACCGGTACGGAGTCGAGGAACCATTCGAGGCAGCCAGTACGGCAAAGATCCTGACAGCTGCTGCCTACTACCACCTGGTGGAGACAGGCACAGTGTCCCTCGACGACCCGCTGGGCAACTATACGGCGGGCTACCAGATCAAGGAGATGGTCCAGGACAGCGATAACGATTCATGGAGCCTGCTCATGGATGCGGTAGGCCATCCCCGCCTCAGTTCCTACGCTTCATCAATCGGCGTGTCCTATGACCCGGAGATTAACACCCTCTCCACGGCAGACATGGCCCACATCCTGGCACAGCTGTACACGGGAAAGCTCCTGGACCCGGCAGACACCGCGCAGCTGCTGTCCTACATGCAGAACACCAACGACGAGGACCTTATCCCCGCCGCCGTCCCGGCCGACGTGACGGTCTACCACAAATACGGCCTGCTCGACGACGAACTGCACGACGCCGCCATCCTCACCAAAGGAGGCGCCAGCTATGTGCTGGTGATCTACACCAAGGGCCAGGACCTGAGCGATGATCCCCAACGGACTGCCGTGATCCACGACATCACCAGCGCCGTCACAGCAGCCCTGTTCTGACTTCCGGCTCCGGCTTCCGGCTCCCGGCGGCACCGCTCCTGAAGGTAGGCTGGAGTGGGCGGAAAGCCGGAGAGGGACCAATGAACACGCGTTTTGAAGACCGCACTGATGCTGGCGAGCGCCTCGCCGCAGTGCTGACGCAGTTCCGCGAGCGTCCCGACGCCATCGTCCTCGGACTTGTCCGTGGCGGTATTCCTGTCGCGGCAGCCGCGGCAAAAGCGCTCTACTTACCGCTGGGAGCCGTTCTGGTTCGCAAACTGGGAATTCCCGGCCATGATGAGACTGCTTACGGCGCCCTTGCCTGGTCCCAGGGCCGCGTGGTGCGGCTGCTCAACAGGCCGCTGATCAACCGGATCCTGGAGCACGGTGTGCGGCAGGAGTGGCTTGACCAGGTGGAGGAGCGGGAGCGCGCCGAACTTCTCCGTCGCGTTGAACGCTATCCGGGGACGGATCACGACCTCAGGGGCAGGACTGTCCTGTTGCTTGACGACGGACTGGCAACCGGAGCCACCATGAGAGCGGCGGCCGAAGCCGTCCGTGCGGCAGGGGCGGCGCAGGTCGTGGCCGCTGCCCCGGTGGGTTCCGTGGAGGCAGAAGCGTCAGTATCACAGATCTGCGACGCGGTCCTGTGCCTCCATCTGCCCGGGAAGTTCCGCGCCGTGGGCAGCTTTTACCGCCACTTCGAGCAGCTGACTGACGAGGAAGCCATCAGCCTGCTGCGCCAGTAGGCACCCCCGGACCTGGTTCACGGGGCGAAGACGGCGGGAACCGACAAGACTTCCCCGTGCCCGCCGGCGTTCACTATTGCTGCCCGCCTAGTGCCTGCTGACTCCCAGCAGCTTTCCCTTGGTCTCCTTTGCCAGCAGAACGCCGACCGAGGAGATAACGCAGAGGATCATGATGTAGATGCCGATAGATCCCGTCCATTTCGTGGCCTGCAGCAGCCACTCAGCAATGCTGGCAGCGAAAGCACCGCCCAGGATGGCACCGAACGCGTAGCCGATCGAGATGCCTGAGTACCGGACATTAGCCGGGAACATCTCTGCGTACATGGCGGACATGGGGCCGTACGACAATCCCAGGCCGATTGTCAGCACGAACAGCGCCAGTCCATAGAGCAGGATGTTCTTGGTGTCGATGAGGGCGAACATCGGGATCATCCACGCGAAGATGATGGCGTAGCCGGTAAGGAAGGTCTTGACGCGTCCAATGCGGTCCGAAAGCCAGCCCCCGACGAGGGTGAAGACCAGCCAGCCGAAGGACGCGAGCGTCGTGGCGAGCAGAACCTGTGGCACGGGCATCTGCAGGGCCCGGGTGGCGTAGGAAATGAAGAAGGCAATCAGGAGGTAGCCGGCAGCATTATTGGCGATGAAGATCATGGTCGAGTGGAGCACCGGCGTCTTGTGATGGCGGATCAGCTCGCCCAGTGGTGCCCTGCTCTCGGCTTTGCGGGCCGCCATCTCCCTGAAGACCGGGCTCTCGGCCACAGCACGGCGAATGAGGTAACCCACCACGATCAGCACGATGGACAGCAGGAACGGAACACGCCAGCCCCAGGCGGCAAAGTCCTCTTTGGACATGCCGCTGTTAAGGAAGAACAGCAGGCCGGTGGCCAGGATCATTCCGATGGGAACGCCGATCTGCGGGTAGGCCCCGAAGATTCCGCGCTTGCTCATGGGTGCATGTTCGACGGCCATCAGGGCAGCACCGCCCCATTCGCCGCCGGCCGAGAAACCCTGGACGACACGAAGGGCAATCAGCAGGACCGGAGCGAGGACGCCGATCTGACTGTAGGTGGGCAGGATGCCGATGAGGGCCGTGGCGGCGCCCATCGTTACGAGCGTGAACACCAGCATCGCCTTGCGTCCCAGCTTGTCTCCCAGGTGGCCGGCAACGACGGCTCCAAGCGGACGGAAAAGGAAGCTGATGCCGATGAGCGCGAAGGAGAGGATTTGCGCCAGGCCGGGATTGGACTGCTGCAGCGGGGTAAGGAACAAGGGTGACAGCAGCGTGCCCGTCAGCTGCGCAAAGATGAAGAAGTCGTACCACTCGATGGTGGTGCCGACCAGAGTCCCGGCGAGGACCTTGCGTTCCTCATGTTTGCTGCTGGGGCCCGTTTCAGAATCAACGGAGGAAGTTGCGGTCATTGGAACTCCATGGCTGGGGGCACTGTTCGTACCGAAGGTGTTTTGGTAGCGTGATTTACTGATCGAACGGTCAGTTAGTAACAAATACTATGGCCTTCAGTCCTCGCGGGCAAGGAATTCGCGGATCCTCGCACGGACTGGCTCGCGGTCGTAGCTGTTGACCATCGCCCCCGCCATCCGGACAGGGTCTCCGAAGAAGAAGTACTCGTAGAGGGATTGGCGGCCCGAAAACCCCGATATGGAGGCGTCAAAGGCCAGCTTGAACAGGCGCACCCGCTCCGGTCCGGTAAGGGTCTTGCCCTGCAGGTACATGTCAATATCGGCCCTGGCCTCGCTGTTGACGTCGGCTTCACCAGGGAGTGCCATCAGGCCCGACGCCGAAAACTTCCGGATAATCTGCGGGAACCGCTGCGCGATCTTCGGATACCAGTTCCGTGCGGCATTCAGCGTGGACCACCTAGGCAGCATCACTCCGGCCTCATTCAGCTCGGCGTCCGCCTCCGAAGCCCGCACCAGGGCCTTTCCGATTTCGACGTCGACAATCAGTTCGGCGATATCCTCCTGGATGTGCTGGAAACCGTCGATGCCGATGGAATCCGCCAGCTCGGAAGCCAGGCCCAGGAAAAACTCGCTCTTCGCGATGGTCCGGGTGACCACCTGATGGGTCATGAGCGCGCCTGCACCTGTCTCGGTATAGAACGCGTTGCAGAGTTGCGGGTTGCCAAGCATGAAGATCCGGTCGCTGGGAACAAACACGTTGTCGAAAACGGCCACCGCATCCATTTCCTCATAGCGGGATGCCAGTGGTTCATCGTGCGTGCTGCCCCCGTTGTACAGCGAGGTCCGGCACAGGTAGCGCAGGCCCGGAGCATCGTTCGGAATGGCGACCGCATAGGAGTATGGGCCATCCTCCGGGGTCCCGCGCAGCACGGTGGAGGGGAACACCAGCAGCTCGTCGGCGATCGGTGCGATGGTTGCCAGCATGCGGGCGCCGCTGATCACAATGCCGTCCTCACGCTCCTCCACAATGCGTGCCGTAAGCTGTCCGCCAAGCTGCTCAGATCCCGAGACCGAGCGGTTGACCTGGGGCGGGATGAGGGTATGCGTCGCCAAAGTATCGTTTTCGCGGGCCCATTCGTAGTAGTTCCGGATGTTTTCGCCGAATTTCGGGTCGGCCTGGGAAAACCACTTTTCGGCGGCGCCAAGGGCCGTTAGGGCGGAGTTCATGTAATCCCCCGTGCGGCCCAGGAATCCGTTGGAGTATTCAGCCCAGGTTGAAATAGCTCGACGGCGGCGTTGCAGATCCTCCACGCTCCTGGGCACGAGGAAGGATGCGTTCACCAGGTCACCGGTAGTGGGCGAGGTGTATGTCAACGCCTCCTGATGGACGGGATCGTGCTGCATGTCAAAGAGCCTGGCGTAGGTGCGGGCCACCTTCGCAAAGGACGGATGATCGGCGATGTTGTCAGTGACCAGGCCGCCGTCGATCATGACATGGGGCTTCATGGAATTGAGTTTGTCCAGGTACTGCTGGCCGGTTCGGATGCCCATCGTGTTTCTCCAGTCGTCGTTGAGCCGTTAGGGGTTTCTTACGGTTGCCTCCGGGCCTCAGAGGAGGTCTTCCATGCCGAGCTGGCTCTCCGGGAGGGTAGTGAAGCTGCCGTTGGCGAAGGCCAGCGCATCGCCGCTGCGGTAGTCGAAGTCAGCCACCTCTCCCACGTACAGGGTGTGGTCGCCTCCGTCGTAAGCCGCCCACGGCCTGCACTCGAAGTAGGCCAGCACGCCGGAGAGCCGCGGGGCCATCCGCCCTTCCACCCACACCGGGTCGGGGCCCGGCCTGCCGGCGAATAACATGGCCAGCTGACGTTGCTCGGCGCCCAGGATGTTGACGGTGAAGGGCCGGCCGGCCAGCTCATCGTGGGCCTTGGAGCTGCGTGCGATGCTGACGAGGACCAGCGGCGGCTCCATGGACACCGAAGTGAAGGAGTTCACCGTGATCCCGTGGCGCTTGGTTGCACCATCGAACGTCACGATGGCAACCCCCGTGGCAAACCGGCCCAGGCTGCCGCGGAAGTGGTGGTGGGACCGTGCGTCCGGTGTCCGGCCGGCAGCGGGATGCTCCGCCGGGTTCCGGGACTTCGAAATCATCATTGATCCTCATACAGAGATCGCGATGTGCCATCGAATGGACTGCCGCAAAAGTCAGTTCTATAGTTGAAACTAGTTCTATATTTGAACTTTCAATTCGTATATAGGACGCTACCTGAAGGTGAGACGCAGCACAATACCCGGCGGCCAGCCTCCCGCCGCCCGCCTAGGATGGACTCCATGAACCCCATAGCCTCCGCACCTGCAGGAGCAGCGCAAGCCCAGGCCTCACCGTCGCAGACCCTGTCGAGGGGAATCCGCGCACTGGAGATCATGGCTGCCGCCCAGAGCCCGCTAACCATCGCAGAGCTCGCTGACGCCATGGGCGTGCACCGCTCCGTGGCCTATCGGATCCTGCGCACGCTGGAGGACCATTCGCTCCTGGTACGCGACGATGCCGGCCGCGTGCAGCCGGGACCCGGGCTCGCAGTGCTGGCTCGCGGTGTTTCCCGGAATCTGCAGACGGCTGCCCTGCCCGAGCTCACGCAGCTGGCCAACACCCTGGGCATGACGGCCTTCGTGACGGTGTGGGACCATCAGGATTGCATCACGCTGGTGACGGTGGAACCACGGCATTCCGGGGCCACCGTGGCCCAGCATCCAGGCACCAGGCACCCCATCAATGCAGGCGCACCGGGTATCGCCATCCAGTCTGCGCTGACCGAAGCCGAATGGAACCAGCTGGGCACCGGGATCGCCTACAGGCCCGAAGCCGCTGAAGCCCGCAAGGCCGGCTACTCCTCCAGCCATGATGAAGTCATCGCCGGGGTTTCATCGCTCGCTGCTCCGGTCCGGATTCCTGGCGGACGGCCGGCTGCGCTCGCCGTTGTCTATATCCGCTCTGCTCATGACCCTGCCACTGTGGGAATGGCCCTCGCTGAAAGTGCCGCCCGGATCGAACGCCAGCTGGCGTGACTGTCCGGGATCCGCTCTGCCCGGATTCCTTATGCCCGCCGGCCGCGGAGTACGACGGCGGAGGCAGCGCCGAGCAGGAACAGGCCCGTCGCAGCCCCGGCAGGGACGAGAAAAGCGGCTGAGTAGCCGTGGACCTGCGCGAGCTGGCCGGCCACCGAGGACCCCACAGCCGTCCCGGCAACGATTCCGCTGGCAAGCGCGGTCATCACAGTTCCGAGGCGTCCCGGCGGTGCCACGAGCCCGCCGGTAGCAAAGACCGTGACCATCACCGGCCCCACGGGAAGTCCCAGGATGAGTAGCACAGCCACCATGCCTCCGGCTGTCACTGGTATCAGCAGGAGAAAGGCCAGGACGGCCATCAGGGCTGCGCTGATCACCCATCGGGCGGAAGCTGTCAGACCGGGCGGCCAGTAGGCCACTGACAGCGCGGCCGCAGCCGAACTCAGCCCCATCACGGCGTACAGCAGACCCGCTAGCTCGGACGTGGCAATACTGGCGGAAAAGGAGCTGAGAGCTGTCTGAGTTGAACCAAAAAAGGTGCCCATGCAGACCATGGCCAGGACCGGCAGGACGGCGGCTGCGGGGATTCTCGGAGCCGGGCTGCCCGCGGTCCGCGGCCGGGCTACGGCTGCGTCCGCTTTGTTCGGGGAGACCGCTTTGTCAGGGGCCACGGCGGCGTGGGTGCGATGGACGGCGAAAGCTGGGACCAACGTGACGGTCAGTGCGGCAGCCAGGGCTAGCGGCAGCCATGGAGCCACAAGGCTGGCGAGGATTCCCACCAGGGCAGGGCCCAGGACAAAAGTGATTTCATCAGCCGTGCTCTCGTATGACAGGGCCGTGTCCAAGTCTTGGGTGCTGCCCGGCCCGCCTCGGGAAGTAAGTGCCATCCAGCGCACGCGTGCCAGCGGTCCCACCTGGGGGCAGCTTGCTCCCGCAGCGAACGCAGCGGCAAGCACCGCCGCCGGGAAGCCGTCGGCCGCCGGCATGACGGAGGCAGCTGCAATAAGGGTCACAACAGCGGCCGCATTCAGCACCGCTGCTGCGAGCAGGACCGGACGTTGGCCCCGGCGGTCTGCGAGCGAACCGAGCACGGGCGCGCCGAGGGCGGATCCGATTCCCACCGCGCCGGCGGCTGTACCGCCCACGGCATAGGACCCGGTGGCGGACGTCACAAGGGTCAGAGCACCGACGGTGAGCATCGCAAGCGGGAGGCGCGCAAGCAGGCCCAGTGGAATGAAGCTGCGGCCAGCGAGGACGGGGAGCCGCGCAAACCGGCCGGTGGTCCGGGTGGCGGGGGCGTCCTGATCACGGAGGGGTGCTGGCAGGCTGTGGGGCGGGAGGGTTGAAGGGTTCAAGGTTCCGGGCTCGTTCAGTTCTGCGCATCGTCCCTCCTCCCGATGCGCGCAACCCGGTAACTATCCGATTATATCCGCACCTCGCCGCGGTACCGCCGCGGACGACAGTCTCACCTGAGGATTGCAGTGATGGCGGTCAAACTTCTGTATCCGCTGTCCGGCCAGCGCTGTGCTTCCGGACTTCGCGTAGCACAATCTGCTCGGGGCAGACAATTCGGCGCCGCTGTTCGCCGGATCGCCCGTGTCGCCGGGCGGCGGTCTGTCTTCGTCCGTTTCCCGGTCTGGGCCATCCGCGCCTCGCGCAGCTAACCGAGTGGACAATGGTCGTGCCGCTGGTAGCGAAGGCACAGGCGCGGATGCTTGCCGAAAGTGTTAGCGAGCCCGCACCATGCGCAGCCGAACTCCCCGACAGAATCCGCCCGACTCTCCAGTTTGACGACGAGCGCATCCGGGCCGCGCTGCCCGAGGGTCGATTTGACCTCAGCGACCTCCTAGTCACGAATTGGTGGGCCGGGAAACGCCGCCGCCAACAGTTGTAGCTACCCGACGAGCGCCGTGGGCATAAACTCAAATGCTTACAAACGACCCTTTTTGGGTCAGTGTGTCTCTGGGAGTTCGACTTTAGAAATGTCCAATGTGTTTCGCCGGTGGGTGTTTGCTGAGGTGTTAAGGTGACCCGGTCGAACTGGTTTGGGTAATCAGCGTGGCGCATTTCGGAGTCGATCTATTGGCAAATCATCAGCAAGTTTCCGTCAGGGTCTTTGAAGTTGAACCATTTGTCGAACTGAATGTCCATCACCTCAGTACTCTTACTTTTTAGGTACTTGTGCGCCGCGTGGACGTTCGCAGTGGTGAGTGCGACGGCGGGAACTTGGAAAACTGCATCCTCGGAAAAGATCTTGCTGTCGAGAATGAGTGACGGCCCTTGCATAGGCAGGACGTACAGGTGGTCCTGCAGGATGTCCCCATCGGCAGGAACCCCCAGCAGATCGCAATACCAGTCGCGGGATTTCTGAAGGTCACTAACCGGAACGAATACTATGCCTATTTGGCGTTCTATCGGGTTCATGGCCATCCTTGATTGAGTAAACGCTGATTCGCGCTGAGGTGGCCAGAAGAGAGACCTTGCTCACTCTTGCACGGGTCAAACCCAACAACAAGGTTTTCGGAGAATGCTCTACTAACAGGTCTTGAACCCCGGCGCCATTGTCTTATTCAGAAACGGCCCTTTTTCCTCTTTAGATCACATTGCCGGCACATGGACCACTAAGTGGGATGATGCCATCCAGCGGCGTTTGTGATCATCAACCAAGATCCTGACTCGGGAGAGTATCTCGACTTCAAGCGGCCACAGAATTGATTATTTGGGAACGGTCACGGTGCTTCTACACAAGCACGCCGGCGTCAAGGGATTCCTCGGCGCAGGATTACTAGATTCATGGCCATCGCGCTCCACACACACATCGCGGCATCGATCTGTACAATTGCGTCAGCTCGAAGTGCTGGGATTCCTACTCGTGCGAGAAACGAAGCACATCTGCAGGATGGCATTAACCCCTTGTTTCTCGCTAAAGGCCTGATGGAAGAGAGCAGCGTGGTGAATTGAGCGGCGTCTCCCCTGAACAGAAAACGGGTCTCGGAAAACTTGTGGTCCTATTGGCGTGGTCATATGCTGCGTCCTCGTTGGTTCTCTTGTCGGCAGCAATGTTGTCCAGAGACTATACGATCACTTTCTGGGCGCTCTTGCTGGCTATGCCCCTCCTCGGACTTGTCATATTAACGCTGGGCAGGGTCGGGTCTGACGACCCAACAACGCCCGTGCAGGTTGTCATTTTTCTCGCTGTAAACACACTTTGGTGCTTCGTCTTTTCTTGGTGCATTTTGAGAGTTCTGCTCCAGATGGCACTTGGTATCGCGTCCTTGAGCCAAGGGCTAAAACGGGGGTCCTAGCTCAAGCCTCGCTAACATGTCGTCTGACCCGGCTTTCCTGCTAGGAGGTATTCCAGGCATTCCTTCCACGAGTCCGCTGCCTGCGTTGCACAAGACCCGGATTCCTGGAAAACCTGACCGCGAGCGCGGCAACCAACGATCCTCCCCATAGACACAAAGACTGGCTCTACGCGTGCACGGGCCTCACCAGCGGATTTGTCCAAGAAGGTGGCCGGCGGAGATCCTCCAAGTATGCTTCGCCTAGGCGCCAGATCATCCAAGCGTGATCGTCGAATCCCTTAATTTCGGCGATGTCGACGTAGACATGTCAGGGCATACGGTCCGCAGCGTCGGAGATGTGAAGCGTGGACCCGTTGCGGCCCTTGACCACCTGCAACTGGGTGCCGATGCGCTGTTTCATCTCCCCCACATGGCTCACGAGGCCCACAACCCGGCCGCCATCACGGAGGCCTTCCAGGGCGTCCATCACCTGTTCCAGGGACTGCTCGTCCAGGCTGCCGAACCCCTCGTCCACGAACAGGGTATCGATCTGGATACCCCCCGATTCCTGTTGGACGACGTCGGCGAGGCCCAGCGCCAGGGAAAGGGACGCCATGAAGGACTCCCCGCCGGACAGGGTTGAGGTATCCCTGCGATGTCCTGTCCACTGGTCCACAACTTCCAGGCCCAGCCCGGATTTTGCGCCCCGGGCTGCCTTGGCGTCGCTGTGCTGCAGCAGGTAGCGGCCGTCGCTCATGGCCACGAGGCGTTCGGAGGCTGCCAGCGCCACCTGCTCGAGCCGCGCCGCCAGGACGTAGCTGTTCAGGCTCATGCGGTAGGAGTTTTCTCCGCGGCCTGCTGCCGCATCTGCCAAGGCCGTAAGCAGCTGCGCACGTTCCATGGGAGCGCGGCCGGAGCTGGCCAGCTCCTCATAGTCGCGGCTGATGGCGGTGAGCGATTGCAGACACCGTGAGGCCAATCCTGCGGCAAGGCCGGCATCGCGGGCCTCCTGCCGCGCCTGCGCCGCGTTCGCGCGCAGTTCATCCAGCCCGGATTCGTCCCCTACCAGGTTTTCCTCCTGCTCCTTCAGGGCCAGCACCAAGTCATCGGAGGCAAAGAGCTCGGCAATCCGGGCCTGTTCATCGTGGCCGGCCCGCACCTCCTCTTGCAGTGACGCTGCCTCGTTCTTGTCCAGCAGCTGTGCCCTGGCATCTTCGGCCGTGCTGAATCCGGCGTCCGGCAAGGCTAGCTCCAGCTGCTCATGTGCCTCGGCAGCCCGGGTTTTGGCCTTCACCAGTTGGGCCTGAGACTCCACGGCCTTCTCGAGCGTGCCGGCAGCTTCCTGCAGGGAACGCAGGCGGTGCGTGAGGCTGCGATGACCGGCGCGGAGCTCGGTCAGTGCTTCGTCAAGGGAGCCCCGCTGGTCCAGTACCTCCGACCGGGCAGAGGTTACCTGGGCGTGTTCTGTCCGGGCGCTGCTCCTGGAAGCCTCGGCGGCTTCAATCCTCGCCTCCACGGATTCCAGGCGCTGCCGCAGTTCCGCGAGTTCCACCGCTGCCTGCTGTGAGCCTTCCGCGGCGCCGCGGGAAACCGACGCGATCCGGAGGGCTTCTTCTTCCGGGGTGTCCCCGCCCTGGCCGGCGAGAACTGCCACCTGCTGGCTGGCATCAGTCAGCTGTTTGCTGGCCAGTCCGAGCTGGGCCTCGGCGGTCTCAAAAGCCGTGCGGGCAGTCTCCTCGGCCTGGCCGAGACCAAGGGCGGAGGAGGCTCCCTCCGCCAGCGCCGGATGATCCGCGCTGCCGCAGACAGGACAGGCTGCCCCGTCTTCCAACTGACTGGCCAGTTCGGCGGCGGCATTGGCAAGTCTTTCTTCCCGGCGGTCAAGCCAGCGCTTCTTCGCCTCAAGATGTACCTCCCGGGACGCGCCGTGCCGCTCCTTTGCCAGGTCCTCTGCTGCGAGGGCCGAGCGGAAGCGGCGGACAACGTCAAGCAATTCCTCCGCCGCCGTGGCTTCCTTCGCACGAAGGACGGCCGCGGAAGCCAGCTCCTCAAGCGGTGCAAGGCCACCGGACAAGGCTGCATGTTCGGCCCGGAGAGTCACGAGCTGCTCACTGAGTTTGATTTCAGCCGCTGCAACTTCCTCCTGCTTCTTCTCCAGAGCTGCGCTCCTGGCAGCAAGGGAGCGGAGCCGCTCCTCATCCGGCAGCCTGGCCTCTACAACGGCCAGCAGGGAACGAAGCCGGTTGAGTTCCGCGACCATGGCATTGGGCATGGTTCCGGACGTTTTGGCATCCAGCGTAGCGAGGTCCAGCTGCGCCAGCTCGGGATCCTCCCCCGCGGCCATCCGCAGCAGCGTCAGCGCCGATTCCATGGCTCCGGCCGCATGGCGCAGCTGGGCCTCGCTGTTGTCGACGGCACGAAGCTGGCCGCTGAGGACTTCAGCCCGGCGGTGCTGTTCGAGACGGATGGCCCGGGCTTCAAGGACAGGCAATGCTGCTTCAGCCGCAGTTTGACGGGCAATGGCGGCGGCAAGTCTTCGCTGCCGGTCCATGCGCGAGAGCTCGCTCTCCAGCTTGCCTGCCCGCAGCCGGCTCAGGGCTTCTGCCTCCTCTGCCGCCGCCGCCAGCTCGATGGACCGTTCCCCGACGGCAGCCTGCAGCCAGCCCATCCTGGCCGGAACGTCCTCCAATGACGGACCGGCGGAGTCATCGAGGCCAAGGGCGGACGCCTCGGATTCGGCCCTCGCCGCCAGCAGGTCCAGCTCACCGTTCAGGCGCGCCACATCGTTCCTGGCAGCCTGCGCCCGTAGCGTCAGTTCCTGTTCCACGGCTTCAAACCGCCGGGTCCCGAAGAGTTTCTGCAGCAGCTCCAGCCGGTCAGCCGCCTTGGAGCGGAGGAAGGCTGCGAAGTCACCCTGGGGCAGCATCACCACTCGGGTGAATTGTTCCCGGTCCATACCCAGGAGTCCGGTTATTTCCGCACCGGCCTCGTCATTGCGGCCCGACTTCTCTGTCCAGGCACCCCCGACCCGTTCCCGGAGAAGGGTCTTGGCCTGCTGGGTGGTGAAGCCGTTCCTGCCGCGGGCGCTTGGCTTGTCCCAGGCAGGAGACCTCGTTACCTCGAAGTGCCGCCCCTGGGCGGAGAATTCGCAGCTGACAGCCGGTTCCATGGCTGGCTCCGCGTGGTCGCTCCGAAGGCGCTTGGCATCCTGGCGTGCGCCGGGTACTGACCCGTAGAGGGCAAAGCAAATCGCGTCCAGTACGCTGGTCTTGCCAGCACCTGTGGGGCCGTTAAGGAGAAAGAGCCCGTGACTGCTGAGCCGGTCGAAGTCGACCTCCTCGGAGCCGGCAAAGGGCCCGAATGCCGAAATCTTCAGGCGGTGGATCCTCATTGCGAAGCCTCCTGGAGACGGACGTTTTCCAGTGCTGAGGCGAGGGCTGCGCGCTCGGCGTCGTCGGCTTCCCGCCCGCGGACGTGTTCGAGAAAGCCGCAGCAGACGGAGAGATCGTCCTGGGCTTCGGCCAGCCTGCTGCTGTAGCTCGAAATAGCTTTGGCCGAAGCACCCTGCGGATCGAACCCGAGGACCAGCGTATCCGGGAAGCGGGCGCGCAGCCGCTCCATGGCCCGGGCCGGCCTTTGCACATCGGTCAGGGTGATCTGGCAGTAGGCTTCCACCGCCCAGCCGTGGTCCAGGGATTCCAGAAGTTCGGAAAGTTCTCCGCGCAGCACTGCCAGCTGCCGGGGTGCTTTCCAGTCAAGTTCAGAAATGCCCGTTACCCCCTCAGGTCCGACGTCGATGAGCCAGCTGCCCTTGATGTGAGCGGCCTCTGAGAAGGAGTAGGCCAGGGGAGAACCCGAGTACCGTACCTGCGGGGAAAGTGACTGCCTGCCATGAAGATGGCCCAGGGCTGTGTAGCTGAAGCCGTCAAAAAGGTCCAGCGGGACTGCGCCTACTCCCCCGATGCTGAGGTCCCGCTCACTGTCCGAGCTGATGCCTCCGCTCGCGAATGTATGCGCCAGCACCACCGAGTGGACGGTCCTGCCTGCTCTTCGGCGCTCCAGATCCTGACGGATCAGGCTGGTGGCCGCCCGAGTCACCTCAAAATGGCTGGCCGTTTCAACGCCCAGCTGCTCCGCGACGAGGCGGGGTTCCAGCCAAGGGATGCCGTAGATGGCAAGCACGGAATCCGAATCCTGGCACTCTCCATGCGGCCTGTCTCCAAGCGGCAGGAGCAGTGGCTGGTCCAGGTCGGCCAGCCGGGTCCGGAGATGCACGCCGCCACGTTCGAGCAGGCGGGACGCAAAGCCCAGCCTGATAGCGGAGTCGTGGTTGCCGCTGGTCAGCATCACCTTCGCCCCGGCTGCGGTCAGCCGGACCAGGGCATCATCCAGCAGGCCGACGACGTCCACCCCCGGCAGTGCGCGGTCGTAGACGTCACCGGCAATCAGGACGACGTCAACCTGGTGCTCGGAGACAGCGGTGACGAGCTGGTCGACGAAGGACCGCTGGGCGTCCAGCATTCCAACCCCGTGGAACGACCGGCCCAGATGCCAGTCCGATGTGTGCAATAACCGCATATTTCTAAGCTATCGGCTGACGCCTACAGTTTGAGCAACCGCCGCAGCAGACAGCCCTAGCTGCGCTTTCCCTCGAAGAAATCCTGCGCTTCGTTACGTCCGGAGCCCGCTCCTCCGGACGGAACGCCGTCAGCTGAAGGAACGTTGACCGCCGAGGGACCGTTTTGCTCTGAAGGAACGTTGACCTCTGAGGGAACCGTCTCCTCCGCAGGAACACCCTTACCCCCACCGGTCAGGCTGTCTTCTTCCTCCCCGGATTCGTCGTCGGCGTCTTCACCGTCCTCGAAGGCGTCCTCGAGCACATCTGCGGGGGCGCCCGGGGCAGCCACTGCAGCCGGTGCTTCGGCGAAGCCGCGGAAGACCAGTCCGGCAATGGCAGCGCCCACGAGTGGTGCAACCCAGAACACCCAAAGCTGTTCCAGGGACCAGCTTGAACTGAACAGGGCAGAGGCCGTGGCACGGGCCGGGTTGAATGGAGCGTTGCCCACGGACTGGCCCAGCTGGAGCAGGACGGCGAACCCAAGGCCAACGGCGACGGGGGCAGCTGCCGTGTTGAGGTTCTTCCCCGCTGTGGTGCCCAGGAAAATGGCCACCAGGATCGCGGCGCCGAGCACTTCGAGCAGGAGGACGCCCGCAAGCGGAGCCTGGATGATGGAGTGCTCGCCGAAGCCCGCCGTCACGGTGTCGAACGCAGTCCGGCTGTCCTGGATGCTGGGCAGGGTGCGAAGGATGCCGAACAGCGTAAGAGCACCAAGCAGGCCCCCCACGAGCTGCGCGCCGATGTAGGCCGCCGCTTCCCCGAGCCGGATCCGGCCGGCGACCGCGTTACCCACCGTCACTGCCGGGTTGAAATGACCGCCGGATACGTAGCCAAAGGCAAACATGGCGGCGGTGACAGCAAGGCCTCCGGCGAGGGCTGCGGGTATGGGACTGGACTGCGGGATCGAGAACAGCGGTACGCCAAGGCCGGCGACCACCAGGAACAGGCTGCCGAAGGCTTCTGCCGCCAGCCTGGGCACCAGTCCGTAGCGCGGTTCGGCAGCAACGCCGGCTGGCAGCCCGGCGTCGGGTGCGTGGTGGACGGGCACAGGGGTAGTCATGGTGGTCTGTCCTTTGGATTGGAGTTCTGGAGCCGGCGCAGGCGGGAGGATGACCCTCACCTGCAGCCTTGCATTCTGCCATCGGAATCTGAACGTTCGCTGCATCCGAGCTTAGCGCCAGGTTCGGCCAGCGCTTTCGGCCACGGTAAATTTACTGTCATGAGCATCGATCCTGGCCCTGTGACAGCGCCTTCGTTGGAATCCCGCATACACGGCTGCCTCCTGGGCGGCGCCCTGGGAGACTCGCTCGGCTACGCCGTCGAGTTCGATTCGATCGAGGCGATCCGCGGCCGTTTCGGCGTCGAAGGTCTGCGGGATTTTTCAGCGCTCGACGGCGGCAGCCACTTTTCGGACGACACCCAGATGACGCTGTACACAGTAGACGGACTGGTGGAGGCGCTAGAGTGGGCCAACTCCGGCGTGGGTGCCGATGTTAACGCCTGCCTGTGGCTCGCCTATCTTCGCTGGCTCGCCAGCCAGGGTGAGGCCGTACCGCCATCCGCTCCGGTTCCGCAGCCCCGGTGGATCGACAGCCAGGAGGTCCTCAGGCACCGCCGGGCCCCGGGAAATGCCTGCCTGAGCGGGCTGGCTACCGGAGAGATGGGGACGGTTTTCCGCCCTGTCAATCCGGAGTCGAAGGGCTGCGGCACGGTGATGCGGTCCGCACCGTTCGGCCTCGTTCCGCATATAACGCCCGACGCCGTCTACAAGTTGAGCGCTGATGCCGCGGCACTGACGCACGGACATCCCTCAGCCCGGCAGAGTGCCGGCATTTTCAGCCTCCTGATTCATCGCCTGGTTGCCGGTGACACCCTGCCCGCGGCCGCCGACGCGGTCCTGGCGGAGGTCCATAGCCTTGAAGGCGCGGCTCCCGAACTGCAGGAACGGCTGGACGCCGCGGTCCGCATGGCCTCCTCAGGCCCGGCTGCTCCGGAGGACCTTGTGCGGGAACTGGGCGAGGGCTGGGTCGCCGAGGAGGCGCTCGCCGTCGGGCTTTACGCCGTTCTGGCAACGGCATCCGGGCCTGACGGCAGTATGGCCGGGAACCTGGACTTTGGGCCCCAGGACCATTTCCGGGCGGCTGTCGCCCTGGCGGTCAACCACAGCGGCGACAGCGACTCAACGGGTTCCATCGCGGGAAACATCCTGGGAGCCTATTACGGCGAGGCCTGCCTGCCGGAGCAGTGGCTGGAAGCCCTTGAGGCCCCTGACGTCATCCGCAGCATGGGCGATCAGCTGGTGGCTGTTACGACTGCCTGAGTGAGATGTTGTTGCAGGCTTCGCAGACATCCTCGGGGATCAGGCCACGGCGCTGGAGCATCCCGAAAATCACGCATCCAAGGCAGAATCCGGCAAACGCCTCCAGTGACGCCGCCACGATCAGAACTGCCAGGGCAATCCATGCGGCGGGAAGCGCGCCTGCCACGAACAGGACCAGCGCGGCCGAGGAAACGAACGCCCCCATTCCCTGGGCAAAGCGCTTGGGCGGCCCCGGGACCAGGCGTGCCCTCCCAAGGCGCGGTGCGAGGACCTTGACCGAGAGCAGGGCCAGCGGCGAGATCCGTGGCCCGAAAAGCACCCGCAGCCAGAATCCCAGCGCGATGGCCAGCAGGCCCCATCCTGAGCCGGAAAGCAGCGTGATGATGGCCAACAGCACCACCAAAGCCGCGGTGATGCGGGCCGCGTATTCGTTGACCGGGTTGGGAAACGCGAACACGGCCCGCCAGTCCACACCGGCCCGAACCGTTTCAGGACGGACTTTTTCAGGACTGACAGGCGCAGGACTGACCTGACTGTCACCTACAGCCGGGGGCTGTGTACCGGTGGAGTTGCTCATCCTGCAAGGCTAGGAGCGTGATCCGTGGCTGGGAAGCTTTGTTGCGCCGGATGAACCTGCGCCGAATTCCAAGGCAGTGTTCCAGGAGCAGGGTTCCAGGAGCTGGAGTCTAGGCCGTCGCGGCGGCCGCGAAGCCGCCAACCATCTGCAGGAACTCACCTTCGGAGAGGACTTCGATCGGCTGGCCGCGCCCGTGCAGTTCCAGGACGCGCCTGGCCTTGCCGGTCAGCCTTCCGGAGCGGAGGTCAGAGGCTACGAAACCATCCCCCACCACCAGCACCGTGGTACGGGCCGTTACCCGGCTTTCCGGCCGCGCACCTACCTCTGCCGACCGCACCTTCGCTTCCGGCCGCCCCATCGCCAGCACGCCGGTGAATACCACCGTCTGTCCGTACAGCGGGTGCCCGGGTTCGGCATCCGGATTCGGAAGCGGGTTTGCGCCCTCTTCCGGCCACCCGGATTTGAACGGCCGGACCAGGGGCGCGTCGTTTCCTGCGGCTGCCCCCGAAATTGCGGCAATGCTGGGCTTGGACAGGGCATCGCGTGCCGGATCGAAGGCCTGCTGACGGGGCAGGTTGAGCCCGAGCGAGAGGTATAGTTCGGCGATGCTGTTGGCGGTGTTGCGCGCGGCGATGTCGATCAGGATGCCGGCGCACGCACGGGCGTCCTCCGCGGCGTCGTGGTGGTTCACCAGCGGGACGCCGGCCTCCTCCGCAGCAAACGGCAGCGAATTCGATACCAGGGAATAGCAGCGCCGTGACAGCATCACGGTGCAGACGTAGTCGTATGCAGGGCCGGGAAGGCCGGAGACCTCCAGGCCGGACCGGATGACGCCGAGGTCGAAAGCGGCGTTGTGTGCGGCCAGGATGTCGCCGCCGATGAACGCGCCGATCTCCGGAAAAAGCTCACCGAAGCGGGGACGGCCTGCCACGTCCTCTGCCCTGATCCCGTGGATCCTGACGTTGTGATAGTCAAAGTGGTCGTGGTCTGCGGGCGGGCGCATCAACCAGGATGCTTCCTCCACTACACGTCCGCCACGGACCTTTGTCAGGCCCACCGCGCACGGTGAACCCCGGAAGCCGTTGGCAGTCTCGAAGTCGATCGCC
This sequence comes from Arthrobacter pascens, assembly GCF_030816475.1. Lineage (NCBI taxonomy): Bacteria > Bacillati > Actinomycetota > Actinomycetes > Micrococcales > Micrococcaceae > Arthrobacter > Arthrobacter pascens. Next base: position 1,458,898 of record NZ_JAUSXF010000001.1, on the reverse strand, counting down.
GTAAAGTCCAAACCCACGGGCCAACCTTACCGCCGAAAAGCGCACAGGCCCGTCAAGTACCCTTGAGGGGTGAACTTTCCTGTGACGAACCACCTCGCCGTGTCCATGCTGGGCGGTGCGGGACCGGTCCAGCCGCAGCTGGCCTCGTTCCTGCCCGACTGGCTGAACCCCCAGATCTTCCTGGCCGACCCCGCGCTGGCGCCCTGGGTGGTGCTGCTCGTCTGCGGCATCGTCTTTGCAGAGACGGGACTTCTGGTGGGGTTCTTCCTCCCCGGCGACTCGATGCTCTTTACGGCCGGTCTCCTGGTGGCCACCGACACCATCAAGTTCAATATCTGGCTTTTGACCGTGCTGATCGTCGTCGCGGCCATCATCGGTAACCAGGCCGGCTACCTGATCGGCGCGAAAGCCGGTCCGGCCATTTTCAACAAGCCCGAATCGCGACTGTTCAAGCGTGAGAATGTCGAGAACGCGCATGCCTTCTTCGAAAAACATGGCGGCAAGGCCCTGATCCTTGCCCGCTTCGTCCCGATCATCAGGACTTTCGTGCCGGTGATCGTGGGCGTTGCCCAGATGGACAAGCGGAAGTTCTTCCTGTTCAACGTCATCGGTGCGGTGCTCTGGGGCGGCGGTGTCACTCTGCTCGGCTACCTCCTGGGCGACAAGGTGCCGTGGGTCCGGGACAATCTGGACATCATTTTCATCTGCATCGTGCTGCTCTCCGTGATTCCGATCGGCATCGAGGTGCTCCGGGGCCTCTCGGCGAAGCGCCAGGCTGCCAAGTTCGGAACCGACCCCGTGGACGAGTTCATCGAGGAGCACGAACCCGAAGCCGAGCGGAAAACACACCGGGAGCTCTGACTCCCCCACTGAAGTGGCTCCCCAAGGGGAACTACTTCAGGGCTTCCGCGATGGCAGGCAGCAGTGCACGGAAGGCCTTGCCCCGGTGGCTGATCGCATTCTTCTCCGACGGGGTCAGTTCAGCACAGCTGCGCTCCTCCCCCAGCGGCTGCAGCACGGGGTCGTAGCCGAAGCCGCCCGCGCCGCGGGGCTCGCGCAGCAGCACGCCTTCCAACTGGCCGTACTCCACCACTTCACGGCGGGCGCCGCCGTCGCCCGGCTCCGGAACGGCAAGCGCGGCTGCGCAAACGAAGGCCGCGCCCCGGTGCACGTCCGGCACGTCGGAGAGCTGGTCCAGCAGGAGCCTGAGGTTGGCAGTATCGTCGCCGTGCCTGCCGGCCCATCTGGCGGAAAAGATCCCGGGTGCCCCGCCGAGCACGTCCACTGCAAGCCCGGAATCATCGGCAATGGCCACCAGGCCGGTGGCGTCGGCAACCGCACGCGCCTTCAGCAGCGAATTCTCGGCGAAGGTCACGCCGGTTTCGACGACGTCCGGCGCACCAGCCGCCGCGGCATCCACCACCTGCGTGTCGACGTCGAGTCCCGGGATCTGCCCGCGCAGGAGCTCCCGCAGTTCCTTCAGCTTGCCTTGGTTATGCGTGGCGAGGACAAGGCGCGGCGCCGCTCCGTCCGGTACTCTTGCTCCCGCAACCGGAAGGTTCACAGGGAGTCCGCGAGCGTCTCACGCTGGATGGCCGCCAGCTGTGTGGTGCCCAGCAGTGCCAGGTCCAGCAGCTTGTTGAGCTCGTCGCGGTCAAAGGGCGCGCCTTCAGCCGTGCCCTGCACCTCCACGAATTTCCCGGATCCGGTGACCACCACGTTCATGTCCGTCTCTGCGCGGACATCCTCGACGTAGGGCAGGTCGAGCATGGGGATGCCATCGATGATGCCGACGGAAACCGCCGCAATGGTGTCGATGAGGGGCTGGGCGTTCCTGGCGATGAGCTTATTGTCCCGCGCAAAACGGATGGCATCAGCCAGGGCGACGTAAGCCCCCGTAATGGCCGCGGTACGTGTTCCGCCGTCGGCCTGGAGGACATCGCAATCCAGCACGATCGTGTTCTCACCGAGGGCCTTGGTATCAATGATGGACCGCAGGGAACGCCCGATCAGCCGGGAAATCTCATGGGTTCGGCCGCCGATTTTCCCCTTGACTGATTCACGGTCGGACCGGGTATTGGTGGCACGGGGAAGCATGGCGTATTCGGCCGTAACCCAGCCGCGGCCTTCGCCCTTCAGCCAGCGCGGCACTCCCACAGTCAGGGACGCCGTGCACAGGACCCGGGTGTTGCCGAATTCGATCAGGGCAGATCCCTCGGCCTGCTTGGACCATCCGCGGGTGATGCTGATGGGGCGGAGCTGGTCGGGGGCGCGGCCATCGCCGCGCACTACGGGCACTGCCGTTGCTTCTGAAGTCATGCCTCTAGCTTATCGACAGGTTCCGCGCTCGAGGGGACGCCCCCTGGCTATGGACGCACAGTGGGATCAAGGCGCTCAGATGGTGTAGTGCACACCGGCAACGGCAACTGCCACGTCGCCGCCGAAAACCGGGCGGGCCTCCTGCATGACCTTCGTCTGTGAGGTCCAGACGGGAATGTGGGTGAGCAGCAGCCTTCTGGCCCCCGCCGCTGCCGCCGCCTCGCCGGCACGCTTGCCCGTCAGGTGCACGTCTTTGATGCCGTCGTCCCGGCCCTCTTCAAAGGCCGCCTCGCACAAGAACAGGTCCGCGTCCTTGGCAGCCTCCTCCAGCCCAATGCACGAGTCCGTGTCTCCCGAATAGGTCAGGACGCGGGTGGTCCTGGTGCCGTTCTTGTCAGGTTCGGTGGCTTCCACCCGGAGGGCGTAGGCCTCCTCGACCGGATGGTTCACGGCGAACGGCGTCACGGTGAAGGGCCCCAGCGTCACCGGCTTCCGCTCGGTCCAGTTGGTGAAGTCGAATTCCCCGTGCATGCCGGGATCCAGGTCCAGGCCGTAGGCGGTTGCCATCCGGTCAGCCGTTGCCGCGGGACCCCACACCGGGATCCTGCCGCGTCCCCAGCCGCCCGGCTTCCAGCGGACGGCCACGTGCAGGCCGCAAAGATCCATGCAGTGGTCAGGATGAAGGTGAGTCAGGAAGATGGCGTCGATGTCTTCCAGATCGGTGTACCGCTGGATCGCGCCCAGGGCGCCGCTGCCCAGGTCCATCACGATCTTCCAGGTCCGCTCGCCGTCGTGGGCGGTCAGGAGGTAGCACGACGCCGGCGAGCCGGGTCCCGGAAAGGAACCGGTGCAGCCGACGATGGTGAGCTTCACAGGCCGGGACCTCCGGTCCTGTTGCCGCCAACGAAATTGGAGATCCGGGGCTCCGCAGTGCCGCCCCTCGCCGAGGCGCTCTGTGCGGCGGCGATCATTTCGGGAGTGATCCGGGCCAGGCTGCCGGTGGGGTATTGGGCGGCCACGTGGTCCACGTGCCGAACCGAGAGCACTTCGGGCCCGAGGAACCTGCGGGCCAGTGCCTCGAACTGGGCAGCGTCTCCGGTGGCGATGAAGTGGTGCTCAGGCGGCGCTGCCGTAGTGCGCTGCAGGTTATGCGTGGCCAGGGCTCGGTAGACGTCCTTCGCTGTTTCCTCGGCACTGGACACGAGCGTCACGTCCTCGCCCATCACAAAGGAAAGAACTCCGGTGAGCAGCGGATAGTGGGTGCAGCCCAGCACCAGGGTGTCCACACCGGCCGCCTTCAGTGGCGCCAGATATTCTTCCGCCACGGCCAGCAGTTCCGGCCCGGTGGTGATGCCGGCCTCCACATAGCTCACGAAGTCCGGGCAGGCCACGGAGGTGATCTCCAGGTCCGGCGCGGCGGCGAAGGTGTCCTCATAGGCCCGGGAACCTACCGTGGCGGAGGTCCCGATCACGCCCACCCTGCCGCTCCTGGTGGCAGCCACCGCGCGCCTCACAGCCGGCTGGATCACCTCGATGACCGGGATTCCGTACCGCGCGGTGTACCGCTCGCGGGCGTCCCGCAGGACAGCGGCCGACGCCGAGTTGCAGGCGATGGTGAGCAGCTTGACGCCGGAGTCCACAAGTTCGTCCATGACGCCCAGGGCATTTGCCCGGACTTCAGCGATGGGCAACGGGCCATAGGGACCGTGTGCCGTGTCCCCTACGTAGAGAATCGACTCGTTGGGGAGTTGGTCGATGATAGACCGTGCCACGGTCAGCCCGCCAACGCCTGAATCAAAGACGCCGATGGGCCGCCATCCCATCTGGCTGCCGGCGGTGCTGCCGGCCGGGGACTCCGCTGCGGCTCCCGCCGGCGTATCAATGCTCGAGGCTGTTGTCATGATTATTCGAGGATAGGTCTTCCCTGCCTGCTCATCCATCACATTGTGGCGTCCGACTCATGTCTAATTTGTCACAGTTGTCCGCCATGACGGAGACCGTTCCGCACACTGGAGGCCGGGTGAACCGGCAGCTCACGTCCGGGAGTCCAGCGTCTGGAGCATCGCCTGCACCAGGGACTCCTGCAGCCAGGTGGCGAAGTTGTAGACCAGGGCGAGGTAGCTTTCCACGTCCTCGGCCTGGGACCAGTCCTGCATGAGGTGGACATGCTCGGCGTCCTCCTCATCCCGGATGTCCAGGCGCTCAGCCAGCACCAGGCGGACGTCGTTCAGGGCCATCGACCAGTGCCGGGCACCCTCCGGGGTCAGGACGATTTCGTCCTTGTCCAGATCAAGCGCGGCAGCCCGCAGGGCGCCGATTTTTGTTTCCCGCAGCGAACGCTCCGTCAGCTGGCGGAATTCCAGGGACGCGCCGTCGTCGTTCTTCATGACGTTGGGCAGGAGCCGCTTGACGGCCCGGTCCGTAGGTTCACGGACATCCATGTCCAGCCCGATCATGGCGGCCAGCGGATCCTGGTTGCTGCGGTCCTCCGGCTGAAGCATGGAGATGACGTCGTCGATCAGGCTGCGGAGCAGCTCGCGTTCGGTTGGCTCAAGGAAGCCGGTGATGCCCTTCAGGCCGTTGTTTGAATGCCTTAGCCACGTTTTCCCCTGCCCTGCCCCGAACCGCCGGACTTCCCCGGCTTGCCGCCCTGGCCGCCGCTGCTTGCCTTCTCCACTGTGGCCCACAGGCCGAAGCCGTGCATGGCCACGGCATGCCGCTCGACCTGCTCCTTGCTGCCGTGGGCAACAATGGACCGGCCCTTCTTGTGGACCTCCATCATGAGTTTGTTGGCTTTGCTCTCGGTAAAGCCGAAGTAGCTCTGGAACACATAGCTCACATAGCTCATCAGGTTGACGGGATCATTCCAGATCACCAGGTTCCAGGGGATGTCCGGTGCGGTCAGGGAATCCGAGGACGCCTCTGTGCCGGTCCGGGTGCCCTCCTGCGTATCGGGGCCGAGCGCAACGCTTAAGGTCATCTGTCCATTCTATGGGGAGGGCCCCGCGGCGAAGCGAAGCGAGACGCGGGAGCCGGTGGGGACTAGAGTGAATTTTGTGAGTACCTCTGCCGGCTGGGACCCTCCCCGCACGTCTTTTTACACAGACCACTACGAGCTGACCATGCTGCAGGCCTCGCTTCACTCAGGCGCCGCGCACCGCAGGTCGGTCTTTGAAGCGTTCGCGCGGCGGCTTCCGGAGGGGCGGCGGTACGGGATCGTCGGAGGTACGGGAAGGCTGCTGCAAGGCATTGCCGACTTCCGTTTCGGCGAGGCCGAGCTGGAGTTCCTGGGACGGAAGGGCATAGTCAATTCAGACACCCTGGACTACCTGGCCGGTTACCGGTTCTCCGGGGATATCTGGGGATATCCGGAAGGCGAAGCCTACTTTCCCTATTCGCCGGTCCTGATCGTCGAATCCACGTTCGCCGAGGCCTGCATGCTGGAAACCTACGTGCTTTCCGTCCTGAACCACGACAGCGCCATAGCGTCGGCAGCGTCACGGATGATCACTGCCGCAGGCAACCGCCCCTGCATCGAGATGGGTTCCCGGCGGACGCACGAGGAGTCGGCCGTGGCTGCCGCCCGGGCCGCGGTGATCGCCGGGTTCGACAGCACGTCCAACCTCGAGGCCGGCATCCGGTACGGCATCAAGACCGTCGGCACCGCTGCGCACTCCTTCACCCTGCTCCATGACACCGAACGGGACGCTTTCGAGGCCCAGGTGGCCTCGCTGGGAGCCGGGACGTCCCTTCTCGTGGACACCTACGACGTCGAGACAGCGGTCCGTTCGGCGGTGGAGCTGGCCGGCCCCGGGCTCGGAGCGGTGCGCCTTGATTCCGGCGACCTCGTGGCGCAGGCTCAATGGGTCCGCCAGCTGCTGGACGAGCTGGGCAACGAGAACACGAAGATTGTGGTGACGTCCGACCTTGACGAGTTCGCCATCGCGGCTCTTCAGTCCGCTCCCGTCGACTCGTACGGCGTGGGCACGTCGCTGGTGACGGGTTCCGGCGCGCCGACGGCCAGCATGGTCTACAAGCTCGTCAGCCGCACCGACGATGCAGGCAACTTCCTTCCGGTGGCAAAGGCGGCCAAGAACAAAACCAGCACCGGCGGCCGCAAGTACGCGCTCCGGAAACTGGACGAGCACGGCGTCGCGACGCAGGAAATCGTAGGAATCGGACACCACCCGGAAGACGACGGGAACGACCGGCCGCTGCTCCAGCAGTTCATGAAGAACGGCGAACTGCTGCCCGGGTGGACAGGTCATGAAGGTGTGGTCCGCGCCCGGCAGCGGCACGCGGACACCATGGCGGAACTGCCGGCTGTGGTCAACCGCCTCCAGCGGGGCGACGGCGCCATCCCCACGATCTATGAGGAGAACTAATGTCCCGTGCCCTGATCATCGTTGACGTCCAGAACGACTTCTGCGAGGGCGGCGCCCTGGCCGTGGAGGGCGGGGCCGGTGCGGCGGCCGCCATCAGTGACTACGTAGATGCCCACCACGGCGAGTTCGACCATATCGTCGCCACCCAGGACTGGCACATCGACCCGGGTACGCATTTTTCGGAGACGCCTGACTTCAAGGACAGCTGGCCCCCGCATTGCGTCGCCGGCACCCGCGGCGCGGAGCTCCACCCGGACCTGGACACCGAATACATCCAGGCCTACTTCCAGAAGGGACAGTTCGCCGCCGCATATTCGGGCTTCGAGGGCCTCCTGGCACCCGAGGACGCGGTTCCCACCGGAGAACGCCAGCCGGGAGCGGCCCCCGACGACCTCAGCCCGGATAATTTCCCGCCGTCGGACGAAGCCATCGGCCTCGATGACTGGCTGCAGAGCCACGACGTTGAGGACGTGGTGGTGGTGGGAATCGCGACGGACTATTGCGTGATGGCCACCTCCCTGGATGCAGTGCAGGCAGGCTACTCGGTAACTGTCATCCGTTCGCTGACCGCCGGTATCGCAGACGACCTGGAAGACGCCATTGCCGAGATGGAGCTCGGCGGAGTGGACATCGCCTGAGGCACCCCCGGACTATTTCCGGCCGATAAACCAGTCCTGGAGCTTCCGCAGCCTGGACTGAAGCTGCTCCTCATTGGCCTGCGCCACAGGCGGGCCGCCGCAGACCGTCCTGAGCTTGGTGTGGACCACCCCGTGCGGGGTACCCGTCCTGGCGGACCAGGCGGCTACATTCTTGGCCAGCTCATTGCGCAGGTCCATCAGCATCCGGTGGTCGGGGATGGCAGGGACTGCGCCGGACGCCTCGGCGGCCCCTGCAGGGAGCTTCCGGTTTTTCCGGTTCAGTTGTTCGTGCTGGCGCTGCCGCAGGAGGGTACCCACCTGCTCTGCGTCCAGCAGGCCGGGGATGCCCAGGAAATCGAGTTCGTCCTCGGAGCCCACTTCTCCCCCGGTGCCGAACTCGCCGCCGTCGAACAGGACCCGGTCAAATGAAGCCTGCGAGTCCAGGGCTTCGAACTTGCCCTTGGTGAGGCTGTCGGAGGCCTTGTCCTCGCGGTTGGCCTCCGCCATCAGTGAATCTTCCGGATTGAAGAGGCCGTCGCCGTCCTCCTTCTCCGGGCGGTCCAGGGCGTGATCCCGTTCCGCTTCCATGGAGTTGGCCAGCGCCATCAGCTGCGGGACCGATGGCAGGAAGACCGACGCCGTTTCGCCCCTTTTGCGGGCACGCACGAAGCGGCCGACAGCCTGGGCGAAGAACAACGGGGTTGATGTGGACGTCGCATAGACCCCCACGGACAGCCGGGGAACGTCCACGCCTTCGGACACCATCCGGACGGCCACCATCCAGCGCTTGTCGCTCGCCGTGAATTCTTCGATCTTGCTGGAAGCTTTGGCATCATCGGAAAGGATCACCGTGGGCGATTCGCCCGTGATCCTCTTCAGCTGCCCCGCGTACGCCCTGGCGTCATCATGGTCGGTGGCGATCACCAGGCCGCCGGCGTCCGGGACAGTCCTGCGCACCTCGCTGAGGCGTTTATCCGCACCCGCAAGGACGGCGGGAATCCACTCTCCGGTGGGATTCAGGGCCGTCCGCCAGGCCTGCGAGGTGATGTCCTTCGTGACGGCGGCCTCGCCCAGGGAGGCGGCCATCTCCTCCCCCGCGCTGGTGCGCCAGCGCATCTGGCCCGAGTAGGCCATGAACATGACCGGCCGCACCACATGGTCCCGCAGTGCATTGCCGTAGCCATAGGTGTAATCGGCCTTAGAGCGCCGGATGCCGTCCCGGTCCTCCGCATATTCAACGAAGGGAATGGGGGAGGTGTCCGAGCGGAACGGCGTGCCGGTCAGCGAAAGCCGCCGGACGGCGGGGTCAAAGGCCTCCCGCAAACCATCACCCCAGGAGAGTGCCTCGCCGCCGTGGTGGATCTCATCCAGGATCACCAGGGTGCGCGCCGCTTCCGTCTTGGCCCGGTGCAGCAGGGGTTTGCTGGCAACCTGCGCATACGTCACGGCAACCCCGACAAAGCCGCGGCCGTGCTGCCCGTCGGAGTTCCTGAAGTTGGGGTCGATGGCGATGCCCACCCGCGCGGCAGCGTCCGCCCACTGCCGCTTCAGGTGGTCCGTCGGCGCAACGATGGTGACCCGGTTGACCGCACCGGATTCGATGAGCATGGATGCCACTTTCAGCGCGAAGGTGGTCTTGCCGGCCCCAGGCGTGGCAACTGCCAGGAAATCCCGAGGGGCCGCTTTGTTATAGAGGTCGAGCGCTTCCTGCTGCCAGGCACGGAGTTTCTGGGCGGTTCCCCAGGCTGCACGTTCCGGATAAGCCGGAGGCAGGGTGGGACCGCCAAAGAGCGTTTCCGTCACTACTTGTTGTTGCCCGAGTCCCCTCCGGGACCCTTGCCGCCGTCGTTGCCCGGGCGGAGGCCTTCATAAACCTCTTTGCACATCGGGCATACCGGGAACTTCTGTGGATCCCGGCCCGGCGTCCACACCTTGCCGCACAAGGCAATGACAGGCTCACCCGTCAGCGCGGATTCCATGATCTTTTCTTTGCGAACGTAGTGCGAGAAGCGTTCCCGGTCGCCGGGCTCCACTTCCTGGCGCAGTTCCTCGCGCTCAATGGTGGCCGTGGACGTTCCAGCCCCGGAAAGCTCGCGCATCGGGTCGTTTTCGAGAGGGTCCGTCATGCTAGTCATGGCATCCATCTTAGCCTTTCCGTCCGGCGGTCGCCCGACGCCGGCGGGCCGTTTTGCTGTCAGCGCCGGGGCGGCCAGCCAGCCGCCGTCGCAGGTTTTTGTGCCGCTTGCACCGCTAGAGCCCCTGCGCCTATAGTCCCTGCCAGGGGGGTTTGTTGTCGTAGGTGTGCCGGTAAAAATCGGCAAGCTTCAAAGACGATGCCGCCGCCTCATCCAGCAGGACTGTGGCGTGGGGATGGAACTGCAGCACCGAGGCGGCGCAGATTGCTGCAACCGGCCCTTCCACGAAGTCCCGGACTGCCTGTGCCTTCTGCGCACCGGTCGCCACCAGCAGTACATGCCTGGCCTCGAGGATGGTGCCCAGGCCCTGCGTCACCACGTGGTGCGGGACCTCGGCCATGCTGTTGAAGAACCGGGCGTTGTCGCGCCGCGTCTGTTCAATCAGGCTTTTAATACGCGTCCGGGACGCGAAGGACGAACCAGGTTCGTTGAAGCCGATGTGGCCGTCTGTTCCCACCCCCAGGATCTGGAGGTCCACGCCGCCGAGGGCCTGGATCAGATCCTCGTAGGACTGGCATGCCGCAGGGAGGTCAGCGGCGGCACCGTCCGGACTGTGGACGTTTTCCGGCAGGATATTCACCCGGCTCGTGAATTCGCGGCGGATGACCTCGCGGTAGGACTCCGGATGGCCCGGCGGCAGGCCGACGTATTCATCCAGGGCAAAGGCATGGGCCTGGCTGAAGTCCAGCCCGTCGCTTTCGTGCCTGGCCGCGAGCTCATCGTAGATCGGCAAGGGCGAGGATCCTGTGGCCAGTCCCAGGACTGCGTCCGGCTTGCCCCGCAGTAGCGACTCGATGGCGTCGGCCGCCAGTTTACCGATCTGTTTGGTGCCCGGAAGAATAACGACTTCCATGCTCGGCCGCCTTTCTGGTGGGGGTTGCTGGTGGTGGAATCAGCTGTTAAATCAGCGGTTAACGGTCAGTTGCGCCAGCAGTTCGGGTCCGCGCGCATCGAGCCACCGTCCGCCCAGCCGGACTCCCGCCATAAACAGAACCAGTCCCAGTATCAGGCCCACTGCGAGATTGATCCATCCGAACAGCGCATTGCCTGTGAAAAGCTGCGCGACGAGGAGGGCCGCTTCGGGCAGCACCAGGAGCGCGAGGATGCCCATGCCTGCAAACTGCACCGCCATCGTCTGGCCAACGTTGCCCGGCGGCTTCTTGAAGGGGCTGTCCCCCGGCAAGGGAACCGCAACGGTGTAGCGGGCAGATACGACCGACGACAGGCCCAGGCCGGTGAACAGGATCCCGAGGCTCAGTCCCAGCCGGCCGGGCAGTTGCTCCCAGCCTCCGCTGAATGCCAGGTGCCCCATAGCGAAAATCAGGACCACCGGCAGTGCGAAAGCCAGGCAGGCAAGGGCCCGGCCCAGCCTGTCATCCCTGCCGCGGACCCCGGTGGCCAGATGCAGCGCAAAGGCCGTGTTGTCATACGAGACGTCAGCGGAGATGGACCAGGCCAGCAGGAAAGCAGCCAACGGAGCGGCGAAGGCCAGGGTGCCGTAGTCACCGGACTGGCTGCCCTGGAACAGCAACAGGACGGGCAGCAGCGGAACAACCACCAGTGAGCCTGCGTAGCGCGGATCCCGGAGCCAGTAGGTCAGCGACCGGGCGGTCACGGCGCCTACAGGCGTTGCCGGGAGAAGCGCGAACAGTCCCATTTTCCCGCCCTTCCGGCTCCCGCTTCCGGCGTACGGCGGATTGACCAGTGCGCGTTCCAGCAGGAGCTTCCAGCACCAGGCAAGGCCAGCGAGGGTGGACAGGGCGATAAGCAGCTTGGCTGCCGCCTCGCCGGGCCGGCCGGCGGCAAGGTCGCCGCCCAGGGCCCAGGCGGCGCCGAGCGGTGTCCAGGCCAGGGTCCGGGCGAGATCCGGGAGGAAGCCGGCGGAAGCAGAGACGCCCCTGGAGACTCCTGCCACGATGGGGCCCATCAGGACCAGGGGCACCATGAAGGCTATGCCGCTGGCGTCCTTGAACCGGCGGGATGCAGCAAGGCTGGCGGTTGCCGTGGTCACCACTTTGGACAGGACAATGCAGCTCAGAACGCCAAGGCAGGCACCCGTCAATGCCCCAATAGCGGGAAACGCTCCGCGGGACCAGGTCCACACGGTGGCGAGCGCCACGAGGGCTGTGGCCAGGCCAGGGATCCCGATCAGCCCGCCGAGGGCCAGCCCTGCCAGCATCTGTGGCATGGGAATGGCGAACGTGGTGAAGCGCGCAGGATCGAGGGTCATGTCGGCTGCCGACGCCACCACGGGAATGATGCCCCAGCCCAGGATGGCGGCGGAACCGCCCAGCACAACGGCGGTCTGGGCGAGCCCGTCGTCCGCCTGTCGGAGGATGACCAGTGCAGCAACGAGGGCGGCGACGAGCCCGAGGGCATAGAGGCCGCCAAAAACCATCCCTACCAGCTGCCACGGGCTGCGGCGCAGGCCGTTGCGGAGGAGCGTCAGCTTGAGCCTCAGAAGGTGCGCAACCATTCCAGTCCCTCCGTATGGTTGCGGCCGCCCACCAGTTGGACGAACCGGTCTTCCAGGGAGGCACCAGCGCGGACCTCGTCCACGGTCCCGGCAGCCAGCAGGCGGCCCGCGGCCACCACCGCAACATGGTCGCACATGCGCTGGACCAGATCCATGACGTGGCTGGAGATGATGACTGTCCCGCCGGAGGCAACGTAGCGGTCCAGGATGGCCCGGATATTGGACGCGGACACGGGATCCACCGATTCGAAAGGCTCGTCGAGTACCAGCAGGCGCGGAGCGTGGATCAGGGCGGAAGCGAGCGCAATCTTTTTCGTCATGCCTGCTGAATAGTCCACGACGAGGGTTCCGGCGTCCTGCCCCAGGTCCAGGGCTGCCAGGAGTTCGGGCACGCGGGAGGACACCACGTCCCGGTCCATCCCCCGCAGCAGCCCGGCGTAGCTCACCAGCTGGGCACCGGTCAGCCGGTCAAAAAGCCGGACTCCGTCAGGGAGGATGCCCATCAGCTTCTTGGCCTCAAGCGGCCTGGCCCAGACATCGACGCCGTGGACCACCGCGGTGCCGAAATCGGGACGCAGAAGTCCCGTTGCCATGGACAGCGTGGTGGTCTTGCCCGCGCCGTTAGGCCCGACGATGCCAAAAAACGAGCCTGCCGGCACATCAAGGCTGATTCCGTCAACGGCGATTTTCGCGCCGAATCTCTTGGCGAGGCCACGGATGGACAGGGCGGGAACCGGGCCGGCGTGCACCACCGGATCAGGATGCGGAGCAGTCATATTGCCACCCTAGACCTACCCTCCCGCCGAGAGGGTAGTCCCGAAGGAGTAGGAACGGTGGAGTATGGGATAGCTCAGAAGGAACGCCGCGGCACGGCCCTTTCATACTGGGGAGGCCAGGGCAGGTCATGGCCCAGTTCAAAGGCGGCACGCAGCCACCAGTGCGGGTCCCGCAGGGCAGCCCGGGCAATGAAGACGCCGTCAGCCTGGCCTGTGGCGACTGCATGTTCGGCCTGCCCCGGGGAGGTCAGCAGGCCCACTGTTCCGGTCGGAACACCCGTCTCGCGCCGGATCCGGGCAGAGAACTCGGTCTGATAGCCCGGACCTGGCCTGATCTCCTGGTGGGCCACTGCTCCCCCGCTGGACACGTCCACCAAGTCGACACCGTGTCCAGCCGCCTGCGCGGCCAGGCGGATGGAGGCCTCGATATCGATCCCGCCGGCCACCCAGTCGGTCGCGGATATCCTCAGCAGGAGCGGCATGGACTCGGGGATGACCTCCCGCACGGCATCAATCACGGCTAGGATCAGCCGGTTCCGTCCCGCCTCATCGCCGCCCCAGGAATCGGTACGGGTGTTGATCAGCGGGCTCTGGAACTGGTGCAGCAGGTAGCCGTGGGCAGCATGCAGTTCCACGGTGTCAAAGCCGGCGTCGACGGCCCTGACCGCTGCGGCGGCAAAGTCGGAAATAACGTCCCGGATCTGTTCCTCGGTCATCGCCGCCGGCTCGGCGTACCCGTCAAACGCGGACGGCGACGGCCCCACGGTGGCCCAGCCGCCGTCGGACTCGGGAACACTTCCACTCTTCCCGGAGAACGGCCAATAAGTGGAGGCCTTGCGTCCGGCGTGGGCGAGCTGTACGCCGATCCTGGCATCGGCGGCACCGTGCCTGTGCACGAATCCGGTGATCCTCTGCCACGCCTCCGCCTGCGCGTCGTTGTACAGCCCGGCATCCCGGGGGCTGATCCGGCCCGCCGCATTCACCGCCGCCGCCTCGGTAAGGATCAGCGCGGCTCCGCCGGCGGCGAAGGAGCCCAGATGCATCAGGTGCCAGTCGTTCGGAACCCCTGGCTCGCCGTCGGGCCCGCAGCTGTACTGGCACATGGGCGACACCCAGCCGCGGTGCCGGAGCTCCAGGGAGCGCAGCTTCAGCGGCGTGAAGAGCGCGGACACTAGAAGAGCACCCTCGCCAGCCCCTGCCGGGCCTTCGCCACGCGCGGGTCGGTGGCGCCCACCACGTCGAAAAGCTCCAGGAGCCGGACGCGGGCAGTTTCGCGCTCCGGGCCGAAGTTGCGGCCAATGAAGCTGACCAGCCGGTTCAGGGCGTCTTCCACGTGCCCCCCGGCGACGTCCACGTCCGCTATGCGGAGCTGGGCCTCAAGATTGTCGGGTTCATCGGCGGCGAGAGTGCGCAGCGCCTCTGAATCCTGTGCGGACAGCGACTGAAGCCGTGCCATCAATTCCACCTGCGCCAGCCCGGCCTTGGCCTCGGCATCAGCCGGCATCTCCAGCAGCGCCTGGCGGTAGGCTGCGGCAGCGGCCTCATAGTCCCCTGCTTCGATGGCTTCGAAGGCTGCCTGGTGCAGCGGGGGAAGCGGGGCCGGCCCTGCCGCTTCCGGAGCCCCGCCGCCAAGGCTTCCGTTGACGCCGTTGGCGGCAGCCACTTTCAGCAGTTCATCAAGGAGGCCGCGCACCTGCACTTCGTCGGCACTGCCCTGGAACAGCGGCACCGGCTGGCCCTTGAGGACGGCCACGGCGGTGGGTACAGCCTGGACCTGGAACGCCTGCGCCAGCTGCGGAAAGGCGTCGATGTCCGCGGCCGCCAGTACCAGGCGGCCGGCGTAGCTTTCCACCAGCCGCTCCAGGGTGTCCAGCACGTGCGTGGATTCCGGCGAGTAGGCAGCCCAGAGCGCAAAGACCACGGGGACCTGGGCGGACAACTCCACCAGTTCCTGGAAGTTGCCTTCCGTGACGTCCACCCGCAACTGCCGGGTGCCGGCGTCGGAGGTCCCGGTGTCCGCTGAACTGCCGGGACCGGCTGTGGTTCCCGGACTGGTTCCCCCGCCCGCCGGTGGCGCAGGACGCTGTTTCAGTGAGGAAAGGTCGACGGCGCCGCGCAGGTTAAGCGTGCTGGCAGCGGCTGGAGGGACAGGTCGGGAAGCAGGCGAACTCATGCTTTCCACTCTAGCCACTCCGGCCGCCGCCAGGGGAAACAACGTCCCTTCCGCAAACTGCTGCCTACTTGAAGCTTGCGCCCACCAGCCCGCGGGTAGCGGCGACCAGCTTCATCGGATCAGTGGATCCGGCGGGCGGAATGTAGACGCCCACCGTTTCGGCAAAGCTCAGAACCATTCCCGTGGTGGTTTCCTTGCCGCCCGCGAGGGCTGCCGCATCGTCCCCGATGGTCAGTTTGTCGCCGGACGCCTTGGGTGTGCCGTCAAAACCGAAGTTGAGGCGTCCCAGCACAAGGGCTCCGCCGTCAGCCGTCCGGAATACCACGGTATTTTCCGGTACCACCTTGTGGGTGAAGGAGAAGTTGCCGTTCTCGCCCGACTTCACCACTTCAGCCTGGTAGGACAGGGTATCGGCGATGTACGGCGAGGACTGGCCTTCCACGAGCTTGTCCTTGAAGCTCGAATCCGGTGTGGTGAGGCGGTCAGCAAGGCCGGACAGGGCCTCTTCGCCGCTGTAGAGCAGGCCTGTTTTGTCATTCGCCGCCAGCGAGTCGGTTCCTCCCCGGTTGATGGACGGGAAGGTGGTGCCTGGCTGGAGCGGGGTGGTGCCGATCAGCTTGTAGTTATCACGGGGAGTGAGCTGGATCAGTGTCAGCAGCTGCGGCACCACGTTCCCGTCGCCCTGGGTGACTGCCAGGACAGACCTCGGCCAGTCCCGCTTGCTGGTGACCACAGTGGTGAGGAGCTTCGTCGAGCGCACCGGCATCCGTGCCTCGTAGGAACCCACCTGTGAACGGATCTTGTAGTTCTGGCTTCGGACCTCAAGTTCGGTTCCGGCCAGGCGGTCGGTGAGCTTGCTGGCATCCTTGGCCGCATCTCCGGCGTCGGTGGCGCTGGATACCTGCTCCAGGATGCGCCTGAACTGGGCATCAAGGAGGACCGGGGAGGCAGGGGCCGCGGCAGCCTGGGAGGCGCTCGCGCTGGAATCCGTGGCGGGAGCCGGGGCGGGCGTCGTGGTGGCATTGGCCGCCACAACACCTGTTCCGGCTACGACAGCTGCGGTCAGAGCGGCGGTGACTACGGCGGTGAAAGGAGACTTGGACGCGCCGGACCCGGACGTGGCACTGGATCCGGCTCCGCCCACGGTGCCGGCGCTTGCGGAAGACCTGCCCTCGGCCCTGGCGCGGGCCCGCCTGGCGAACCGGCTTCCTGCCCCGCCGTCGCCGTCGGGCCTGCGGGCAAAGAGGACAGCCAGCGCGATGCCGGCAAGGATCAGCATCCCGCCGATGACCATCAGCGGGATGGCCCATGGGGTGGAGGTATCGTTCGCGAATGTCATGGAGATGGATGAAGGTGCCGGCTTTGTGCCGTCCGAAGCAAGGAGCAGGGACCATTCGCCGTCTGCGGGAGGGGACCAGGAGTAGTCCAGCTCACCGCTTGCATTTTCGCTGGAAACCCAGAGATCGGAGCCGGCAGGGCTGGGCGCGGCGGCCTCGCCGTCCGTGTGTTCCACCTGTAGCGACTTCCGGTCTTCGGAAACCCCGCTGACGGTGTTGTGGGCTGTCTTGCCCACCCACGCATCCACGTCATCAGGCCGGCCGGCGGCCAGGATGAAGTTGCCGTCGCCCTTGACGTTGATCTTCACCTTGTCACCGTGGAGCGAACGCAGCTTCTGGTCAATGACCGTCAAAGGTGCGCCCGCGGCGTCGGCGGGGGCGGAGGCAGTGAAGGTCTCCGAGGGAGCCCAGATGGTTTTCTGGCCGATACCGGCCAAAAGTGTCAGGAGGCCGAGCAGCACAAGTGCGACTGCAGTCTTGAAACGCAAAGGAAACACCTATCATCAGCGGGGGTTTACCTTCAATAGTAACCGTTTTGTTACCAATAGCTCAGTTCGGCCGCCGGGGACCACGCCCGCAGGGTCCTGGTAGCGGCTCCCCTCCCCGCTGTTGACAAGGCTGCTGATAGTGTTTGCGATGATCATCACATAGGCCCGCAGCCGCGGTGCCACGCACGGAACAGGCCCCAGAAACGCAGTGACTGACAAGACGGATGAGTTCCCCGCGGGACAGGAAAATTCCCCCGCCACCGACTCCCGGGAGGCCACGCCGCCCCGGCCCACAGCGGGCAGGCGCGCGGGATCCGCTGCTGCCGGGCTGCTGGCCCTCGTGCGCCGCCTGCGCCAGCCGCTCCCGGGAGCGCAGCCCCGGCTCCGTTTCGAGATGCCGCCGGAGTATTCCCAGCATGAGGAAGCCGACGCGGAAGAGTCCACCACGGAAACGCCGCAGTTCGGCAACCCGGGACCCCGGATGTCCGCCCAGCACCCGCTCTACCTGGGATTCATGGGGACGGTCGGGGTGGGACTGGCCCTGTTGGTGTACTGGATCGGTTCCAACACCACCCAACTTCTACTCTGGATTGTCGCGGCCCTCTTCATCGCCCTTGGCCTGGAACCTGTTGTTGGCTGGATGGAGAGCAGGAGGATTCCGCGTCCGGTCGGCATCCTGGTGGCCGTGTCAGTACTGGTCAGCGCAGTCGCAGGTTTCTTTGCGACGCTGATCCCCACCATCGTGGAACAGGTCACTGAGATCGTAAAGCAGGCTCCGGTCTGGGTCCGGGATTTCATTGACTCCGATCTGTTCCGCAGCCTGGATGACCAGTTTGGCCTGCGGGACCGCATTAATGAAGAACTGGACAAGTTCGTCAAAGATCCCGATGCCGTAGGAGGCATCTTCGGTGGAGTGGTGGGCTTCGGCTCCGTCCTGGCCAACGGACTCTTCGGCACCCTGATCGTGCTTGTGCTGAGCCTGTACTTCCTGGCGGCGCTCCCGGCCATGAAGAAGTGGGGTTACCGGCTCGCGCCGCGCTCACGCCGCGCACGAGTGCAGGCACTTTCCGAGGAAATCACCCGCTCGGTCGGAAACTATGTGATCGGTCAGGCCTGCGTGGCCTTGCTGAACGCCGCGTTCGCGTTCATCGTCATGACCATCCTCGGCATCCCGTTTGCGCTCCTCCTGGCCTTCGTGGTTGCACTCCTGGCGTTCATTCCCCTGGTCGGCGGAATGATCGCGGCCGTTGTGGTGCTCCTGGTGTCGCTGACCGAGGGGTGGCAGACGGCTGCCATCTATGCCGTCTGCTACTTCGCTTACCTGCAGTTCGAGGCGTACTTCATCTCGCCCCGCATCATGCAGAAGGCGGTGGCCGTGCCGGGCGCCGTGGCCGTCATCTCCGTCATTGCCGGGGGCAGCCTGCTGGGCGTCCTTGGCGCGCTGATCGCCATCCCAACGGCTGCTGCCATCCTGCTGCTGATCAAGGAGATCTACATCGTGCGCCAGGACAAGCACTAACCCCGATAAGGTCTAGGCGGCCGCTGTGGCCACCGGACCTTCCCACTCCTGGGGAAGCCCGGCCGGACCCGCGCCGGCCTCGGTCACCACGTCCACGATCTCGTTGAGCACACGGGCGGCATGCTTCTCACCCACCCAGAGGTGCTTGGCGCCGTCGACCCCCACCACCCGGGCCTGGGGAACCAGGCTGAAGCGCTCAGCGGCGGCGGCCGGCCGCAGGTAGTCATCATGCTCAGGCACGAGGACCGTCAGTGGCTTGCCGGATTCGGCCCATTTCCGGAGGTGCGCGTCAGTGGCCCGGTGGAGCGGCGGTGAAAGCAGCACTGCCCCCTCCACCTGCGAGGCTACGGGTTCCACGGCCCCGTACATGAGCGCCAGCTCAGTCCCGAAGGACCAGCCGACCAGCCAGCGGTTGGGCAAGTGCCGTTCGACGGCGAAGCGCACCGCTGCCTCCACGTCGAAGCGCTCGCCAATCCCTTCTTCGAAGGATCCGTCGCTGGTACCGCGCGGCGACGTCGTTCCGCGGGTATTGAACCTGAGGACCGCCACGCCAGCGAGCGCCGGGAGCCGGTAGGACGCCTTGCGATACACATGGGAGTCCATGAAACCGCCGTGCGTGGGCAGCGGGTGCAGGGTAATGAGGGTTGCCAGGACCGGGCCGGATTCCGGCAAGGCGAGCTCCCCCACCAGGGTGTGCCCGTCCTCGGTATGGAGTTCCACGTTTTCGCGCCTGGCTGGCAGGACAGTGGACGCGCGGATGGGTGAGGGACCTGCAGGCTGGCTGAATTCGTACGACGCCGGATCAAAAGTCATGCCTGCCAGCTTAGCGACTCGCCGGGCACCGGCCGGCGTTTCGGCCATGCCCTGGAGCCTCAGCGGTAGCGGTAGCTCCGCGACACCCAGCAGTTTGTGTGCCAGTGCCGGCGTTCAGCCAGGCCGGCGGCCGCACCGAACAGGTGGTCGTCCTTCCACACCACCAGATGGGCGACCCTGGGCGGCACGGGCATTGAGCAGCCGGGGCAGATGTAGGTCTTTTCCGCGTTCCGGGCGGTCATGGTCCTGACCATCCACTCACCGTCCGGTGCAATTTCACGGCGGGCTATGCCTGCCCGCGCACGCTCGAGGTCGAGTTCGGGCACTTCCCCGTTCCCCTTCTTGCCGGCTGCATTGCCTGCTGGTCCCCCGCCCTTTCCCGGAACGGAACGGCGGGGACGGTTGGAGCGCGGCATGCCTCTATTCTGCCTCAGCAAGGTGCCTGCCCGTGCCCCAGGGGTAGCCGGCATGCCAGCCCTGCCCGGCCGGCTCTTGATGAACCGGTAGTCTGTACGGCGTGCGACTTGTCATAGCCCGATGCTCCGTTGATTATGTTGGCCGGCTCAAAGCCCATCTCCCCCTTGCCACCAGGCTCCTGCTGGTGAAAGCTGACGGGTCGGTGCTGGTGCATTCAGACGGCGGCTCCTACAAGCCGCTGAACTGGATGAGCCCGCCGGCCACACTTCGGGTCTCCTCCCCCGAGGACATCGACCTGGAGCTCGGGGTCATCGAGCAGTGGACGGTACAGTCCGCCAAGACGGACGACCGGCTCATCATCAACATCCACGAGCACCTCCATGAGTCCTCCCATGACCTCGGCGTTGACCCCGGACTCATCAAGGACGGCGTGGAGGCGGACCTGCAGAGGCTGCTGGCTGAGCAGATTGAAACCCTGGGCTCCGGCTTCTCACTGATCAGGCGTGAATACTTCACCGCCATCGGCCCGGTTGACATCCTGGCCCGTGACGCCGACGGAGCCACGGTGGCGATCGAGCTCAAACGCCGGGGCGATATCGATGGCGTTGAACAGCTGACCCGCTACCTTGAACTGCTGAACAGGGATCCGCTCCTTGCCCCTGTGCGGGGAATATTTGCGGCACAACAGATCAAGCCACAGGCCAAGGTCCTGGCCAATGACCGCGGAATTGACTGCATCACCCTGGACTACGACGCCATGCGCGGAGTGGACGACAGCGAGTCCCGCCTGTTTTGAATCGCCGGATCCATTTCGGAAGTCTGTCCACGAGTCTGTGCGAAGATCGCCTCCCGAAGGCCCGCCATACCCCTGACGAGGGCGTTCACTCGCTTTTTACCCAAAATTTATCGGATTAGCCGCTTAGACCGTTGACCTGACGGAACTGTCGTGAAATTCTTATCTAAGTCTTTGTGTAGGTGTTTTTCATGCTCGCAAGACATGTTGCGAGCGCGAAGCTCCTGCAGCGCAGGTTCCAGTAACCGGCAATCCAGGATTCTTCTCGCGGAGTGACCAAGTCCAGCACGAGGTGTGCTGGACTTAGACAAGTTCCACAATGAGGAGAAATAAATGGCACAGGGAACCGTAAAGTGGTTCAACGCTGAAAAGGGCTTCGGCTTCATCACCCCGGATGACTCCGATGGCGATGTCTTCGTTCACTACTCCGAGATCCAGACCGGTGGCTTCAAGACCCTCGACGAGAACCAGCGCGTTCAGTTCGAAATCGGTCAGGGCGCCAAGGGTCCCCAGGCTACTGGTGTAACGCTGGTCTAGTACTTCGACGGACGGACGCGCATAGGCGCCCTTCCTCGAATTATTGGTCCCCCGCATTCGTGTGGGGGACCACTTTTTGCCCGTTGACTGTCCGTTATTTGTGATGCTGAGCTATTGCCCCGCTAACGCATTACTCCCGGCGACCGGACCAATGTCCGGGAACTGGTCTGGTCAATTGATATTGCCGAGACATAAGTTGTCACAAATGTTTTCAAAACCTGAACTATCAAAGCCCTCAACTCACCCGTCCACGTAGAAGCCGGGCGCCCTGCCGGAGCGAGAGCCCGGGCAGGTAGGCACGGGTCAGGGCCCGGCCGATGGCCGGCAGCTGCAGCGGATCCTGGTAATACAGGTAAAGGGTGCGGTAGTCGGGCTTGAAACGCGATTTGAATGCCGCCAGGGAACGGAACCCGTAAACCGGCTCTAACGCGTGGCCGACGACGTCCAGGATGCGGAGCAGGTTTTCGGCGGGCATGTTCTCCCGGGGCTCCCCCGCCTCCTGTTCATCGGGAAGCTGGGCCAGCGGAGATCCGGAAAGGGAGATGACGCCCACCGTTTTCCGCAATTCCAGGACTGCTGACGCGATCAGGAATTCCATGACGCCCGGAAACCCCTCTGGTGCCCGGCGCATAACATCCAGCGTACGGCTGACCAGCGTGCCGCCGTCGTACACGGGAAGCCAACTGGTGACGCCATGCACGTTGCCCTCACCGTCCACAGCAAGGCAGCACAACACCTCGTCGTCCATCAGTTCATCAACGCCGCCCAGTGTAAAACCCATTTCCGGAACGGATTTGGCGGCGGCCCAATCTTCCGACACCTCACTGAGCCGGGCACGAAGAGCAGCCGGCAGCCCGTGGTAGGTTCCCCAGACCGCCTTGACGCCGAGCTTCTCCGCCCGGTTCAGGGCAGTGCGGACGTTCTGCCACTCCTTGCCCTTGAACTCGAGCTCCCTCACGGCGAGCCTGGTCTCCTGCGCCACGGCCACCCGACGGAAGCCCCGCGCATGGAGCAGCGGCCACAAGCCGTCACCGCAGGAGTAGAACGCCGGAATGAGGGCATGGCTGCCGCAATGGGCCAGAAATCCTTCGGCCACGGCCTGATGGTTTTGCCGGGGGCCGAACGGGCCTGCAAGTGTGAGCGCGACACTTCCATGCTGCTGGTACGCCACGGCACCCCCGCCGTCGGGACTGAACCAGTATCTGTTGGGCTCCCAGAGTGCCATCCAGGACAGCGAATCCCCGCCCTGGTGCAGGAAGGCCCGTGCCATCGCGCGCCCGCTCCCGCCGGAATCGCTATTGTGGTGGCGGCCCAGCAGCACCCACCAGACTCCTGCCAGGGCGACCAGCCAGAAGACCGGCCCGGAATAGGCAAAGATGACAGATTCCAGGCTGTTGCGGTCGGCGAACACCCGCCGGTACAGGTTGGGGAGCGGAATCGGAAGGTACTGTCGCGACAGCTCCGCAAGCAGGCCCAGCAGTCCTCCATCACGCGACATGCCTCCGGCCGCCGCCCAGGCCAGGGCATAGCTGACCGAGAAGACCAGCCACACGCCGCCCACCACGGCAGCAAGCATCCGGCGGGCAGATGGAACGGTCTCCACCCTGAACTGGCGGCGGTTGGCCCACAAAAGAACTGCCAGCAACAACGGCACTGTCACCAGCGGAAGGATGTGGGCAAAACCGGAGCCCATGGCCGCAGTATGCGGGCGCGTCGGATAATGCGGGATCAGGGCGAACAAGCCAAGGTAGACAGCTGCCAATGCTGCAACTGCCAGTTGGAGGACCAGGGTGATGTTCAGGGCCATCCTGCGGCCGCGGCGCATCCCGTCAGCGCAGATCAGCAGCAGGACCACGGGAACCACGGCAAGCGCGAGTCCGAAGGGCCCTGCGAAGCCTTGCCGTCCGGCTTCCAGGCAGGATGCCTCCACGGTCGCGCCGCAATTGAACTCAAGCTGGCTCAGCGTAGGCAACGGGTTCAGGACCACGTCGCGCAGCATGGCCAGCGGACCCGTGGGCGTCGCTGCAACAGCCGTCAGGATGGGGCCCACGGCGAACACAGCGGCGGTCATGGCCAGGAGGTTCCTGGTCTCGCGGCCGGTTGAGCGGGGCAGGTGCAACTGGCCGTGCTCGCCGCGCATCCACCACGCTGCCCCGAGGCCCAAAACCGCACCCAAAAAGCCAATCACCGTCTCGGCGTGCCCCACATAGAGAACCAGCAGCAGGGATATGGAAAGCACTGTGGTCCTGAGTCTCCGCGTCCAAAGGACCGGGAGCCGGCCGCTCGCGGCCAGGGACACGGTCAGGACGGCTGCATAGGGGCCAATCAGGCTGTTGTCCGCCATGAGTCCAAGCCAGCCGTCCCCCGTGTAGCGCGCCACCTGGGTGAGCAGGAGGAAAACGGTGACGGAAGCGAACTGGCCGCCAAAGAACAGCACTGCAGTGGCAAGCGCCCCCAGCCTCTTCTCCGCCACGCCGACGAGAACGAGGATCATCAGGGATGCCGCAAGGTAGGCGAGGGGGTTCGTGGCAAAGAACAGCGATGTGAAGATGGACCACCAGTAGCCGGACTTCAGCCCCGGCCCGCTGACGGCAGCAACGTCAAGCATTGATTCCGGCGGACCGCCCAGGAAGCTGCCGGTGATCGCGCCCGTGAGGAGGAAGACAGCGAGCAGAGCAAGGGTGAACGGCACTGAACGCAGTCGCGCCACGGCCCTGCGAAGCGCGGGCCGGCCCACGGTCGCCCACGCCAGTCCGGCCGTTCGGATTCCGCCCCCGGCGGTCACGTCTTCAGCCCCCAACGGTCGGCCAGGAACGCCAGGCCGTCCGCCATTCCCTTGGATGGCGTATCCCAGGAATGGCCGGCAAACTGCACCCGCTTCGACTCGACCCTGAACCCGGCTTTTTGGGCGGCGTCGGACAAGGTCTTCATATATCCAATGAACTCCGGGTCACGCTCGCCGGCCGCGAAGTAGGCTGCGCTGGAATCGAAATGCGACTTTGCCATCACGGCCAGGGGCGTCTGCCGGTCAAAGGCGGCAGTGTCCCCCGGGAATGAGGCGTCGACGGTCTTCTGCCGCTCCTTGGCAAGGGCTGGTTCCAGCTCGCTCGAAAACGCCAGTACAGAACGGTAGACGTCCGGATGCCGGGTACCCATCTGGAGTGCGCAGGTTGCGCCAAAGGAAAATCCGCCCACAGCCCAGTGGCGGTGGTCAGGGCTGACATCCAAAGTGTTAGCGATCCAGGCGGGCACATCCTTGGATAAGTAGGTGTCAGCATGAGCGATCCTGCTGTCCAGGCAGAGTGTATTTGCCTGCTGGGAACCGTTTGGATCCGCCACCACAACAACTGGCGCCACCCCGCCGTGAGCGGCGGCAAAGTCATCCATGTGCGCTCGAAGGGCTCCCCCGGACAGCCAGTCGGCCGGGCCACCAGGCTGGCCCGAGAACAGGAGCAGCACGGGAAGCGCAGGCCGGTTGGCTGCAAAATAGGCGGGCGGCAGGTAGAGGTAGGCGTCACGGGTGGACAGGCCGGAAGCCGTGCCGGGAATATTTGCCTTCCGCAGCGCACCCTCCTTCGGGAGCTCACTGCTCGGCTGCCAGCCGTTGAGCGGGACGGCAGCCGCGGCGCCCGGCTGGTGCGTGAGGGCAGGCTCCAGCGTGCTGATCCTGGCTACGGCAGTGCCCATGAGGTCGCTCACCGTCCGATTGAGGCCGAAGTAGGCATTGACCTGTACCGTGCACAGCAGCCCCACGAGTACGAAGGCCACCAGCCCCAGGCTTCGCTGCCGCCATGAACTCCGCGGCAGCCGCAGGAGCATGAGGACCAGGGCGGCGACTGCGGGGACGCACCAAGTGAGGACTTCAAGGGGGATATTTTCAGGAAAGGTGGAGAAGTAGTCAATCAATGCCCAGTGCACAATGGCCACGACGACGGCACCTGCGATGACGGAGGAAACCACGTTCACCAGCGAGCGGCGGGTACTCAGAGCGGGGGTGGGCCAGGTGAGATAGAGTGCTGCAGCCGCACCGAGGATCCAGGCAGCCCAGAGAACCGGACCATCGGTCAGGCGCACATCGGCGACAAAATCCACGACGGTTAGCGCCAGGTACCCACGCCGATGACCGGCCCGGCCTCAAGCCAGGAGGACAGCCCGGTATAGGCGTCGAACTTCATTGCCAGCTTCAGATCCTGGCCTTCATAACTCAGCTCCACGATCACGACGTCGGGCTGGACCTTGACGGCCTCAGCCTCCGTCGGGTTGCGGCGCCCCAGGAGTTCAAGGGAACTCCGTTTGAACCGGTGTTTGGGCCGGACGCTCAGCGAGAGCAGCCGGAACCATTCCAGATCGTTGTCCTGATAACGACAAACCCCCATCTGCCAGCTGTTTCCAGCCATGCAAATGGAGGCGTCCACTGTGCCCAGGGCGCGCCGCAGATTGAAGCGGCGCACCCCGGAAAGACACAGTGCAAATATCAGCAGTCCGAATGTGACTGCCAGTGCGATGAACGGAAGACTCGGAGCGTCCATCAAGGTCGTGCTAGCGGATCCCAGCAGTAGCCGCGTCACCCAGCTGGGCGTTGTCAGCAACAATAACCACGCGATCGTTGTCGACGGAGAAGAATCCGCCGTCAACAACTACGGCAATACGGTCACCGGAAACCGGCTGGATCGCCAGTTCACCTTCGGCCAGGATCGCCAGCAGGGGCGAGTGGCCGGGCAGGATTCCGATTTCACCATCGCTGGTGCGGGCCTTGACCATCTTGGCCGCTCCGGACCACACAAAGTGGTCCGCTGCGACAATCTCAACCTCAAGCTCAGCCATATTACTTGGTCTGTTCCTGGATCTTGGCCCACTGGCGCTCGACGTCATCCAGGCCGCCGACGTTGAAGAACGCCTGCTCTGCGATGTGGTCAAGGTCGCCGTCACAGATTGCGGTGAAGCCTTCAACAGTGTCCTTGATGGACACAGTGGAGCCCTCGACGCCGGTGAACTGCTTGGCGGTGTAGGTGTTCTGGGACAGGAACTGCTGGATGCGGCGTGCACGCGACACGACGATCTTGTCCTCTTCCGAGAGTTCGTCAACGCCAAGGATGGCGATGATGTCCTGGAGTTCCTTGTTCTTCTGCAGGATCTGCTTGACACGGACAGCCGTGTTGTAGTGATCCTTGCCGATGTACTGGGGATCCAGGATTCGGGAAGTGGACGTCAGCGGGTCGACGGCCGGGTACAGACCACGGGAGGCGATTTCACGGGAAAGTTCCGTGGTCGCGTCGAGGTGTGCGAAGGTCGTTGCCGGAGCCGGGTCGGTGTAGTCATCTGCGGGAACGTAGATGGCCTGCATCGAGGTGATGGAGTGGCCCTTGGTGGACGTAATGCGCTCCTGCAGGAGGCCCATCTCGTCAGCCAGGTTCGGCTGGTAGCCCACAGCTGAAGGCATACGGCCAAGAAGGGTTGAAACCTCGGAACCGGCCTGTGTGAACCGGAAGATGTTGTCGATGAAGAGCAACACGTCCTGGTTCTGCACATCGCGGAAGTACTCCGCCATGGTCAGAGCGGACAAGGCCACCCTCAACCGGGTTCCCGGCGGCTCATCCATCTGGCCGAATACAAGGGCCGTGTCCTTGAGGACGTTTGCCTCTTCCATTTCGACCCAGAGGTCGTTGCCCTCACGGGTACGCTCGCCGACGCCGGCGAATACCGAGGTACCACCGAAGTTGCGGGCAACACGGGTGATCATTTCCTGGATCAGGACGGTCTTGCCAACACCGGCGCCGCCGAAGAGGCCGATCTTTCCACCCTTGATGTACGGGGTGAGAAGGTCGATGACCTTGATGCCGGTTTCCAGCATTTCGGTGGAGCCCTCGAGGGTCGCGAAGGCCGGGGCCTTGCGGTGAATCGGCCAGCGTTCGCTGATCTCAAGTTCCGACTCTGCAACATCCAGCGGCTGCCCCAGGACATTGAAGATGTGGCCCTTGACGCCGTCGCCTACGGGTACGGAGATCGGTGCGCCACTGTCGACCACGGACGTGCCGCGGACAAGTCCGTCAGTGGCCTGCAGTGCGATGGCGCGGACGAGGTTGTCACCCAGGTGCTGGGAGGTCTCGAACGTGATGGTCTTGGTCTCACCGTTGAGGGTAATCTCGGTGGTGAGTGCGTTGTAAATAGACGGGATTGCGTCAGCCGGGAATTCGACGTCGACAACCGGGCCAATAACACGGGCAATACGGCCGGTGGCACCGGACGTTGCGGCTACGTGTTCGGTAGCAGTGGCAGTCATCTCTCTCACTTCACTCAGTAGATGGCGTGGGGTTAAGTTTATCTGTTGTGGTGCAGGTCCAGCTGGTGCCGAAAGGATGCAAGTCAGGACGCCAGGGCGTCTGCACCGGCAACAATTTCGGAAAGCTCCTGCGTAATTTCAGCCTGGCGGGCCGTGTTGCGCAGACGCGTGTACTTCTTGATGAGGTCCGTCGCGTTGTCGCCAGCGGACTTCATCGCACGCTGGCGGGCTGCGAGCTCGGAAGCTGCTGCCTGCAACATGGCGGCGAAGATGCGCGATTCGATGTAGCGCGGAAGCAGTGCATCAAGTACCTGCTCCGCTTCCGGCTCGAATTCGTACAGCGGCAGGAGCTCCGACTCGGAATGGACCTGCTCCTCCACTACTTCGAGCGGGAGGAGACGGATGACCGTGGGCTCCTGGGTCACCATGGACTTGAAGCGGGTGTAGACAACATGGATTTCATCCACGCCGCCCTCTTCAAAGTCCATTGCAAACTCGGCCAGCAGTGCTTCGCCAACTTCACGGGCAGTGCCGAACTCGGGCGCATCAGTGTTGCCGGTCCAGACCCGCGCGTAAGTGCGGTTCCGGAACTCGTAGTATGCCTGCGCCTTGCGGCCGACGAGGTAGGTCTTGACTTCCTTGCCTTCAGCGTGGAGCAGCTCGTTGAGACCTTCCGCCTGCTTGAGCACACTCGCGGAGTAGGAACCTGCCAGGCCGCGGTCCGAGGTGATTACCAGGACAGCGGCGCGGCGGATCTGATCCGGCTCAGTGGTCAGCGGGTGGTCGATTTCGCTTTGGCTGGCGACAGCAGAAACGGCGCGCGTGATCGCGTTCGCGTAAGGCAGTGAAGCTGCTACGCGCGCCCGGGCCTTGCCGATGCGCGAGGTAGCGATCAGTTCCATCGCCTTGAAGATCTTGCGCATCGACGTGGTCGAGCTGATCTTCTGGCGGTAGACCCGGATCTGGGCTCCCATACTTATCCTTTCCTAAGATTCCATCTGACCGGGGGTGCCGGACCCCTTTGGATCCGGCACCCCCGTCCAGCGGAACTAGCGCTTCTGCTTAACGATCTTTTCCTGGTCGACGTCGCCTTCTGAGATGGCGTCGTGCTCCTCGTGGCCGGCACCAACCAGGTGGTTGTCGCCTTCGCCGAAGAAGCCCTTCTTGAATTCCACGATTGCGGTCTTCAGTGCTTCTGAGGTGTCGTCGTCCAGCTTGTTGGTCTGGGCCAGTGTGGTCAGGATCGAGGACTTGTGCTTCAGGTGTTCCAGGAACTCGGACTCGAAGCGCCGAACGTCTTCAACCGGCACGTCGTCGAGGTATCCCTTGGTTCCGGCCCAGATGGACACAACCTGGTCCTCGACCGGGAACGGCGAGTACTGGCCCTGCTTGAGCAGTTCCATCAGGCGGGCACCACGGGTCAGCTGCTGGCGCGAGGCCGCATCCAGGTCCGAGGCGAACATGGCAAAGGCCTGCATGTCGCGGTACTGGGCAAGGTCCAGCTTCAAGGTACCGGAGACCGACTTCATGGACTTGACCTGGGCCGCACCACCAACGCGGGAGACCGAGACACCCACATCGACAGCGGGGCGCTGGTTGGCGTTGAAGAGGTCCGACTGAAGGAATATCTGACCGTCAGTGATCGAGATCACGTTAGTCGGGATGTAAGCCGAGACGTCGTTTGCCTTGGTCTCAACGATCGGCAGCCCGGTCATGGAGCCGGCGCCCAGCTCGTCGGAAAGCTTTGCGCAACGTTCGAGCAAGCGGGAGTGCAAGTAGAAGACATCGCCCGGGTAGGCTTCGCGGCCCGGCGGGCGACGCAGCAGCAGCGAAACTGCACGGTATGCCTCGGCCTGCTTGGACAGGTCATCGAAGATCACCAGAACGTGCTTGCCGCCGTACATCCAGTGCTGGCCGATGGCCGAACCGGCGTAGGGTGCCAGGTACTTGAAGCCGGCGGGGTCTGAAGCAGGAGACGCCACGATGGTGGTGTACTCGAGCGCTCCGTGGTCCTCAAGGGTCTGCCGGACGGCCGCGATGGTGGAAGCCTTCTGGCCAACGCCAACATAGACGCAGCGGACCTGCTTGGTCACGTCCCCGGAAGCCCAGTTGGCCTTCTGGTTGATGATGGTGTCCACGGCGATGGCCGTCTTGCCCGTCTGTCGGTCACCGATGATGAGCTGACGCTGGCCGCGGCCAATCGGAATCATGGCGTCGATGGCCTTGAGCCCGGTTTGCATCGGTTCGTGGACCGACTTGCGCTGGGTGACGCCGGGTGCCTGAAGCTCAAGCGCACGGGTGGTTTCAGCCTTGATCTCGCCGAGGTCATCGATCGGCTGGCCCAGAGGGTCGACGACGCGTCCAAGGAACGCGTCTCCCACGGGGACGGAAAGGATCTCGCCGGTCCGGTGGACCTCCTGGCCTTCTTCGATTCCGGTGAAGTCACCGAGCACGATGACGCCGATTTCGCGGACGTCGAGGTTCTGGGCCAGGCCCAGTGTGCCGTCTTCAAAGCGAAGCAGCTCATTCGCCATGACCGAGGGAAGGCCCTCAACACGGGCGATGCCGTCACTTGCGGCGGTCACGCGGCCAACCTCTACGCGCTCAGCGTTTCCGGGTTCGTAGGACGCCGCGAACTCGTTCAACGCAATACGGACGTCGTCGGCGTTGATGGTCAATTCGGCCATCTGCAGTCCCTGCTCTCCTGTTTTCGTGATCATCGTTGCTCACGATGACCGGGGTTTCTATCAATGATGTTGTGCTTGTCCGGCTAGCCGGCCAGTTGGCGCTGAAGCTGGCCCAGACGGGTGAGAACAGAAGCATCCAGCACTTCGTCACCCACCTGGACACGGATTCCACCGATCAGCGCAGGATCAACGTTCGTGTTGATTTTTAGCTCGCGCCCGTACAGGGCATTGAGCCCCGCCTGGAGGCGGCTTTCCTGGGTTTCCGTCAAGGGACGGGTAACACTGACTGTTGCAATCCAACGCTGCTGCCGCTTGGCCGCCAGCTCGGCGAACCTGGCCACAAGCCTGGTGGGCTTGATGCCACGGGGCTGCGACGCTGCCTGGCCGATGAGGACTTTCGCTTCCTCGCTGGCCCCGGGGACCAGCTTCTCAGCCAGAGTGGTCTTTGCTGCAGCACTAGCCTGCGGTTCAGACAGAGCACGTTGTGCCTCATGGCTGGAGGCAACGGTCTGGTTGAAGGAGAACAGATCGTTCTCCAGATCTTCCAGTCCGGAGATTCCGGAGGCAGAAACAGCCGACTTGTTTTCAGCAACGGCAATGACGACCGTCGCGGCAAGAGTCTCGAGTGCATCGCCGATATCTCTGGCGGATGCCCAGCGCGAACTGGCCAGTCCGGCCGCGATTTCCGCAGCCTCAGCGGAGACTTTCCCGCCAACCAACTGCTTGACCAGCGCCGACTTTTCGTCACCGCTGCGGGACGGGTCAGTCAGCGCGCGGCGCAAGCCAGCCGAGCTGTCCACCGTTCCCAGGATTCCGAAGAGTTCCTTAGCCAACTGCAGCGACGCTGTTGGAAGCCTGGCTTCCAGTGCGGTCAGGGCCGTGGTCAGCGATTCGCTCGATACACCTGCCATTATTTAGCTGCACCTGCGTTCTCGGACTCCAGATCTGCCAGGAAGCGGTCAACCACTCGGGCCGCACGCTCGTCATCGTTGAGCGCTTCGCCAACGATGCGCCCCGCCAGCGTGGTGGCCAGCGTGCCGACCTCGGACCGCAGGGAGACAACTGCCGCCTGGCGCTCCGATTCGATCTGCACGTGCGCCTGGGCAGTGATGCGGGCAGACTCTGCCGCCGCTTTCTCCTTCAGATCGGCAAGGATCTGAGCGCCTTCTGCACGTGCTTCCTCGCGGATGCGGTTGGCTTCGGCGCGGGCATCCGTGAGCTGCTGCTTGTACTCCTCGAGGGCAGCAGATGCCTCCGCCTGCGCCTTTTCGGCCTTGGCAATGCCACCTTCAATGGCCTCGGCACGCTCTGCGAACGTCTTCTCGAACATCGGGACGACAAACTTGACCACGATGAAGAAGAGGACGGCAAAGCCGACGAGGACGACAAACATTTCCCAGACGTTGGGAACGAGGGGGTTGGTGTCCCCTTCAGCGGCGGCTGAGATGATCAGCTGATTCATATTTCACCCGTCCTTATCTACTCGGTTCTGGATGGTCGCTAGGTTCTGAAGGTTTACTTGAGAACGAAAGCGAAGACCAGGCCCAGGATGGCGAGGGCTTCAGTCAGCGCGAGGCCGAGGAACGCGATCGGCTGCAGGACGCGCTGGGCTTCCGGCTGACGTGCCACACCGTTGATGTAGGCGGCGAACACGAGACCCACACCGATACCACCGCCGATTGCCGAGAGGCCATAGCCGAT
The DNA here is from genome assembly GCF_030816475.1 of Arthrobacter pascens. NCBI lineage: Bacteria > Bacillati > Actinomycetota > Actinomycetes > Micrococcales > Micrococcaceae > Arthrobacter > Arthrobacter pascens. The sequence goes on along the minus strand of NZ_JAUSXF010000001.1, from coordinate 1,427,364 downwards.
GAGGTTGAGGGAGCCGTTGATGGAGCCTTCCATTTTTCTTCCTTTCAAGATGCCAACTCTGTGGCAGGTTGTTTGGGTTGCTTCATCCCCGTGAGGGGAAGTTTTGTGGGTGCCTAGTGGCTGTCCGCGTGCAGGGCGCCTTCAATGTAGATTGCCGTGAGCAGAGTGAAGACGTACGCCTGCAGAGCCATGATCAGCGCCTCGAGCATGTACATGGCGAGCGAGCCGCCCAGGACCAGTACCGAGGCGCCCTTGAGCAGAACGTTTTCCTGCATGACAAGGAACTCGATGCCCGATCCGGCGATCATGACAATCAGGTGGCCGGCCAGCATCGTGGCAAAAAGACGGAGGCTATGCGTGACGGGCCGGACCAGGAAGTTCGAGATGATCTCAATCGGGATCACGATCGGCAGGATGTAGAACGGGACGCCAGACGGCACGGTGGCCAGCTTGAAGTACTTGATGCCGTTCTTCTTGACGCCAATCGCGATCCAGGTGACATAAACGATGCCGGCGAGGACGTAGGCGCCGCCGACATGCGAGAAGCTGGGAAGCTGGATTACGGGGATAGCGCCGTAAATGTTGTTCACCAGGATAAAGAAAAAGAGGCTGAACAGCAGCGGGACGTACTTCATGAAGTCCTTGCCGCCGATAATGTCCTTGGCAATGCTGTTACGCACGAAGCCATAGGCCATTTCACCAGCGAACTGGAGCTTCCCGGGGACAAGCTGCTGCTTCCGCGCAGCTAGCAGAAAGAATGTGGCGATAATGACGACAGACAGGATGACCAGCAGCATCTGCTTGGAGAATCCGTCCGCCACCCCCCACGGCAAGATAGCCGGCAGGTGCAATTGTTCAATTCCAGGAGGATTGAACTCTCCTGAATCTTGGGCCGGGAGCGCAAGCGCGATCAACGCGTTTCCTCTCTGCAGTGTCCGTCATTGGGCGTTGGTTGGGGATGTACGGATTTGCGCTCCGCCGATCCCCGTGTGAAATTATTTGGCATTAGTGTTTCTGTCCGCGGACGGGCCGCTATCGTCGCCCGCGCCGCTCTTACCGGCTGTGTTTCTGTGACTGGTAAGGCCGTGCATGTGGGAAAGATAAAATCCTCCGGCAGCTCCGAGCAGAGCGCCTGCGAGCACGATCCAGCGGGTTCCCCACAGATTATCCAGACCCCACCCTATCAAACTCCAGACGATGATTCCGCCAATGATGTAGCTGAAGACGGCCATTCCGGCGTTGTATCCGCCGTCGCTGTTTTCTGCCGACACCCCTGGCGCGGAACCGGTTCCCGAGGACTTGGAGGGAACGCTTCTACCGGACCGTTTCCGCTCAGACATCGCGCACCTCCTTGGCTTCGGGATCGTTGTAAATCTGGAGACGGGACTTGCTGAACCCGTATATCTCGGCTGCCTGCCACAGCACAACTGTGGCAACGGCACCGATTAGGAACCATCGGCCGTGAAGCCATGGAGGCGCCCCGAGGGCAAAAAGCACCACAGCGAAACCGACTACCTTGACGAAGTATGTCGCCACGAACATGCCGATGGCGCCGGAAGGGTTGTTGCGTCCCATGAAGTGACCCACCAGGAGACTGATCGCGAAGAACAGCATCACCAGCAGGCCGCCAAAAGTACTGGACAGAATCCCCTCGGCGCCGTTCATGATCACGGCCGGAATTCCGGTCAGGATAATGGCGCCGGCACCCGCCGCCGAGCTAAGCAGCAGCAGGCGGAGCCACAACGACCGGGTGGGACCGGAAACGCCAACGGATCCGTTGCCGGACGCATGTCCGGACTCGGCGTTGGAGGTCATGGGATCCCAATCGTCGGTGCCTGGGGAGGGCGGGTGGAGGGCAGCTGTGGCTGCCCTCAAATTCTACACGAGATAGAAATAATTGCCGAAGCGGTTACGTAAGTGGTTGTTCACTTCTGCGGCTGAGGTACGGCCAGGCCGTCACCAGGCCCATAACCAAGGTGGCAAAGATGTCCACCGCAAGCACGATCTGCCACGGGAAGACCGCGAAGGCCAGTCCCCCGAAGGACAGCACGCAGGTCCAGAGGTACATCAGGATCACGACGGTCCGGTGTGAATAGCCGATATCCAGCAGCTTGTGATGGAGGTGGCCGCGGTCCGCAGACCAGGGAGAACGTCCGCGTGCGGTGCGCCGGACAACAGCCAGGCCTAAGTCAAGCAGCGGCAGGAAGAGCACTGCGAACGGCAGGAGGATCGGAATGACGGTGGAAATACCGTTGGCCCGGTCGTACAGGCCTGAGGTGATCTGGCCTGTGGACACCACGCCGGCGGAGGCCATCAGCAGCCCGATCAGCATTGCCCCGGAATCGCCCATGAAGATTTTGGAGGGGAACCAGTTGTGCGGCAGGAAGCCGACGCAGCTGCCCACGAGGACCACCGTAATCAGCGTGGCCAGGTCGGATTTATCGAGAATGACTGATGTACGGTGCACCCAGTAAGCAGTGAAGAAGAACGCCGTGCCGCCAATGACGGCCACACCTGCAGCCAGCCCGTCCAGCCCGTCGATGAAATTGAAGGCGTTCATGGTGGTCACGATCAGCCCGGCGGTCAGGACCACCCGAACCATCTCATTCTCCAGGGAGATAGGATCCGGTACCCAGGGGACAATTGTCATCTGGACTCCCCAGATGGCCACCACCAGGGCAGCCGCACTCTGGCCGATGAGCTTTACCCACCAACGGATGTCCAGCAGGTCATCCGCCACGCCTACCAGCACGATCAACGCGGCTCCGGCGAGGATTCCCCACGGGGAAAAATTGTTCCGGTAGATGTCCTTCACAAAAAAGGATTGGCTGGCCACAATCAGCGCGACCATGACACCCAGGAAGATGGCGACTCCGCCGAGCCGCGTTACAGGGATGGAGTGCATATCCCGGCTGCGAATGGGCATGTGGAGTTCAAGCCTGTTCCCGATTACCCGGGCACCCCATGTGGCGGCATAGGACACGACGGCAGCCGTCAGGCCCATGAGCAGATACATAATCATGCGATGGCGGCCATTTCGTCAGTGTCCGGTTCAACCGGGGGAATCGCGACAGTGCAGGGTAGCCGCCGGAGCGGTCGGTACTCTATCGGTGGGCTCACTTGCCGGGGATCTGTCTTTCCAAAAATGAAACTTCTCCGTCGCCGGGCGCGCAGCAGGCAGTACGTTTTTTCTTGTACGCAGTGCCTTACAGGGCTGTATTACAGTGGACTCTAGTCAAGATACTAGCGCCAACGGCTCCATGGCTTCGCGCCACACGGCGCATCGCGAACGGGGAATCCCCTGAAGGCCACGCTGAAAGGAATCCCATACCGATGCGCGTTGCAGTTGCTGCCGTGACGTTTGACCGTCACAAAGAGCTGGCCGTCCTGCTGGACTCCATCAACGCCCAGTCCGCCACAGTGGACACCATTTGCCTGGTGGACAGCGGCACGAACCCGGCCCGGGACATTGCCGAGCGGCACCCTAACGTGGACTATGTCCGTTCTGAGGCCAATCTCGGCGGCGCCGGCGGTTTTGCCCTTGCCGCATTAAAGGCCGTCGCCAGCGGTGCCGACTGGATCTGGATGATGGACGACGACGCCGAGCCCGGAGATCCTGAATGCCTCGCCACGCTGCTGCGGGAAGCAGAAAGCCGCAACCTGGAGGCGGTGGTCCCCCTGGTGGTGGCGCCCGGGCACCCGGACCGTCTTTCCTTCTTCTTCCGGATCGATGGAAAAGTCACGCACGACCGCTCTGAACTGGAGAGAGTCGGATTCCTCCCGGACGATGGACACTTCTTCAACGGTGCGCTCATCCGGTCGGACGTGTTTTTCAAGGTGGGCCTGCCGGACATACGCCTGTTCATCCGGGGCGACGAAGTGGACTTCACCATCAGGCTCCGCAAAGCGGGGATCCGTTTCGGCACCGTAACCACCACCGCCGTCACCCACCCGCACGCCTTCACCGAGACCAAGCACGTCTTCGGTGCCCGCTGGCACGTCATCGTGCCCGAATCGGCCTTCAAGCGCTACTACTATTACCGCAACCGCGGCTACCTGATCCGGCGCTATTTCAGGGTCCGCTCCCTGGTTGCTGACGTCGGCGGCTACCTGGGGTACTTCCTGCAGCGCCGCGATCTCCCCGGCCTTGTCAGCTGGGCCAGGTCCTTCACTACCGGCCTGCGGGCCAAAGGCTTCGCTCCGCTGGAGGACCAGAAGTTCTAGGGCGGCTGGAGGACCGGAAGTTCTAACGCCGCTGGAGCCGGCGGCGAATCAGCAGCCCGGCCAGGACCCAGGGCTCCACGAAAACCCTGTAAGCGACCCTGCGCGGATGCAACAGCAGACGCCACGCCCACTCAAAGCCAAGCCTCCCCAGCCACCGCGGGGCCAGCTTCTGGATACCCGCCAGCTGCTCGATGGCTCCGCCCACAGTGCAGTAGATGGCCGGCGGCAGGACATCCAGCTGGCGCCGGAGCACGGATTCCTGCAGCGGCATGCCCAGTCCCAGCAGCACAAGCTGCGGGCGCACTTCCTCAAGCCAAGCGACGGCGGCTTTCTCGACGTCGTGGTTCCAGCCTTCACCCGGCAGGCCCGCCACCTGCGCGGACGGCACAATGCTTTCCAGCCTCCTGACCGCACCGGCATTCGCCTCAGGCCCGGCACCGAGGATGGCGATCCGTTCCAGGCCGCGGATCCGGCCCAGCGCGGGTATCCAGTCAGTGGAGCCCAGCCTGTATTCCATCACCGGTCCCGCCGCTGCCCCAGACTTGCTCCACAGCCACAGCACGGGCGCCCCGTCCAGGAGCACCACATCACTCTGTTCATACAGCGCGCGGAATCCGGCGTCGGAATGCGTCAGCGTGACGCTGTGAAGGTTATGTCCGACAACGGTACGCAGGGTTCCGTCGGCAACGAACTCCTCCAGTACATCCATCAGCTCCGGAACCTTCAGCGGAGTGGCATCAACGCCCAGGACCGGGATGTGCTGCCTGGCCAGGGTCATCCGGCGTCCGGGTCCCTCACAGGCGCGGGGCGCGCTGCTGCCTGGGATTCCACCACGGGCTGTTCCTGGGGCTCTGCTGCCTGGGATTCCACGACAGGCTGATCTTCAGGCTCTGCTGCCGCAGGCAGTTCCTCAGCCGGCGGGACCTCGCCGATCCCCAGGACACCCGGCACGTGCTCGCGCAGCTGCTCCAGTGTCACTGCGCCGTCGCGGACCACGCGCAGGTGGGGACCGGTGGCATCCACAATGGTGGAGGGCAGTGCATCAGCTCCTCCGAGCGGGCGAAGACCGCCCTCGAGGTAGACCTCAACCGATTCGGCAAGCTGTGCGCGTGCCTCCTCGGCAGTCTGCGCCGCCGCCTGGCCGGTCCGGTTTGCCGACGACACTGCCAGCGGACCGGTAAGGGTCAGCAGCTCCTGCGCCACCTCATCCGCCGGCATGCGCAGGGCCACCGTGCCCTTGGTCTCCCCAAGGTCCCAGTCCAGCGAGGGCTGGGCGTGCAGGATCAGGGTCAGGCCCCCTGGCCAGAAGGCTTCGGCGAGCTTGCGGGCGTCCGCGGAGACATCAGTGGCCAGTCCATCCAGGGCATTAAGCCGCGGGATCAGCACGGGCGGGGGCATGCTGCGGCCCCGTCCTTTCGAGACCAGCAGCATGGTCACGGCCTGCGGCGAGAAGGCGTCGGCGGCGATCCCGTACACCGTGTCCGTGGGGAACACCACGCACTTCTTTTCGCTGATGGCACGCTGGGCATGTTCCAGTCCCAGGGCGCGCTGATCGTCGGACGTGCAGTCGTAGGTTGTGGTCACTGGCCTATTCTTTCATCACTCGTGGTCCGGACCGGAAAGCAAAGCGCTGGTGGCGCGTTCCTTGCCGTTGAGGTCCAGGTGGGTGGAGATCCCGGTCCAGACACCTGCCCGCTTCATCATGGTGGCGATCCACCCGGCCTGGACTTCAGCATGTTCCATGACGAAGTAGCCCCCGGGCACCAGCAGCCGCGCAGCCGAGGCCGCTGCCGCCGTCGGGAGTTCCATGCCGTCCGCTCCCCCGCCGTATAACGCCTCCGGCGGATCGTGCAGCGCTACTTCGGGCTCGATCGGGACTGCTTCAGCGGGGATGTAGGGCGGGTTGGAAACCACGACGTCGAACGTTCCGTTGAGTTCCGGAAGTGCGTTCCGCAGGTCCCCCAGGACGAGGTGGACACCCAGCGGCGCCAGATTCTTTGCGGCCCAGGCGTGCGCGAACGCGCTGTACTCCACGGCGTGGACTTCGGCGCCGGGCACCTCGCGGGCGATGGAACCGGCAATTGCTCCCGAGCCGGTGCCCAAATCCACGATCCGTGGGCGGCTCATCCCTTTGACATGGTCGATGACGAGCTGGACCACGGACTCCGTCTCAGGGCGCGGAATGAAGACGCCGGGCCCCACGGCAAGCTCGAGGTAGCGGAAATGTGCGACGCCGGTGATGTGCTGCAGGGGAATCCGTCGCGCCCGTTCGGCCACCAGTTCGCCATACCCCTCCGGCGCGGGAGTATCGCCAAGCATCAGGGCCCTCAACCTGCCCAGGCCGACTCCCAGCAGGTGGTCAGCCAGAAGTTCGGCGTCGACGCGCGGGCTGGGAACCCCGGCGTCCCGCAGGATCGCCGTGGCCTCGCTGATGGCAGCTGCCAGGGACTGCCCCGAGCCGGTTGTCATCTGGTCCCGCGGCTATTCGCCGATGGCGTCCAGGCGTGCCTGTTCGTCCATCTCGATGGCGGACTGAATCACCGGTTCCAGGTCGCCGTTCATGACCTGGTCCAGGTTGTACGCCTTGTAGCCGGTGCGGTGGTCAGCGATCCGGTTTTCCGGGTAGTTGTAGGTGCGGATGCGTTCCGAGCGGTCCATGGTCCGGATCTGGGACTTCCGCTGGGCCGAGTTCTCCGCGTCGATCTGCTCCTGCTGATGCGCCAGGATGCGGGCGCGCAGGACCCGCATGCCAGCTTCACGGTTCTGCAGCTGGGACTTTTCGTTCTGCATGGCCACCACGATCCCGGTGGGAAGGTGGGTGATCCGGACAGCCGAGTCAGTAGTGTTCACGGACTGGCCACCGGGACCCGATGACCTGTAGACGTCAATCTTGAGGTCGTTCTGGTTGATCTCGAGCTCTTCAGGCTCATCCACTTCGGGGAGCACCAGCACGCCCGCAGCCGACGTGTGGATGCGGCCCTGGGATTCGGTGACGGGAACACGCTGGACGCGGTGCACTCCGCCTTCGAACTTCAGCCGCGCGTAAACGCCTTCGGCAGGATCGTTCGAGTTGCCCTTGACGGCCATCTGGACGTCCTTGTAGCCGCCGAGGTCGGATTCGGTGGCCGAGATAAGTTCAGTCTTCCAGCCGCGGGATTCCGCGTACCGGGTGTACATCCGCAGCAAGTCCCCGGCGAACAGCGCGGCCTCGTCGCCGCCTTCGCCGCCCTTGACCTCGAGGATCACGTTGCGGGCATCGTCAGGGTCACGGGGAATGAGCAGCCGGCGCAGCTTCGCGGAAGCGGTCTCCAGCGCAGCCTCCAGTTCCGGCACCTCGGCAGCAAACTCAGGATCCTCCCCTGCCATTTCCTTCGCGGCAGCAAGGTCATCCCGGATCGCTTCCCACTTGTGGTAAGCCTCCACGATGCCGTTCAGCTGCGCCGAACGCCGGCCCAACTTCCGCGCCAGCCGCTGGTCAGCATAAACAGCAGGATCCCCCAGCTGCGCCTGGATAGCATCATGCTCATCAAGCAGGCCCTGTACGGACTCAAACATTTTTCAAAACCTCTTTCGACTCATACAAGTCTAATAACTGCAACGCGGGGTCACTTACAGCCCATAAAAACCGCCGGGACGGGCGTTATCTGACTCCGCGTTGCTTTGAAGCGGAGAGATTGGTTAAACAGCAACCGCTCAAAGTGTGCCGACCATAGGCCGGCACACTTTGAGCGGTGAGCTCAGCTACTTGTCGTTATCCGACTTTGCACCAAGCGTCGTCTTCTGGACCTGCATGAGGAACTCGACGTTGCTCTGGGTCTCCCGGATCTTGTTGGTCAGCAGCTCAAGGCTCTGCTGCGTTTCGAGTCCGGAGAGGACGCGGCGCAGCTTCCACATGATCTTGACTTCCTCGGGGGAAAGCAGGTTCTCTTCGCGACGGGTACCGGACGCGTTGACGTCCACGGCCGGGAAGATGCGCTTGTCCGCCAGCTGGCGGGACAGGCGGAGCTCCATGTTGCCGGTGCCCTTGAACTCTTCGAAGATGACCTCGTCCATCTTGGATCCGGTCTCGACGAGCGCCGTTGCCAGGATGGTCAGCGAGCCGCCGTTTTCGATGTTGCGGGCTGCACCGAAGAACCGCTTGGGCGGGTACAGGGCTGCGGAGTCGACACCACCGGACAGGATGCGGCCGGAAGCCGGGGCTGCCAGGTTGTAGGCCCGGCCCAGGCGGGTCATGGAGTCCAGGAGCACGACTACGTCCATGCCCATTTCCACGAGGCGCTTGGCGCGTTCGATCGAGAGCTCGGCCACGGTGGTGTGGTCGTCTGCGGGACGGTCGAAGGTGGAGGCAATGACCTCGCCCTTGACGGTGCGCTGCATGTCCGTAACTTCTTCGGGGCGTTCATCAACCAGCACCATCATGAGGTGGACCTCAGGATTGTTGGTGGTGATGGCGTTCGCGATGGACTGCAGGATGAGCGTTTTGCCAGCCTTGGGAGGCGAGACGATCAGGCCGCGCTGGCCCTTGCCGATCGGGGCAACCAGGTCGATGACGCGGGGGCCGATCTTCTTGGGGTCAGTCTCCAGGCGCAGGCGCTCGGACGGGTAGAGCGGGACCAGCTTGGCGAACTCGACACGGTCCTTGAGTTCCTCACCGGTCTTGCCGTTCACCGATGTGACGCGGACCAGGGCGTTGAACTTCTGGCGGGCGGACTGCTGGCTGCGGTCTTCGCCGTCCCGCGGGGCGCGGATGGCACCGACGACGGCGTCGCCCTTGCGCAGGTTGTACTTCTTGACCTGTGCGAGGGATACGTACACGTCATTCGGGCCCGGCAGGTAGCCGGAGGTGCGGATGAACGCATAGTTTTCCAGCACGTCCAGGATGCCTGCGACGGGCAGCAGGACGTCGTCCTCGGTGACCTCGACGTCGTCGACGTCCGGCCCCTGGGCGCGTCCGCGGCGACGGTCGTTGCGGTCACGGAAACGGTCGTTGCGGGAGTTGTTGTCCCGGCTGTCCTGGCCGCCGGAGCGGTCATTGCGGTCGTTGCGGTCGTTCCGGTCACGCCGGTTCCGGCGGTTCCGGCGGCTGCCGCCGTCTGAATCGTCGCTGTCGCGGCTCTCACGGCCGATTTCGCGGGTGTCCTCGCGGCGGTTGCCGTCGCGCTGGCCGGCCTCGCGGCTGCCTGCGTTCTCGCGGGCCGGTTCTTCGCGCACCGCAGTGTCGCGGGAGGACGCAGCGTCGCGGGAGGAAGCAGCGTCGCGGGAGGAGCCGTCCCGTGCGCCGTTGTCACGGATGCCACGGGTGCGGCCGCTTTCGCGGCGGTCCGAACGCTGACCGGCCTCGACGGTCTCGGTTGCCTGTGCCTCACCAGGCTGGCTCTCGCCCTGCTGGTTCTCGGTCCCGGCGGCACGCTGCTCGGCCGGGGCCTCAACGGCGTCCGTTGCCTGGAGTTCGGTGGCTGCCGCTTCACCGCGACGGCGGTTGCGGGTGCGGGGCTGGCGACGCTCGCCCGCGCCGTCGGCTGGCGCCTCGACGGCGGTTGCGGCTGCCGGGGCTTCGACGACGGGAGCCTCAGCGGGTGCCGCGTCCGACGCGGTGCCGGCGACTACGCCGTCGCTTCCGGCCCTGCGGCTGCGGCCGCGGCCACGTGCCCGGGTCCCTTCGGCGGCCGGGGCCTCCGGGGTCTCGCTGGCTGCTGCCGACGGTGCGGAGGCTGCCGGAGCCGCGTTGTTCGTGCTCGCCTTCTCAGCTCCCTTGGCCGGAGCCTTGGTGGCTGGAGTACCCGCGCGGTGGGCGGAAATGGCCGAGACCAGGTCTCCCTTACGCATGCGGGAACCGCCGGAAATACCCAGCTGGCTGGCAAGCGCCTGCAGCTGGGCGAGCTTCAGGCCGGCGAGGCCGCTGCTCTTGGCGGGTGCGGCCGTTGAAGCTCCGGCAGCAGAAGATGATAGTTCCACAGCTGGAGACAGCTCAGTGGTTTCGGTCACGAAGGATCCTTCCCCCTCGACGGCGTCCAGACTGGGAGCTGGACGCGATGATTTGATCTGGGCTGCAGTTCAGATCTGCAGCCGCGATGTTCGGCCTTGCCGGTTGGATTTCGGCCAGCAGGGCCGGATGTTGATTCACCTTACGTTCCGTCTTAACGGAACGCCGGACTGACGGTTCAGGGGCAGACAGATGAATGCTGCAGATTCCTGCGACAGACCAAGCAGGCGGCACCGGAAAATATTGCGCAGTAAGAGATCAATCAACAACTGATGCAGTTGCAGATCAGATAGGCGGAATTACCGCCGGTGCAAGTCCACCTTAGCACCTTCGACGTCGACTGCCAGCTTCATCACGCGCCAGGCGATGTCGGGCGTGTTCGCCGCGGTGAACGTTTCGATGAACTCAGCCACATCGGCGGCTTCGGCCTCCCCGTTGGCCAGCACCAGCACCGTGGGTCCGGCACCGGAGACCACAGCTGCACGCCCGGATTTCCGCAATGCCGAAATGAGGGCAGCGCTGGGACGCATGGCCGCCGCCCGGTAACTCTGGTGGAGGTAGTCCTCCGTTCCCGCGTGCAGGAATTCCGGTTTCTGCGTCAGGGCGTGGATCAGCAGGGCCGCGCGGCCGGAGTTCATGGCGGCTGCGTGGTGTCCCACGGATGCCGGCAGCAACGCGCGGGCGGCTTCAGTGGACAGCTCGAAATCGGGAACTGCCACCACCGGGATCACGGAACTGACTACGGCCGCACAGGTGCTGCTGTACCGGTCACTGTCCTGCCAGGACAGCGCCAGTCCACCGAAAATCGCGGGTGCGACGTTGTCCGGATGCCCCTCCAGCTCACTGGTGAGCTGGAGGATCCAGTCCAGGTCCCGCCGTACGTGAGGCGGTACCAGGACATTGGCTGCGGAAACAGCAGCCACCACGGCCGCTGCCGAAGACCCCAGGCCCCGGCCGTGGGGGTTGACGTTTTCCGCCGTGATCTTCAGGCCGCCATGGCGGTAGCCCAGCCGCGCAAAGGCCGCTTCCATGGCTCTTATGACCAGGTGGCTTGCATCCCGGGGAAGGGTATCGGCCCCCTCGCCGCTCAGCTCGAACAACAGTTCGTCCGTCTGGAGCGTTTCCACCGTCAGGGTGTCATGCAGCGCCAGCGCCAGGCCCAGGCTGTCATAGCCCGGGCCGAGGTTCGCACTGGTGGCCGGGACCCGGACCGTTACACTCTGTCCGGCGTCGATAAGTGGCAGCCCAACAGTGGTCTGCGAGGTGGTGTCCACGCTATTTTTCTTCCAGTCCCAATTCGGCCGCAACCGTCACCACGTCGTTGGAGACCTTGACCGGCTGTACGTCGCTGCCGTCTTCGGTGCGAAGGGCCCACTGGGGATCCTTGAGGCCGTGGCCGGTGACCGTGATGACGATGGTTTTGCCTGCAGGAACCTCACCGGCGGCGTGCTTCTTGAGCAGCCCGGCGACACCGGCTGCGGAGCCGGGCTCCACAAAGACACCTTCGCGGGACGAAAGCCAGCGGTGGGCGTCCAGGATCTGCTCGTCCGTCACGGCGTCGATGAAGCCGCCGGACTCGTCGCGGGCGGCGATGGCACCGTCCCAGGATGCGGGGTTGCCGATCCGGATGGCGGTGGCGATGGTGTCAGGTTCCGTGATGGGGTGCCCCGCCACGAACGGAGCCGCGCCGGCCGCCTGGTAGCCCCACATCTGCGGGGTCTTGGTCGACACCGCAGGCAGGATGCCGGCAGTCTCGGATTCGAACGGTGCCGAGTACTCCTTGTACCCCTTCCAGTACGCCGTGATGTTGCCGGCGTTACCTACGGGGAGCACATGGATGTCCGGAGCGTCGCCGAGGGCATCGACAATCTCGAACGCTCCGGTCTTCTGGCCCTGGATGCGGGCAGGGTTAACGGAGTTGACCAGGAAGACCGGGTAGGACTCCCCCAGCTTCCGGGCAATGTCCAGGCAGTTGTCGAAGTTGCCATCAACCTGGAGCAGCGTGGCGCCGTGCGCGATGGCCTGGCTGAGCTTGCCCATGGAGATCTTGCCTTCGGGCACCAGGACTGCGCACTTCAGCCCGGCTGCTGTTGCGTAGGCCGCGGCGGAGGCGGAGGTGTTGCCGGTGGACGCACAGACGACAGCCTGGGCGCCGGAGGCAACGGCGGCCGTCATGGCCATGGTCATGCCGCGGTCCTTGAACGAGCCGGTGGGGTTCATTCCCTCGACCTTCAGGTACACGGTCGAACCTGTCAGTTCCGAGAGCTTCTGCGCGTGCACTAGCGGAGTGCCGCCCTCGCCGAGGGTGATGACCCGGGTGGATTCCGTCACGGGAAGACGGTCAGCGTATTCGCGGATAACGCCGCGCCATTGGTGAGCCACTTAGACTCCTTCTACCCGCAGAACGGATGTAACTGAATTGATGACGTCCAGGCCCTTCACGGCCTGGACGGTGGCCGCAAGGGCGGCCTCTGATGCGCGGTGGGTGACGATCCGCAGTTCGGCCGACTCCACCATGGACTCGGCGTCCCGGTGGATGGTTTGCCGCATGATTTCGATGGAGACGCCGTGCTCAGCGAACAGCTGGGCGATCTTCGCGAGGACGCCGGGCTGGTCGGCCACGTCGAGGCCGATGTAGTAGCTGGTGATGGCGGCGGCGATGGGCAGTGCCGGAACATGGCCGGTGGTGGTTTCGGTGCGGCCTGGTCCACCGAGGACCAGGCGGCGGGCAGCGGAGACGAGGTCGCCCAGGACGGCAGACGCCGTCGGGGTTCCGCCGGCGCCCTGACCGTAGAACATCAGCTCGCCGGCGTTTTCAGCCTCAATGAACACGGCGTTGAAGGCGCCACGGACGGCGGCCAGCGGGTGCTCACGCGGCAGGAGCGTGGGGTGGACGCGGACAGAAACGCCTTCGCCGCCGTCAGCATCCGTGAGCTTTTCGGCGATCGCCAGCAGCTTGATCACGAAGCCTGCGTCCTTGGCCGCTGCGATGTCGGCAGCGCTGACGGACGAGATGCCCTCGCAGTGGACGTTCTCGAGGGCAAAGCGGGTGTGGAAGGACAGCGAGGCAAGGATCGCAGCTTTGGCGGCGGCGTCGTGGCCCTCGACGTCAGCGGTGGGGTCTGCTTCCGCATACCCCAGGCGCTGGGCCTCGGCCAGGGCGTCGGCGAACTGGGCCCCGGTGGAGTCCATCTGGTCCAGGATGAAGTTGGTGGTGCCGTTGACGATGCCCAGTACCCGGGTGATGCGGTCGCCGGACAGGCTGTCACGGATGGGGCGCAGGATGGGGATGGCGCCGGCCACGGCGGCTTCGTAGGACAGCTGTACCCCGGCTTTGTCGGCCTCTTCGTAGAGGGTGGGTCCGTCCTGGGCCAGGAGCGCCTTGTTGCCGGTGACAACGCAGGCGCCGTTGCTCAGCGCGGAGAGGATCAGCGTGCGGGCAGGCTCGATGCCGCCCATCAGCTCGATGACGAGGTCGGCATCCTTGACCAGGGTGTCGGCGTCGGTGGTGAACAGTTCCTGGGGCAGGTCCACGTCGCGGCGGCCGTTGACATTGCGCACTGCAATGCCGCTGAGCTGCAGGCGGGCACCGGTCCGGGCGGCAAGGGCGTCGGCGTCCTCAATGAGAATCCGCGCTACCTGGGCCCCAACGTTGCCACAGCCCAGCAGGGCCACTTTCAGGGTTCGCATTTCCGTCATTCAGACTCCCATGTCGCGGTTGAGCAAATCTTCTTCGGTTTCCCCGCGGACAATCAGCCGGGCATTTCCGTCGCGCACCGCGACAACGCCCGGCCGGGCCAGATAGTTGTAGTTACTCGACAGGGCCCAGCAGTAGGCGCCGGTACCCGGTACAGCAAGCAGATCACCGGCTGCCACGTCCTCGGGCAGATATACATCTCTAACAACTATGTCGCCGCTCTCGCAATGTTTGCCCACCACTCGGGACAACTGCGGAGCCGCGGAGGACGTCCGGGAGGCAAGAATCGCCGAATAATCCGCGTCGTAGAGCACCGGGCGGGCGTTGTCGCTCATGCCGCCGTCGACTGACACATACCGGCGCGGGTGCGTAACGTTTTTGTCAGCGGTTTCGGCCGTTTTTCCGGATCCGGACGCCGGAGCGTCAACGCGGACGGTCTTCAGTGTGCCGACCTCATACAGCGTGAAGGTGGTGCTGCCCACGATTGCGCGTCCCGGCTCGATTGAAATCCTGGGAGCGGTGATGCCGAGTTCCGCACAGGTGGAACGTACGACGGCGGCCATCGCCGTCGCGATCTCCGCTGGAGGGCGGGGGGTGTCAACAGGCGTGTAGGCAATCCCGTAACCGCCGCCCAGGTCCAGTTCCGGCAGCGTGATGGAGTATTTCTCCTGCATGGCGGCGAGAAAAACCAGGAGTTTCTGCGCGGCCAGGGCGAAGCCGTCGGGTTCGAAGATCTGCGAGCCAATGTGGCAGTGCAGGCCCAGCAGTTCGATGCTTGAGTAGCTCGTGGCCGCCGCCACCGCTTCCTCTGCTGCGGACAGGCCGGCCTGCTCGGTCGAATCCTCGGCCATGGAGAGGCCGAATTTCTGGTCCTCATGCGCGGTGGCAATGAATTCATGGGTGTGTGCGTGGACGCCCGGAGTCAGCCGCAGCATGACCTTGGCCCTGCCGCCGCGTGCCGACGCGATTTTGGCGACACGCTCCAGCTCGTCCAGGCTGTCCACAACGATGCGACCCAGTTCCATGTCCAGGGCACGGCTGATCTCGGCGTCTGACTTGTTATTGCCGTGCAGGCCCAGGTTTTCGCCCTTGATGCCGGCCCGGGCGGCCACCGCCAGCTCTCCGCCGGAACAGGTGTCCAGGCGCAGCCCTTCTTCGGCCACCCAGGCGGCAACGGCCGTGCAGAGGAAGGATTTGCCGGCGTAATACACATCCACTCCCCCGCAGATGTCTGCGAAGGCCTCGTCGAAGGCGTGCTTGAAGGCGCGCGCGCGGGAACGGAAGTCGGATTCGTCCATCACGAAGAGCGGGGTGCCGAATTGTTCCTTCAGCGCGGTCACGGAGAGTCCGTCAACGGCGAGGACGCCGTCGTTGTCCCGCTCCACACCACCGGCCCAGATGGGTTCGGGGAGGGCATTCAGGTCCTCGGGAACCGCAAGCCAGGCGGGGGCGAGCGGGGAGGCTGCGCGCTTCGTCTGCTGTGTCATCCGGTTCACATCCGTTCCGGCGCGGACACGCCAAGGAGGTCCAGGCCGTTAGCCAGTACCTGGCTCGTGGCGTCGTTGAGCCAAAGGCGGGTGCGGTTGACGTCGGTGACCGGTTCTTCGCCCTGCGGGGCGACGCGGCAGGCGTCATACCAGCGGTGGTAGGCGCCGGCGATCACCTCGAGGTGGCGGGCTACGCGGTGCGGTTCGCGCAGCTCCGCAGCCATGGCCACAATCGACGGGTAGCTGCCCAGGTAGGAGAGCAGCTCGTTCTCCGTGGCATGGTCAAGCAGCGCCGCGTCGAAGGAGCTGCGGTCCACACCGGCCGCAACTGCGTTCCGTGCCGTGCCGCGGGAGCGCGCGTGAGCGTACTGCACGTAGAACACCGGATTCTCGTTGCTGTGCTTCTTCAGCAGGTCCGGATCCAGCGTCAACGGGGAATCGGCCGGGAAACGCGCCAGCGAGTACCGCACGGCGTCCTTGCCCAGCCAGTCGATCAGGTCCTTGAGCTCGATGATATTCCCGGCACGCTTGGACAGCTTGGCCCCGTTGACGGAAACCAGCTGACCGATCAGCACCTCAATGTTCCGGTCCGGGTCGTCGCCCGCGCAGGCAGCGATGGCCTTGAGGCGGTTGATGTAGCCATGGTGATCGGCTCCCAGCAGGTAGATCTTCTCGGTGAAGCCCCGGTCCTTTTTCGACAGGTAGTAGGCGGCATCGGCGGCGAAGTAGGTGGGCTCCCCGTTGGCACGGATCATGACCCGGTCCTTATCGTCCCCGAAATCGGTGGTGCGCAGCCAGACGGCACCGTCCTCGTCGTAGACGTGTCCCTGTTCGCGGAGGCGCGCAACGGCATTTTCGATCGCACCGGCGTCGTGCAGTTCCTGTTCAGAGAAATACACGTCAAAGTGGACGCCGAAGTCAGCAAGGGTGGACTTGATGTCCTTCATCTGCGCCTTGTAGGCAGCAGCGCGGATGACGGGAATCGCCGCTGCTTCGGTGAGTTCGCGGATGTCCGGGTGCTCGGTGAGTACGTCGTGGCCAAGGTCGGCGATGTACTGGCCCGGGTAGCCGCCGTCGGGAACGGGCAGTCCGTGCAGCCGGGAGTACACGGAGTTGGCGAAGACGTTCATCTGTGTGCCGGCGTCGTTGATGTAGTACTCAGCCGTCACTTCAGCGCCGGAAGCGCGAAGGACGCGGGCAATGGAGTCGCCCAAGGCTGCCCACCGGGTATGGCCGATGTGCAGCGGACCCGTGGGGTTTGCCGAGACGAACTCCATGTTGACCACGTGGCCGGCCAGCACAGACGTCGTGCCGTAGGCAGCGCCGGCCTCGACGATGGCCTTGGCCAGGGCACCGGCCGCCGCTGCATCCACTGTGATATTCAGGAAGCCGGGGCCAGCCACATCCACGGCCGAAACGCCGTAGATTGACTTCAGTCGCGCGCTGAGGATAGTGGCCAATTCACGGGGATTGGTGCCGGCCTGCTTGGAGAGCTGGAGGGCGACGTTGGTGGCCCAGTCGCCGTGTTCCCGGTTCTTCGGTCGCTCCACGCGCACCTCATCAGGCAAGGCTGATGCAGAAATGGCAATCTCGCCTGCAGCGACAGCATCTTTCAGGCAGGCGGATATGGCGAGGGAGAGTTCTTCGGGAGTCACCCCCCTAGCCTACCGGCGCCTGCGACGTGGACGAATTTGAGGACGGCTGGAAATGCCGGGCCAGCGGCACCCGCGGCCGTTTACCGCGTACAGAATCTGCTTCCTTGCCACACAGAACACGCATAGCTGTTACACAGGATGAACCATTACGCTCTATCCGACGTTGAGATCAGCGTAAGCACCCCCCGCCAACGAAACGAGCCCCTTTATGAGACCGTCAGTCCGCAAGAGTGTTTTTGCCGGAATGGCAGGCCTGTCCCTGATCGGGACAGTGGCCGGCTGTGCCCCCTCCGCATCCCAGAGTGCCGCTGCCCCCTCGTCCGGAAGCGGATCCACGGAAAGCTCCGCCGCCACGCCGTCGGGCGCTTCCTCCTCCCTGGCCAGCAGCGGATCAAGCTATAAAGACGGCACCTACAGCGCTGACGGAACATACGTTTCGCCCAACGGGACCGAAACCGTGGGCGTTGAGCTGACCCTGGCCGCCGGGACGGTCACGGACGTCAAAATCACCCAGCACCCGACGAATCCGAACACCCGCAAATTCCAGGGTGAATTCGCAGGCGGCATCGCGGCCCAGGTGGTGGGCAAAAGCATCGACCAACTCAACGTGTCCAAGGTTTCGGGGTCATCGCTCACTAGCGGCGGCTTCAACCAGGCAGTGGAAAAGATCAAGTCCGAGGCGCAGTAAGCAGTGCCGCACGCGGAGTGGGAGGACTTCACTTTCGACGGGATCGGTACACGTTGGGACATCTCCACACCACGTCCGCTTGACGCCTCCGTCCGCTCACGGCTCCTGGCTATCGTGGAACGCTACGACGCAGACTGGTCCCGGTTCCGGAGTGACTCAATCGTCACTGCCATGTCCCGGCAGCCCGGGCGCTTTGAGCTGCCCGCCGAGGCAGCCGCCCTGGGCGACCTGTATCGGACGCTGTATGGAACCACCAATGGAGCAATGACTCCCCTCATCGGGGCAAGCCTGGAGCGGCTGGGCTATGACGCGGCCTATTCCCTCCGCCCTGCCGGCAGTGCCCTGCCGGCACCGCGCTGGGAGGACATCCTGGATTGGGACGGGACCGTGCTGACCACCTCAGCTCCCGTCGTGCTGGACATCGGCGCGGCGGGCAAGGGCCAACTGGTTGATCTCCTGGCTGCCGAGCTGCACGCCTCCGATGTGGCCGGCTTCCTCATCAATGCCAGCGGCGACCTGCTCAACAGCGGTCCGGAGCCTGTCACAGTGGCTCTGGAACATCCCTACGATCCCGCCAAGGCAATCGGCACCGTGTCCTTGGAGGGCGGGGCAATATGTGCGTCGGCAGCGAACCGGCGCGCTTGGGGCGACGGCCTGCACCATGTGCTGGACGGAACCACCGGCAGTCCGGTGAGGACCTCGGTGGCCACGTGGGCGATGGCGGAAAGCACGATGCTGGCTGATGCCCTGGCCACGGCATTGTTTTTTGTTCCGGGAGCCGATTTGGAGCGGACTTTCGAATTCTCCTGGCTGACAGTTTTTTCCGATGGAAGCGCCGCCTATTCGGCAGGATTTGAAGGGACACTTTTCTCATGAGCCCCGTTGACGCTACCAAAGCCAGCACGTTCGCGCCGCCTGGTGCACGGTTGGACACTCTGCTCGGCAAGGTCACCATGTACCGGCTCATCCTCCTGGTGCTGGCTTCGCTTGCCGTATACAGCCTCCTGCTCAATGCGCTTGGCTGGCTCACTTTCGGCATTCCCGAGATGCTGGTCCACCTGGGGTTGTGCCTGGGCCTGACCTACGCCTCCAACCGTGCCCTGGCGGCTTTGTTCCACGTCCGCCCGCACTCAGAGTCTTCGCTGATCACCGGGTTGCTCCTGTACTTCCTCTTCTGGCCCACCTTGGTTCCCACCGACATGGCGGGAGTAGCGTTAGCATGCGTCCTCGCCACGGTCTCGAAGTACGCCCTGGCCTGGCGGGGCCGCCACATCTTCAATCCGGCCGCCGCCGGCGCCTTTGCGGCGGGCCTGACCGGACTCAACATCGCCACCTGGTGGGCAGCCACCCCGCCTATGCTCCTGCTGTTGGTCCCGGGTGTCCTCCTCGTCCTCTATCGCACCCGGAAATTCCCGATGGCGGCCGTGTTCACCGTTCTGGCCACATCGATTGTGGCCTCCGAGCTGCTACGCACAGGCATGTCTCCCGGCATGGCCCTGTGGCAGCCGCTGGCGCAGCGCCCATTGCTGTTTTTTGTGGGCTTCATGCTGACGGAACCGCTCACCCTGCCCCCGCGCCGCTGGCAACAGCTTGCCTTGGCGGCCGTAGTGGGCGTGTTGTTTGCGGTTCCGTACAACTTCGGCTTCGTCGCCAATTCGCCCGAACTGGCACTGCTGGTGGGTAATCTTCTGGCGTTCTTTGCGGGCCAGCGCGGCGGTCTGAAACTACACTTCACCGGCTCACGCGCCTTGACGCCGAGCACCACCGAATTCGCTTTCAAGCCGTCGCGGGCTGTCCGGTTCGTTCCCGGGCAGTACATGGAACTGGACCTTCCGCACGCCAAGTCAGATGGCAAAGGCCGACGCCGGGTCTTCAGCCTCACGAGCGCGCCGGGATCCGGCATGGTGAAGTTTGGTGTGCGCACCGCTGAACCCCTGTCTGCGGCCAAGAAGGTCCTGCTGGACCTGCAACCCGGCGATCAGGTGAGGGCAACCTCGGTGGGCGGCGACTTCGTCCTCCCCCGGGATCAGACCAGGCCGGTACTGCTTATCGCTGCCGGAATCGGCATCACCCCTTATCTGGCGCAGCTCGCCTCAGGTGCGGCTCATGACCGTGACATTGTCCTTCTGCTCCTGGCGAGGAACGCTGAAGAGATTGCCTACCCGGAAGAACTACGAACGTCCGGTGCACGGATCGTGGTCCGACTGGCGGACGGCTCCTTGGCGCCGTCGTTCGCCTCTGAGGCCAACACCGGTGGATCAGGCGGTTCACCCGGGCCAGGCACCAGACTGGACGCCAATTCCCTCAAGACACTTATTCCTGACATTGCCGGCCGAGAGGTCTTCATCTCCGGTTCGCCGGCCAGTGTTGCGTCACTGCGGCGCGCAGCCCGGAAGGCGGGCGCAGAGCGCGTGCACGTGGATTCATTTGCGGGCTACTGAAACGCCGCGATTTTCCATTGCAGGCCACCTTCCTGCTAAGCTCTAGGACGTCCCACCGGCAACGGCAGGATCCCTGGAATGCCCTCGTAGCTCAGGGGATAGAGCGTCTGCCTCCGGAGCAGAAGGCCGTAGGTTCGAATCCTATCGAGGGCACAGAAAGAAACCCCGTCGCTTGCAAAAGCGACGGGGTTTTCTGCTTTCCGCCACACTTCCCGCCCACCTGCACAATGTTTTCAACGCGTCCGCCTAGCCACGGCATCCCGCCCCCTGCCTCGGGACAGCTCCTGATCTTTATGTGACACCGGATCTTTCCGTGCTACGGGATCTCTGCGCAGCTTGTGATCGCAGCTCTTGATCCTTGAGCAGGCCCACATCGTTGTTGAGCTCGTCTAGGTTATGGATTTCATGCGCGATGTTTTTGGGCCAGTGGGGTGGTTCCCAGTTTTGTTGTTCGCTTTGGTAGTGGCGTCCGGTGGGTGAGGTCCAGCCCGGTGGTTTGTCTTTGGTGGCTTGGGTGGGTTTCCACGCGGTGGTGTGTTTCAACCTGTGGTGTTTGCGGCAGGGTTGGCCGAGGTTGGTGATGCCGGTGGTTCCGCCTTTGTGCCAGGCGAGGAGGTGGTCTGCTTCGTTGTCCAGGGAGTGGTTGTTGCAGCCGGGGAAGGGGCATTTGCCGTCCCGAAGCCTTAGCCATTGCCGCATGGCTGTGGGGATGCGGTAGCTGGTGCGGCCTATTTCCAGGGGTGCGCCGTCGCGGGGGTCTGTCAGGACCCGGTGGAAGGAGTCGGCGCCGTCGGCAACGAGTTTGCGGGCCATGGAAGCAGGGATGGGGCCGTAGCCGTCCAGGGTGGCGGGCTCATCAGTCAGACCCATCAGGGCGAACACCGGGACAGTGACCAGGACCTGGGCTTTGGGCGAGGGCACCCCGCCGGTGGTAGTAGTGTCGGTCGAGGTGCCGCCTGCCCTGGTGCCGGTGCCAGTAAATGTGGTCGTGCTGCCGGTGCCTGTGGTGACGCCTTCCAGGAGCCAGGTGGCCATGGTGTCGGCGCGGAGTTGGGGGAGGGTCCTGTCCTCGTCCGGGCCTTGCATGGCGCGGACGGCGGTGGTGGTCCGGTCCCAGATCCCGGATGCGGTGTCGGCGGGCAGGTAGGCCGAGAGCCAGGCCATGCCGTCCCGGTCCGGGGCGTACTCGACCCGCCGGTCCAGAATGCTGCGGGTATGGCGGATCTCGATGCTTTCGGCGTGGTGGCGTTCGCGCCAGGTCCGCGCTTTGGCCCGGAACCGGGACGGCACCAGCTCCCCGGCGGGGCAGCTCCGCGCAGCGCCGGGTGTCTCGGGGTCCAGCAGGTCGGGGGCCAGGAAATGTGACTCCAAGGCAGCGGCCCCGGCCGCGTCAAGGCCTGTGGTTTCATCGACCATCACCTGGGCGTGCTGCCACGAAATTGACCCGTCCTGCAAAGCGGCCAGCGTCCGCGGCAGGGAACTGGTCAGAGCCTGGGACCTGGCAAGCAAAGCACTGGCGGCGCGTTCGCTCACGGTCAGGACACAGGCAACCTCAGCGACCACGGCCATCTCCTGGGCGGTGTGCTCCTGGGATGATGCGGGCGGCGGCGCCATGGCCTGGGTTGCTTGCTCAAGCCCCTTGGCCAACAAGACCTTTAGCCCGGCCAGCTGGGCTTCCGCCCGGGCAACCGCTGCAAGCCCGTCCAGGCAATCATCAGCCATCTGCCGCAGCGGATCAGCATCAGAGGACCCGGGCACCCCTGACTCTGCGTCCGCATCTGCTTCACGGAAAATGACAGCAAGCGCAGCAACAGAAGCCTCAATGGCCTCAAACGCCTCCACTGCCGCCCTGTTCTTCATACCCAAAGCATTCCAGCAGCCACCGACATTAACACCCCAGTTGATGGCCTATGTGGAAATCCCGCGACCAACCATGCCCCAAGTGTCCGTTCACGGCGGAGTAGCTGGCAAAAAGCAGGGCCGTAAGGGCGCCCAGCGACCGCGCAAGTGACCCGGCCCCGGCCCTTGGACGGGCGATGTCCCCCAAGTGACCCATACGGCTGGCCCGCGTGTGTGCCTTCAACGGATTGTCAGTGCTCCCTCGTAGGCTGTTTCCACCAACGTCAGGGGGTACGCCATGAAAATTCAAACCGCCGATCCATCGGTCGAACACGCGTCAGCCATACGCTGTTCCATCATTCCGCCCTATCTGCTCCGTCGGTTGGCACGACAGGACGAGCCCCGGTTTTCCGCGGCGGCACGGGCAGCCAGGGAAGCCCTGGTCCACGTCAGATCGGTTCAGGCCGCCAGGGCCGTTCCGGCGCCGGCCGTCCAGCCCGGGGCCAGGGAGGTTAAGCCAGGACCGCCGAACCGCACTGTCTACGATGCAGGCGGCAGCGAAAACCTGCCTGGCAAACTGGTGCGCAAGGAAGGCGAAGCTGCATCAGGGGATCCCTCTGCGGACGAAGCGTACGACGGCCTGGGCCACACCCACCGGCTTTTCGCCGATGTCTTTGGCCGTAACTCAATTGACGGAGAGGGGCTGAGCCTTGATGCCAGCGTGCATTTCAGCAAGCTCTATGACAACGCCTTCTGGGACGGCCGGCAGATGGTGTTCGGCGACGGTGATGGCCAGGTCTTCCAGCGCTTCACCGGTTCCCTGAGCGTCATCGGCCACGAACTTGCCCACGGTGTCACCCAGTACTCGGCCGGGCTGGCGTACCGCAATCAGGCGGGAGCCATCAACGAATCGATATCGGATGTTTTCGGGGCCCTCGTGGAGCAATATCTGAAACAGCAGTCCGTCGGGGACGCCAGCTGGTTGATCGGCGAAGGATTGTTCACGCCACAGGTGCAAGGCGCGGCCCTCCGTTCGCTAAGGGCCCCTGGCACGGCGTACGACGACAACGTCCTGGGCAAGGATCCGCAGCCCGATTCCATGGACTCGTATGTACGAACCAGCGCAGACAACGGCGGCGTCCACATCAACTCAGGCATTCCCAACCGAGCCTTCTACCTGGTGGCCGAGGCAGTCGGCGGCTACGCGTGGGAGGCGCCAGGGAGGATCTGGTATGACGCCCTCACCGGAGGTTCCCTCCCGTCCACGGCGACCTTCAGCGTCTTTGCCAGGACGACGGCGTCGTCCGCGGTTGAGCTTTACGGGTCGGATTCCGCAGAGCATGACGCCGTGCGGCAGGCGTGGGAAACTGTGAAGGTCAAGCTTTAAGTGATCGCCTGGCCGCCGGGCATCAGCGGCCAGGCAGCAGGGAAGCCCGGGAAGCTGGTTATGAAGATCAGTGTAGAGCGTAGTGGCGGAATCGCCGCCCTGACCCGTGTGTGGACGGTAGACGCCCAGAACGAACCTGCCAAGAGCCAATGGCAGCCGATTGTCGAGGCGTGCCCGTGGGACGACGTGCCCAAGACCGTACGGGCAGCCGTGGAAACCACCGGTAGCCAGCCGGATCGTTTCATCTATGCCATCCGCGCGGGGCAGCGCAGGGCAGCACTCCCGGAGCAGGCCGTCACCGGTCCATGGCGCGTCCTGGTGGACAGTGCCCGCGCCGCGGCGGAGGATTCCCAGGAGGATTCCGAGGCCGAGGCATCCGGGCTGGAGCAGAGCTAGCCCGCCTCCACGAGCTGGCCACGGAAGGTCCGCCGGTAGGACTGCGGGCTGGTGTCCAGTACCTTGGCGAAATGGTGCCGGAGCAGTACCGGATGCCCAAAGCCGGATTCCCTGGCAATCTCGTCGATGTTGAGATCGGTGGATTCGAGCAGCTCCTGTGCCCGCAGTACCCGCTGTGAGTTGAGCCAGGCCGCCGGTGTGGCGCCTGTCTCCGAGCGGAAGCGGCGGGCGAAGGTCCTGGCCGACATATGCACCCGGGCCGCGAGATCAGCGACAGTATGCTCCCGGTCCAGGTTCTGCACCATCCAACGCAGCAGTTCCTCCATTGGCGCCGAGCCGCACGTGGGCATGGGCCTGTCGATGTACTGGGCCTGGCCTCCGTCACGGTGTGGCGGCACCACCATGTCCCGGGCAATCGATGCCGCAACATTGGCGCCGAGCTCCACACGCACCAGGTGGAGGCAGGCGTCGATGCCGGCGGCCGTACCCGCACTTGAGATCACGTTGCCGTCCTGGACGTACAGAACGTTCTCATCCACCTGCACGTCCGGGTACCGGTCGGCGAGTTCCTGCGAATAGTGCCAGTGGGTGGTGCAACGCCTGCCGTTCAGCAGCCCGGCCCTGGCGAGCGCAAATGCTGCTGAACAAATGGACATCACCCAAGCCCCCCTGGCATCAGCGGCACGCAGCGCATCAAGGACCGGTTCGGGGACATCCTCGTCCCGGCCATAGGGGACCATAATCACCAGATCGGCATCAGCGGTGGCCTCCAAACCAAGGCCAACCTCCATAGAGAGCCCTGATTTGAGCCTGACATGTCCGGGCTCCGGCGTGCAGACCCGGAAGTCGAACGTGGGAACGTTGCCGCCACGGCCTCCCCTGTCGATCCCGAATATTTCATACACGGTGCCGAACTCAAAGATGGAAAAGTTCGGAACAACGATCACTGCCACTGTTTTCAGCATGCTTCCATTGTGGCAGAAATTATAGCTTTTTGGGCATTTCTGCCACTTCTGACAGCCTTGTTGGCAGAGCAGGATGAAGCCATGGAAATCTTCGGACTCATCATCGTTATCCTTCTCCTCGTCGCCCTCGCAGCCACCTCGGCACTCCTGAGGGAAGGCCGGGGGCACACCCCTCCTCCTACCTCTGACCAGGCCTGGTCCTCGTTGGATCCACCCAGCACCAACTACACGCTGCGGATCTTCTGACACGAGCGGCATACGACTGGCTGCAGCAGCGCCCGGCACCGGGAGCCCGCCAGGATCCCAGTAGACTGTCTGCAGCCATGACTTTTCATATTTCCTACCCCGCCGAGCTGCCGGTCTCCGAGCGCCGTGAGGACCTGATGGCCGCGATCGCGGCCAACCAGGTGACCATCATCGCCGGCGAGACCGGCTCCGGTAAGACCACCCAGATTCCCAAGATGTGCCTGGAACTGGGCCTGGGCGAGAACGGACTGATCGGCCATACCCAGCCTCGGCGCCTGGCCGCCCGCACCGTGGCCGAACGCATCGCCGAGGAACTCGGCGTGGACATCGGCCAGGAGGTGGGCTTCCAGGTCCGTTTCACTGGCGAGGTGGGCCGGTCCACCAAGGTCAAGCTCATGACTGACGGAATCCTGCTGGCCGAAATCCAGCGGGACAAGCTGCTGCGCAAGTACAACGCGATCATCATCGACGAAGCGCACGAGCGCAGCCTCAATATCGACTTCATCCTCGGCTACCTCAAGCGGATCCTGCCGCAGCGTCCGGACCTGAAGATCATCATCACGTCGGCCACGATTGATCCCGAGCGCTTCGCCAAACATTTTGGCAGCGAGGAGGACCCGTCCCCCATCATCGAGGTCTCCGGCCGGACTTTCCCGGTCGAGATCCGATACCGGCCGCTTTCGCAGCCCGCCGGAGGCCCGAGTGATGAGGACGCCTCCGACGACGAGCTCGAGGAGGACCGCGACCCGCTCGACGCCGTTTGCGACGCCGTCGACGAACTGGCCCTCGAAGCCCCCGGCGACATCCTCATCTTCTTTTCCGGCGAGCGCGAAATCCGGGATGCAGCCGAGGCCCTCAATGCAAGGATCCAAACCAACCGTCGCCTTGCGGGGAGCGAGGTTCTGCCCCTCTTCGCCCGCCTCAGCCTCCAGGAACAGCACAAGGTCTTTCATCCGGGAAGCAAGCGCCGCATTGTGCTGGCAACGAATGTGGCGGAAACGTCCCTCACAGTGCCCGGCATCAAATATGTGATCGACACGGGTACGGCCCGCATCTCGCGCTACTCCCACCGGACGAAGGTCCAGCGCCTTCCCATCGAGCGCGTGTCCCAGGCTTCGGCCAACCAGCGCTCAGGCCGCTGCGGGCGGGTGTCGGACGGGATCGCCATCCGACTGTACTCGGAAGAGGACTTCGCGTCCCGGCCGCTGTACACAGACCCGGAAATCCTGCGCACCAACCTTGCAGCCGTCATCCTGCAGATGACCGCCATGGGCGTTGCCCGGGGGCCGAAGGACGTAGAGAACTTCCCCTTCGTGGAACCCCCGGATTCGCGCGCAATCAACGACGGGGTCACGCTGCTCCGCGAACTTGGCGCGCTGGCTGCTGCCAGGCCCGATCACGCCGGCAACGGCAGCACAGGCGACGGCAGCAAAGGTGACCGCGGCAATCACGACGGCGGCAGAGGTGACAGCCGCAGGGGTAGCGGCCTCACCGCCGTCGGGCAGCAACTTGCCCAACTACCTGTAGACCCGAGGCTCGGGCGGATGATTGTCGAATCGGGTAGACGTGGTTGCGTGCGGGAAGTCATGATCCTGGCCGCGGCGCTCACGATTCAGGACCCGCGGGAACGCCCGACAGATAAGCAGCAGCTCGCCGCGGAGAAACATGCCCGTTTCCGGGACGAGAACTCGGACTTTACCGGTTACCTTAACCTCTGGAACTATCTGCAGGAAAAGCAGCAGGAACTGTCGTCCACGCAGTTCCGGCGCCTGTGCCGGACCGAGTTCATCAACTACCTGCGCGTCAGGGAATGGCAGGACCTGTTCGCGCAGCTCCGCCAGCTGGCCAGGCCGCTTGGCATCAGCCTTGACAACAAGCGCCTGGCCGATCCGGTGGGCAACCACGACGGGATCCACATCAGCCTGCTCTCCGGACTGCTCAGCCACATCGGCATCCTGGACGAGCGCAAACGCGAATACGCGGGCGCACGCGGCAGCCGCTTCGCGATTTTCCCAGGCTCTGCCCTGTTCAAGAAGTCACCGACGTTCGTGATGGCTGCCGAGCTGGTGGAGACCAGCAGGCTCTGGGCAAGGGTGGCGGCTAAGTTCGATCCCGTATGGGCCGAACAGGTGGCGCCCGATCTCGTGAAGCGGAGCTACAGCGAACCGCATTGGTCAACCAAAATGGGCTCGGTGATGGCCTACGAAAAGGTCACCCTCTACGGCGTGCCCATCATTCCGCAGCGCCGCATCAATTACGGGCGCGTTGACGCCGTCCTGGCCCGCGAGCTGTTCATCCGCCACGCCCTCGTCGAAGGCGACTGGAAGACGCACCATAAGTTTTTCCACCGCAACCGCGCCCTGCTGCTGGAGGTGGAGGAGCTTGAGGCCAGGATGCGGCGCCGCGGACTCCTGGTGGATGACGAGACGCTCTTTGAGTTCTACGACGCGCGCATCGGCCCCGATGTCGTTTCCGAACGGCACTTCGACAAATGGTGGAAGGAAGTCCGGCAGAAGAACCCCGACCTCCTGGACTACGACAAGTCGCTCCTGCTCGCTGAGGACGCCGATGAACTGGACGATTCCGCCTACCCGAAGACCTGGCTGCACAAGGGTTTCGAGCTGCCGCTCAGCTACGAGTTCCATCCTGTGGCTCCCGGCTCGCCGCCCAATCCGTCCGACGGCGTCACGGCGGAAGTTCCGGCGCTGTTCCTCAACCAGCTGGATGACGCGGCCTTCCGCTGGCTGATCCCCGGCCAGCGCGTTGAGCTGGTTACTGCCCTCATCAAGTCACTGCCCAAGCAGATCCGCAAGAATTTCGTGCCTGCGCCGGATGTGGCGCGCCAGGCGGTGGCAGCGCTTGAGGCGGATTTCGATCCAGCCACCGATGATCTGGAAGCATCACTGGAACTTGCCCTTCGCCGGATCCGCGGGCACATCATTCCGCCTGGTTCCTGGAACTGGGATGCCGTGCCGGCCCACCTGCGCGTCAGCTTCCGCGTCGTGGACAGCAACGGCAAAGTCCTGGATGAAGGCAAGGACCTGCCAGCCCTCCAGGAGCGGCTGGCTCCGGCCACCCGCCGCGCCATTGCGGAGTCCCTGGGCGCCACTCCCCGCACGACGGCACGCGGAACGGCACCCGCCGCCGGCGCTCAAGGTTCGGCGGCTCAAGGGACGGGTGCTCAAGGGACGGTGGCAAGGACAGGCCCGGGAGCGGCCGACGCCGCCGCTGCCGCACTTTCGCCGAGGGCTGGTTTCAGGGAGCAAAGCGGCCTTACCGCATGGACATTCGGCACGGTCCCGCGGCACGTGAGCAACACCGTGAACGGGCACACTGTTACTGGCTACCCTGCTGTGGTCGACGAAGGATCCTCGGTGTCGCTGCGCGTGTTCCAGACATCCGGCGAGCAGCTGGACGCCATGCGCGGCGGCGTGATCAGGCTCCTGGCACTGAGGGTGCCCGCTCCTGACCGGTATGTACTCGAGCACCTGAACAACGCCGAGAAGCTCACGTTCAGCCAGAACCCGCACGGCTCGGTGTCGGCCTTGATCGCAGACTGCGCCCTCGCGGCAATAGATAAACTGACCCCCGCGGAACTTCCGTGGGACCGCGAGGCCTTTGATGCCCTCTACGAGCAGGTCCGCGCCGAACTTATCGACACCGTGTTCAGCGTGACGGCCGTGGTGGAGCGCATCCTGTCCAGCACGCGCCGCATCGAGAAACAACTCAAAGGAACCACCAGCCTGGCGTTGATCAGCGCCCTGAACGACGTGAAGAGTCAGCTGGAACAGCTGGTCTACCCGGGCTTCGTCGCCAAAACCGGCTATGCCCAGTTAAGCCAGCTGCCCCGCTACCTCGCCGCCATCGAAAAACGGCTGGAACGGCTTCCGGGCAACGTCCAGCGGGACGCCCTGCACATGGCAGCCATCCAGCGGCTGGAGGACGACTACGACGACGCCGTGTCGGCACTCCTCCCGGGCCGGCGGGCCGGCGCTGAGCTGGCACAGGTGCGCTGGATGATCGAAGAACTCAGGGTGAGCCTGTTCGCCGTCGAACTCGGCACTGCGTTTTCGGTCTCCGAAAAACGGATCCGGGCAGTGCTGAACAAGGCCCTGGCTCCGGCCTAGGCCGGGCCCGCTGGCCGTTCAGCTTCCCGGAACGAACTCGCCGTATCCCGCGGCACGCAGTCCGCCGCGCAGCTTCTCGGCGTTCGAATCCAGGACGGCGGGGTCCGGATTCTGGTCAGCTGAGGCGAAGTCGAAGTCCGCCATGCTGCGTGATGGCCAGACGTGCACATGGAAGTGGTCGATTTCGTAGCCTGCAACGATCAGTCCGGCACGCGCTGCGGCGAAGATGTCCACCTGCACGGCACCGATCCGCCGTGCCACTTCCATTACTTTCGCCAGCGTCTCGGGTGACGCATCGGTCCAGCGGTCCACCTCTTCCGTAGGGACTACCAGGGTGTGCCCGTCTGCGAGCGGGCCCGTGGTCAGGAAAGCGGCAACGTCCGGTTCCCGCCAGACGAAGCGTCCGGGGATTTCGCCGTTCAGGATCCTGGTGAATAAAGTGCTCATGCGTCTGCCTCCTCGGCCGGGGCCTGCAGGGTGCTGGTGTCCAGCACAAACCGGTATTTCACGTCGCCTGCCACCATACGGTCGTAGGCCTCATTCAGCTGGTCGGCCCGCACCACCTCGATATCGGCGGCCACGCCGTGTTCGGCGCAGAAATCCAGCATCTCCTGCGTCTCGGCGATGCCTCCGATGAGCGAGCCGGCGTAGGAGATCCGTCTGCGGATCAGAGCCCCCGGATTGACCGGCGGCATAGCCTCGGAAGGCAGCCCCAGCTGGAAAAGGGCCCCGTCCCGGCGGAGGGTGCGGAAGAACGGGTTGAGGTTGTGCGGAGCGGCCACGGTATCAATGATCACGTCGATGCTCCGGTCGGCTGCGGCCATGGCGTCCTCGTCCCGGGAGAGGACGACCTCATCTGCTCCGAGTTCGAGTGCCGCGGGAACCTTGGATTCCGAGGTGGTGAAAACCACAACCCGTGCGCCCATGGCCTTGGCCAGCTTGACGGCCATGTGACCGAGCCCGCCGAGCCCGACAACCCCCACTACGTCGCCGTCCTCCACGTCGAAGCGGCGGAGCGGGGAAAAGGTGGTGACGCCCGCGCAGAGCAGCGGGGCCACAGCAGCAGGGTCCAGGCTTTCGGGGACCCGGACCACGTAGCGGCGGTCCACCACCACCGACGACGAATAGCCGCCCTGGGTGACGGAGCCGGCGTTGCGCGCGTCCTTGGCCCCGTAGGTCCCGGTCATGCCGTTTTCGCAGTACTGTTCCAGTCCCTCAAGGCAGCTCTCGCATTCCCGGCAGGAATCCACCATGCATCCGACGCCAACGAGATCCCCCGGAGCGAAGTCATCCACGGCGGAACCCACCCGGCTGACCCTCCCCACGATTTCGTGGCCGGGCACCAAAGGATAGCTTTGTGCACCCCACTCGCCACGGGTGGCGTGGACGTCCGAGTGGCAAAGACCGCAGAATTCGATCGCGATCTCGACGTCGTCCTCCTTTGGCGCGCGGCGGGCCAGGGTCAGCGGCACCAGCCCGCTGTCACTGGAAACGGCGCCATAGGCTGCTGCCAGGAGACCTGTGCGGGCGGACCGGGAGGCGGGATCGCGGGCAATCTCCAGGTCATGGTCGTCGGCCGGCGTCACGGCGTGGGCAAGGGGTGGCGGTACGGGGCGTCCAGGGGTCATACAGCGACGCTACCCCTGCGGGCCGCGGCATTTCCACTCGAAGGTTCCTCGACGAGTCCCCACATCACCGGCCACAACCCCTGGGGCCTATCGGCCGTCCCCGCCGCCAGGCTCGCTGCCAGTCACCACGGCCAAAGCCGGGTTGTTGGACCATTCAGAAAAGGACCCTGGATACAGGGCTGCCCGGAACCCGGCGATGTGGAGCGCGGCTACCTCGTGGGCGGCGGTCACCCCCGAGCCGCAGTAGACCGCGACCGGAATGTCGCCGCTGATTCCAAGCCCCTCGAACCGCTGGCGCAGGTCGGCTGCCGGCAGGAAGTGCCCGGTCCCGTCCAGGTTCTCCGACGTTGGTGCGCTGGTGGCGCCCGGGATGTGGCCGGCGCGGGGATCGACGGGTTCAAATTCGCCCCGGTATCTTTCGGGGGCGCGGGCATCGAGGAGGATGCCTGTTCCTGCCCAGCCCGCAGCCGCATCAACGCCGATGACCGGCATCCTGCCGTCGTCAAGGGAGACATTGCCCGGGGCGACGTCTACGGGTCCGTCCTCCACGGGCAGTCCGGCAGCGCTCCAGGCGGCCAGGCCGCCGTCGAGCAGGTAAACCTCCCGGAAGCCTGCGTTGCGCAGCATCCACCAGAGCCGCGCGGCCGCCATGTTGCCACTGTTGTCGTAAGCGACCACAACATCGCCGTCGTTGATCCCCCACCGCCTGGCGGCGTCCTGGAATTCCGACGCCGGCGGGAGGGGATGCCTTCCCCGTGCGGGCACAGGCGGCGCGGCGAGCTCGGTGGCAAGGTCCACGAAAACCGCACCGGGGAGGTGCCCCTCCAGGTAGTGTTCCCGCCCATGGGGATCGCCCAGGACCCAGCGCACATCCAGCAGCACGGTGCGGAGGCCGACCGTACGGCGGGCTTGCAGTGAGTCGACGTCCATCAGGGGACCCATGATTCTCCTTGGCGGATCGGGGCAGCGGATCGGAGCAGCGGATCTGCTTACTCTAGCCCGGGTCGGTGGACGGCCGCCGGTAGGCTGGTGCGGTGAAGAGCCCACGCAGTGCGGACCGGACCTGGGCAGACCAGGCCATCCGCAAAATCACCGCAGAAAACAACCGCTCAGCCGATACCCATCTCTATGCGGTGCCGCTGCCCGAACACTGGGGGGTCCAGCTTTACCTCAAAGACGAATCAACGCACCGCTCCGGCAGCCTCAAGCACCGGCTGGCCCGCTCGCTGTTCCTCTTCGGCCTGGTGAATGGCTGGATCCGGGAGGACACGACGATCGTGGAGGCTTCCAGCGGCAGCACAGCTGTCTCGGAGGCGTATTTCGCCCGGCTCCTGGGCCTTCCCTTCGTGGCCGTCATGGCCCGCACCACGAGCCCGGAGAAAGTCGCGCTGATCGAACAGTTTGGCGGTGCCTGCCTGCTGGTGGACCACGCATCAGAGGTCTACGCAGTGGCCGAGGAAGTGGCGGCGACAAGCAAGGGCCACTACATGGACCAGTTCACATACGCGGAGCGCGCCACGGACTGGCGGGGGAACAACAACATCGCTGAGTCCATCTTCCAGCAGCTGGAGCTTGAAGAGCACCCCGTCCCGCGCTGGATCGTGGTGGGCGCCGGAACCGGCGGAACCAGCGCGACCATCGGCCGCTACCTCCGCTACAACTGCCATGACACAGCCCTGGCCGTGGTGGATCCGGAAAATTCGGCGTTCTATCCGGGCTGGCGTGCCGGCGTGCCGGGCTTCAGCACCGGGGTACCCTCACGCATTGAAGGCATCGGACGGCCGAAAATGGAGCCCAGTTTCATCCCCTCGGTCATCGACCGCATGATCCAGGTCCCCGATGCAGCTTCCGTTGCAGCAATGCGGCATCTGCACACGGTAGCGGGCCTTCACGCCGGGCCGTCCACGGGAACAAACCTGTGGGGAGTGTGGCAGCTCGTCGCCGAAATGATCGCTGAAGGCACGCGCGGCAGCATAGTGTCGCTGATGTGCGACGGCGGCGAGCGTTACGGCGGGAACTACTACAACCCTGCCTGGCTGGCCAGCCAGGGACTGGCCCCGGAGCAGCACGAGGCGGCCATTACGCGGTTCTTCGACACGGGCATCTGGAGCGGGTAGCTCCGTCAGACCTCCACTGTTTCGCCCGTGGACAGATGGGTGAACTCGGTGCCGTATTTGGCACCCATGCGGGTTACATGCGCTTCAACCATTTTCAGGCCCATCTCGTTCAGGAGCCCGTCATGGACCTGGAACGCCCGCGGAGCACGGACGCCGATCACAAAGTCGACCACTTCACTGGCCTTGTTCCACGGCGCGTGGATCGGGACCAGCAGGTTCCGGACGCTGATGCCGTCGGGGATGATGAATGAGTCCCCCGGGTGATAGACGTTCTCATCCACGAGATAGCCGATATTGGCGACCACGGGGATCTGCGGATGGATCAGGGCGTGCTGTCCGCCGAAGCTGCGGACGCTGAAGCCGGCCGCCTCAAAGGACGATCCGGGCTCAACGGTATGGATCCGCGCTGCCGCCTCGGGCGCTTCCTTCCGCAGGTTGGCGGCCACCCCCTCGGGTGCAAACACCGCCAGGCCGTCCATTCCCCTGAGTGCATTCACCATGGCGGGAACATCCACGTGGTCACCGTGCTCGTGCGTGATGAGGACAGCCTGGGCGCCCTGCAGTGCTTCCTTCGTTTCAGAGAATGTTCCGGGGTCCAGCACGAGGGCCCTGCCGTCCTTCTCGAGCCGGACGCAGGCGTGGGTGTATTTCGTCAGCTTCATAGCGCCAGCCTAGGGGCCGGTCCGGGACCATGTCCACGAAGCCCTGACCTCTACGGCCACTGTCCATGAGGCCCGCTGGTAATCTGGATGTTTGTCACCAACCTCAGGGAAGCGAGGCCATCAATGCCGTTCGGCACAAAGGCTGACGAAACGACGCCGTCCACTTCCTCGCCAGCCACGGCCGCGGGCCCTGCGACGGGCAGCCCTGCGACCGCCCCCGGAAAGGAACAGCGCGTCACCAAGCAACGGCTGGCCGTCAGTGCTGCGCTGGATGAGCTCGATGACTTCGTGAGCACGCAGGAGCTCTACCGTATCCTGCAGAACCAGGGCGTCTCGGTGTCGCTCGCGACGGCATACCGGATCCTGCAATCCCTGGCGGACGACGGACTGGTGGACGTACTGCGCAACAGCGATGGAGAGGCCGTCTACCGGCGATGCGCCGTAACCGACCACCACCACCATCTCCTGTGCCGCAACTGCGGCAAGGCGGTTGAGGTTGAGGCTCCGGCTGTGGAAACGTGGGCGGCCCGGACAGCGGCAGAATACGGCTACACCGACGTGGCACACACTGTTGAGATCTTCGGGCTGTGCCCGGACTGCACCGCACGTAAGGCCGCGGGCAACCTCTGACCGCACGGGGGCTGCCCGGGACACACGCTTCCGGCGTACCTTTCCGGCCGTTGCCAGAAGGCGTTAGTGTGCGTGCACGATGCGCCCGTTCATCCCCTTCTTGGCCCGGACGCTTCCCGTGACGCGGCACACCACATAGATCAGGAATGACAGCGTGGTGACGTAGGGGCTGATGGGGATGCGGCCGCCAAGGGCCAGGAGGATACCGCCCACCGTGGCCGTCATGGCAAAGGTGACGCTTAGTATCACCACCGCCACCGGGGAGGACGTCACGCGCAGCGCCGCAGCAGCAGGTGTGATGAGCAGTGCCAGAACAAGGAGTGCTCCGACCACCTGGATGGACAGCGCCACGCTCACGCCCAGCAGCACCATGAAAATGAGGGCGAGCGCCCTTACGGGTACTCCGCGGGCCTCAGCCAGTTCCGGATCAGCGCTGGCGAAATTCAGCGGCCTCCAGATGACTACCAACGCCGCCATCACCACCACCGCGGTCCCGGCGAGGGCCTGGAGCTGGACAGTGTCAACGGAGACGATCTGTCCTGTCAGGAGCCCGAATTTGTTGGCGGCCCGGCCCTGGTAGAGCGACAGGAAAAGGATGCCCAGGCCCAACCCGAAGGGCATGATCACGCCGATGATCGAGTTCTTGTCCCGGGCCCTGACTCCCATCAGCCCGAGCAGGAGCGCGGCCACCACGGAACCGATGAGCGAGCCAAAAACTATGTCAGCCCCGATCAGCAGGGCAAAGGACGCCCCGGCGAATGACAGTTCCGAAATGCCGTGAACGGCAAAGGCGAGGTCCCGCTTCATGACAAAAGTGCCTACCAGCCCGCCCAGCAGGCCAAGTACAGCCCCTGCCCAGATGGAGTTCTGGACCAGCAGCAGGAGTTCGCCGTAGTTTTCGAAGCTGAAGATCGATCCGATGATGCTGTCCGCGTCCATCAGGCCGCCTCCCCCGCCGTCGCATGGACGTGGTGATGCGTGGTCGCGTCCGGGAGACCGACGACGACGATGCGTCCGTTGGCGTGGATGACCTCCACGTGGCTCTCGTACAGTTCCGAAAGAACCTCGGTTGTCATGACTTCTTCCGGTGTCCCCACCCTGAAGCTTCCGCCGGCAAGGTACAGCACGCGGTCCACGTAGTCGATGATGGGATTAATTTCGTGCGTGACAAAAACCACGGCACTGTTCTTCTCGCGGCATTGTTTGTTGATCAGGGCACTGACTGCCTGCTGGTGGTGCATGTCCAGGGACAAGAGCGGTTCATCGCAGAGGAGAACCTCCGGGTCCGTGGCCAGGGCCTGTGCAACCCGGAGCCGCTGCTGCTCACCGCCGGAAAGCAGTCCCACCGGCACTTTGGCGTAGTCACTGGCTCCGACAACTTCGAGGAGTTCATCGATCCTGCGGTTTGCGTTGGACATGCGCAGCCGCATTCCCCAGCGGTGGCCGTCCACGCCAAGGCCCACCAGGTCGCGGGCGCGCATGGGGGTATCCGGGGCAAACGACTTCTGCTGCGGAATGTAGCCGATCAGGTTACTCCCCCGCTCAACCGGGACGCCTCCCAGCATGGCACGGCCCGCATGAAGGTCCTGGAGGCCGAGGAGGACTTTGAGGAAGCTGGTTTTTCCGCTTCCGTTGGGCCCAAGGACGGCGAAGAATTCGCCGGGCCTGATATCCAGGTCGAGATCCTCCCAGAGCGCCCGCTTGCCAAATTGCAGGGACGCTCCGCGGAGGCTCACGACGGGTTTCAACTATTTTTCTCCAAAGCTTTGCTGATGTTGTCAACATTGTCCGTCATCCACTGCAGGTACGTCTTGCCCTCAGGGAGTGTTTCGCTGAAGTCGATCACCGGGACGCCGGCAGCTTCGGCGGCCTTCTTGAGCGCTTCGGTCTGCGGTCCCTCCGTCTGGGTGTTGTAAGCGAGGAACCGGGTGTCCTTGGATCCGGCGATGTCTGTGGCGGCCTTCAGCACGGAAGGCGGGACATCGGTGCCTTCCTCAATCGCAGCACTGTACTCTTCGGGGGTCTTGTTCTCCAGTCCGGCGGCCTGAAGCATGTAGAGCGGAACGGGTTCGGTAATGGCTACCGGCGATCCGGTCGCGCTGGCTTTGAGGGTAGCGAGCTTCGCAGTGAGCCCCTCCATCCCGGCTTTGAAAGTTGCCGCATTCGACGTGAACGTCGCGGCGGACCCCGGCTCGAGTTCTCCAAGTTTGGCGGCCAATGCGTCCGCCAGTTTGTTCATGGCATCCATGCTGTACCAGATGTGTTCGTTGAACTCGGCATGGTCGTGCCCGGCGGCGGGGGCACTGGCCGTGGCGCTCGGCTCCGCGTCTGCAGCGGGGGCCAGCCCGGAGACATCGACGGCGGTGATGATGTTGTCGGGCGCGATGTTGCTGTCGCCGGCGATCTTGTGCATGAAGTCGTCGTAGCCGCCGCCGTTTTCGATCACAACGTTTGCCTTGGAAACCGTCAAACGGTCCTGGGCGGTGGCCTCATAGGAATGCGGGTCCTGGCTGGACTTAGTGATGAGGGCATCAACGTTGACCTTGTCGCCGCCTATGGCGTGGGCAATGTCGCCATAGACGTTCGTGGAAGCCACAACGTGGACCTTCCCGCCAGAAGACGATGCGGACGGGTTGCTGGACACGCTTGCTGCTGGAGCGCATGCGGTCAGCAGCAAGCCCAGGCCGGCGATGGCGGCAAGGGATGAATGAATGGCGGCAGGACGACGCACGGAACCTCAACTCATTTCGGCAAACGGGATTCTTACTTCCCAGAAGTCTAACCGTAAATAGGAATGATTCCTATTTAGAAGTATCGGCACCGTTGGACTGGCCCAGCCTCCTGATTCCGGTGGCCTGGGTTGCATCCCGGATCTCTCCAACCAGCAGTTCAATCACGTCTTCCAGGAACAGCACGCCGTGCGTCTGGCCGTCGGGGCCGATAACCCGTGCAAGGTGGGAGCCTGTGCGCTGCATGACGGACATTGCCATTTCGATCTCGTCATCCAGGGCAAGGTTCGCCAGGGAGCGGATGCGGCTCTCAGCGATGGGGTGCTGATAGTCAGTCTCCGGAATGGACAGTACGTCCTTCACATGAAGATAGCCCGCGAGCATGCTGTCATCGTCCAGCATCGGAAACCTTGAGAACCCCGTTCTGCTGACGGCTTTCTCGAACTCAACTGGAGTGGTTGCCGCTTTCAGCATGACCAGTTTGTCCAGCGGCACCATGATGTGGGATGCAGTGTGTTCGGAGAATTCCAGTGCGCCGGTGATCAGTCCGGCGTCGTCGTCGACGAGTCCGTGACGGGTGGACTCCTGCACGATTGACTGGACTTCTTCGAGTGTGAATGACGAATTCACTTCATCCTTGGGCTCAATCCGGAGGAGCTTCAGGATGTGGTTGGCAGACCAGTTCAGGGCCACAATCGCAGGCCTCACCAGGCGGGCTACAAACATCAGCGGAGGAGCGAGGAACAAGGCGGC
This sequence comes from Arthrobacter pascens, assembly GCF_030816475.1. NCBI lineage: Bacteria > Bacillati > Actinomycetota > Actinomycetes > Micrococcales > Micrococcaceae > Arthrobacter > Arthrobacter pascens. Next base: position 1,389,710 of record NZ_JAUSXF010000001.1, on the reverse strand, counting down.
CTTGTTTGCCACGGACACCGAGATGTTCTTGGGGACCATCTCACCGAAGGTCACATGCAGGAAGGTCACTGCCATCAGGGCAACACCGAACGCCACGACGTCGGCGATCTCCACGGGCACCCCGAGAGCCTCGAGGGGGGCGGCCATCAGGTGATGGATGGCCGGTTCCGCCACCTGCAGGATCAGCAGGGAGCAGACGGTAATTCCCAACTGGGCACAGGCCAGCATAAGGGAGACATTTTCCATGGCACGCAAGGTGGTCTGCGCCCTCAGGGACCCGGCGTCCGCCAGGGGTTCAATCTGGCTGCGCCTGGCCGACATCACGGCGAACTCGGCCGCAACAAAAAACGCATTACCCAGCAGGAGCACTACAAGCCAGAAAATGCCCGCCCAGTCACTCATTGCGCGGTCCTGTCATCAGCGGAATGCTCTGCGCCTGCAGCTTCGGGCCGGAAGCAGATCCTGTCGATCCGCCGTCCGTCCATCCTGGTCACGCTCAGCGTGCCGCCCCCCACAACCACTATGTCCCCCACCGCGGCGATGCGGCCCAGTTCGCTCATGACGTAGCCCCCCACAGTCTCGTACGCAGATTCGTCCGGCACTGTGAGTCCGGGAATCTGTTCGGACAGTTCGTCGGGCCGCAGGAGTCCCGGGAAATACCAGTCCCCTGACGCGCTCTGGAGGAGGCCTGGCCTGACTTTGTCATGCTCGTCGGCCACTTCACCGACGATCTCCTCAACCAGGTCTTCCAGGGTGGCGATGCCCGCGGTTCCGCCGTACTCATCAAGCACGACGGCGAGCTGAAGGTTTCCCTCGCGCAGTTCGGCCAGAAGGGCGTCGAGGTGGATCGTCTCAGGCACCCTCAGGACGTCGGTCATGATCGCTCCGGCTTCCAGGTTGGCCCGCCTGTCCCAGGGCACTGCCACTGCCTTCTTGACGTGGACGAGTCCCCTGATATCGTCCGCGGACTCTCCAATGACAGGGAACCGCGAATATCCGGTGCGCCGCGCGGCGTCGAGGACGTCAGACACCGGTTGGTCGGCGTCGATGGTTTCCACCCGGATCCGCGGCGTCATGACGTCGGCGGCCGTGCGTGCTGAGAAGTTCAGGGTCCGCGCCACAAAGTTGGCGGTTCCGGCGTCGAGCGTTCCCATCGCGGCTGAACGCCGGACCAGGGAGGCAAGCTCAGCCGGGGTCCTGGCACCTGAAATCTCCTCCTTGGCTTCGAGCCCGAAGACGTTCAGCACCTTGTTGGAGAAGCCGTTGAGCACCACGATGGCAGGCCTGAAAATGGCAGTAAAAACCAGCTGCGGCCGGGCCAGGGCCCTACCCACCGGGAAGGACAGTGCGATCGCCATGTTTTTGGGCACCAGTTCGCCCAGCAGCATCGACAGCAACGTCGCCAGCGCCATCGCGATGACCAGCGATATGGAGGCGGCTGCCACCCCGGGGATTCCGACGGCGGCCAGCGGGCCCTCCAGCAGTCGCCCCACAGATGGTTCCATCACGTACCCGGTCAACAGGGTGGTCAGGGTAATGCCCAGCTGGCAGCTGGAAAGCTGGGTGGAGAGGGACTTCAGGCACTTCAGTAGCGGAACGGCCCCGGAATCACCGTTCTCAATGGCGCGCTGGACTGTGGCCTGGTCCAAGGCAATGAGGGAAAATTCGACGGCGACGAAAAACCCGGTGCCGGCGATCAGCAGGAACCCTGCCGCGAGGAGCAACCACTCCATTCAGCATCCCGCCCTGGAGGACAGGGCGTGCACAGTCGCGCACTGAATAATGGCGCAGTTAATACTGGTGCTGTTAACACAGGTGGAGTGACTATTCGGGCGGCCGCCAGGCGGAGGATGGTCAGCCGTAGCCGACGTTCTTTCCGAGGGGGCTCCCGCGGGATGGACCGACGCAGGGTGGTGGGCGCGTGTTCGGGGTTTGCCGGCTCTGCGGGTGGACTGTGCGGCGCTGTTCTTCGTGCTCCGCTGACAGCCCCCAGGCCGGCACCTAGATTTACTGTCCATAAGAATTTCAGTCTACAGGAGCAGCTTCCGATCCCCGTCAGCGCCCGGCGCCAGGCCGTGCCGGCCTGCAACCGGAGCATTAAACGCCAGGCGGAATATGGGTCCGGAACGCCACATTCGGCATTCGCCGCGTCACTTCATGATTTGGGTCACGCTTATTGGCAGTTAACGCAGAATGCTCATTAGACTGGCAAAGGTCTGGGTTCAGAGGACGCAGAGACTGGTCCGAATGTTGTGCTGCGGCACCGTGGCGGCCAGAGGGAAATCAAACTCATGGAAGAGGCGTATTTCAAGTGCCAGAGCAGCCTAGCCACCGTCTACCAGAGGAATTTGGCGGAAATGAGTGGCTCGTTGACGAACTGTACGAGCAGTACCAGCAGAACAAGAACGCTGTGGATTCCAAGTGGTGGCCCCTCTTCGAATCCTTCGACTCGGGCAGCGGTTCTTCTTCCAACGGGAACACAGCCCTCGCCATAGCCCACCCCGCAACCCGCGAAATGCCCGCCGTGGCTCCGGCTCCTGCCGAACCGGCACCGTCGCCGGCGCCTGCCGAACAGGTACCGTCACCGGCGGCGCAGACCGCAGCTCCTGCATCTTCTGCTGCGGCGCCTGCCGTACCCCCGGCTGCGGCACCGGCCACGAAGGCACCCGCAACGATCGCCCGCGACGGCGCGAAGAAGGCCGATCCCGGTAGCGGATCGCAGCCGATCCCTGCCCAGCTTCCCAAGAACGTCAAGGCCCCCACGGCGCCTGAAGAGGATGTCGTCTCGGTTCTGCGCGGACCGGCCAAGGCCATCGCCTCGAACATGATCACGAGCCTTGAGGTCCCCACTGCCACCAGCGTCAGGGCCATCCCGGCCAAGCTGCTGATCGACAACCGCGTGGTTATCAACTCCAACCTGGCCCGGGCCCGCGGCGGCAAGGTCTCGTTCACCCACTTGATCGGTTACGCCGTCATCCGGGCGCTGTCCCAGTTCCCGTCGATGAACGTCTACTACGACGAAGTCGACGGCAAGCCTGTCGCTGTCCAGCCGGCACACGTCAACTTCGGCATCGCCATCGACATGCCCAAGCCTGACGGCACCCGCCTGCTCATGGTGCCGAACATCAAGAAGGCCGAGACCCTCAACTTCTCCGAGTTCTGGCACACCTACGAAGACCTCATTAAGCGCGCCCGTGCCGGCAAGCTGACAGCGGACGACCACTCCGGCACCACGGTCTCCCTGACCAACCCGGGCGGTATCGGCACCGTGCATTCCGTGCCGCGCCTTTCCAAGGGACAGGCCGCTATCATCGGCGTTGGTGCGCTGGACTACCCTGCCGAGTTCCAGGGCGCCAGCGAAAAGATCATCGCGCAGAACGCCATCAGCAAGGTCCTGACGCTGACCTCGACCTACGACCACCGCGTTATCCAGGGTGCCGGCAGCGGCGAATTCCTGAAGCTCGTCCACCAGCTGCTGCTCGGCGCGCAGAACTTCTACGACGAAATCTTCGAGGCCCTGCGCATTCCGTACGAGCCCGTGCGCTGGAGCCCCGACCTGCAGGTCGACCCGTCAGACCAGATCAACAAGGTCGCCCGGATCCAGCAGCTCATCCACTCCTACCGCGTGCGCGGACACCTGATGGCGGACACCGATCCGCTGGAGTACGTCCAGCGCAAGCACCCCGACCTTGACGTGCTGACCTATGGACTGACCCTGTGGGACCTGGACCGCGAGTGGCCCACCGGCGGCTTCGGCGGCAAGGCCGTGCTGAAGTTCCGCGACATCCTGGCCGTGCTTCGCGACGCCTACTGCCGCACCACAGGCATCGAATACATGCACATCCAGGAGCCTGAAGAGCGCAAATGGTTCCAGGATCAGCTGGAGCACCCCTACTCCAAGCCCACCCGGGAAGAACAGCTCCGTATCGTCTCCAAGCTGAACGCGGCGGAGGCCTTCGAGACGTTCCTGCAGACGAAGTTCGTGGGCCAGAAGCGCTTCTCGCTCGAAGGCGGCGAATCCCTTATTCCGCTGCTGGACGCCATCATGTCCGACGCCGCGGATGACGGCCTGGACGAAGTGGCCATCGGCATGGCCCACCGCGGCCGCCTGAACGTGCTCACCAACATCGCCGGCAAGACCTACGCCCAGGTCTTCCGTGAATTCGAAGGCACCCAGGACCCGCGCTCCGTGCAGGGATCAGGTGACGTGAAGTACCACCTCGGGACCGAAGGCACCTTCACCTCGGACAACGGCAAGGAGACCAAGGTCTACCTCGCTGCCAACCCGTCCCACCTTGAGGCCGTCGACTCCGTGCTGGAAGGCATCGTCCGCGCCAAGCAGGACCGCCTGGACCAGGGCGTCGCCTTCCCGGTGCTGCCCATCATGGTCCACGGCGACGCCGCCTTTGCCGGCCAGGGCGTGGTTGCGGAGACGCTGAACCTTTCGCAGCTCCGCGGCTACCGCACCGGCGGCACCATCCACGTGGTGGTCAACAACCAGGTGGGCTTCACGACGGCGCCGTCCTCCTCCCGCTCCTCCACGTACTCCACGGACGTTGCCAAGATGATCCAGGCACCCGTGTTCCACGTGAACGGCGACGATCCGGAAGCAGTGGTCCGCATCGGCCAACTCGCTTACGAGTTCCGCCAGCGTTTCCACAAGGACGTTGTGATCGACATGGTGTGCTACCGCCGCCGCGGCCACAACGAGGGTGACGACCCGTCGATGACCCAGCCGCTCATGTACAACCTTATCGAAGCCAAACGCTCCGTCCGCAAGCTGTACACCGAGTCGCTGATCGGCCGCGGGGACATCACCGAGGAAGAAGCGGAGCAGCTGCTTCGCGACTACCAGGAACGGCTGGAGCGTGTCTTCGCCGAGACGCACGCCGCCCAGACCTCACCGATCCCGATCATCACGGCGGACTCCGCCGCAGTATCGGACATCGAGCGTCCCATCGCCCAGCAGGCCGACTTCGGCACCAACGCCCCGGCGTCCACAGCCATCTCCCCCGAGACGCTTGCCCGCATCGGCAAGGCGCACGTCGAAATTCCGGAGGGCTTCACGGTCCACGCGAAGCTCAAGCAGCTTCTCGAGAAGCGCGAGCAGATGTCCCGTGAAGGCGGCATCGACTGGGGCTTCGGCGAGATTGCGGCCTTCGGCTCACTCATCATGGAGGGTGTCCCGGTCCGCCTGGCTGGCCAGGACTCACGCCGCGGAACGTTCGTTCAGCGTCACGCCGTGTTCCACGACCGCGTGAACGGCAACGAGTGGCTCCCCCTGGGCAATCTTTCGGACAACCAGGCGAAGCTGTGGATCTATGACTCCCTGCTCTCCGAATACGCTGCGATGGGCTTCGAATACGGTTACTCGGTTGAGCGTCCGGATGCCCTCGTCCTTTGGGAAGCGCAGTTTGGTGACTTCGTCAACGGCGCCCAGACCATCATCGATGAGTTCATCTCCTCGGCTGAGCAGAAGTGGGGCCAGCGGTCCTCGCTGGTGCTGATGCTCCCGCACGGTTACGAGGGCCAGGGCCCCGACCACTCTTCGGCACGCATCGAGCGTTTCCTGCAGATGTGCGCGGAAGAGAACATGGTCGTCGCGAACCCCACGACGGCGGCCTCGCATTTCCACCTGCTGCGCCGCCAGGCTTACAGCCGTCCGCGCAAGCCGCTGATCATCTTCACTCCGAAGCAGCTGCTCCGGCTTAAGGCTGCAGCGTCGCCTGTCGAGGACTTCACCACCGGCAGCTTCCGCCCTGTCATAGGCGACCATGAGCAGCTGGCGGGTGACGCCGTCGAACGCGTCCTGCTGGTATCCGGCCGCCTGTACTACGATCTACTGTCCACCCGGCAGAAGACCGATGATCAGACCACGGCGATCGTCCGCGTGGAGCAGCTTTACCCGCTGCCGCATGCCGAGATCGCGGCGGAGCTCGCGAAGTACCCGAACGCCGAAGTGGTCTGGGCACAGGACGAACCTGCCAACCAGGGACCGTGGCCGTTCATGGGCCTCAACCTGCCGGAGGCGCTTGGCCGCTCCGTCCGCCTCGTGTCACGTACCGCGTCGGCCTCCACCGCTGCGGGTTCCATGAAACGCCACGCAGCAGAGCAGGATGCGCTTCTGAAGCAGGCATTTGCACGGAAGTAATCCAGGGGGCTGCCCGGCCGGACGTCGAAATACCAGACTCCGGCCGGGCAGTTCTGTTTAATGGGATCACAGCCGCCGAAGAACGACCGGTCGGCGCTAATTCCCGGAGGGGCTGCACGAGGAGCCATCCGGCACGGAAGTAAAGAGGAACGTGTGGAAGACAGGAAGCTGCGCATCGCAGCTGTTGGAGATGAACTGCTGGCCGGCCTGGGCGATCCCCGGGCGCTCGGCTGGCTGGGCCGCGTCCTGGCGCGCACTCCTCAGGACGGGCTGACCCTGGAAAGCTACGCCTTGCCGTGCCCCCAAGAAGGGACGGAAGGACTCGCCTCCCGTTGGCTGGAGGAAGCCGGCCGCCGCTTCAGTGACCAGCATGAGAACAGGCTGGTCATCGGCCTCTCCGGGCGGGACATAGAATTTGGCCTTTCCACTGCCCGCAGCCGGCTGAACCTCGCCAACATCCTTGACTCCGCTTCCCAGAACCGGATCGAAGTGTTCGTCGTCGGCCCTCCGCCCACTCTCGATCCTGCCCAGAATCGCCGTCTGGGAGAGCTGAACGCCGCTTTTGCCGATGTCACTACCAGGCGCAAGCACGCCTACGTCGATACATTCTCCCCGCTCCTGAACCATGAGCAATGGCGTCAGGATCTGGCTGCCAACACCGGAACGCCAGGCCAGTCCGGCTACGGCCTGATGGCGTGGCTGGTCCTGCACCGGGGCTGGTTCCAGTGGCTTGGGATGGATGCCCCGGAGTAGGCCGGCCGGGCGGGAACGCGATATATCTTGACGTGAGTTCCATCCGGATATACCTTGGGAATCTCAAGATATATCGCGAAATGGAGACATCATCATGACGGAGCGCAGCTGGACCGTGTCCTCACCGCAAACCATCGACATTGACGGCATCAGGTCGCTGAAACTGGGAATGGTGCGCGGAAGGTTCGATGTCATCACCCACTCCGAGGCTGTTGCCCGGGTGGAAATCTCCGACGTCCAGGGAGATCCGGTGTCCGTCAGCGTCGTAGCCGGCAGGCTCGAGATCCGGCATCAGCTCCACGGCCCGCAAGGCTGGTTCAAGAACCTCATGGAGACCGTCAACCACGGCGGCAACAACTCAGCGGTGATCACCATCGCGCTCCCCGCGGGCGTGGAGGTTGAAGCCGGAACGGTGAGTGGCGACGGCCTGGTGTCCGGAATCAGCGGGCACACCCGTCTTAGTACCGTCTCCGGCTCCGTCATCGCAGACAGCACCGCAGGCGACCTCCACGTCAAGACCATCAGTGGTGAAGTGATCGTACGCAACCACGACGGCGTCCTGACCGCCAAGAGCGTCTCCGGCGAGGTCACGGCGTCGGGCCGGTTCAGCAACATCCGCGCCAACACGGTTAGCGGGGACATGAGCTTCGACCTGCTGGGATTCACCCATGACTTCGGCGCTAATTCCGTCTCGGGAGACCTCACCATCCGCCTGCCGCACGACGTCGGCGTGGACATCGTGGCAAAGTCCGCCGGCGGAACGGTGGTGATCGACGACCAACGCTATGCCCAGCCCGGTGGCAAGGTGGAAACCATCGCCGGACCGGACGGCAAGCTGATGCTGGTCCGGACCAACTCGGTGTCGGGCAAAACCTCGATCTTCCACAGTCAGCCCGCGCGGAGCCACGAAGGAAAGAACGGCGACGCCGGCAACCCGGAAGCCGGGCAGTGATGCCTCCTGTCTTCGCGCACGGGGCCCTGCGGCTGTATCTGCTGGCCCTCCTCGAGTCCGGTCCGAAGCATGGATACGAGCTCATCAAGGCGCTGAATGAACGTTTCGGCGGCACATACTCTCCCAGCGCCGGCACCATATACCCGCGGCTGGGGAAGCTGGAGGAAGAAGGGCTGGTCGCCACTGAGTCGGCCGGACGGCGCACCAACTACCGAATCACAGCGGCCGGTCTCGCCGAACTGAACGGCCGCCGGGATGAGCTGGCCGGCGTCGAGAACGATATCTCGCAGTCTGTGCGCCGGCTTGCTGACAATCTCCGCGAGGATATCCGCAGCAACATGCGCGGACTGCGGGCCGACCTCGCTGCGACGGCCGAAGCCGCACGTTCCACAGCGCGGGCCGCCAATCTCACGGCGAGGGGACCGTCGCAGGAAGGGCACCGGATGCTCAAGGAGGCGGAGATGCTGCTCCAGGCGTTCCGCGACGATCTGCGCGTGGAGCTGCGCCTTCAGGCGAGCAAGGAACCGCTAAGCCCCGTGGCGCTGGAAACCGTCAGGACGGTTTTGAACCAGGCCCGCATCTCGATCAGGAACTCGCTGCACAGTTAAGCCGCACGGTTGAGCCGGAGAATTGGCCCGCAGGTCACGGGCCGATCCGGGTTCGCGGCCCGTCGGATCATGTGGGAGACTTGAGGGCAGCTCTTTTGAGTACCAACATTAAGGAGGCCAGCTATGAGCAAGCGTGCACGTAAACGTCGTGACCGTAAGCGTGGCGGCGCGAACCACGGGAAGCGCCCCAACACCTAAGCAAAGCTTGGATTGACGGTTAAGCGAAGGACCCCGGAAGCCACAAGGCTTCCGGGGTCCTTCGTCTTTCCGGGCATCGGACAGGCGGCTGCCTTTGCCCGACTTTACCCGTGCTTAGGCGTCAACAGGCCGGATCGAATGGATGCGGTCCAGGATGGCGTTCTTCAGGTTCTCCGGCGCGGCTTCCGTGCAGGAGCGCTTCACCATATTCCGGATTACGCACTCGAGGTCGTATTGCTGCGTGCACTCAGGGCAATCATTGAGGTGGTGCTTGATCTCCGTGATGTCCTCACGGGTCAGGGCCCCGTCAAGGTACTCGTAGATGCGCTGCATCCGTGCGTCGTCGCAGTCGCCCAATCCCTGGCACTCGCTCATTTCCTGTTCTCCTGTTTTGTACTTGCGGCCGCGTCCTCGGGTTCGACGGCGGCTTTGAATCCCCGATCGGCGGCATACTCCGCCAGCATGTCCCGCAACATTTTCCGGCCGCGGTGAAGCCGGGACATCACTGTACCGATAGGGGTATTCATGATGTCCGAAATTTCCTTATACGCGAAGCCCTCGACGTCGGCAAAATAGACGGCGAGACGGAATTCCTCCGGAATGTCCTGCAGCGCGCGCTTGACGTCGGAGTCCGGAAGGTGATCCAGCGCCTCTGCCTCCGCGGACCGCAGGCCGCTTGAGGTGTGCGACTCTGCCCTTGCCAGCTGCCAGTCCTCGATGGTGTCCGAATTGGACTGCAACGGCTCGCGCTGCCGTTTGCGGTACAGATTGATGTAGGTGTTGGTCAGGATCCGGTACAACCATGCCTTGAGGTTGGTCCCCGGCTTGTACTGATGGAACGCGGAAAAGGCCTTGGTGTAAGCCTCTTGGACGAGGTCCTCGGCGTCAGCCGGGTTGCGCGCCATGCGCATGGCAGCCGAATACAGCTGGTCCACATACTGCATGGCATCGCGCTCAAAACGGACGCGGCGCTCGTCAGCAGTCTCAGTGGCCACATCCACGGAGAGCTCAACAGATTCGGCTTCCGGAGAATCGGCCTCCGCATCGAGTCCCGCGCCTACGACCGGCTGCGCGTCGATACTGCCTTTGGCTTCGCTTCCGGAGGCCTCATACATGGCCTCAACGGCCGGATCCAGGGTACTCATTGCCTTCAAGTCTACTGTCACGCTCCGCGAACGCGGCGAGCCGTACTCCGGAGGATCAGCTTCCAGATTCTCGAATACGGCGGGGCCCGCGGCTTCCATTCCGTCCTTCACCAACCTCAAGGGCACTCCACTCTTTTTCCCGGCAGTCCATTGGCCGGTCGTTTTGTCGCGGCCGACTCATCCCAAAACTTTTCAGGCAGTCTTGTTCCGGGAGCTTTTGTCCCGGCAGGGCTCGATTCCCGGACCCGCAATCCATAACCCCTGGCGGCAGGCAAATATTCCTCAAAAGTGCAAGACTAGAACGGACTTCGCCGCATTCGACGCGGTTCGTCCATCCAGGAGGAAATCCATGTCCTTTGTCCGCACGCTCGCCCGGCCCATGCTGGCATCCAGTTTCGTCCTCGCCGGTCTCGACAAGCTCAAGAACGCAGATGACACAGCCCGGCAACTCTCGCCCCTCCTGCGCAAGGCAACCGCTTCGCTACCCTTCCGCACCGATGACAAGACACTGGCAAGGGTTATTGGCGGAACGCAGGTGGGCGCAGGAGTGCTGTTCGGCCTGGGCAAATTCAGCCGTCTCTCGGCAACACTGCTCACTGTTATTTCGGCACTCAACACTTTTGTCGAATGGCGCAGCGCCGACATCAGCAGCAAGGAGGGCCGCGATGCCCGCCGCAGCCAGCTCCTGAAGAACCTGTCCCTCAGCGGCGGCGTCCTGCTCGCCTCCGTGGATACCGCAGGGAAGCCAGGCCTTGCATGGCGCGCCGAGCACTTTGCCGCCGATGCGAAGAAAGGCGCTTCCCACCTTGCCGCCGACGCACGAAAGACGACCGGCAAGAAGCTCCACAAGGCGGACAAGGCAGTACGCCGCGCCGTGGAGCAGGCGACGGGGGCATAGGGAAGAATGACCGGATCCGCCGCAACCGCTTTGCCTGAATCCTCCGAAGCCGCCCCGCACTGGCCGGCACCGTTTGCCACCCGGCCTGTCAATGCCACCATCACCGTTCCCGGTTCGAAATCCCTGACCAACAGGTTCCTGGTTCTTGCGGCACTCGCGGACGGCCCCTCCCGGCTGCGGGCTCCCCTGCATTCCAGGGACTCAGCCTTGATGATCCAGGCCCTCCGCCAGTTGGGGGCCACCATCACCGAGGTGCCCGGAGACGGCGCGTTCGGACCCGACCTTGAGATCTCTCCCCTAAGCCATGAGGCCACTCCGTCACAGGCCCGGATCGACTGCGGCCTCGCCGGAACCGTTATGCGGTTCGTTCCGCCCATCGCTGCGCTGCGCCACGGAAGTAGCGTCTTTGATGGGGATCCCCACGCCCGGAATCGCCCCATGGGAACCATCATCGAGGCACTCAGGGCGCTGGGTGTAGCCGTGGCCGGGGAGGACGGGGAAACGCCTGCATCACTGCCATTCACCGTTGAAGGAACGGGCGAAGTCCGGGGCGGCCACCTGGTGATCGACGCCAGCGCCTCATCGCAGTTCGTCTCCGCCCTGCTGCTGGTGGGAGCCCGGTTTACCGAAGGACTCCGCCTGGAGCATGTCGGTAAGCCGGTCCCAAGCCTTGACCACATCAACATGACAGTCACCGCGCTCCGGGAGGTGGGTGTATCAGTCGATGATTCAGTCCCGAATCATTGGGTGGTGGCCCCGGGACCCATCCGCGGCTTCGATCAGCGTATTGAACAGGATCTGTCCAACGCCGGTCCGTTCCTCGCGGCAGCGCTGGCCTCAGGGGGGACGGTCCGTATTCCCGGCTGGCCCGTCGGGACCACCCAGGTGGGCGACCAGTGGCGCAGCATCCTGGCGGACATGGGCGCGGATGTGAGCCTGGCCGACGGCGTGCTGACGGTTACCGGAGGGCCCGAGATCAAGAGCGGCGACTTCGATGAAACCAGTGAGCTTGCCCCGACAGTTGCCGCCCTGTGCGCCTTGGCCAGCGGGCCGTCCCGGCTGACCGGCATCGGGCACTTGCGGGGCCACGAGACGGACCGGCTGGCCGCGCTTGTCACCGAAATCAACCGCCTCGGCGGTGATGCGGAGGAGACCAGCGACGGCCTCGTCATCCGTCCGGCAAAGCTGCACGCCGGCGTCGTCCATAGCTATGCGGACCACCGGATGGCAACCGCAGGTGCCATCCTTGGTCTGGCGGTGGAAGGCGTCCAGGTACAGGACATCGCCACTACCGCCAAGACCATGCCGGACTTCCCCCGCTTGTGGGCAGACATGCTGGCACAGGGCCAGTCCGCCGACAACGGGGCGGAAGGTTCGGACGTTGGCCCGCAGCACTGATTCCTGGGACGAGTCCGATGTCCGGATCCGTCCGAGCAAAAAGGGCTCGCGTCCTCGCACCAAGGACAGGCCCAGCCATGACGACGCCGTGACCGGGCGCATCATCACGGTGGACCGCGGCCGCTACACGGCTGTGGTTGGTGAGGATTCGGGCGAGGAACGTGTCATCATCGCTGCGAGGGCACGTGAACTGCGCCGCTCCCCGGTGGTGGCCGGCGATTTCGTTTCCCTGGTGGGAGATGTTTCCGGCGACCCGAACACGCTCGCCCGCCTGGTCAAGATCCAGGACCGTAAAACACTGCTGCGCCGCAGCGCGGACGACACCGATCCGGTAGAGCGGGCGGTGGTGGCCAACGCGGACCAGCTCGTGGTGGTCGTGGCAGCCGCGAATCCGGAGCCACGCACCGGGTTCATCGACCGGGCCCTGGTGGCAGCTTACGACGCCGGGATCGAGCCGCTGCTGCTGGTCACCAAGGCGGACGTCAAGGATCCTGCGGACCTGTTGTCCAATTATGAGCACCTTGATTTCCCGGTAATCATCAGCAGGACAGCGGATTCAGAGGCCTCCGGCATCGACGCCCGCTCCGACGACGGCCTCTCCGCCCGCCTCGACATAGATGCCGTTTCGCAGCTCCGCGCCCACCTCGACGGCAAGGTCACAGTCATGCTGGGGCACTCCGGCGTCGGCAAGTCCACCATGGTCAACGCCCTGACCGGGGCTGAACGCGCGACGGGCGGCGTCAATGCGGTGACCGGGCGGGGGCGTCACACCTCGTCGTCGGCTCTGGCCCTCAAGCTGACTGACGCGCCGGCAGGAAGCTGGATCATCGACACACCCGGCATCCGTTCCTTCGGCCTGGCCCATGTTGACCCGGACCGGATCCTGCGTTCCTTTCCTGATCTGGAGCCCGGCACGGATGCCTGCGAACGTGGCTGCAAGCACACCGCGGCCGCGGTGAACTGCGGGTTGGATGCCTGGGTGGCTGACGGCCAGGCCGGTCCAACCGGACCAGCCCGGCTTGCGTCGCTGCGGCGCCTCCTTGGCACTGATCCGCGATTGGAAGGCCAGGAAACCAAGGAACTGGGCAGCATCAGCTAGCGGAAACCACTCTTTTCCCGACGGCTTGAGAGTGGTTCATGACCCCGGGACCCCCAATGTCCCCGCCCCGGCCGCGCTTTGACGGTAGTTTGGAACCATGATCCAATCCGCTTCGAGCTACAACGATGACCTGCGCCTGGCCCACGTGCTGGCCGATTCCGTGGATGACCAGACGATGAGCCGCTTCAAGGCCCTGGATTTGCACGTCGAGACCAAGCCGGACCTGACGCCGGTCACCGACGCGGACAAGGCCGCCGAGGAAGCCATCCGCGGCCAGCTGTCCCGTTCCCGGCCACGGGACGCCGTCCTGGGCGAGGAATTCGGCAGTTCCGGGCATGGATCCCGGCGCTGGATCATCGATCCCATCGACGGCACCAAGAACTTTGTCCGCGGCGTTCCCGTCTGGGCCACCCTGATTGCCCTGGTCGATGAAGGCGAACCCGTCGTTGGCGTGGTAAGCGCCCCTGCGCTGGGCAAACGCTGGTGGGCCGCCAAAGGTGCCGGGGCATACATGGGACGCTCCCTTGCTGCCGCCACCCGGCTCCGGGTATCTGACGTGTCGAAGCTTTCGGATGCCTCCCTCTCCTATTCCAGCCTCGGCGGATGGAAAGAACGCGGGAGCCTGGACGACTTCCTCGGCCTGACGGAGGACGTCTGGCGGACGCGCGCATACGGCGACTTCTGGTCCTACTGCATGGTGGCCGAGGGTTCCGTTGACATTGCCTGCGAGCCTGAGCTGAACCTCTACGACATGGCGGCCCTGGTCCCCATCGTGGTTGAAGCCGGCGGCAGGTTTACGTCCCTCGACGGCGAGGACGGCCCGTTCGGAGGCAACGCCCTGGCCACCAACTCGATCCTGCACTCCGAGGTTCTCAAGCGCCTCAACCCGGATCTGGACGACCTCCTCTAACCGGGAAACCCGAATATTCGATGGCGGACGCGTCCACTAGGGTGCGTCCGCCGTCGTATTCTTCGGGCAAAGCCGATTCTTACAACGCCGCGTAACAAAACCCTTAACATTGGAACCCGCTTTTTCCTGGCCCGCAGCATGTTCTACGCTCTTAATAGGTCACGAGTGCCAGCGCAAAACCCCGGTTTGCTGGCCGGCAACCCTCCATTCGCGGTGGGGTGCCCCGGGTGACGACCAGGCCGGTCCGGAACGGACCCGGCAAGCGCGGATTCCCATGGAGGGGTCCTTCTTACAGTGAGGTCTCTGTGACAACTGCCACCGTCTCCCCCAACATCGCCGCCCCCGTACACACCACCAGCCCGGCCACGCTGTTCAGTGAACGCAATGCCATTGCGGGCCGTCCGCTGTCCGCCGTCACCGGTGCCGAGATTCAGGCGCCCCTGATCCAAGGCGGGCACGTCCGGTACGCCAACCTTGACTATGGCGCGTCCGCTCCTGCCCTCTCCGTTGTGTCGGCCTATCTCAATGAGATCCTGCCGTTCTACGCCAGCGTCCATCGTGGTGCCGGCTACGCATCGCAGATCAGCACGTCCGTCTATGAGAACGCACGCAACATCGTCCGTGACTTTGTGGGTGGCCGCCCTGATGACTCAGTTGTCTTTACCCGCAACACCACCGATTCGCTGAACCTGCTGGCCGGCTGTCTTCCGAGTACTGACGGACGTCCGAACGGCGACGTGCTTTATCTGGACATCGAGCATCACGCCAACCTTCTGCCGTGGCAGGGCCTGCCGCACCGCAGTGTAGTGGCCGCCGACACCATCGCCGGCACCATCGAGGCACTCCGGGCGGAACTGGAGCAGGGCGGCGTAAGCCTGCTGGCCGTCACCGGTGCGTCCAATGTAACCGGTGAGATCCTGCCCATCCGGGCCCTTGCAACGCTGGCGCACGAACACGGTGCCCGGATCGTGGTGGACGCCGCCCAGCTGGCGCCGCACCGGCGCATCAGCATCAGCACCGACGACGTCGACTACCTCGCCTTCTCCGGTCACAAGCTTTATGCGCCCTTCGGCGCGGGCGTCCTGGTGGGCAGGCCTGACTGGCTCGATCTCGGAACCCCTCACCTCGCCGGCGGCGGAGCCGTCCGTGAAGCCAGGCTCGACGGCGTCAGCTGGACCACAGGGCCGGCTCGCCACGAGGGCGGCTCACCCAACGTCCTTGGTGCTGCCACCCTGGCCCGCGCCACCCAGGTGATCGCTGCTTTGGATCAGGACCGCTGGCACGCCCATGAGTCGGCCATCAGGTCTTTCCTGGTGGAGGGACTCCAGAGGATCGAGGGCGTTACCGTACATCAGATCTTCAAGGACACGGATCCCGAAACGGACACCATCGGGGTCGTGAACTTCTCCGTAGCCGGTTACGATGCCGGCCTGGTGGCCGCATACCTGTCTGCCGAACATGGGGTAGGCCTGCGCGACGGACGCTTCTGCGCGCACCCGCTGCTCAAGCGCCTTGGCCTTCCCTCCGGTTCCCTGCGCGCCAGCTTCGGCGTGGGTTCACGGCTGGAAGACGCCCAGCGTCTGCTGGCCGGCATCGAGGAACTCCGCCGTACGGGCCTGGGATGGGATTACGTCGTGGACTCCAGCCGGTGGGTTCCGGCGAACGATACCCGGACCTACCCGGAGTGGGCACCCAACACCCCCGGAACCGCGGGCGCTGCGCCCTGCATCGAGGACTGACTTACCGCTGGCTTAGCACTGAACACCTAACAGCGGCGTTTGCGGTAAATTCGAAGGATACCCAAGGGCATCAGACGAAGGAGGCCGGACGTGGGACGGGGTGGCCCCAAACTCGACCACGGGCGGCGGCAGGAGCTTGGCGGGAGCTTCCGGGACGGCGGCGAGCACTACCAGCGGGTGCGCCCAGGTTATCCGGAAGAGTCAGCGGACTGGCTCGTTCCCACCGGAGCGCGGGACGCCGTCGACGTCGGTGCCGGCACCGGGAAGTTCACTTCCCTGCTGCTGGACCGTGGACTCTCCGTCTCCGCCGTCGATCCGTCCGCAGACATGCTGGAGCAGCTGCGGCTCCACTATCCCGGGGTGCCGGCGATTCAAGGCACCGCCGAGGCCACAGGGCTGCCGGCCGCTTCATTCGACGTCATCAGCGTTGCGCAGGCCTGGCACTGGTGCGATCCCCTGGCGGCCAGCACAGAGCTTTCCCGGATCCTTCGTGCGGGTGGAAGGCTGGGGCTGATCTGGAACCAGCTCGACACCTCTGTTCCCTGGGTCCACAGGCTCTCACGGATCATGCACGCGGGAGACGTGTACAAGCCCGGCTTCCGCCCCCTGCTGGGAACGGAGTTCAAAGGACTCGAGAGCCATCTGACACGCTGGCAGGACGAGCTCACCACCCTTGACATCATGGAACTGGCGAAGTCCCGGAGCTACTTCCTTCGCGCCGGCGAGTCCGCCCGGAGCAAGGTGCTTGCCAACCTCGACTGGTACCTCCACGACCATCTGGGTCATGCCTCCGGCGAGGAAGTCGGCCTGCCCTACCTGACCCTCACCTGGCGGGCAGAAAAGGCATGACGGCGGCGGACCACCCGGTAGGCTTGGTGACGTGAAGACCAGCGCGCCCTCCTCCTCGATCGAGGACTACGTCAAGGTCATTTACTCTTTTACGGAGTGGCAGGACAAGCCCATCACGTCTTCGCAACTGGCGCAGCGCCTGGGGGTAGCCAACTCGTCCGTCTCTGAGATGGTCCGCAAACTTAAGGACCAGGGCCTGGTTGACCATAAGCCCTACAGTGCCATCACCCTTACCAAGGATGGCGTCCGGCTGGCCCTGTCCATGGTGAGGCGGCACCGCCTGATCGAGACATACCTGGTTGAGCAGCTGGGCTACAGCTGGGACGAGGTCCACGACGAGGCCGAACTCCTCGAGCATGCAGTCTCGGACACCTTCATTGAACGCATGGCGGCCAAGCTGGGTAACCCCCAGCGGGACCCCCACGGGGACCCGATCCCCACGGCGGAGGGCAGGGTCCTGCTGCCGCACGCCCACCGGATGAGTGAACTGGACCGGGGGCACACCGGCCGGATCACGCGTATCAGCGACGAGAACCCGGAGCTGCTCCGTTACCTGTCCGCTGAGGAAATCGATCTGGACGCCGATGTGGAGGTGATCGGCCGCAAGCCCTTCGGCGGTGCCCTGATAGTGCGGATCCGGTCCGCCGGCCGGACGCGGGAGTACGACCTGGCCGACGAGGTGACCTCTGCGCTCTGGGTGCACAGCGACCGGTCCCACCCGGGCTGCGTCCTCGGCGACTGAAAGAGCGCCGGCTGTTGACGTACGCCGGCTGTTGCGGGTGGTGCTTGCGCCCTGGAGGTTTGGCGGGGTCCCGTATCGTTGACTGTGATGATTAGCAGACGCGACGCGGCAATAGCCCTTGATGTCCCCATGGAAATGGCCCAGCGCCACGGTATCCCCAAACGCCTGACCGAAGCGGAACTGGGCGCGATCCTGGACAACCCCCCGCCCTGGCTCGTCCAGTCACGGGCCAACCGGACCGGCAAACGCCCGGTGTGGGTCCATCTGGAGTGCGCTGTGTGTGGCTATGAAGAAGCGGCCCGGCCCAAGAAGTGGTGGCCGGAGTTCACGTACGTTGTCTGCGGACACCACGCGCCTGGTGAACTGCCGCCTCCCCGGCGCGGCTTCGTCAGGAGCGAATTCGACGGCGTTGGGACCCGCTTCGTGGGTATTGCGGACGTGTCCGTTCCGGACTGAGTCCGGGCATTACATTCGCGGCGAAACAGGCGTATTTTACGAAGAGGGACGCAGGTCGTCCCTCGTTGTAAGGAGCACGCCATGCCGGACAAGGCACCCCATCAGAGCCAGGCGAAGAAGCCGGTCAAGACCATCAAAGAAAAGCGCGCCGAAAAGAAGGCTAAAGCCCCCGGCAGCGGTTCGCCCGATCCCGTAGCCCACCTGAAAAAGCGCTGACTGACGCCGCTACGCGTTCGCGGCCATTTCTTCGGGTACTGCCACGAGGTTCTTTTCCCTGCCATCCCTTAGCACTGCTATGCGCAGCGGCTGGCCGATGGCGTCGGCGAAGAGCAGCTTCTGCAGGCTTTCAGCGTTGCTGACGGAACGGCCGCCAGCGCTGAGGAGAATATCCCCGGCCATGATGCCGGCCTTGTCGGCGGGAGAACCTGCCAGCACCTCCACTACCCGGAGCCCGTCGTGTTGCCCGGTCCTGACCACGGCGCTGGCGTTGAGCCTGATAGGGGTGCTGACGACGCCGAGGTAGGCCCTTCTGACCCGACCGTCGGCCAGGAGCGCGGAGATGATCCGCCGGGTGGTGGCGTTGATTGGCACGGCAAGGCCTAGTCCTGCGCCCGCTACTGCTGTGTTGATTCCCACGATCCTGCTGTGGCTATCCGCCAGCGCGCCGCCCGAGCTCCCGGAGTTAAGGGCAGCATCCGTTTGGATGACATCCTCAATCACCCTGCGGTTGCTGCCGGCCCACACCGGAATGGCGCGTCCCAGGCCGCTGACCACACCCGCCGTTACTGACCCCGCCAGGCCCAGCGGGTTGCCCACGGCGATAACCAATTGGCCCACCCTGAGCGATTCCGCGTCACCGAACTCGGCCGGTGAAACCTTCGGCGCACGCCCGCGTACAACCGCCAGGTCTGACAAGGGGTCGGCACCGACAAGTTCCAGCTCTGTCCGGCTGCCGTCGGCAAAGACGGCGTTGCCCTCACGGGTTCCCGCGACGACATGGGAGTTTGTCAGCAGGTAGCCGTCTTCGGTGAAAAGCACAGCAGATCCTGCACCTACCCGGAAGCGGCCGTTCCGGCCCTTCCCGGTCATTTCAATCGCCGCCACGTGCGGAGTGACTGTCTCAGCCACCCGCATGACGGTCTCGGAGTACGAGTCCAGGGGATCGTCGTCGGACGCTGATGAACTGTATTCCCGCGCCTGGTTCATGGCGCACCTCCTACCGGGTGTTTCTGGCACCCGGCTTCCACACGCGTTGGCGTACCGGGTCTTATCAGCATCAACTGTTCCCGTGGCCGTCCTAGTCCCCGGCGCGCTACGCCGACGGTGAACGGCCGGGGCCCGGTACAAGTGGCGAGGCTTTCGCTACGGCTGCCATCCGAAGCCACCTGGCCAAGGCACGACGGCGGCTCAAGGCATCCGCGCGCGCCTCCGGCCAGGCCGCGGCCCGCAACTCTGCCTGCACCGGCCAGCCCGAACCCGGGCAAAGAAAAACACCCCGGTCCGAAGACCGGGGTGTAACCGATGACTCGACTCATCCCTGAAGGATGTCTCGACTCATCACAAATGTGGAGATGGGGGGAATTGAACCCCCGTCCGATGTCGTGTTGTCAGGGCTTCTCCGGGCGCAGTTTGCGTCGGATTTTCTCGGCCCCAGCTATCTTGCAAACAAGTAGCTGATCCGGGCCCAGTCATCTAAGAGTCCCGTTTACCCCGATGACGGAGGCAAACAGCAGTGGCTATCTAAATGACGCCAGGATCCGGGGCAATAGCAACCTCGGGCTGACGGACTGTCTTACTGCTTAGGCAGCAAGAGCGAAGTCAGTGCGCTTGTTTTCGGCACTTATTGGTTTGCAGACAGCGTTTACGAGATAATTCTGCATCCTCGGCCCGCTTCACCTGTCGCGACTAACATCGTCGAAACCGATCATCCCCATATTTTGTTACCAAACCGGCGTCGGAACCAACCGCTGCCGGACTACCTATAGTAACGCATGCCGGAACGAAATGATTCCAGCCGGCCTCACCTCAGCGCCTGTTCCGCTCCCGGACTTCGCGCAGCGCTTCCCTGTTGTCCTGCTGCTCCCGAAGGCTCTGGCGCTTGTCGAATTCTTTCTTGCCTCTCGCGACGCCGATTTCCACTTTGGCCCTGCCGTCGAGGAAATATAGCTGGAGCGGGACAATCGTGAAGCCGGATTCACGGATCTTGTGGGAGATTTTGATGAGTTCCTCCCGGTGCAGCAACAGCTTGCGCCGCCGGCGGGCCGAGTGGTTGGTCCAGCTGCCCTGATTGTACTCAGGGATATGGATGCCCTCCATCCACAGCTCATCGTTATAGAACGTGCAGAAGCCGTCCACCATGGATGCATGACCCTCACGCAGGGACTTCACCTCGGTGCCCATCAACGCAATGCCGGCCTCGTAGGTGTCCAGCACATGGTAGTCATGCCGGGCCTTGCGGTTGGTGGCCACAACTTTTCGGCCACTTTCTTTGGGCACGGTTGGAACTCCTCAGTTCTTGAATCCTCGTTGCCTCCGGCCGTTCCGGCGCGGAGTCATACCAGTGTACGGCAGCCGCGCAGAAGCCTTACAACAGGCGCATTGGGTCCACAGCCACACCGTTGAGCCAGGTTTCAAAGTGGGCATGGCAACCGGTGGAGTTGCCCGTATTTCCGGAGTAAGCAATCAGCTGCCCCTGGGAAACCTGCTGTCCGTTGGATACGACAATGCTGCTGTTGTGGTAATAAATGGTGGTCAGGGAGTTGCCTTGCACCACACCATGGGAAAGCTTGACCCTCCAGCCGCCTCCATCGGCGGAGTTCCAACCTGAGGAAAACACCTCACCGGCCGCAGCCGCATATACGGGAGTGCCGCAGGCTGCCCCAAAGTCGATGCCTGTGTGCATGTATCCGCCAGTGCCGTAGAAATCAATGGTCCCAGGCGGCGTCAGGCGCCAGCCGAAACCTGAGGTGATGGGAACGTCATTGGCGAACGGGTGCCTCAGGCCAAAGGCCGACGGCGAGCCAGTCACCGGAGCATAGGGCTGCACGGCCTGGCCTTTGGCGCGCGCGGCCGCAGCCGCAGCTTCGGCAAGGCGCCGCTGCTCAGCCTCCCAGGCTTCGCGGAGCCGGCGGTCCCGCTCGGCAATTTCGTTTGCCACCGCATTCTGGCTTGCCTGGACTGCAGCAAGCTGGCTCTGGATGCCGGGCTTGGCGGCCTGCAGCTCTGCGTCGAGACGGGTGGTGTCAGCGATCAGCTGATCCACCTCTGCCTTCTTCTTTGCAGCCTCGTCCCTGGCAGCCTTTTCCTTTTCCAGCGCGGCGTCGGCTTTGGCCTTCAGATCCTGGATCTCCGCTTCCACAGCCTCGAGCCTGGCCTGTGAGTTGACGTTAGTCGCGTTCTGCTGAGAGAGCTTATCCATCGCGGAGTTCTGGCTGCGCATGGCCTGATCGGCAAGGTCCATGGTGTCCGTCAGGCTTCCGCCGCCATTCGACCCGAAAAAGAGCGTCAGGTTGGAAGGAACTCCACCGGCTTTGTACGCCTGGGTGGCAATCTGGCCAATGAGCTTCTTGGTGTCCGCAATCTTCTGCTTGTCCGATTCAAGCTGCTGGGTGATCTTGGCTCTGTTCTGCTGCGCGAGGTCCACCCTGGCCGACAGTGCCTCGACCTCTTTGACCGCGCTGGCAACTCTCCCCTGGGCATCCAGCAGGGCCTGCTGGGCACCAGGCAGCTGCCCCTGGTAGATCACCAGGTCGCTCGCCGCCTTGGCGATCCGCGAGTCAACGAATTCCAAGGACTGCTGCACGCGGGCCGCCTCGGCCTCCAGCGCCGCCTTCTTGTCCTCAAGATCATCGGCATATGCTGCCGGCGATGCCGCGCCAAAACTGGCGGCCAGGACGAGGGCCAGGACGCCGCTGATGATGCTGGCGCGGCGCGCTGAGGGGCGGCGGCTGGCCTGCCGGGGCGAGGGTCGGTGCATTGCAGTCATAAGCATCCCTTGGTCGGTTCGCACAGCCTAAACCCTCAAATATCTGCGTAAGGTCAAGAGAGACGAAATTCCTGCCAAGGATCCGCCAAGGATTAGCAGCGCCGGCGCAAGAATCAGGGTCTGCCCCGGGGAGATGAATGCCGTGTCCGGATACTGCTTGGACAGATACTCACCCAGGAAGAAGTGGGCCACCGCCCACAACGTTCCGGACGCCAGGGCAGCGCCGATCACGGCCGCGATAACGCCTTCGAGGATGAACGGGAGCTGGATGACTGTCTTGGACGCTCCCACCAGCCGCATGATTCCTGTCTCGCGTCGGCGGCTAAAGGCCGAAAGCCTGATGGTGGTGGCGATCAGCAGGATGGCACACACAATCATCACGCCGGCGATGCTCACGGCGACGAGGGACGCGGCGTTCATGGCCGAGAAGAGGCGTTCAAGGAGTTGCCGCTGGTCGATCACAGTTTCCACGCCCGGCTGGGATGAGAATGTCTCGCTGATGATCTGGTATTTTTGCGGGTCCTTCATGTTGATGCGGAAGGAGGCTGGCAGCTGGTCCGGCGTCACCGAGTCCACGATCGGCGAGTTGGAAAACTGGTCCTTGAAGTGCTTGTACGCCTCGTCCTTGGACTCGAACTGGAAATCATTGATGTACTGGGCAACAGCCGGCGACTGGAGAAGCGTCTTGAGATTCTCCTGCTGCTCGGGGGTGATCGGCCCGCTGGCGCAGCCCGCCGCCGTCGAACCGTCACTGCAAAGGAAAATGGCTACCTGGACTTTGTCATACCAGTAGCCCTTCATCTGGTTGATCTGAAGCTGCAGCATGCCGGCGGCACCCACGAACGTCAGGGATACGAAGGTGACCAGGATGACTGATACCACCATGGAGAGGTTCCGCCGAAGTCCGCTCCCGATCTCACTGAGGATAAAGGCGAGCCTCATCGCTGCTCCTCCCCTGCGGATGACCCTTGGTCTGCCGGGCCGGCGGGCGGTGGTTCTTCCCGGCCGCTGGCGTCCTTGAGCCGGCGCGACTGGCCCACGATGGGAATCATGGAGGTGTAAAGCGCTCTGGCTTCGTCGCGGATAACCACGCCGTTCTTCAGCTCCACAACGCGCTTGCGCATCTCGTTAACGATGTCGTCGTCGTGGGTGGCCATCACCACTGTGGTGCCGTTCTGGTTGATCTTGTCCAGCACTCCCATGATGCCCATGGATGTCGTGGGATCCAGGTTTCCGGTCGGTTCGTCGGCCAGAAGGATGCCGGGACGGTTCACCACGGCGCGGGCGATTGCCACGCGCTGCTGCTCGCCGCCCGAGAGTTCGTGCGGCATCCGGTGCTCTTTGCCTTCGAGTCCAACGGTCTTGAGCACTTCCGGAACGGTGTCCCGGATGACGCTGCGGCTCTTGCCGATGACCTGCATGGCAAAGGCAACGTTGGCAAAGACGTTTTTCTGCGGAAGGAGCCGGAAGTCCTGGAAGACCACGCCGATTCCGCGGCGCAGCCGGGGCACGCGCCAACTGGAGATCTTGGCTACGTTCTGGCCGGCGACATAGACGGCCCCCGATGTTGCCCTGTCTTCCTTGAGCACAAGCCGCAGGAAGGTCGACTTGCCGGATCCGGACGCGCCGACAAGGAAGGCAAATTCACCACGGTCAATTTCAAGGCTGACGTCGTCCAGCGCAGGACGGACATTCTGGTCGTAGACCTTGGTGACATTTTCGAATCGGATCATGGCCCTAATTACCCTGCAGGACATGGCTGATGCAGCCCAGATCTGCAACCGGCGCGCGGGCTTTCGTTTGGGGGAAGTAGAGCTCCGGCCCCTCGACTATACGCAGTCTTTTCGCCTGGCTGGGAGGGTTCGCCGGGCGTGTCGCGCGATCAGGCCTACCGGGTAGGCAGGTCCGGCCTACTTCTCAGCGTTCCGGTTATCGGTCCGCCAGCGGATGCCGGCGTCGATGAAGTCGTCTATCTCGCCGTCGAACACTGCCGAGGTATTACCCACTTCGTGATCGGTGCGCAGGTCCTTGACCATCTGGTACGGGTTGAGGACGTAGGACCGCATCTGGTCGCCCCAAGAGGCCTTGACGTCGCCGGCAAATGCCTTCTTTTCGGCGTCCTCCTGCTCCTTTTTCAAGAGCAGGAGGCGGGACTGCAGCACGCGCATGGCAGCCGCACGGTTCTGCAGCTGGGACTTTTCGTTCTGCATGGAGACCACCGTGCCCGTAGGGATATGGGTGAGCCGGACAGCTGAGTCCGTGGTGTTGACCGACTGGCCGCCTGGTCCCGATGACCTGAAGACATCAACGCGGATTTCGTTGTCGGGGATCTCGATGGAGTCAGTCTGTTCGATCAGCGGGATTACCTCGACAGCCGCGAACGACGTCTGGCGGCGGCCCTGGTTGTCAAAGGGGCTGATCCTCACGAGGCGGTGCGTTCCCGCCTCGACGCTGAGTGTACCGAAAGCGTACGGTGCCTTGACTTCGAACGTGGCCGACTTGAGGCCCGCCTCTTCCGCGTAGGAGGTATCCATCACGGTGGTGGGGTAACCGTGCCGTTCGGCCCAGCGCAGATACATGCGCATCAGCATTTCGGCAAAGTCTGCCGCATCCACGCCGCCTGCTCCTGCCCGGATCGAAACCACGGCCTCACGTTCGTCGTACTCCCCGGACAGCAGGGTCACGACTTCCAGTTCCTTGAGGGATTTCCTGATGGACTCAAGCTCGCTGGCGGCCTCCCCCATCGAATCGGCGTCATCCTCATCCTGGCCAAGCTCGACCAGGACCTCCAGGTCATCGATGCGCGACGCCAGCGTGTTCAGCCGCTCCAGCTCAGACTGCCGGTGTGACAGCCTTGAGGTGATTTTTTGGGCCTTCGCGGGGTCGTCCCACAGGTCCGGCTCCCCCGCCCGCTCGCTCAGCTCGGCGATGTCTTCCTTCAGCGCCTCAACATCGGAGACTCGCTCGATGGAGGCGTAGGTGGCGCGAAGAGCGCGGATTTCTGCGGAAAAATCAATATTGGCCATGGTTATTTAACCCTACGCCATCCGGCGCGGGCCCCCGGACCCCATGGCCTTTCCAGGTCATCGGGTGAGCCTGGACCGGGCGGTGGAGGTTGCCTCGATGCTGATCCCGTCCGGAACAAGGAAGTTCACCACCGGCGGGTGGACCGCTGCTCGCAGGACCACGACGGCGGTGGAACCGTCCGGCGTGCCCGTCCCGGAGGTGACGGCCAGGTCATCGAACCGCCGGGAGGCAGGTGTCCTGGTGATGAAGTCGTTGGCGACATTCCTGACACGTTCGGAGTCAAGGCTGGCGGATGGGCTTCCTCTCGCAGTGTCGACATCCCCCAGGGTGTAGCTGCCGGCGGCCGCGAGCGATGCAGCGTCAGCCAACGACAGAAGCCGCTTGTGTTCGAGGTAGACGCTGGAGATGCCCACAACCAGGGTGGTCACGAGGAGTGCCAGCAGCACATAGCCGATGATGAGGACGATCATCTGGCCATCTTCGTCCATGCGTATGACTGGGTGTCCAGCGGTGCTTGCGGCAGTCTGTTTGTCGGCCTGTTGGCCGGTTTGTCCGGGTGTCAGCGGAACCTCCCGACCAATTGCGTGGAGGATGCCTCGACTTCGCTGACGTTGAGCCGGAAGTCGTCGCTGAAAGGGACGAAGGGCAGGCTCACGGTCAGATGCACGGTGACAGTAACGGCCGATCCCGCGGCCCGGCAGTCGGCTTGGTCACAGCTGGTTGAAACCCGGGCTTCCGACGCGTTGTGGCCGTAGTCCGCCAAGGCAATGAGGGCTGCCTGCTCCGCCGCCGTTTGGGCTGAACGGGCGTCGGGCTGGCCCACGTAAACCTTGGCGGCCTGGTCAGCCGCGCCCGTCACGGCAAAGGCTCCACCTTGGATTTGCCCCAACGTGATGATGAAGTACACGAGCGGGACCATCAGGAGCAATGCCAGGAATGTAAATTCGACCACCGCACTCCCCTGTTCGGGTTCGGGAAGCTGACGGGGGTTCGTGGACGGGCAGGTTTTCGAAGGCGGGCCGCCGGAGCCACGGCATAGCGCTTCCCCCAACCTTTCGTGCAGGAGGGCCGGCAGGGATTGTCCCCTGGGTTCAGGGCTGGATTGCAGCATGTCCCTTGACCTCCAGCATCTCCCGGGGTCCGATGAGGCCAATCACGGGTATGGGGGCCCTGATCGTCACTTCCAGTGTTCTGAGCCCCTGAAAGGTCACTTCCGAGGTGGTGATGTCCTGGGCGAAGTCAGCATTCAGTGCGGTTACGATCAGGTCCGCCGCCCGTTCCGCAGCATCCGTTGCCCCGCGGTCCGCGAGAGTTCCATACCGCGCCCCTGAAGCAGCGGCGTCGATCAGGGTGTTCCGGACGTGCAGGACCAGGGCGAGCTGGATAATGGCCAGGAAAAACATGGTGAGCAGGCCGCCCACCATCACGAAGTCCACTACCGCGGAGCCGCGTTCATCCATTGGCCGGCCGGCCCTCCTTGCGTGTCCGGACCGGCCCTGCCGTCGCATGGCCTACTTTCCGACCTTGTCCATGGCCTGGTTGAACATCGTTTCGAGTGCCGGGCCGGCAAGCGCGAGCAAAGCTGCGACCAAGACAGCTGACATGAGGGTGATCATTACCCAGCCCGGGACATCACCACGCTCCGGGTGGTCCTCTGCCGGACCATCCGGAAGTGGCAGCCCCTTCGCGGTACTCCACGCACTGGCTGTGGCCGAGGTCCAGAGGGCTGCCATGATG
This sequence comes from Arthrobacter pascens, assembly GCF_030816475.1. Lineage (NCBI taxonomy): Bacteria > Bacillati > Actinomycetota > Actinomycetes > Micrococcales > Micrococcaceae > Arthrobacter > Arthrobacter pascens. The sequence continues at coordinate 1,363,063 of NZ_JAUSXF010000001.1, read as the reverse complement.
AGCAGGATCAATAGGCGACGCCGAATTCCCAGATTATTCATTTTCGTCCCATTTCTTGATGTTCCAGTTCCCTATGTGCCAGTTCTCTATGTGCCGCGGAATACCGGCCGCCGGCCAGCGTTTCTTTTTCAATTGTCCGGAGCCGGATCGTTACACGGGGACCCACTAGAGGCCCAGGCTGATGGCCGCAATACCGGGAAACACCGCAAAGACAACTGTCAGCGGAAGGACACCGAATACCAGCGGCACCACAATGGTGACCTTTACCCCTTACTGTGGACTCATGAAACGCGTAGCGGTGTATGTGAGGCAGAGCGAGGACAAGACCGGCGAGGGTGCCGCGATTGAACGTCAAGAGCGGGATTGCCGTCTAATAGCGGAGGCCAAGGGCTGGGAGGTGGCCAAGGTCTACCGGGACAACTCCATCAGTGCGTCCAGCGGCAAGAACCGGCCCAGCTTTGAGCAACTGGTGGGTGACATTGAGCGCGGGCAGGTGGACGCCCTGGTGGTGTGGCACCTGGACCGCCTCACTCGTTCCATCGCGGACCTTACCCGCGTCATCGACGCCGGTAAGGCGCGGAACGTGAACATAGCGTCCGTGCATGGCGTCTCCATCGACCTGGGCGACCCTACCGGCATTGCCGTGGCAACCATCCTGGCCGCCATTGCCGCCATGGAGGTCCAGCACAAGGGAAACCGTCAGCGGACCGCCAACAGGAAACGCGCGTCGGAGGGTAACGCCTACTGGTCACGCCGCCCGTTCGGATATGACCGCGGGGAGTCCGGGGTCTTTGTGGTGGAGGATGAGGCCCGGCTGATCCGGGAGGGCGCCGTGAGCATCCTTGAGGGCGCCACCGTCGCCTCCGTTGCCAAACAGTGGAACGGCCTGGGCTACACCACCACGGCTGGCGGTGCGTGGGGTGTCACCCAGGTCCGGCGGCTCCTTATCAACCCGCGCATGGCAGGCCGCCGGATATACAACGGCGAGGACATGGGGTCCGGGGAATGGGACGCCATCCTGGACGAGGAAACCCACCGCCGCCTTGAGGAGAAACTGACGGACCCGCGTCGCCGGACCGCACCCCAGGATCTCAACACTAAGTACCTGCTATCGGGAATATGCGTCTGTTCCGTCTGCGGTGACAAGATGTACGCCTCCCCCATGGGCAAAGGCAAGGTCAACAACATGGTGTACCGGTGCTTCGGCTACCACATCACCCGCCGTATGGATCTGGTGGACGGCGTGGTGGAGGACGTGGTCATGGGCATCCTGTCCCGGCCGGACGCGGCCCGCCTGTTCTCCCGGTCCGATGACCTCCGCGCCCTGCGAGCGCGGGCCGTGGAGCTACGTGAACGCCGTGACGCCCTCGCGGCGATGCTGGCGGACGGGCTCCTGTCCGCCGCCGCGGTCCGGGAACAGGCGGGCAAGCTGGGCGCGGACCTGGCCACGGTGGAGGGGGCCATTGGCGCCCACGAGACGCTCAACCCGATGGCTGCCATCGCGGGGGCGGCGAACGTCCCGGAACAGTGGGCTGCCCTCCCCCTTGAGAACAAGCGGCAGATTATCCGCGCCCTCATGGACGTCACCGTGGAAAAGGCAGGTAAGGGGATCCGGTTCACGCCGGACCAGATCCGGATTGAACCGAAAGGACAGGCAGCATGAGCCGCAAAAGTAAGGGGATCCAGGTGGACAACCTGGACGGAATGGTGGTCCTCCAATGCCCCAGCAAGCACACGGTGGCAACGGTCCGGAAGTCCGTGGGCCGCTATCACATGACGGCCGGGGACTTTGAGGGTGATAATCCGCTGGACCATCCGCTGGCGGTCACGTGCCTGTCCTGTCTGGCGGCGGGCCGCCGACTGGACTTGCGCGGCTCCTGGGTCAAGGTGCTTGCCCTCCTGGATGAGGTGGAGGCCGACAGGACACGCCACACGGCAACCTACATGCTTGGGGGCTGAGCAGATGCTAGAGTCCCAAGCAATAGCCCAGAACATCGGGCGGGTTGGCTGTCAGGCCCGTTAGCGACAGAGTTAGACCGAGCCCTTCCGGTGAGGTGCAGATTTTTGCATCCCCGAAAGGGCTCTTTCTATGTCGCGGAAAGATATCACCACAGCCAAGGCCAAGGTGGCCGCCGCCAAGCGCCACCACCCCAACGGCGACCACACGGAACTCCAGCGGGACCTCAAGGCGCTCACCCTCCAGGAGCACGTCCGCCGCCTGGTTGAGACGTGGCCGCCGCTCAGCCCGGAACAGTCCGAACGTATCGCCGTCCTGCTCCGCCCGGGCGGTGGATCAGCGTGAGGGCAGAGAAAAGCCCCGGTGGGGGATCCGGGGCGATTCACCAGCAAGGCGTCCAAGCTTTACCTCCCCAGAGTTTACCCAGCGGAGGCGCCGTTTACGGGGAGGCGTTCGACCTGTACCGGGACGCCGGGTGGCTGGGTGTCCTGCCCATCCCGGCCCGCCAGAAAAAGCCCGTGCCCGCCGGGTACACGGGACGGGACGGGGCGTGGCCCAGCTACTCGGACGTCTATGACTGGTCCGAACAGTTCCCGGACGGAAACATAGCCCTCCGTCTGCCCCCGGGCGTTATCGGGATCGACGTGGACCACTATGACGGCAAGGACGGCGGCGGGACCCTTGCCGCCCTCCAGGACGCCTATGGGCCGTTGCCGGAAACGTGGCGGACCGGGTCCAGGGCGGACGGCGTGTCCGGGATCCGCCTCTATTGCGTGCCGGAGGGACTCCGGTGGCCCGGGGACCTGGGCAACGGGATAGAGGTCATCCAGACCAGGCACCGCTACGCCGTGGTGTGGCCGTCGATCCACCCCAACGGCGGGACCTACCGCTGGACCGGGCCGGACGGCGTCATCCGCGCCAGCGGCGTCCCCTCCCCGGCGGACCTGGTACCCCTGCCCCAACCGTGGATTGACGGCCTCACGTCCGGCGCGACTGAGCAACACGTCACAGCCGCCGCACTGGACGCCGCCGCCGTCAACGCCTGGCTGGCGGACCGCGGGGCCGGGGAATCTTGCCGCCGGATGGCCCACGCCGCCCAGGGTTACGCCGCGGCGCTCGCGTTGGGGCAACGCTCCAGGCATGACGCGGCCATGGATGCCGCGATGGGTGTTTGCCACCTGGCGGCGGAGGGCCACAACGGGGCGCTGGAGGCCCTGGGCGTGGTCCGGTCCGAGTTCCTGGACGCCGTGGACGGAGACCGTACGCCGGAGGAGGCCGCCGCGGAATGGGACCGCCTCCAGGACGGCGCCGTGAGTATCGCCGCCGCCCGGTCCGTGGCCACCGCGGATCCTTGCGCGGATCCGCTCGCCCAACTGGAGGGCCTCATCATGCCGGAGGACCGGCCGGTGGCGCTCGCGGTCCTTGCCCCCGTAGCCGAGGCGGCCCCGGCCGTGGCGGACGTCCAGGGCGTGGTGGAGCGGGTCCTCCCGGTGGTGAACTGGGCGGATCGTTGGGACCGTCCCATCGTCCAGGAGTGGATTGTGGAGCCGATCCTCCCGGCCCGGCGGCTGGTGGCGCTGTACTCCCCGCCCAAGATGGGAAAGTCCCTCCTCATGCTGGAGATAGCCGCCGCCGTCGCCTCCGGCCGGGAAGTCCTGGGCACAGTGCCAGCGCCCCGGCGGGTCCTCTACGTGGACTTTGAGAACGACATTGACGCGGACGTCATCCCCCGGCTCAAGGCCATGGGATACCAGGCGGCGGACCTGGGGCGGCTTGACTACCTGTCATTCCCGTCCATGGCCGCGCTGGACACTGAGCGCGGATCCTTGGAACTCATGGCGGCCCTGGACACTTACCGGTCTGAGGTGGTGGTGGTAGACACCGTCTCCCGCGCCGTGGAGGGCCTGGAAAACGAGAATGACACCTGGCTCAACTTCTACAGGCACACCGGCCTCAAGCTCAAACAGCGCGGCGTTTCCCTGGTCCGGCTGGACCACTCCGGCAAGGACGAAACGAAAGGCCAGCGCGGCGGGTCCGCCAAGAGCGGTGACGTGGACGCCGTGTGGAGGCTCTCCACCGTAGTCCAGGACAAAACTTTCCGCCTGGACTGTGAAGCGGCCCGGATGCCCATCACGGAGAAAACACTCATCTTTGAGCGCCTCCAGGATCCGCTCCGGCACAAGGTAGAGGGCGCCGGAGCCGCGGCCGCGTTCCGGCACAAGGAGGCGGCGGTGGTGGCGTTCATGGACCAGGAGGACCTCCCGCTGGACACCGGCCGCAAAACGTTGCGGGCCGCCCTCTCCGGGTCCGGGATCACCGCCTCAAACAACGTCCTGGACGCCGCCATCAAGGCCCGCCGGGACCGCCACGGGATGCCCATGCAGGACTCCCTTGAGGGGCTGGTTTAGGTGACCGCTCCCCCCGCGGTCACCTACCCTCCGGACGGGTCCAAAAAAGGTGACCGCGCCCGTTCCGGTCACCTCCGGTCACCCACCCTAAAATCCGCGCCAATACAGGGATGCAGGGTGACCGCGCCCCTCCGGTCACCCCCGGCACCCGGTAATCCCTGGCAGGTGACCGCCGCTCCTCCTCCCTATAGGAGCGGCGTCCCGGTCACCGCGGACCACAGACGACAAAACAACCCCCACACACACCCACGGAGGACACCATGACAACAACTCCTAACCGCCAACCCAATACGTTCACGGAGGCCGTAAAAATCCGCCACGTGGACCTCATCCACGCGGCCCGCCTGGGACTCGCATTCCGGGCGGAGGACCGCCTGGGAGTTGCCGCGGTCCTGGACAACATCCTCCAGGCCGCCAACGACTCCGGGGACGACGCCGCCGCAACGGGCCTCATTCTCGGACTCGGCCGTATTCTCGGACTCCACGTTGGCGCCCTGGATGAGGAAACGGGCGGCATGGGCACCAAGGGCCTACAGCACCTAATCGCAGAGGCAACCCTCAAAATCGAAAGCGGGAACACAAAATGAACACCCCCAACGAAGTATTTCCCCTCATCAACAACGCCATCCCGGCGGACAAGCACGCCCTGGCCGTCCGGGCGGTCACCGCCCTGGTGGAGGGGGACACACGGGTTGTCCAGATCATCGGCGCCGAATACATGGAGAATTTGGCCGCCTCCGGCCTCATGGACGGCATGACCATGGGCGAGGCCGTGGAGAAGATCCTGGGCCACCAGACCGCGGACCCGTTCACGGAGGCGCTGTTGTGTCTGGCCGCTGACCTTATGGCCCGGCAGCGCCATGGGGTAGCCCAGTCCCGTTATGAGGCCCTCCGCCGCGAACTCGGACCCCGGGACCTCTGAGATGGGCGCTAAGCGATTCACGCCTGCCGGTCACCGTCTCGCCGTCTCCACCGGAGCCGAAGTCTCCCGGATCGAAATCACCAAGCGGCGGGAGGCGCCGGAGTGGAGCCGCACCACAGAGGACGTGTTCCACGCGCTGGCCTGTGATGAACAGGACCTCCTCATGGAGCGCGGGCTGGAGGCCCCGCACTACGCGGGCGGACGTGTGGTCCTGGTCAGCGTCCTGACGCCCCGGGTGGACGTCGTCCTGGAGCGCCTCTATCAACTGGAAACGCAACCCTAGGACGCGCCGCGGGCCTGGCTGTTAATTGTCCGGCCCGCGGGCTATCCTCTCTACTGAGGCCACATAGCGGAGCACGCTAAAGCTGTGGAGGCCGGGGCAACCCGGTAACCAGCGAGTAAGTAGCTCCCGGAACCCGTCTCGTTTCATGACGCACCAGGCAGACGCCAGCGGTAACCAGCCCGCCCGCTCACCACCGCGTCACCCCTCATCGGCGCCAGCCCGTCCCGCGTGGACCGCGGCGCCTCAGCACTCATCGAAACGAGCAAACAATGTCCATTCACGTAAAGCGTGCCGCCGCCCTCAAGTCCGCCCAGGCCATCATTGACGCCGCCAAGTCCGGCGGCCGGGACCTCACGGACCAGGAGGTTACCCAGGTTGAGGGCCTCCACGCTGAAATCAAGGGCTATGACGCCAGCATTGCCCGCGTAGGCGGCCAGAAGTCCCTCACCCAGGCCATTGCCGAGGCAGCGGGACCGATGGGTGAATCCGGCGACGGCACCCAGTACCTTGACCTTGGCTCCAAGGCCCATGCCATCACATTGACATACGCCATGAAAGGCACCACCCCGGAGGGCGCCAAGGCCCTGGTCACCAACGGGTCCGTTGTGGTGGGCACGCCTCTGATTGACACGACTCCGGTAACCCTGGGACGCCCGCTCCGGTCGTTCCTGGAGGCCATCCCCAGCGTGGAGCGGCCCGCCGCCTACTCTTACCTGGCCCAGTCCGTCAGGACCGAGAACGCGGCCGTTGTCTCCAACGGCGCCGTCAAGCCCACGTCCGTCCTGTCCCTGGTCAAAAAGGACGGCAAGCTGTCCGTCATTGCGACGCTCAGCGAACTTATGGACAAGTTTGTCCTCTCGGATGGGGAGGCCCTCCAGACTTGGGTGGGCCAGGAGCTTACCCAGTCCGTCCTCACCGCCCTGGAAACCCAGGTCCTCAGCGGCAACGGCACCGGGGACAACCTCACCGGCCTGGCCAACACATCCGGCATTCAGACGTTCACGTCCACCGCGGGCAACACGGACAAACTGGTGGAACTCCGTAAGGCCCTCACCAAGCTGGAAACGGCTGGGGAGGTTCCGGTCCAGTTCATCCTCAACCCGGCGGACTGGGAGGCGCTGACGATCAAGCGGAACGCCTCCGGCGAGTTCGACACCGGCAGCGCCATCAACGCCGAAACACGGAAGGCGTGGGGCGTACCCGTTGCCCTGTCCAACTCACTGGCCGCCAACTCCTACTACCTGCTGGGCGAGGGCGCCGCCGTCATCGGCCGCGACGCCGGAATTGTTACCGAATGGGGAACGCCCGGCGACGCATTCACCCGCAACCAGGTGCAGGCGCGGACCGAGGGAAGGTTCTCTCTCGAATGCCGCAGGCCCTCCGCCGTCCTCAAGGGAACGTTCGTCACCGTCTAAGCCCCCGCCACGGCGGCGTCAACCGCACCGTGTTGAGAGCGCGGACGGATGGCGGGACCAGTCGGGGAACATCTTCTAGCCCGGCGTCAACGCCCGCCAGCGCCACCAGGGAACAAGAAAGCGCCCGCCAGCACCCCACCCGCTGGCGGGCGCTCCCGTACCCCCCCCACACGCCCCCGCGGGGCACCGTGAGGGGTAGGGGGTTCGGATCGCCACGTTTGAAACGGCGGGCCACTCCACCGTGAGAGTGGTTTCCCTCCCCCCGCACTTTTTCACCCACAAGGAGCAAGCAAATGAGTAAGCACCTGGACGCCGTCGAGGCGACCATCACCGCGGCCGGGAGCATCCTCAACGGCCGCCACACGGCCCTCGTGGAACTGGTACGCACCCTGGCCGGACAGATGGACGCCGCCGGAGCGGACCCCTCTACTCGCCTATCCGCGGCCTACCTCTCCACGCTCAAGGACCTGGGCCGCGTCATGGCCACCGCAACCCCTACTAAGGGCAGCAACAGTCTGGACGAACTGCGCCAACGGTTTGCAGCGACGCCGCGTGTGCGGCCGTCCTCAAAACGCACAATATGAACCCGGAGGAATCACGCGTCCTTGTCGGATCCAGATTCACGGTCGGTGGGTAAGTCACTGAATGATGTAATGCCAAGTTTGGCGAAAATCTGGTACAGGTGACCCTCAACGGTTCGGCTCGATAACGTCAGTAGCTGTGCTATCTCGCGGATACTCATCCCAGATTGTGCCAGTCTCGCAATTTCCCTCTCCCGAGTGGTCAACGCTTTGTCCGGTCGCCGCTCAGACACCACATACCTGTCCGACACTCGCTGTGTGGGGCTTGCTGTTGGCCAAGTAGGCCCGGCGGCCGCAAGGAGCGCGGCCAGAGGGATGCTTTCGTCACCTTTGGATTGCAGTTGCAGCTGACGCTGGATCTCAAGAACTGTATCCAATATCTCCTGAGTAAGCTCAGACTGGCTTTTCTTGGGTAGCTTTGGAGTTCCGGCGAGCTCTTGGAGCTTGGCAACCTCGACCTCCAGTTTCGGCCAAAATACGTCGAACAGTTCCCGGAGGTCGTTTCCGTCGAGACCGACCTCCAGTTCGCCGTTGAGGGTGAGAACGAGTTTCCATACGTCGTCCTCCATGAATCGGACAGCGTTGAAAAGCCCCAGCGGTCCCCGGTGCAGGTCCCCGCGTTCCTCAAAACCAATCAGCAGCGGGACCACTTTCCGGTCCAAGTCGCCCATGGCTATGGAGAGGGCGCCAGCCTCAAAATTAATCCATTCTGAGGAACGGTTTTCAGGCGTGACACAGATGATTCCGAACTGCGACAGTTGGAGTTCAGACGCGATGCGTTCGGACCATCGAGTTCCAGGCTGTATGTCCACTTCGCTCATCCAGGGCTCAGTAGCCTGGAGTAACTTTTTCAAGAACGCTTTCAGCGCGCGTGCAACCTGCTGGCTTTCCTCGCCGGACCAGCTGATGAAGATTTTCAAGGCGTCCCTGCCCCGGTCTCCTGCTTGTTTGCCTCACGTTTGGCTTTCATACGGCCCGCCCTGGCTGGCCCCTGGTAAACCTCGTTGAGGATCTCCGCCATGACGTCCAGCACAGCGTCCGCGTCATCAGCGTCCACTGGGTCAACAAAGTCTCCGTGGGCCATATCGTTCCCGAGGAACCTAAGCTCGTGGGCCGCGTCCTGGGTGAATGACCGAATTAGGCCCTGCTTGCTCATCTCGTCGATCTTGGCGGCAAGCTGGCCCTTGATGACGCCCTTGTCCTTGCATGTTGCCTCAATAACGGAACGCGCCATGAGGATCGCAGACCGCAGTGTGCCAATACTCCGGTCACGGAACGCCTCATCGGCGGCGGCCGCAATGTGCGGCGGCACGTCGGGGAAATCGCGGCCCCCGACTGACTCCGGCGTCCAGTGGATGCTTTTGTCATCCCACCAGCGCGTTGTGGAGTTGGTAGGGACACCGGTATTTGCGGTTATGAGAGTGGTCCCTACGCTCATTTTGTGGCACTGATTGCAGGAAAAAGCAGCCATTGCCCACTTGAGATTCCCTCCGGCACTCCCTTCCGTTGGAGGTGACGTCAAGGTCATGTTGGAGTGTGCCTTGCACCAGGCGCAAATGGTCGCGGTCATCGGGTCCTATTCTCGTTGGTGGTTCAAGTCAGCTTAGCGACCGTGACCGACAGTCAAGCGCCCAAAATTTAGAACAGGTAACAATTCACCACCGGCACCATCATGCCAATTTCCTTCTTGCCTGCTGATTCCATGAGATCCCGCTTGGCGGTGTCCCGGACGTCCTGTGCCTGGGCCCTCAGTACCTCGGCCAGGGGCGTGCCCCGTTCCACTGCCACGATGATGCCGTCAACAAACCGAACTAGCGGGCCCAGATTTGTCCGGGCGGAAAATTCCTGGAGCGCTTCCACCAGCGGTATTCCGGCCCTGGTTTCGGTGAGGATCTTGGAAAACTCTTTGGACAGTTCCCCATGCGCACTGCGACAGACCCGGTCCAAGGCGCCCGTCGCGCTTTCGCCAGCCCCGACTGCCAGCGCCATGAGTTCGGCAAGGCTGGGGAACTCGGCCATCATCCGGGATTCCCGCCTGCGGATCTGGACCCCAAGCCAGTAATCACGGAACATGAAGCCTGCCAGGGCAGTTCCCAGGACCCCCACCACAGCCATGAACGGACTGAATCTCCCGGCCACAGCACCCGTCACGACAGCCGCCAGTGAGACAGCAAATCCTGCAGCAGCCCACAGGAGCTGTTCGGCCCGGAAATCAATCGGCGACTTGGCGATGCCCGCTTGCGCAAGCCTGCGGGAGAGCGCCTTGGAACCTAGGTTGAGCCTGCCCAGCGCTGTCCTGCCGTCGCGGAGCAAAGGGCGCGCAATCCGTTCCAGCGGGCCAAACGGGGTGACGTTCTGTTCTCCGGACTGCAGGAGCCTGGACTCCAAGTTTTGGGACTTCAGCTGCGGTTCAATGCGCTCCGTGAAAGTGGTGGGGCGCATAAAGGGAATCCTGAACAGCAGCAACCAGAGACCTGCTCCCAGAACTATGCCGCAAACGATGGCAGCAGAAGTTCCTGTCATCGGAGCACTCTCTCGTCCTGGGGAAGAGCGCCGATCCGCAGCATGATGGAGTAGCAGATGAGTGACACCACCAGTCCGCCCAGCAGCACGCCTGCGCCCACAGGCGTGTTGTATGCCTGGACCGCCTCGGGCCGGCTTGCAAGAAGGAGCATGACGATCCAAGGAGCAGCTACAGCAAGCTTGGCTGCGTTGACTGTCCACGACTGCCGGGCCTCAAGTTCGCTTCGGGTCCTGGCATTTTCACGAAGAAACTCAGCAAGGGTTCCGAGCAGTTTGCCAAGGTCCGAGCCGCCCACTTCACGAGTCAGCCGCAGTGCTTCGACGATCCTGTCCGCCACCGGATCCGCCAGCCTGTCCTTGAGCTGGTTCAGGGACGCGTCAAACTGTCCTCCGGCCCGATAGTCAGCACCGAAGTCACGGAATACATGCCTAAGCTCCTCTGGACCCTTCTCACCCAGTTGGATGAGGGCTTCGGGCAAGGACAATCCTGCCCGGATAGCAGACCGAAGGTGATCAACAACGTCAGGCCACAGCTGGCGAAGTACTGCGGTCCTTTTCTTGGCCCTCCACCGCACGGCACTCAAGGGAAGCCAGGCAGCGAAGAGACCGAAGCATGCAGAGATCGGCCAGGACCGGCTGATTGTAAAGAAGACGAGTGCCACAAAGATGCCCAGTCCGAGGCAGGTGGCTATCAGGCCGCTTCCGGTCACTCTTTCTATTCCCGCCGAGGCGAGCAGGTCTCCCAGCCGGTTGACCTTCGGAGGCCTTTTCACGGGCTCGGGGTGCTCCCAGCAGGACCACCAGATGAGAAACAATCCGGTTCCGGCGAGTACCCCGGCCAAAGCCGACATTAGCGCGGCTCCAGCAGCGCCGCGACGTCGAAACCTGCGCGTGCGAACTTCTCCGCTGAGGGCATCGAGCTCGCCCGGGGCTGCAGCTGCCCTTCCGCCATGGCGAACACCATCGATGATTCAATGATGCCGTTCTCCACCCGCCGGCCCAGGGACAGGATCTCAGTCACCTGCCGGCGGCCGTTGGCCTGTCGGTTGCAGTGCACCACCAGGTCGATGCAGGAGGCCACGGTTGGCACCACAAAGGCACTTGAGATATTTTCCCCCGCGAGCAGTGGAAGCGTGCAGATCTTGGTCACGGCGTCGTGCGCCGAGTTCGCGTGGACGGTGCACATCCCGGGGAGGCCAGAGTTCAAGGCGATCAGCATGTCAAGGCTCTCGGCTTCCCTGACCTCGCCCACCACGAGCCGGTCTGGCCGCATCCGTAACGCTTCTTTGACCAGTCTGCGAAGCGGTATCTCGCCTTCTCCCTCAAGGTTGGGCTGGCGGCATTGCAAACCGACCACATCGCGCAATGGAAACTGGAGTTCAAAGATCTCCTCGACGGTGATAACCCGTTCGCGGCTGCCGATGCTGGCTGCGAGGCAGTTGAGCATTGTAGTCTTGCCCGCCTGGGTAGCCCCTGAGACCAGGATATTCAGCCCGCTTGCTACAGCTGCCCCAAGGAACCGGGCGGACTGTGGCGTCAGCGTGCCCAGCTCCACCAGGTGTTCCAGCCGGCTCGCCTTGACGACGAATTTGCGGATATTGACGGCCCAGTGACGGCGGGTTATGTCCGGGATGACCACGTGCAGCCGCGAGCCATCGGGCAACGCCGCATCCACAAACGGCGATGACATATCGAGGCGGCGGCCGGAGCTCTTCAGCATGCGTTCCACCAGATCGCGTACCTGTTGATCCGTGAGGCTTAGGGAGGTCAGCTCGGATTCCCCGTTCCGGGCCACGTAAATTTCGTCGGGTGAGTTCAGCCAGACTTCCTCGATGGAAGGATCGTCCAACAGCGGCTGGAGGACGCCAAAGCCCGCAACTGCGTCAAAAACAAACCTCCGGGCCGCCTCCAAAGGACCAATTGGCGGCAGCGGCCCCATCAGCGCCCGCTCGTCATAATCAGTGACGGCTGCCTCAACCAAACGGCGCACCTCACTCGCCTGCCGCAACGGGTCCAGACCCCGACGACGGATCAGCTCGCGGACTTCGTCCTCCACGATTCGCACAGCGTCCATGAGTTCCCCAATACAACTGCCGCCCCCGACCGAGGCAGTGCAACTGGCTTAAAGCTAGAGGAGCTACCACACGCTGCCAAGTCATATGAGCGGGCTGTGGACAAACTCTGAAAAAGGCGGCGTATTCGGGCCTATGGGCCGGCTCCTGCTGAGTCGTCAACATTTGAGAGGTGCACGTGAGTCAGGCACGGGGATCAATGGTTACAGCTGCGGCCCGGTGCTATCGTGAAGATCTAGCGCGAGCGGCTCTGAAACTCTTGGCTGGGGAAGAGTGTGAGTGGATTTCGCCGCCGCAGACATCGCCACGTGCTGTGGGGTGCGTGGCCGCAATGAAGCAGGCGGAAATCATGAATCTGAAGAGCCGAATCCCCCGTACGCTTCCAGATATCTGGCACCACAGCGTTGCCGCCGTCGCGATGGGCATTCTTATCGTTCCCTTGACGCCAGCAGTGTCCAATCCGTCCCTCGGCTCAATTCCCGCCACCATCATTACTGAAGCCTCTGATCCCCCTATCAAGTCCGCCGCTGATGTTGTGACCGTTGATTCCGCCGGGCAACTTAATGTCTTCCATGCGGATGGTGCAGGGCATCTGGGCTTTCCGGAGACCCTCGGATCGGGTTGGACCAATGCCAAGTCCCTTTACGTGGTGGACTGGAACGCCGACGGTTTGCAGGACATCCTGTCGCAATGGAGCGATGGCCGCCTCAAGGTCCATCCGGGGACTGACAATGCCGGTTTCGGTCTCCCGGTCGAAGTGGGGACCGGATGGCAGGAGATATCAATAACGGTCGGCAGGTGGAACAACGCTGACCCGTACCCGGGGATCCTGGCTAAAGACAAAGCGGGCGCACTGTCCTATTACCCCAACATCAGCGGGGCAAGGCTGGGTTCAGGTCGGCAGGTGGGCCAAGGATTTAGCGGCTATCGAATTAGCCAGATTGACTTTGACGGCGATGGAAATCAGGACATCGCTGCCCGGGACGCCAGCGGCACCATGCTCCTCTTCCGTTCCAGCGGCAGAAGTGACTTCATCGACGAACCGCGCCCCGTGATCGGATCCGGGTGGAACGTGATGACGCACGTCAGCTCCATCCAAGGGCTTGCTGGCGCAGGAACTACTGGTGTCATAGCCCGCACCGGAGCCGGAGAAGTCCTCTACTACCCCGTCAACAAGGGGGCCTGGGGTTCAGTTAGTCGCGTCGGAAACGCGTGGCACAGCACCGCACTGATCAGTGGTGCCGCGCTCCCATCAGAACCCTCCGCGGAACTCAGTCCGGCGGATATCATCGCCGTAAACCCGAACTTCGAACTCCTACGTTACAGATCGACGGGGTCGGGGAGCCTGGTCAACGGGGAGCAGATCGGAACCGGCTGGGCAGGTCTTCGCGCTGGCTTCGTGACAGATTGGAACGTTGACGGCGTTCAGGACCTTGTGGCCCATTGGTCGGATGGTCGTCTGAGCATGTATGCCGGAGCCAAAGGCGGCGGCTTTAGCAGCCCAATAAGCCTGGGCTCCGAGTGGAAAGACTGGACCCTGACCGTCGGGTCCTGGGCCAACTCCGACCGCTTTCCGGCTCTTCTTGGCTACGACGACCAAGGCAGGCTTTTTCGTTTCCTGAACTTGGGCGGCAGCTCCATCTCGGAAGGAACACAAATCGGGATCGGCTGGACCGGCCTCGATATTGCGATGAGTGACCTCGATAAGGACGCTCGGACGGATATCGTCGCTCAGACCCCCAGCGGCGCCCTGAGTCTCTATCGATCCAACGGTGATGGCACGTTGATTAATGAACCCTGGAAAATCATCGGGAGCGGATGGAATGACATGACGGGATTCCTGCCCACGACGGGTTTTTCCGGTGCGAACACGACCGGAATCATGGGGCGGACGCCGGAGGGCGACCTTCGCTACTATGCGATGGGAGACAACCTCGTGTGGGCGACTCCGACTGTAGTGGGCCGCGGTTGGAAGGGCTTCATTTTATTCGGCTCACCAGGCTCGTAACTCTGCGGGCTTCAGTCTGCGGTGTGCAAACGTTCAGCCTTCCTCCCAGCCATTTACCAGTGTGGGGCTACCTGCGTGGTCTAATGAAGCATATTTCACGTACCGGCCAGCGTTGCGCATCTTGGATCCTGATCCTGAGCAGAGGGACAGACGTCCACCGGGATCGGAGCGCCACACAGGGAGCGATCTTGATATGGCGTTCAGTGTTTCAACAGCCAAGGTCGACATCACGCCGACTCTCAGCACCAATCCCTACATGGCTGGCTACGGCACAGTCGATGGAGGACGAATTGCGACCAGCAGCACGCCCTACCAGCCCCTGTATGCCAGGGCTATCGTCCTCTGGGATGACATATGGCCGAATCTGATATTGACCGCCGACATCCTGGGGTTCCCCCGCGCGATGCATCAGAGGATCCGGTCCAGAATTCTGGCCCTGGCCGGGTGGCAGAGCAGCGACATACTCCTCCAGGCAACGCACACACACAATGGCCCCACCCTGATCGACTCGCTACAGCCTCACATCTCCTATGGCTTATCCGATCTCATGTTGATAAGGGATTACACGGCTGCGCTGGAGGACAAGATCGTGGCACTGGCCCAGACCGCGCTGGCTGCTCAACGGACCGCTGTCACCCTTGATTACAAAGTAGCCAGCCAGAATTTTGCGGTCAACAGGGTCGGACTCCCATACACCGAGACGGCAGTCCCGGTACTTGTAGCCCGTCGCAGCACCGGAGTACCGCGAGCTGTCATTTTCAGTTACGGGTGTCACCCGGTAAGCGCCGGGTTGCGTACCTTGTTCGATGGCGACTTTCCTGCCGCTGCCTGTAACTATGTCGAAAATCAGACGGCGGGCTGCTTCGCCCTCTTTCTTCAGGGAGCAGCAGGTGATCAGGATCCAATCGGAGCCCGCGGCTGGGCGCTGCGGGACCAGCAAGGGAATGCCTTGGGAGCCACGGTGACTTCTGCAATCACCGGCGTGGGCAGAACAGTAACCGGACCCGTGGTGACCATGTATCAGGAAGTACAGCTCCCCCTCGACATCAGCCTGAGCCCGGCGAACCTCGTCAACGTCCGCTCAGCGTTTGTGGCCAGGCTCGGCAATCCTGCAGGGCAGCCACCCTGGTACCAGCGACATGCGCAGGGAATGATTGCACGAATCGACAGCAACAGCCTCCCAACATCCGTCCCTTCACCCTTCCAAGTGTGGAAATTGTCGGGCAGTCCCCAGCTGAAGATAGCCATGATTGGAGGAGAGCTGGTGAGCGGCTACGCCGCCTACTTCCGAGCCGGGCAAGGCGGGGCAAATGGTCTCATCATGGGCGGCTACGCCAATGAACTGTGCTGCTACATTCCGAGTAATGAGTTCCTGCCCCCCTACATGCCCTTTGGGAGCTACGAAGGTGGGTGGGATCCGGACTTCCCCGGCATCGCTGGCGGATCGATGACTATCTACGGGTATCCGGCGCACTTCAAGGGCGGAAGCAACGGTGTGGAAGCCACAGTGATCAATGCTATGAACGCCATGCTGGGCTAGGCATCTTTCCGGCTGATCAGGCCGTCTGGAGCCACCTTTCCAATACGACTGCCTGTGGCGCTGAAGGGGCAAAGGCCAGCGCGCCCTTGATCACCGGAACTCCTATCGCTGACAAACGCTTGTCCAGTTCACTCGGATTCGTGCGGGTACACGCCTTCAAAATGCGCAGGAACAAGGCGCACTTATCGTCTGAGGGCGCGCCCGCCTCGATGGCAACTTGCACAGCGGATTCCTCGTCTGCCGTGAGGGCGTGGGCACCAGCGCCCACGTAGGCGACCTCGCAATCCGCTATGCGCATATACCTCGTGGAGGCCCACACTTCCTCTAGGCTTGTGAGCGTGCCCGTTCCTGAACCGTCCAGATCGGAACAGCGGAACTGATATCGAACGACTGGCTCTGGCTTCTCGGGCGGAGTGTGGTTAGCGGCCGAGGTGGCCAATCCGGCCGAAGCTGGCGGCGGGACGGGTTCAAGAGAATTCGCTGTCGAACAGCCGGTCAGCACTACCGAGGCAAGAGCCAGCTGGAAAATAGTACGCCTGCGGATATCCACAGTGGAGCCCCCAACTTAACGGGATGCTCCCCAGCTCCGCATGCACATTCAATTCGGCAGTAAAGCCGAGTTAGTCAATCTTCCCCCAAATTCCGCATTTGTCACTAGTAAATATTTCTCCGCGTTGGAGAGTCACTTCATTCAGCGCCACAACCGAGCTGTTCCGGTCACGAACCTGTCCGTCAGCGCCGGCCACAGTCCACGCGCATTCTTGAGCTTCAACAGTCCCGACGGGCTTCATCAGAACAAACTTTCCCGGTGCCATGGCGTCACCCACGACATGCGGACCGTCGCCTACCCGCCTGCCCTCGGCCCACGCCTGGATGATTTTTCCTTGTGGGCCTTCCGGACAAATCCGGACAGCAGCCTGGAGAATAGCCTTCCTGCTGTCAGCAAAGCCGCCCGGAGCGGTTTCGTCGCTTACCCGAGTGCAGAGCTCGACGGCGGCCAAGTAGGGACCGAGCCCATCCGAAGCCTGAACGCCTCCCGGGTTCGCAATCTCAATGGCGGCCGATTCCTCCGCCGTGGGCTGGAAGGGTTGCGAACCGACGTACCTGACCTTGCACGACTTCATGCGCAAGTAGTTGCTCGCTGCCCACACCTCTTCGAGGCTGGAAAGCTGAACGTCGGGCGAACTATCCAGACTCGTGCAGAAGAAGGAATACCGTTGGGCCGGTTCACTGGGATCATGCTCGGTTTCTGCCGACCCGGGTGTGCTTGCCGGCTGCAGGAAAGGAGTGCCCGGAGAGCAGGCCACGAGGAGAACCGCCATTGTCCCCATCACCACAAATTTTTTCATTCCAGCCTCCTCTTCCATCTTCGGCCGCCGCCATAAAAGGGTCAACGAAAGCCCGCAAACAAGTATCGATAGAAGGTTTTTACGAGTACTCCTACTTGTTCAACTGGGCTCCTCAGCGGTCTAGCATTCAGCCCATGAAGGAATACCGCTCGCCGAGCGGCACTGATTGGCGATTTCAGCGGCCTCGGACTACGGCAATTATTGCTTCGGTTGCCATGGCTCTGGCTATGCTGACCGGGGTGTTTTCTTCTGTGCCTGCGGCTGCAGACCAGCCCCGCCAAACGTTGGCCGTTGGCCTGACCAGGCCTGCAGGTTCGATCCTGGATCCACTCGGCAGAATTTGGGTCTCCGATGCCAAGGCAGGTTTCTGTCGCATTCTCGAGGCCTCGGGAAGCACGACTGGCAGGATCGAGCACCCGCTGAACTCAACAGATCCGGTTGCGAAAACCTGTCTCGGGGGCTCCTTGCCGGATCACGGGAAAGGGCCGACGCTGGCAGGCAGCCCTGCTTTACTCGACCCAACACCCAGCGCGCCGGGAAGCGGAGATGAACTCGTTTTCATTCCGGACGCAGCTCCAGGAAGCTCGGAGCTGATTCGCGCACAGTGGAACCCGGCAGTTGGTAAGTTCGAATACCTCGACCAGCTTACTGTTCTCGGTGGCGATCTTAGGCCCAACGCTGCGAGCGCTGGCCCTGACAACAATATTTACGTGTCTTTCGGCAGGGCCCGGTCGATCATCAAAATCACGAAACCGGCAACGGGACAACCAAGTCTTGAATCAATTGCGTCGGTCAGCTCAAGTTCACTGAGTCTTGCGGCTACTACGTTTGATAGCCAGGGAAGAGTCATCGTCTTTGTCGCCGAGGCCACGGGGCTGACCACCTTTACCGCTCCAGCCGACGGAATCCTTACCGACTATGTCCCCCACTCCTCCTATAACGTGGGGAGGCCAACAAGAGTCCATTTCGACATGGCCACCAAGATGCTCTACACCGGAACTGCTGGAGGAACCTCAGCGGCTAACGCCGGCGCCGACACAGTTTCCCGCGTAAATCTGCAGACGGGTGTCACGGAATCGCAGTGGGCAATCGGTTTCAGCATGGTCAGCGGCCTCGGCGTGAAAGCCGGAAAACTACTGGTCATGGAAGACTCCGGCCAGTTGGACGCTACTCAACCTGCAGGACAGGGAAAGCTTTACCTTTTGTCGGACGCCGCCGCACAGATCCTGACCGGTCCCACAGCCGCGGATGGTACGCAGGCCGCAGATCCCGGGTTCACCAACGACCCGACTCCAACCTTCACGGTCGCAACCGCCCCGGCAGGTGGCCAGCTTGAATGCAGCCTAACGGCCGCAGGTCTGGCTCCTGTTTGGCAGGATTGCACGTCCGGAAGTTACGCGCCCGCCTCGCCACTGGCTGACGGCTCCTATTCCTTCGCAGCCCGCACCGTCCCCGGCGTCGCAGTGACCCGCGATTTCCGCGTAGACACCGCACCCCCCGCACTTCCGGCCATTACGGCGCCAACGGCAGCCCAAGTCGTCAATGGCAATCCGGTACTTGGGGCGACATCGGAACCAGGGAGTTCACTCCGCTGCTCTGTTGATTCGACGCTGGACTCCAGTTTCGTGGCCTGCGCCTCCGGCCAGCCCCTCACCCTCACTAAAGAGGGGCCCGCGACCCTTCGCGTGAAAGCCGTCGATCAGGCCGGGAACGTGGGCCAGGCCGCCGCAGTCAACGTCACTGTCGATCTGACCGCTCCGGCAGTCACCATCATGTCACCGGCGGAAGGTGCGACCGTGGCCGATTCGACTTCCGTCGAGTTCTCGTCGGTATCTCCTGACATTGCCGGGTTTCGCTGCAGTCTTGATGGCAACGCACTGACTGCCTGCACCACTCCGAAAGCTTATAGCGGGCTTGCGAACGGTCAGCACCACGTTGATGTTGAGGCATCGGACGTCGCCGGAAACAAGACTGTCGTTACACGTAACTTCATTGTCCAGGCCGCTGACACCGCGCCGCCTCTGGTGACGGTCTCACCACAGTCCGGAACATACGGGCCGGGCACGGGCATAACACTGACGGCTAATGAACCCGCGTCAATCTATTACACGACCGACGGTTCAACTCCCACAGCCGCCAGTACGAAGTACACGGCGCCCATTACCCTTTCGGCCACAATGACCTTGAAATACTTCGCAATTGACGCATCAAACAATGCCTCCCTTGTGGGTAATCAGTCCTATGTGCTTGACGCCACGCCTCCCGGATTGGTTGTCTCGCCGCCCGCCGGGGCCTACGCGTCCGGACAGCAGATCACCCTGACGGCTAGTGAGCCGTCAACCATCTACTACACAACCAACGGTTCCGCGCCCACCAGCAGCAGCATGAAGTACACGGCGCCTATCACGCTCATTGCCACGATGACCCTGAAGTACTTCGCCATTGATGCTTCAAACAATTCCTCACCCGTGGGAAGCCAGGCCTACACAGTCACGCCGTCAGTTTCCGGACTCTGGAAGGACTTCAACAGCGACTCCAAGGCCGACATTGTCGCCCGGGACAACGGGGGTACTCTGTGGATTTATCCCGGCACTGGATCGGGCGGTTTCTTGACCCGGATACAAGCCGGCACTGGCTGGAACGGCATGTCTGCTATCGTCCCGACTCCGGACTTGACCGGCGACGGTCGTAGCGATCTGCTGGCACGGGATACCGCAGGAGAATTGTGGCTCTACCCGGGCAACGGCGCAGGTGGCTGGCAGCCCCGGGTCAAGAGTGGCGGGACATGGAACGGAATGTCAGTGATTTTCGCCCCTGGCGACTTCGATGGAGACGGCAAGGCAGACATCCTGGCGCGGGACACCGGCGGCGCCCTATGGCTTTACCCGGGCAACGGTAATGGAGGTTTCCTGAACCGCCTTCAAGTGGGCAGCCTCTGGAACGTCATGACGCTCATCTTCAGCCCGGGAGACTTCAACGGTGACGGCAGGAACGACGTACTGGCGCGCGATTCCGATGGAATCCTTTGGCTATACCCCGGCAATGGAAGCGGCGGGTGGCTCCCCCGGCAACAGGTCGGTACCGGCTGGAATGCCTTGAATGCCATCACGGGTCCCGGTGATTTCGACGGCGACGGAAAGGTTGACGTTGTGGCGCGCGATTCGTCAGGGAAGCTATTGCTCTACCCGGGCAACGGCGCGGCAGGGTGGCTGCCCCAGAAGCAAATCGGTTCGGGCTGGAAAGGATATCTGATCCCCTAACCCCGTTTTCGCGTCGACTCCCTCGGTCCCCTGCGCGGGTTCAGGCTGCAAGGCTGAACCCGCGTACCCGGAACGTACCACAGAACGCTCAACACCTTTCGCGCGGGCTCTTTAGCTGATGGCGCACAGCACGGATAACAGTGGCGCATCTTTCACTTGAGTAACAATAGAATCACTGGTTTCACCAGCTACTCCAGTGTTAGTGTGAGCGCGTTAAGTCTCGACAACCCAGTTCGGTGTCTCCTCGCCGGATTTCACTGGAACTGCAACCCTTGATGTTGCGCTGGGGAGCGCACATTGTCACCGGAGCCAAAATGAAGCGGAACCCGTTAATCAGCCATCGTCCCCTTCTGCGAGTCCTGGGGACAGCCGCTTTGGCTGCGGCCCTTGTCTCCGGGCCCGGGCTGTCAGAAATGACTTTTGCTGTGGAACCCAGTCCGACGCCTGCACCCACCCCGGCGGCCACCGTGGATCCGGTTCCACAGCCCTCCTCCTCGGCTCCGGGGGCATCCGCGCCGGCGACTGTTGCTCCAACACCGCCCGCTGCGCAGCCGTCAACCGCTGCAGCAACTACTGCGCCAGCCTCAAGGCCAACCAAGGAATCGATGGCCGATGCCGTCGGAACCGGCGGAGCAGAAATGGGCCAGCGCTCCGCCCGGGTGACAGCCTCCGCTCCTTCTGACCCCTTGAGGAAATCCACGACGGAATCCACCGCAACCCAAGGTACGTGGATGCCCACCTTTGGTGTCCAGGGACTCGACGTGAGCGGCCATCAGCCCAGCGTCGACTGGCAACAACAGTGGAACATGGGGGCCAGATTCGCCTACGTCAAAGCCACAGAAGGAAGCTACTTCACCAGCGACTCTTTCAATTCCCAGTATCAGGGATCCCGTAACGTAGGAATGATCCGCGGCGCCTATCACTTTGCAATCCCCAACGGATCCTCAGGCTCGGACCAGGCCCGCTTCTTCGTCCAGAACGGCGGTGGTTGGTCCCCTGACGGTTACACGATGCCGCCCGTGCTCGACTTTGAGTTCAATCCCTATGCGGGCAGAACCATCAACGGATTCTATTTCGGCAACACCTGTTATGACATGTCACCGTCCCAGCTGGCGTCCTGGGTCCGAGACTTCGGCAGCACCATGCAGTCACTGACCGGGCGCTTGCCTGTCATCTACACCAACACCAGCTGGTGGAGGCAGTGCCTGGGTGATCCTGCCGGCTTTGGCGACTATCCGTTATGGGTGGCTTCCTACCCGGGATCGGCAACGAACGACGCCGGACCTGTTCCCTCGAGCTGGGGCACCTACAGCATCTGGCAATACAGCAGCACAGGGCCGTTCGCAGGGGACTCGAACGTGTGGAATGGCACTCCGGCCCAACTCAAAGAATTCGCAACGGTAGGCGACTTTTGGCCAAGCGGGCCCTCAATCAAGTCAGACGCTGATGTTCTGGCCGCGGACGCTTCGGGCAACCTGCTGAATTACGCCTCCAACGGCGCGGGCGGCCTCATGGCACCAAAAACCATAGGCACGGGCTGGACAAATCTTCGGTCCGCTACCGTGACCGACTGGGACGGTGACGGCATCCGCGATATCTTTTCGCAGTGGAACAACGGTGACCTCCTCGTGTACAAGGGCACTGCCACAGGAGGGTTCTCTGCTCCCATCCGGGTTGGCCAGGGATTTCAGGGCGACCTCATCACTCTTGGTGCCTGGCGGTCCACCGATTCACTTCCCGGCGTAATGGCACGGAAACCTTCAGGAGATCTGGTCTACTACGGGAGGTCGGGAGACGGGTTGCAATCCGGCACCGTTTCCGGCACTGGTTGGGGAAACATCAACATCACCATGCTCGACTTCGACGGTGACGGTAAGCAAGACATCCTGGCCCAAACCGGCGCCGGCGAAATGAAGCTCTACCGCTCAAACGGTGCAGGTTCGTTCATTGCCGAGTCACGGACCGTAGTGGGCACAGGATGGAAGGCCATCACCGCAGTGTCGCTCAGCAACGGCTTTAACGGATCCGGATCAGAGGGTCTTGTCGTCCGACGGGACGGCGGCGCCTTGCAGTATTTCCCAGTCAAAAGCGGGTCATGGGGAAATCCGACCACGATCGGAACAGGATGGAGCCCACTCTTGATCCTTGGCTCCGGTGACCAGACGGGGCCGCTTCCCTGGGCCACACCCGCTGACACCCTGGCCGTGACTGCAGAAGGAACCCTTCTTCTCTATCCCGCCGACGCTGGCTCGCTTTTGTCGGGCCGGACGACCGGGACTGGCTGGACGAACCTCCAGGCCTTGTTCAATACGGACTGGGACCGGGACGGGAAGCCGGACCTTCTAGCCCAGTGGAAGGACGGCAGTCTGACCCTCTACAAGGGCCTTACCGGTGGAGGGTATGCAGCCCCGGTAAGACTTGCTATCGGGCTCCAGGATAAGACCTTGACCGTGGGCCCCTGGAACAAAAGCGACCAGAGACCGGCCATCGTGGCCAAAGCAACGAACGGCGACCTGTTTTACCTGCCCCGCGGGAGCGGCGACACTCTCAACACCCAGGTCGCCATTGGCTGGGGATGGAGCGGCCTCGATATCACCATGATTGACTTCGACGGCGATGGCAACCAAGACCTCCTGGCACGGCGGTCGGACGGTCAACTTCTGCTCTACCGCACCGATGGAGCGTCCAACTTCCTCAGCGAGGACCGCAAAGTAGTGGGCAGCGGCTGGAACTCGGTTGATGCCGCAACAGTGAATCCGGGATTCCTGGGAGCGGGCACGACAGGTCTCACCGTCAGGTTCAAAGACGGCACCCTTGCTTACTATCCGATTGTTGCCGGGACGTGGCGGACACCGATGACGATCGGCTCCGGCTGGACCCCGTTGACCATCGCCGGGTCTGCCAGGTGGCCGTAGCCTAAGACCCCACCACGGTAGAAGACGGGTGCCTTTGCAGAAGGTAGCCGTCTTCCACCGGGCCGCGGTGCGCCAACGGCGTCAGGACCGACAGGATGAAGTGGCTTTTGTCTGTTGTAGACTTGCAAACCGGGTGAATCCACTCAGGGCCTTCCGGCTCGAGACGCAAACCAACAGGAGGCTTCTTCAGTGATCGCTGCCCGGATAGCCCGATTCCGCCGGGCCATAGGCCGATCTTGGTTTTTGCCGTCGTTCCTGATCTTGTTCGGCCTAAGCCTCTCGTGGGTTCTCGCTTCCCCCGTTGGTGCCGTTCCGGATGAGCCCGCTCATTCCATCAAGGCAGCGGCCGTCGCCCGGGGACAGCTCCTGGGGACGCAAACGGGAACGGACGGGCCGCTCCTTGCTGTGGAAGTCCCGCGCTACATCGCGCAAGTCAATGACATGTCATGTTTCGCGAGGGAAGTCGACAAGACCCCCCGCTGCGCTTCAGAGCTGGGTGGCAATTCAGATGAAATGGTCACAGCGGTCACAACCGCGGGCCTGTACAACCCCGTTTACTATGCAATCATCGGTTGGCCGTCGCTGACCACCTCCGGGCTCAAAGCCTTCTACGTGATGCGGATATGCAGCGCCTTCCTGAGCTGTCTTTTCCTCGCGTCAGCTTTTGGCGCCGTCAGCCTGTTGGCCCGTCGCAAATGGGCGCTCGTGACACTTTCGGTCGCGATTACCCCCATGGTCCTGTTCCTCAATGGGGCAGTCAACCCCAACAGTCTTGAATATGCAACGACTGCGGCGATAGCCGCAAACCTCCTATTGCTGCTGGAGAGGACCACTTCGGACAGGCTTCCGGTGGTACCTATCCTGGTCACTACCGCTGCGGCCGCCCTCCTGGCCAACACGAAAGCGCTTTCGTTGCTATGGCTTTTGGTGGTTGTCGTGGCCGTGGCCATCACCGCCACCAGCGCCCAGTTGCGGCGGCTCGTCACCAACCCCGCTGTCTTGGCTGGTGCGGCATTCATAGGTCTCTCTTCCGTCATGGCCATCATGTGGATTCTTCGTCACGACAGTTTGAGCAGCAAGCCGTTTGAAGGCGCGGGCATGAGTCCTGCCGACGGCGCTGAAATCATGCTCGACAGGACTTTTACCTACATGATCGGCTGGATCGGACAGTTCGGATGGCTGGAACTGAATGCCCCTGTTGCAGTGATTTCCTTTTGGATGGGGATGATCTTCGCGGTTTCAATGGGCGTTTTGTTCTTCACGCGTGGACGCGCGCGTACCGCTGCCCTGCTGTTGTCGCTCTCCCTAGTAGCGTTGCCTGTGATACTCCAAGCCCAGATAATCAATCAACAGGGAATTGTCTGGCAGGGACGATATGTCCTCGCTGTTTTCGTACCATTCATGCTTCTTGCTGGCGTCGCGATAGACAGATCGGCCACCAATCCTATCCCGCCGGGCGGTCGCAAAGCCCTCGCCATTGTTCTCGGAATGGTATTTGTTGCCCAGGTGTCCACGTTCGTTTGGGTGCTCCGAAGATACACGACAGGTCTTGCCCTCGATGTCCGCTGGATTGAGATGGTCGTTGACCCCCAGTGGCAGCCCCCACTCGGTACTCTAGCCGTGGTGGCCATCTTCACAGTGGTAACTGCACTCGGCGCTCTTCTCCTGCGGCGGCACATCAATACAGATGAATTGCCGCCCCGGGAATCCGCAGCCTCCAATGAGGAACCCACCTCCGGGGCCTCCAATGAGGAACCCACCTCAGGCGCGACCACGGCTTCCCGTCATGATTCCATCAGACAGGACTTATGACCTTGCATAATCACGAGGCCGTCGGGAGCACTAAAGAACGTACATTTAAGCAGCTCGTACTGACGGCCACAAGAAACAGTGCCTTCAGGTACCTTTTGTTTGGCGGGCTCTCTTTTCTGGTTGATTTCGGGCTCCTGGTTCTATTCCGTGAAGCGTTCCGATGGAATCTGGCCCTGGCGTCTGCCACGGCCTTCCTGCTGAGCTTCGCGTTCAGCTTCACTGTGCAAAAGCTGTTTGCGTTCAAATCCGGCCACCGGACGCATGTAAGTTTGGTCCGTTATGCCATCCTGGTCGCCGCCAATACGATAGCGACTGTCATTATTGTTCAGCTTTTGTCCCTCACCGGCCTGGGGTATGGCGGCGCAAAAGTGGTCTCGACTGCTGCCACCACTTTATGGAATTACTTCCTCTACAGGCATTGGGTTTTCGGAGGCAAACGGCCCCCATTGACCAAACCCGGCGTAGAGGATAATCGAAAGGATTTCGTCAACAATGTATAACGGCGCCCGGATCGCGGCTGTGGTTCCTGCTTATCAAGAGGAACGAATGATCGGGCGTGTCATTGAAACAATGCCCGACTACGTGGACCACATTGTCATCGTGGATGACTGCAGCCCGGACAACACGTCCGACGCTGTTCGTGCAGCCGGAGACTCACGCGTGGAACTCATTCGTCACGAAGTCAACCAAGGCGTTGGAGGTGCCATCATCACCGGTCATCGCAAAGCAATGGAGCTGGGAGCGGATGTCAATGTAGTCATGGCCGGCGATGCCCAGATGGATCCCGCCTACCTTCCCGATCTATTGGAAAAGGTAGTGGACGACGGCTATGGATTTGCCAAAGCAAACCGGTTCTTCTCTGCTGGATCGTTCTCCGGCATGCCCAAGTACCGCATTTTTGGAAACATCCTGCTTTCCTTCATGACCAAACTTGCATCCGGTTATTGGCATCTCTTTGACCCGCAGAACGGTTATACGGCCGTGCGAACCGAGATTCTCCGGCGCTTACCCTTGGATTCCATCTCAAAGCGCTACAGCTTCGAGAACGATATGCTCCTGAACCTGAATATCCTGCAGGTACCCGCTGTGGACGTTCCCATCCCCGCGGTTTATGGTGACGAAGTATCCAGTATCAGGTTGACGAAAGTTGTGCCTGAACTCCTGCATATGCTTGGGACAGGGTTTTGGAAGAGGATCTGGTACCGGTACGTCCTCTGGTCCTTCTCTCCTGTTGCGCTCATGCTCTTCTTGGGAATCATCCTGTTCGGGCTGGGTACAGCCATCAGTATCTGGGTCTGCTTCCAGATTCTGGCCAGTACAGTAGCAACTGCTGCCACCGTCATGCTGGCCGCGTTGCCGTTGATGCTTGGCACTCAGTTATTGATTAGCGCGCTGCAGCTCGACATACAGTCCAGTCCCTCGTCGCCCAGTCTCCCCCACATTAGACACCACGGCAGGACAGGCCGCTGAAAGAAAGGTGGTCCGCCCGGATTCCGGGCGGACCACCTTTCTCACTTTGAGGGCGTCCCCCGCCGTGGCTGCGCTCTACTTGCTGTTCTCCAAGTAGTTCTTGAGGCGCGTTGCCGCCAGTTGGGGGCGGAACCCGGTGTCGGTGATCTTAGCGAGGTCAAGCACGCTGTTCGAGGGCCGGGGCGCGGCCGTCTTTCCGCGAAAGTACTCCGACGTGGAGACGCCTGTGACACTGCTACGGGCCCTTCCCGACAATTCAAAAACCTCAGCAGCAATATCAGCCCAGGACTGGGGATCGCCGTCGTTCGTGAGATTGTAGGTGCCATAGGGTGCCTCGACGTCCAGGAGATGCTTGATCCCGGCCGCCAGGTCCTCTGCGAAGGTCAGACGGCCTACCTGGTCGTTGACAACCGTGGGCGAAACACCCTTTTCCGCGAGTGACGCCATCGTACGGACAAAGTTCGGACCGTCACCGATGACCCAGCTGGTGCGGATGACATAATGCCGGGGAACCACGCTCACAACGGCGTCACCCGCTGCCTTGGTCTGCGCATAGACACCCAGCGGCGTAAATCCTTCGGCCTCATCATGCGACGCGCGGGAGCCGTCGAAGACGTAGTCGCTGGAGACATGCACCAGGACTATGCCCGCTTCAAGGGCAATTCTTGCCAGCTCAGCAACTGCGGTGACATTAAGCGCCCACGCCGCCTGCCGTCCTTCGGACGTCTCAGCAGCATCAACAGCGGTGAAGGCTGCGGCATTGATAATCGTGGAGTATTTCCGCCAATGGCGGGTCCGGAAGGAAGCAGGATCGAGGAGGTCAAAGGTGTTTCGATCCGCAAACTCGACACTGGCATCGTCCGAATACTCAGCGCGAAGAGCCTTCCCAAGCTGTCCATCGGCACCCAACACAAGGATCTTCCTGGGTGCCATCGGAGTGACGTCGGCCAGGCGGGGATGCGCCAGGTCCTTGTCTGACACTTCCGCCTGCTCGAGCGGAATCGGCCAGGCGATGTTCACGGTTTCGTCGGCGAGATTCAGAAAAGTATATTCCGCGTCGGGAGACCAATGGTCATTGACCAGGTAAACGTACGACGTATTGTCCTCGAGGGTCTGGTACGAGTTGGCCACACCCCGCGGAATGAAAATCGCCTTTCCCGCATCCAGCTCGGCAGTGAATACGGAGCCGAAAGTGGGACCCTCACGAAGATCCACCCAGGCGCCAAAGATGCGGCCCGTTGCAACTGACACGAACTTGTCCCAGGGTTCCGCGTGGATTCCCCGTGTCGTGCCGGCTTTATCGTTGAATGAGATGTTGTTCTGTACGGGGCTGAAGTCAGGCAGCCCCAGCGCCATCATCTTCTCCCGCTGCCAGTTTTCCTTGAACCAGCCCCGGTTATCACCATGAACAGGGAGATCGAAAAGCAGCATGCCCGGGATCGGTGTTTCCGTGGCAGCGAGCTTCTTTTGGAACTCCACGCCTATTGGCCCTGCTCTTGATACTTTGCTTCGGTTGCTGCCTTCTGCGGCCGCCACCAGTCCTCGTTATCCCGGTACCAGGCGATCGTGTCCTCGATCCCCGCGTCAAAGTTGGAGAACTGGGGCTCCCAGCCGAGCTCGTCGCGGAGCTTGGTCGAGTCGATGGCGTAGCGCAGGTCGTGGCCAGGCCT
This sequence comes from Arthrobacter pascens, assembly GCF_030816475.1. Lineage (NCBI taxonomy): Bacteria > Bacillati > Actinomycetota > Actinomycetes > Micrococcales > Micrococcaceae > Arthrobacter > Arthrobacter pascens. The sequence continues at coordinate 1,334,878 of NZ_JAUSXF010000001.1, read as the reverse complement.
GTCCACGACGTGATCGTACGCGTCCGGCGCCTGTCCCATGTGCTTAAGGATGAGCTCCACAACGTCCTTGTTATTCTTTTCCCCGTCGGCGCCGATGAGGTACGTTTCGCCGATCCGGCCCTTGGCGATAATCGCCAGAACAGCGGACGAGTGATCGTTGGCGTGGATCCAGTCGCGAACATTCTCACCCTTGCCGTACAGCTTGGGCCGGATCCCGTCGATCACGTTAGTGATCTGGCGTGGAATGAACTTCTCCACATGCTGATACGGTCCGTAGTTGTTTGAGCAGTTGCTGATGGTTGCCTGCAGCCCGAAGGAGCGTACCCAGGCACGCACCAGGAGGTCGGAGCCGGCTTTCGTGGAGGAGTACGGGCTCGACGGATTGTAAGGCGTGTTCTCGGTGAACCGTTCGGGGTCATCCAGTTCCAGGTCTCCATAGACCTCATCCGTGGAAATGTGATGAAACCGCTTGCCGTGCTTACGTGCCGCCTCGATCAGCGTATAAGTGCCGATGATGTTCGTGTCCAGGAACGGGCGGGGGTCATGCAGGGAATTGTCGTTATGCGATTCCGCTGCATAATGCACCACGACGTCATGAGCCGCGACCAGCTCGTCAACCAGAGGCTGGTCACAGATGTCGCCCTTAACGAACTGAAAGCGATCGGCGGGAAGTTGCGTGAGCGAAGCCAGATTACCGGCGTACGTCATTTTGTCGAGGACGGTCACGTAGTTGTCTGTCGAGGACATGGCATAGTGGACGAAATTGGAGCCAATGAAGCCGGCGCCGCCGGTTACTAGAAGTCGCTGCATAGTTTCAAAGGTTACCGGATTTGGCCGATGCGCGAGTCAGCAGGAAAGATGGGTTACATGCGCGGAATCATTCTGGCCGGCGGTACCGGCTCAAGGCTCCATCCGATCACCCTTGGTGTCAGCAAGCAGCTGATGCCGGTTTTCGATAAGCCAATGATCTACTACCCGCTCTCCACGCTTATTCTGGCTGGCATCCGGGACATCCTGATCATCACCACACCCCACGACGCCGAGCAGTTCCAGCGCCTTCTGGGGGACGGCTCGCAGTTCGGCGTCAGCCTCAGCTACCTCCAGCAACCATCTCCGGATGGTCTGGCCCAGGCATTCGTCCTGGGAGCGGACCACATTGGCAGCGAGCCTGTGGCGCTGGTCCTGGGCGATAACATTTTTTACGGGCAGGGTATGGGAACCCAGCTTCGTCGTTTTGAGGACATCGACGGCGGCGCGGTCTTCGGCTATTGGGTTGCCGACCCGAAATCGTACGGTGTGGTGGAGTTCGACGCCAGCGGCAAAGCCATCTCCCTTGAGGAGAAGCCCGAGAAACCCAAGAGCCACTATGCCGTCCCCGGGCTGTACTTCTACGACAACGACGTCGTTGACATTGCGCGGAACCTCAAGCCTTCCCCTCGCGGCGAGCTGGAGATCACGGACGTCAACCGGACATATCTGGAAAAAGGAAAGCTTCAGGTTGAGATCCTCCCCCGCGGAACGGCATGGCTGGACACGGGAACTTTCAACGACCTTAACGACGCGTCCAATTTTGTCCGCACGACAGAGAACCGCCAGGGCCTGAAGATCGGGGCTCCTGAGGAGATCGCCTGGCGACTTGGGTTCCTCAGTGACGACGAACTTCGCCAGCGTGCGGAGCCCCTTCGCAAGAGCGGCTACGGAACGTATCTGCTGGGGCTCCTGGAAGACGGTCGTTGATCCACACGCGCACGGTGGCCGGCCTCAGCTGACGGCATAAATGTAGGCCGGTCTCCCCTGCCATTGCACCTCTGAATCCAGACCGAGGCACGGGGCGTTAAGGGGAATCGAAGCGACGATCTTATCCAGGTTTGGCCAGGCGGTCTTCAAAGTACAGGGATCAATGCCCACCAGGACGGCATCGAAATCGTTACTGCCGATTGTCGTCGGTTGGCCAGGAGTCCAGCTGAAGAAGATGTAGCCACCCCCGCGGTTCCACTTATCTGACAATGCAGACTGCGGATCCAACTTCTGCCAAGCGGCCGCGTCTGGCCCGGAACGCTGGAGTCCCGAGAGCGAGGGCATGCCATTGGCGAGGAGCAGGGTGTTCACCCCGGGGTTGTCTGCTGCCCAGAGCTTTCCACCTGCTCTCGCCGCAGGGGCCTGTGCAGCCACGGTCTTTGCTGTCTCCGATGCGCGCAGATCTCCGAGCCCTGCGAGCATAGGATTTGCACGGGCCACGGGCAGCGCAGCGAAGACGGCACAGATTATCATGGGCCAGGAACGTTGGGGATACTTCGTTATGACGGCAACCATTAGGCCCACCGTTCCCGAGACGAGAACGATGAGACCTGAGGAAATGGCCGGCAAATCCGAGGCTTTCAGAAGCGAGGCCGCGTAGCCCGTCGGTAGGGCGCAGGCGGCTCCGGCCAGCAGAGGTACCCGCCAAGAGACAGGCGGCGACCAACGGCTCAGCAGAAGGCAAACGAGTATGACGGCGAGCACGCCGATGACTTGGGCCGCCCGGGGCGGGGTGACGAGGTTCAGCAATGGAATGATCCGCGTGGAAACGCCAAGGTCCATGCTGATCCACACGATCCACAACGCCGACCAGGCTCCGAATGTCCATTCGGCGATGTTTTCCCGAAACTTCAGCCGCCACGGTGCGGCCAGCATCAGGACCAGCATCCATATGAAGAAGACTGTGAACGATGAAGAGAGCTCACTGGCGTTGACACCGATGGGCTCGCTGTACTGCAGCTGCCCGAGGGCCGGTGCGCCGAAGATGCGGCCGAACGGTTGGGGATCCGCTTCCACCCGGCGTAAGCCCGGATAGACGGTCCCCAAGAGGGCCTGGAGTCCCTCCCTGTTCTCGACCAGCGTGCCCGTTCCAAAGACCGCTGCCGTTCCCCCGGTGACGAGGATGGCTTTCAGGCGAGGTCCCCAGGCGCCGCTTTGAAGCAAAATCCACAAAGTGGAGGCGCCGAGAACGGGAAGGCCAAGCATCAGGGACCACGGCGCATAGAAAGTGGGAAGACCTGCGATCAGGATTCCGCCGGCGACTCCCATCGCAACAGGAAGAACGCGTTGCCCGCGTGCGAAGCGCTGGAAGGCGGCGATCATGAGCACACAGCCACCCAGTGTGTAGGCGATGAGAGCCACCGGCATCAAAGACCACCACGCGCTCGACGGCGACAATACAATCAGGATCGCTGCAAACCACCCGTACCGGCGGGAGCGCCCAAGCTGATGGAACCATGTCGGCAGCGCCAGGAGCAGGATCAGCGAAGGCAGCCACCAATGCGCCGCGAAGAGCATACTCTCAGGAATGATCCCGGAGGCACGAAGCATGGTGGAATCGAAAAATACGAATTGCTCGAAGAAGCCATCGGTCGGAAACCTGTGGATCAGATCGGCACGAGCGGCAAGCGGGCTCAGGCTCGGCGCGCCATGCGTAGCGAGGATGGAGATCACAATAGCTGAATAGGCATAGATCTCGTCCGACCGGATCGGCCTCGATATACCGAATTGCCACCCCAGGGGGTTGGATGGGTCTTGCCGGAGGTCCGCAATGCCGACAGACGATGTCGTGATCCCGAGCAGGATGAGGACGGCGAAGACCACTAGTGTGATCACGCGTGCGGCCCGATCGTTGACGCAGACCCATTGCTTGAACCGGCTGCTGGCCTCGGCAATCGGCGCAGGAAGTTTCACTTTCAACTAATATCCTCCAAACGCTCCACCAACTCAGGCATGTATGCAACCTGGTGGCCGCAAGCAGTTAGCCAGGCGACGGTGAGATCAAGACGTACGGGCCTCCATTATTCCGCCCTACACCGGTGCGGGCTGTTGCGCCGCGTCGTATTCAGGTTCCCGCCGCAGCGGGCCAACGGACCGCCGTCGTCGTACGGCGAGCAGACTCCAGATGAGCATTCCCGCAACCGATGCCCCCCAAAGAGGGATGCCGATCCTCCACCCGGGCGGTTCGAAGCTGATGGTGATCAGCTTCCCCTTGGCATCGGCAGGGATTTTCAGGCCAAGCAGGTACCCGCCCACCGGGCGCTGCAGCATTTGAGCGCCTTCCACACTGTATCCGGGCCATGGAAGCCTGCTAAGTGCCGCACGTCCGCCGTTTTCGGGGACGTCATCAACTTTCAGCACAACCTTGGTGTCGTCGCGGGATACTTCGCTGAGCTTGGTTCCCGAATCAGTCCACGTCACGCCTCCAGCCGGTCCCAAGGGCACATTCCGGCTCCACAGGATTGTGCCGTCTGTCTCTGCAGCGACGTGCCATCCCTCCGGAACCTTCGGAATCTCGACTTCCTCGTCGCGGGACACATAGTTGTTGGAAGCCATAGCCACCTGCGGCTTGTTAAATGACTCCTTGAGGATCTGGATGTTGTCTATGTGAAGTTCGTCAACGAGCAACAACCCGGTCTCGGCGCGGCGATCAAAAAGCTTGTCGATGAGTTCGGGGCATGTTCCTCCCAGATAACGGAGGCAGAGCAGGTCGTTGAGCTTGGAAAATCCGACCAACTGGTAACGGTTCAGGACGTTGGCGTCACTGAGGTACCAGGCATTAGCCATCAGCGTCTGCTCCCAGGTCTTTTTCTCCTGTGGGTAGTCCAACGGGTCACCGACGACTATGGTGTCATTTTGGACGCCCTGGAGCACGCCCTTGTAGGTCGACACGTCTGCGGGCTGGTTTGCAATGGACAGGCCGCTTCGGGCCGACGTGCGGTGCTGGAGGAGGGTAGTAGCCGTCGTCGCAAGCAGCACGCCGATCGCGAGCAACGAGAGTGCCCTGAGCCCAAGCTTGTTCCACGGATGCTTCTTGACTTCAGGGTGGTTCAGGAGCCACCACATTGCTGAAAGCGCCACACTGACGAGGACAGCACACACCGTGATCGTGAAGAAGCGCGCGGGTACCTGCGCCCAGGCCAGGTATGCCCCAAGTGCAACCAGGCCAAGCGCCAGGTAGAGCGACGGACGGCTGATCGATCCCCGTCTCGCACGGGCCAGCGCAACAACCACAAAGAGAACTGAAGCCATGGCCACGTACGGCATAAAGCGGGCGGGATAGCGCAACGGGCCGATCGTCGTCGGCAGCAGGACGAAGGCGGCCGAGGCTGCAAGGAAGAAAAACAGATCCCGCAGTTCAGGTGACAGTTTCTTGAATGCGCTCCAACTGATGAAGGCGATGGCCGGCAGGAACCAGGCGATATAGGCAGCTGGGCTCGTTGACGCCGTGCCTGACCACCACCACGAGAGAAGCTGCGGATAGGCGGTGGCGATGGGAGCCATGAGCAAGCTCGTAAAATCGATGCTCATGTAGTCGTCGTTCCAGATGCCTGTGGTTCCGCGGGTCGTGACGGCAGCTGTCAGGACCCCCGGAAGGAAGACGACGACGGCGACAAGCCCGATGGACACACCTGTTGCCGCAATCCTGACTGCTGGCCGCCATGCCCTGCGGATCAACGCCTCAACACCGACAGCGAGGAGGATGAAGCCAATCGCCACCGTTCCGGCGACGTAACCGACAGTCACGATCAAGTACCCGGTAATGAAGGCCCAGAACGGGTTTCGCTTGCCGCTCATGAGTTTGCGCAATTCGGCCCAGAGGAACGGGAAGATGGCCCAGACCAGCGCTCCCGTCACCCAGGACGGTGCGTCGAAGTACGTCGTGAAACCGTTCAGCGGCACGGCGATCCCGGCAATAAAGGCCCATTCCGGTGCCACTGAATAGCTTCGGGCGAGGACGAAAGTCCCCATGCCCGCAACGATCAGCATGGCGACCTTCAACACGGTGGTGAGCACTACCGCGTTCGGGCTCAGGTAGGCGAGCACGCCGAATAGCATTACCAGGGGGTTCCAGGTGCCCCATTGCCCTTCGGCTATATAGTTCCCGCTCGACCAGACCGAGGGATTCAGGACCGGCACCTTCCCTTGGAAGAGGCTTTCGCCAAGGTGGTACCACACACCGTAGGCACCGTTCTCGGTATCGTCCTGGAAGTAAAAACGGCTGTAGAAGATCAACGGGATCAGGCTCAGCACCAAAACCGATCCGGCGGTCAGCAGTAGCCACTTCCTGTTGCGTGACGAGGACGATAGGGCAGGCTGCAATTCACGATCCGTTCCGTTGGGCATGCGTCCGCCGCAGGACAGCACGCGAGGGACAGGTTCATAATACCCGAGGGGAGTTTCGCGGGGCTTCACCAGCGGCCACGCACTTCCCGTCCGGCCCCGGCAGCGGGTTACGGAACCAACAATGCTGGTCGGAGCCGGTAGAATCTCCTGACATGACACTGGCTCAACCGGAGACTGACTCCACGCCCCACCGCATTTCTGTGGTCATACCCGTTTACCAAGGCGAGAAGACCCTTGTTGGCGTCGTCAACGAACTCCTCCCGTACCGGCAGATGTCCACAAGCAAGGGCGGCCACGACTACGTAATCTCCGAAGTCCTCCTGGTTTTCGATCATGGCCCGGACGATTCGGCTTCGGTTATCCGGTCGCTGACGCACTCGATTGATATCGTCCGCGGTGTCTGGTTGAGCAGAAACTTCGGCCAGCATGCGGCCACCCTGGCCGGGATGGCCTCTGCCGGAGGCGACTGGATTGTCACGATGGACGAGGACGGCCAGCACGATCCCGCCGCCATCGGCGACCTGTTGGACACCGCGATGGAGCAGAACGCTTCCGTTACCTATGCCATGCCCAGCAACCCGGCACCCCATGGCTTCCTGCGGAACGTAGCTTCAAGAGGCGCGAAACGTGCCGTGCGGTTCCTGCTCTCCAGCGACGACGCAACGAGCTATCAGAGCTTCCGGCTGGTCACAGGCGAAGTAGCCCGTTCAGTCGCCGCTTACGCCGGGCACGGCGTCTACCTTGATGTTGCAATGGGCTGGATCGCGGATAAGACGGCGACCTGTCCGGTAGTGCTTCGCGAAGAAGGGGACCGCCGCTCCGGTTACCGCCTGCGCTCGCTGCTCTCGCATTTCTGGCGGATGGTGATCTCAAGCGGGACGCGTGGTCTTCGGATGGTCAGTCTCGTAGGAGCGATATTCGCGTTGGCCGGGATCGGACTGGCCATTTACTTCGTCATTGCATACCTGACGGGCCACGGGGCGGGTCAGCAGGGCTGGACGTCGACGATGGTTGTCCTCCTGGTGAGTACCGGCGCGATTCTTTTCGCCCTCGGGGTAATAGCCGAATACGTGGGCGTCAATGTGAACATGGCTATGGGGAAACCCGCCTACCTGATTGTGAGCGATCCTGCCCTGGGTCCTCTGGGTAAGACCCGCCCGAAGGCGCCTGTCCAGTCGCCCTCCGGCCCGGTGGCTGATGCAGGCTAGACCCACTTGGGTCATCGGTGCCGGCGGTCTCCTCGGACGAGCCGTCGTGAGGGAACTTCAGTCCCGCCATGTCCCCGTTCTGACGAGCAAAATCCCCTGGAGCGACCCCGAAGCTGCCCTCAAGGAATTCAGAAGGAGCGCTGAGCGGTTGCGTGATGCGGCCGCTTCAGGTCTGTGGACCATTGCCTGGTGCGCTGGTGCCGGCGTCACCGGAACATCGCAGGCCGATTTGGAAGCCGAACTCCTGTTGTTCTCTGAGGCCCTGGTGGCATTCGAAGAAGTCCTGTGCAGTGACGGCGGGCAAAGGGGCTCGATGTTCCTCGCGTCTTCCGCCGGCGGGGTGTACGCCGGATCAAGCACGCCTCCATTCACTGAAGCCAGCCCCGTCCAGCCTCTGGCACCCTACGGTTTCGCCAAGCTGCGTGCTGAGGCGGCCGTCACGGAGTTCGCCAAGAGGACAGGCGTCCGCACGCTGATCGGCCGGGTCAGCAACCTTTATGGCCCGGGCCAGAATCTCCAGAAGCCCCAAGGCCTCATCTCGGTGTTCGCAAAAGCACACCTGACAGGTGCGCCCGTTTCGGTCTATGTGTCCCTGGACACGCTGCGCGATTATCTGTTCGTGGACGATGCGAGCCGGCTGGTAACGGACGCACTCAACCGCCTCGTCCTGGATGATGTCCTTCCCGGCGAGACGGTGGTGAAGATCCTCGCCTCCCAACGGGCCGATACGATCGGTAATCTTATCGGTGCCTGCCGGGCCATCTTCAAGCGCCGTCCGCTGATTATCCTTGGCGCCTCGCCGTTCGCCAAAGCCCAGGCGCCTGACCTCCGGTTGCGCTCTGTCGTTTGGCCTGAACTGGACGAACACCCTGTGACGCCGCTCGCCGTCGGCATTAACAACACGGTCCAGGAAGTGCAGCGGCTGGCTCTTTCGGGCCGGCTCTGAATTACTCCGGAACGGCGTCCCGTCCTGGTACCGTCCCTCCCGTTGTGACGCGCCTGCCCCGCTTCGGTAGTCTAGAGGGTGGGGTTCGCCGGTTATCGGCCTTAAAGTTCGGAGAATATGTGGCTTCCACGAAGCACCCTGATTCCCCAGCGGATGCTGTCAAGGGCATCCACAACGGTCCCCCCGGACCGCTGCTGAGAATCATCAAGGACCAGCGAGTGGCGTTCCTGCTGGTGGGCGGAATCAACACTGCCTTCAGTACAGGCTTATTTATCGCCATTGCCTGGCTGTACCCGGACCTTCCCTCGCCAGTGGTTTTGAGTATCGCGTTCGTCGTCTCCCTCATCGCGGTGTTTTTCATCTACCGGAAGCTTGTCTTCAGGGTCAAGGGCCACTTCTGGCTCGACCTGGGTCGCTTCACCCTGGTCAATCTCACAATGTTCTTCACGAACATGGCGCTACTCCTGCTGGCACACGAAATCCTTGGATATCCGAAAATTCCGGCGCAGATCGCCATCACCTGCGTGACCGTTGTCATCAATTATTTCGGTCACAAGTATTTCTCTTTCCGCAGGCGGCCTGATGCCGCTTCCCCCACGAAAGCTACCGAGGAAAGTACAACATGAGCCCGAAAGTCTCAATCGTCATTCCGGCGTATAACAACGTCCAGTACATAGAAGAGACCCTTGAGTCTGTCCTGAACCAGTCCTTCGACGACTATGAAGTGGTCATTGCTGACCACTCTTCGATCGACGGAACGGCGGAGGTAATCGCCCGGTTCGCGGATCATCCCAAAGTTCGGGTCTTGTCCCCCACTCCGACTGGTGGCGGAGCGCAGGCGAACTGGAATCGCGTCAGCCAGGCGGCAACCGGTGAGTACCTCAAGCTTGTTTGCGGTGACGACCTGATTGCCCGCGATGCACTCGCCCACCAGGTGGAGGCCCTCGAATCGAATCCCGGCGCAGTGATTGTCTCTTCACTTCGTGACCTGGTTGATGCTGACGGGAGGCTGTTCCTCAAGGGACGCGGGCTGCAAGGCGTTAGCGGCAGGGTGTCCGGTCGCCAGGCCATCCGGGCAACAGTGCGGGCGGGATCAAACATTTTCGGCGAACCCGCATGCTCGCTGTTCAGGCGGGACATCCTCGCCAAGGAGGGGTGGTGGGATAACACGCATCCCTACCTCATTGACGAAGCAACCCTCGCGCGGATCTGCCGTCATGGCGACTTCGTGGCACTTCGGGAATCACTGGCGTCCTTCAGGATCAGCGCAAGCCAGTGGAGCGTCCGTCTCGCCCGGCAGCAGTCAGACCAGGCGATCTCGTTCCACCACAGGCTGAGGGAAGACGACCCCACCCTGCTGAGCCGTTTCGATGTGATTCTCGGCAACGCACGAGCCATTGCGGTCGCGTATGCCCGGCGTCTGGCCTATATTCGGCTGAATCATCGGATGGGCCACCAGCACGCGGTAGAGAGCACCGTCTGACCGGAAAGCTCGAACCCCTCAGAAAAGAGTGAGGGCTAAACGTTCGGAGGGGTACAGTACCCCTCCGAACGTTTTTTATTGGGGACTCACTGCTTTCACTGGCTCTGCCATTGCCCTGTCGGCCCAGGCCTTGTCTGGACGACGGCGTCGTAACAGGACCAGTTCGCCAAGGCTCCAGCCCAGTGAGACCACAATAGCGATGATGATGCTTCCGACGACGGCCGGCCAGGCGGGCGGTTCAAAACGCAGGGTGATGCTTTTGCCCACTGAGTTCGCGGGTATGTCCAGTTCAACAAGATAGCCGCGAAGGGGAGCCGCGAGGCTTGCCCCTTGGGCGCTGTACCCCGGCCATGCCAACCTGCTGAGGACTGCTTTCCCGGAACCGCCGTCCAGTCCGTCCACCCGGAGAACGACTTCCTGGCTGTTCTCGGAGACCAGCGAGAGGCGGGTGCCGTCGGAAGCCCAGACGACCTGACCCGTATTTAAGAGCGGCCTGTCACGCATCCATACGACAGCATCAGCTGACCTGCTGCTTTCGTGCCATCCCGCCGGAGGGCCATCGCGAAAGATGTCGTCCGACGTGGCCGCTGGATCCCGCAGTATCTGGACCGTATCCAGGGATAGGAGATCCGCCAGAACTTTGCCGGTGGCTGGATCCGTCTCGAAAAGCTTTCTCCCTGCAGAGGAGCATGTCCATCCGTGGCTCGTAATGCAGAGGTCTTCAGCATATTTAGCGAACATGATCGGTGAATACAGGTTCTGCACCTGGGCCGAATTCAGATACCAGGCATTTGATGCCAGGGTTTCGTTCCATATCTGCGAGCCGAGCTTGGTCGGATCCCCCACCACGAAAGTTCCTCCCTCGGCACCCGGAAGTTGACGGGAATACGCTTGCGGGGTGTCCGGCATCCTGTAATCCGGAAGCGGCGAGGCCTTGAATGCAGCGTGCTGTCCTGCAGCAACTACGAGACTGACAAGAATGACGCCGGCGGCCGTTGCCGCGGGTGATTTAAGACGCGGCGCGGCCCGGGGAGAGAAAAGCAGGAAGTACAGCCCGCCAATTCCCGCCACAGACAGCAGTCCGAAAGCAGCAGCCATACGGATTGACGGGTATTGGCTCCAGGCGAGGTACAGGCCGGAAATGACGATGGCCGCGGTAACGGCCAGCCGTCCCCGGCTCAGGACGGCAACTCTGTACCGTGAAAGGAGTACAGCCGCCCCCAGCAGCAATGCCAGCGAGACGTAGGGCATGAGCCGGATGGGGAAACGGAGCGGCCCAAGGTCGCTCGGGGCAAGTGTCAGGCCTAACGACAGCAGCCCGAAAACGCCGATTGCCGCGAGCTCCTTGCCGCCGGCCCACATCCGCCCGTAGTCCACGATTGCGAGTACTGGCAGGAACCATGCCACATACAGAAGGGGAACAGGCGCGAAACCGCCCCACCAGCCCGTGATCTGTGGCAGGCTTCCCGGAACCCAGACTGTAGCGAGTCCAGTGAGGTCAGGGGTCAGGAAGCCGCTGTTCGCGATTCCACCGGTCCGCGCCGTTACAGGAGCGGTAAGGACACCCGGCAGATAGACGGCCAGGGCAATAAACCCGCAAACCATGCCCGCAAGCAGGAGCCGGAACATCACGTTCCGGGACCTGGCCGTCAGCCATGCCTCTGCGAAGAGGCCGAGGAAAAGGACAGCCAGCATGAGCGTTCCGTGCACATAGCCGATGGTTATCAGCACGTACGCCGCAACCAGGGCCAGGATCGGGTTACCGCCAGCGAACGCCATGCGGCGCAGACCGAACCAGGCAAGGGGAAGCAGGCTGAACACCATCAGCCCGGTAACCCAGGAGGCGGCGTCGATATACACCGTGAAGCCGGTCAAAGTGACTGCCACACCTGCAATGGCGGCCCATTCCGGCCTTGCTTTGTAGCTTCCGGCAAGCAGGAAAGTGCCAGCCGCCAGGACGCAAAGGCAGGTGATCTTCAGAACCGTCGAAAAGACCACAATGTTGGGGGACGTACTTGCCAGCCATCCAATCAGGAGGACGAGAGGATTCCAGATTCCCCATTGGCCCTCTGCAGCGTAATTGCCTGCGCCCCAGGCAGTGTCGCTGAAGAGCGGCCACTCGCCGGCACTGAGCTTGGTTCCAATTTCGAACCAGATTCCGAAAGCCCCGGCCTGGGTGTCGTCGTAGTAATAGAACCTGTTGTTAGTGGTTAGCGGGATCAATGATCCCAGCAACGTGACGCCTACGGTCCCTGCAAGCCACAGGAAGCTGCGGCTTCTGTTCAAACGGCTCACAAACTGCCCTCGGATTCGGCGTGTTCGGAACGCCGCCTCAGTTCCCTGACGACCTCGTGAACTTCGCCGTCCATGATGATGTTGCCGTGTTCCAGGAGCACGCCACGCTCGCACACCGTCGCAACAAGATCCAGGTCATGACTGACGACGAACAACGTCTTCCCTTTTGCGGAAAGCTCCTTGATCTTTGCGATGCATTTCCGCTGGAACGGTTCGTCACCGACGGCAAGGATTTCATCGATCAGGAACACTTCCGGGTCCGTGTGCACGGCAATCGAGAATGCGAGCCGGAGGTACATGCCCGACGAATAGAATTTCACCTCCGTGTCAATGAATTCCCCGATCTCGGAAAACTCAACGATGGAGTCGAACATTTCGTCGATTTGCTTTTCCGTCATTCCGAGAATGGCGCCGTTGAGGTACACGTTGTCCCGGCCGCTGAGGTCGTGATGGAATCCGGCACCCACCTCAATCAGCCCCGCGACTCGTCCCCGGGTGCGGACCGTCCCGCCGTCAGGCTGCAGAACGCCCGAAATGAGTTTCAGGAGCGTTGACTTGCCCGAGCCGTTCAGCCCGAGGAGGGCAACCGTTTCCCCCTGTTTTACTTCAAGGGAGACATCCTTGAGTGCCAGGAACTTCTTGGACAGGTCCCCTTTACGTCCCTTCACCAGCCATACGAGGGCTTCCTTCAGGGATCTGGTATGGCGCAGGACGAACTGCTTCCGGAGGTCAATGCAACTGATGGCTACATGGCCATGCGGCGTCATGTCAGAGCTCCTGTGCGAAATGGATGGCGAGGCGGCGGAAAGTCAGCTGTCCGAGGAAAAGCACAACCAGCGAGATGAGAATGGCGACCGGAAGCCAGATCGTCAGAAGGTCAGGGGGAATGGGTCCGATCGAAAGTTGGTCCGCTCTGAGCGTGGGTTCCCAAAACGCCCAGTGGAAGACTTCGACGGCGACTGTCATCGGGTTCAGCTGATACAGCCAGAACCACGGTCCCATCACGCTTTTAACCATCGACCAGACGTAGAGGACCGGCGAAGCCCACGTCACCACCATCACGATCATGTCCACAATGTTCTCTGAATCCCGGAAATAGACGTTAACCGCGCCGAAGATCAGGCCCAGCCCCGTTGCGAGCACCGAGACCATCAGGAATATCAGGACAACAGCCGCCAGCTGCAAGATCGACGGCGCCCAGCCCACAACAAGGCACGCGCCGATCAGGACGAGAAGTTGCGGCAGAAAATGCGCCGCCGACACCCATACTGTGGCCACCGGGAAAAGCTCACGGGGCAGATAGATCTTCCGGATGAGATCGCGGTTATCGACGATCGACCGTGTGGCGTTGGACAGCGACTCCGTGAAGAAGTTGACCAGCACGATGCCCGCAAAAAGGTAGATCGCATAGTTGGGGGTTCCGCGCTGAAGGTTCAGGAAGATGCCCAGCGCCACGAAGTAGATGAGGAACTGCACCAGCGGTTTTACGTAGGACCACAAGAGCCCGAGTACTGAGCCCCGGTAGCGCACCTTGATTTCCTTGCGTACCAGCAGCTTCAAAAGGAACCGGTCCCCGTAAACGTCCAGGAGACCACGGCCGCTCCCCGGCCTGATCAGCTGGTCGCCTTCGCCTGCCATTTAGCTGCCACCCTCGGAATTCGCCTCGAACGTCTTCTTCCACGCGTCGATCGAGCTGATCTCAGCCACCGCGCGGCGGTATTGCCCGGCAAGGTTGTCCCATTCACGGAACAGCTTTGCGTGCAGCATGGTGGCTTCCGTCAACATCGCTTTGAGTTTCTTTGGGTCACGCTGGTACCACGACGCGCCCGTGCCCTCCGCATTGGTGACCACGACGCTGTCATAGTGCGCCACCCGGTACCAGCGGTTGTCGCGGTGGGCCAGATAGCCTTGGGGCCTTTCGGCACTTTCAGGTCCGGGTGCCTTGATGAGCTGGCGTGCGACCGTCTTGATGCCCCACGGAATCAGTTGCTTCTTGCTGGGCAGTCCGACGACGGTGCCGCCCATGGGTCCGCGGCCCAGCTTCGGTGACGGGAAGTCATCCACGTCTTCCTTCAGCTGCGCGTCCGGATACTGTGCTTTCAGGGCATTGATTTCCGGCAGCTTCGTCGATAGGACCTTGTGCAAGTCATCCGGGCCCTTGAGGAGGTCGCGCAGCGCATCGATGCGCCCCTGCTCGGTAAAGTACTGCATTGACACGAGGTGTTTGACGTCGGTCTGTACTGACTCGCGCAAGACCCTTCCGCCCTTGGGATAAGGGCTGTGGATCAGGGTGGTGATCAGCCGGTTGCGCGCGTGGAAGTAGGCCTGCCAGCCAACGAGGTCATCCTTGTCGATCCAGGACACGTGCCAGACGGCAGCCCCTGGCAGCGAAACAGTGGCAAAGCCCGCTTCACGGGCGCGCAGGCCATATTCGGCGTCGTCCCACTTGATGAACAGCGGCAGGGACAGCCCGATTTCCCGGATCACCTTCGTCGGGATAAGGCACATCCACCAGCCGTTGTAGTCCACGTCCACCCGGCGGTGCAGCCACGGGGTCTGGCGCAGGTTGGAGACACTGAAATCGTGCCTCGTCTCCATGTCGGCATGCGGCAAGGCCGGGACGATCCGGTACGGGTCCACAACCTCGCCGAAAGTGTGCAGAATGCTGCGGTTGTAGAGGTCGAACATGTGTCCGCCAACAATTGTTGGCTTGCGGCAGTAGTCAGCGAAAGTCAGCAGCCGCACGATGCTTTCGGGTTCGACGACGATGTCGTCATCGAGCAGGAGAGCATAGTCGCTGCCGTTCTCGACGGCCTCGAACATGCCGCGTGCGAAGCCTCCCGAGCCGCCGAGGTTGGCCTGGTTGATGACCCGGAGCTTACCGTCGAGGGCATCCCGGACCGCCGCGAAACCCTCCTGGTCCTCAACCTTCTGCGTTCCCTGGTCCACGATCAGAATTTCCTTGACGTTCTCAAGGACGTCAGGGTTCTCCGCCAGGATACGGGCATTGTTCAGGCAGAAATCGGGCTTGTTCATGGTGGTGATTTCGAGGGTCACCTGGCCTTTATTGGCAGGCAGGCCCGACGTCTCCCACTGGCCGTTCTTAAGGAACAGATCCCCGGTCCCGGCCGCCAGGTCGAACCAGTACCAGCCGCCGTCGCCGAAGGGCTTGAGCGACAGGTCGAACACGGAGGTGGCTTCGCCGTCGACGTGCTTACCGTCGACCCTCTGCACCGATCCGCGGGCATTGGACTTGTAGACGGTCACCGTTCCCGGGCCGCTGGTCTCAACGACCAGGCGGACGTCCCGCACGGAGGTCCAGCGGCGCCAATAGCTGGCCGGGAAGGCGTTAAAGTATGTGCCGAAGGAAATCTGGTCGCCCGAGCGGACGCGCATTGAGTGGCGGTCCAGGAGGTCTTCGAAGTGCGCCTCACGGCTCTCCGAACTGACCATCTGCAGCTTGTCTTCGAGCAGCTTAGGAGTTCGGGCGAGTTCGTCAGTCTCCCGGAGCCGTACGCCGCGTGCACTGCCGGCATCCACATAGAGGGACACCGTGTCGGTCTGATCGGCCGAGGGCAGAATGACACGCTGGATTGTTGCCCGGTCCGTAGTTGCTTCTTGTGGGCTCATGCGTCCACTCCTCCGCTTTCAAGCTTGGCGCCACTTTCGAAGTGCGGCCGGATTTTGTTGTCGAACATGGTCAGGGCCGAGCCGATGGCCATGTGCATGTCAAGGTACTTGTACGTGCCAAGGCGCCCGCCAAACAGGACGTTCTCCTCGCCTGCGGCCAGGTCACGGTATTTGAGCAACCGTTCCCGGTCTGTCGGCGTGTTGATCGGGTAGTAAGGCTCGTCGTTCTTTTCGGCGGCGCGGGAAAATTCACGCATGATGACCGTTTTTTCGGTCTGGTAATTGCGCTCGGGGTGGAAATGCCGGGGTTCAATGATGCGCGTGTACGGCACGTCCGCGTCGTTGTAGTTGACCACCGACGTTCCTTGGAAGTCGCCGACGTCGAGCACTTCTTCTTCGAAGTCGATCGTGCGCCAGGAAAGGTCGCCTTCGACAAAGTCGAAGTAGCGGTCCACTGGCCCTGTGTAGATCACCGGGATGTTGCCGACGACCCTGTTCCTGCTGTACTCGTGGGACTCGTCGAAGAAGTCCGTATTGAGCCTCACTTCGATATTCGGGTGCTCCGCCATTTTTTCGATCCAGGCCGTGTAACCGTTCGTGGGCAGGCCCTCGTACTTGTCGTTGAAGTAGCGGTTGTCGTAGTTATAGCGCACGGGGAGGCGGGAAATGATGCCCGCGGGCAGGTCCTTGGGGTCCGTCTGCCACTGCTTGCCGGTGTAGTGCTTGATAAAGGCCTCGTACAGCGGACGGCCAATAAGCTGGATTCCCTTGTCGTTGAGGTTCTGGGGATCCGTTCCTGCCAGTTCGCCGGCCTGCTCCCGGATCAGGGCCTCGGCCTGGCCTGGAGTCAGATTGGCCCGGAAGAACTGGTTGATGGTCGCCAGGTTGATGGGCAGCGAGTAGACCTCGCCCTTGTGCACCCCGTAAACCTTGTGGACGTAGTTTGTGAACGTGGTGAAACGGTTGACGTACTCCCAGACCCGCTCGTTGGAGGTGTGGAACAGGTGTGCCCCGTAGCGGTGCACCTCGATGCCCGTCTGCTCTTCGTTCTCGCTGTAGGCGTTGCCACCGATGTGGTGGCGTCTGTCCATGACGACAACCTTCAGACCAAGCTCGGTGGCGGCCTGTTCTGCGATTGTCAGGCCAAAAAAGCCAGACCCTACGATGACGAGGTCAGCAGTCACAAACTCTCCTGTGTGGTGGGGTGCAGGGCACACGAGTGCCCGGGTTTACTGGTCAAGGTTACCTTGACGTGGCCGCCCGACGGTTGCCGGCCGCATTCCACATCGGGGCCGGCCGGCGGCGGCAAACAAACCGGGTGCAGGCCAACAGCTGATATTTACTGCCTCCGGGGCTCCCTCTCCGGGACCTGGAGGGTAACGACGGCGCCGGTCCTGGCAGACTCCAAAACGGCTTCTGCCACACGCAGCGTCTCCAACCCCTCGGCCATGGTGACGATATTCATGGACTTGCCCAGTACCGCATCCCGAAACGCCTCGTGCTCCATTTTCAGCGGTTCACGCTTGGCCAGCGCGAACCTGGTGCTGGAGCCCTCAGACACACCCCGGAAGGCCGCCATGGATTCCCACTCGGTCTGGAAGGTCCCGTTCTCTACGAACGTA